>DDWT01000019.1:0-3068 GCA_002347365.1 Actinobacteria bacterium UBA2279
GCGCAGCCGTACATGCTGCACCGCACGATCCTCGGCAGCATGGAGCGATTCTTCGGGATACTGATCGAGCACTACGCCGGTGCGTTCCCGACGTGGCTTGCCCCCGTACAGGCGGTCATCATCCCGATCGCAGACCGGCATCTCGATCATGTCGCATCGGTCAAGCAGCGACTCGAAGCCGCAGGGGTGCGGGTCGAGGTGTACGCTGAGCAAGAACCGATGCGCGTCAAGATCGCGAAGGCACAGCAACAGAAGGTCCCCTACATGCTCGTGATCGGCGACAAGGAAGTGGACTCTGACGCGGTAGCGGTGCGCGAGCGCACCGCAGGCGACATCGGAGCTGTGAGTGTTCAGGATTTCGTCGAACGAATAGCATCTGAGTCCATCTAGCAGCACGGCCCAAGGGAGATGCAATGACCTGGCTGGTCCCGTCGTTTCTAGCCATCATGACGGGCAGCGCGATTCTGTTCGCGGTATTCCTCTACCTGTGGGTTCGGGAACACGAGCCTTGGCTGGGGATGTGGGCGTCCGCGTGGGCGATCTACACCATCCGGTTCGGCGTCGACCTCATCAGTGTCACGTACGCGAGCGATCCCACGTGGTTCACTGCGCTCAGCAACGTGCTCGTGCTGGTAACGGGCGCACTTCTCCTCGAGGGCTCATATAGCCTGTCGGGCGGCAGGAGATTCCCATGGCACCGGTGGCTCGGTCTTGGTATCGCGGTATGGACGATTGCGAGCGCCGGACTGGGGTTGCCCGATGTCTACGCGAACGGTCCCGCATGGTGCTTCCGCGGGATCGCGAGCATCGCCGCCGGGATCTTGTGGTATCGGGAAGTCGGCAGCGAGGGGATCTGGGCGAAGGCGACAGGGTTCTCGCTCGTTGCCTGGGGGGTGCACAATCTCGACTACCCCTTCCTTCGCGGCGTGGTGTGGTTCGCCCCGATCGGCTTCCTGATCGGCGCCGTATTCGAGTTCGTCATCGCCTTCGGCGCACTGATCACACACTACGAACGAACACGGGGAGCGCTTCAGAGCAGTGAGCAGCGCTATACCTCTCTGTTCGAAGGCAGTAGCTCCGTGATGATGCTCGTCGATCCCGCGACTGCCGCGATCGTTGATGCGAACGACGCGGCTGCGGCCTACTATGGCTGGACTCGCGACCAGATGCTCCGGATGCAGATCACCGACATCAACACACTGACTCCCGAGCAGGTGATCGCGGAGATGGCCAAGGTCACGGCCGGCGATCGAACGTATTTCATGTTTCGCCACAGGCACGCCGACGGAGCGATCTCAGAAGTAGAGGTCTACACCGGACCGATCATGCTCGGGGGGCGTCAGCTCCTGTACTCTATCGTTCACGACATCTCTCAGCGCGTCGCCGCCGAGAACGCGCTGCGCGAGAGCGAGGCGCGGTACAGCAACCTGTTCCGGCGCAGCCACTCGGCGATGTTGCTGGTCGACCCGGATGGCGCGAGGGTCGTCGACGCGAACGCGGCTGCCGAAGCGCTGTACGGCTATCCCATCGATGAGATGAAGCGCATGCGGGTCATGGACCTTGCGGATGACACACCTCAAGCCATAGATGACCAGATCGCCGACGCTATTCGGCAATCCGCCCAGATCGGCTACTTCCGTCACAGACGAGCGGATGGCACCATCTTCGATGTCGAGATCAACGCCACCCCGATCGTGTTCGAAGGCAAGACGCTGCTGTACACGATCATCAACGACATCACCGCCCGGCTCGAAGCACAGCGAGAACTCGAGGAGTACCAGAATCACCTCCAGATCCTGGTGGATGAACGGACGCACGAGTTGACCGAGGCGAATACCGCACTTGAAGCGGCGACGCGGGCGAAGGATGAGTTCATGACGAGCATGAGCCATGAGCTTCGCACGCCGCTCAACTCGGTCATCGGATTCTCGGACATGCTCACGCGCGAGTTGCCGGGTCCCATCAACGAGGAGCAGAGGCGACAGATCGACATGATCGGCCGTTCCGGGCGCCACCTCCTCTCCATCGTCAACGACATTCTCGNNATGTCAGGCGTGCCCCGGTCGATGCAGGAGCACTTGTCGCACGGTTGTTGGAGGGGGTCCGTCCCCTTGCGGAGCGGGGCGAGGTCACCCTCCTGAGCGCTGTTGATGATGGCCTGGAGCTGTACACCGACGAGCGCTTGCTGGAGCAGATACTGTGGAACCTGGTCGGGAACGCAGTGAGGTTCACCGCGGGGGGAACCGTGCACGTCGACGCCACTGGCATCGATGGAGGGGTGTCCTTCTCAGTTTGTGACAACGGTGAGGGCATGACTGCCGAGCAACTCGAGCACGCCTTCGAGAAATTCACGAGCTACCGTGGCCGGCAGGAGGATGGCGGCGGCACGGGCCTGGGATTGAGCATCAGCAGTCGTCTCGCGGAGTACCTCGGCGGCACGCTCCATGCACAGAGCACGTACGGTGAAGGCTCGCGATTCGTCGTGGACCTCCCTGTGAGCGCTCCGATGGATCCTCCGGCGGTGGACAACCGCGAGTAGCGCAGTTATACTCGCGAAGCTACAACCGCATAGAGAACAAGTGGGACCCCGGCCGGGCAGAGCCAGTGTGGTCCCCACCTTACGGCGCAAGAGGCGGCTGTCTGGTCACGTGAAGAGCGGATCCAACAAGGATTCGCTGGATGACGTACCCGACGGCACCGAGCCGGCGGGTTCTTTCTTTTCAGGGGTGCGATCCATGTGATCGCCGATAGTGGAGGTGAGCTGCCCATTAGCACGACTGAGCCGAGAATCAACGATCGTATTCGTGCGACGCGATGTCGCCTCATCAGCGAGGACGGTGCGCAGCTCGGCATTTTCAACATGCCGGATGCGATGGGAATCGCAGATGAGCAGGCGCTCGATCTCGTTGAGATCGCACCAAATGCCGACCCGCCCGTGTGCCGGATCATGGACTATGGCAAGTTCAAGTACGAGCAGGAGATGAAGGCAAAGCGCGCCCGCAAGCACCAGACCACGGTGCAGATCAAAGAGATCAAGTTTCGCCCCAAGATCGACAAGCACGACTACG
>DDWT01000019.1:3073-3367 GCA_002347365.1 Actinobacteria bacterium UBA2279
AGGTCAAGGTCACGATCATGTTCCGCGGTCGCGAGATGGTTCACGCCGAGCGTGGTCTCGCGATTCTTGAGCGGCTCTCCGGAGAGCTGACTGAACTCGGCACGGTGGAGAGTCCGCCGAAGCTTGAAGGGCGCAACATGTTCATGTTGCTGACGCCGATCAAGAAGGAACCCGTCAAGGGCGAGAAGCATGACGAGGCCGATGTCGAGGCCGAAGAGAAGACCGAAGCGACGCCGGAGTAGGGCGCGCTGCACGAGAAGGAGCGACACATGCCGAAGATGAAGACGCACAAAG
>DDWT01000019.1:3390-4463 GCA_002347365.1 Actinobacteria bacterium UBA2279
AGAAGAAGAGCCCCAAGCGCAAGCGTGGCTTCGCAGCGGACTCTTTGGTCCACAAGTCCGATGAGAAGGTCATCAAGAAGAATCTAGGCATCGGCTAGTCCGGGCCTGTCAGTCTCGAGGAGTGATCGAAGATGCCTAGAGTTAAGCGTGGAGTCACTGCGAGGAAGAAACGTCGCACCGTTCTGGCACGTGCCAAGGGTTACTACGGCGCCAAGAGCCGCACATACCGCGCAGCGAAGGAGCAGGTGCAGCACTCGCTGCAGTACGAGTACCGCGACCGCCGCAACAAGAAGCGAGTGATCCGCCGCCTGTGGATCGTCCGCATCAATGCTGCTGCGCGTCTGAGCGGGATGTCCTACTCGACGTTCATGAACGCCCTGAAGAAGGCCGAGATCCCGTTGGACCGCAAGGTCCTCGCGGACATGGCTGTCAATGACCCTGCCGGCTTCGCCGCTTTGGTCGAGCAGGTCAAAGAGAAGGTCAGCGCATAGTAGCGTTGTGCCGACTGTGCTTCCCGAAGCCCCGCCAGAGTGCGGGGCTTCGTCGTTGGCTGACTGTTCGGAGCTGGTAAGGAGTCAGTCGGTCCTCGTTAGTCTCGGCGTGCGAGCATCGCCACAAGCCGGAGAACCGGTAGAAGCGCGCTGCTAGCCCTCGGCGGCACAAGCGAGAGGGGGAGCGATGAGAAGACTGGTGTGGCTGTGCATAGGGATGGCCCTGGTGTGGTCTATGTGCGGGGCGGGGGCGTACTTCACCGATCAGGCGGAGGTGCCGGACAACGTTGTCCGGGCCGGCACGCTGTCGGTGTCCACAGAGCCGACGTCTGCGGCGCTGTCCGTGAACGCGCTTGCGCCCGGCGAAACGGTACAGCGAATCGTCACGGTCGTGAATGACGGTCAGCTCGCAGAGAACGTCGTGATCACCGGAGCCAAGAAGATGGGCATCACGGACTTCTACAACGCGTTGACGTGTCGGGTCACAGCGGCCGGTGCGTTGCTCTACGAAGGTCCGATGAACGCCCTGAAGACGACGCCCGTGCTGATCGAGCCGGCGACGCGGACGAACATGGTCTTTGC
>DDWT01000019.1:4510-4663 GCA_002347365.1 Actinobacteria bacterium UBA2279
CATCGTTTCCGGGGGCTACGTCGCGCGTCGTCTACCGGAGTCCTCGTCGCCTTGTGCGTGTGGTGCTTCTTCTTCAGTGCGACATATGTCCGAGGCGGGTCGATGGAGCCCGCGCTCGTTGCTGGTGATGTGGTGGTCTACCGCCGTGGAGGC
>DDWT01000019.1:4830-5613 GCA_002347365.1 Actinobacteria bacterium UBA2279
GGGTACGGACAGGCGTATGCGGTGTGCTAAACTCATCTATCAATCGCATGATGAGAAGCGATGACGGAGAGGCGAACGGCACCTACGTTCCTACAGGGACGGAGCCCCATCGACTGGAAGGGCTTCGAGAACGCGCCGGACGGTTCACTCTATCAGCAGCAACCTGAACAGCCGATCATGGCCGAGTAGGGAAGCCGGTGTCCCGCCGCTATCGGGAAGTCGGGTCGAATCCGACGCATGAGTGGACGCTGATGCGTCAACCGAGGTGGTACCGCGGGAGCCGCTCCCGTCCTTGGATCTTTCCTGGGACAGGGCGGCTTCTGTTCATTGTCGGATATGAAGTGAGGGATGCATGGGCATCGCGGAGGAACTTTCGGCGCTGCGAGACGAGGCACTTGAGGCGGTCGAATCGGCAGAGAATCTCGAAACACTCGAGGCGGCTCGAATCACGTACCTTGGGAAGAAGGGCTCGCTGACGGCCGTTCTGCGCGGACTTGGCACACTGTCCGCCGAGGAACGCCCGCTGGTCGGCAAGCTGTCGAATGAAGTGCGCGCGGCGCTGGAGTCAGCGCTGGACGGTAAGCGTGAGGTGCTGGAGTCCGCAGCGCTCGCGTCGAGAATCGTTGCCGAAGCAGTCGATGTCACCCTGCCCGGTCGAGTCCGCATGCCGGGAAGACGTCATGTCATCAACCAGATCGTCGACGAGATCGTGGAGACCTTCATCGGCCTTGGTTACCAGGTGGCCGAGGGACCCGAGGTCGAACTCGACTACTACAACTTCAC
>DDWT01000019.1:5680-11163 GCA_002347365.1 Actinobacteria bacterium UBA2279
TGCTGCGCACCCATACCAGTCCGGTACAGGTCCACACCATGGAGACACAGAAACCGCCTATCTACGTGTTGGCGCCGGGTAAGGTGTACAGGCGTGACGTTGCGGATCCGAGTCATCTGCCGCAGTTCACCCAGATAGAGGGGTTGGTCGTTGATGAGGGCATCACCTTCGGTGACCTGAAGGGGACGTTGGAGCACTTCGTCAAGCGCATGTTCGGTGAGGACCGCCGTGTTCGACTGCGACCGCACTTCTTCCCCTTCACCGAGCCATCGGCGGAGGTAGATGTGTCCTGTGGCATATGCGGTGGAACAGGGTGCCGCTCATGTGGTGGCGAAGGGTGGCTGGAGATACTGGGGTGCGGCATGGTCGACCCCAACGTCTTCCGCTCCGTGGGGATCGATCCCGAGCGGTATTCCGGGTTCGCGTTCGGTATGGGTGCGGAGCGGATCGCGGCCCTGAAGTACGGCATCCCCGACCTCCGTCTGTTCATCGAGGGTGACATGCGCTTTTTGGACCAGTTCTGATCTACCGAGACGTTCCGCCCGCCCGGGCGTGAAAGGAAGGACCCGCGATGCGCGTATCGCTCAAGTGGCTATCTGATCTGGTGGACGTCCCGTTGGATGTTCCGGCGTTGTGCGACCGACTGGACATGACAGGCACCAAAGTCGAGGCCGTGCACACGACCGGTGCGGCTCTCGACGGGGTCGTGATCGGACAAGTGCTCACCAAAGAGCCCCATCCTGAGGCGGACAAGCTGTCCTACTGCTCTGTGGACGTCGGTGGCGCCGAGCCGTTGGGCATCGTCTGCGGCGCCTCGAACTTCTCGGCAGGAGACAAGGTTCCTGTGGCCACGATCGGCACAACGCTGCCCAATGGTCTGACCATCAAGCGCGCGAAACTCCGGGGGCTGACCTCCGAGGGAATGCTGTGCTCGCCGACGGAGTTGGGTGTCGGAGGCGACGCATCGGGTCTGCTGATACTGCCTGAGGACGCACCGGTGGGTACCGCGTTCGCCGCATATCACGGTCTGTCCGACACGATTCTCGAACTCGAAGTCACCCCCAACCGTCCCGATTGTCTCTCGATGGTCGGAGTTGCACGCGAAGTCGGTGCAGTGACCGGAGTACCGTTCCGTACACCCGCTTCCTCTCCCGATGAGAGCGGGACTCCTGCAGCCGAACTCGTGTCGGTGACGATCGAAGACCCGGCGCTGTGCTCCCGCTACACAGCGCGCGTCATTCGCGGAGTGAAAGTCGGGCCATCGCCGGACTGGCTTGCCGAGCGTGTCACCGCGGCGGGCTCCCGTCCGATAAACAACGTCGTTGATGTGACGAACTACATCCTGTACGAACTCGGTCAGCCGTTGCACGCGTTCGATCTCGCGACCATAGGTGTCGCAGACGGCAAGGCTGCCGTCATCGTGCGTACCGCGCGAGAGGGCGAGCGGCTGACCACGCTTGACGGTCAGGAGCGGGCACTGGCGACTGACACCCTGGTCATCGCGGATCCGCAGGGCCCCGTGGCGCTTGCAGGTGTCATGGGAGGGGAGGCGACCGAGGTCTCTGACAGCACCATCGACATTCTCCTGGAGTCGGCGTGTTTCGATACGTCGACGACCAGCCGCACAAGCAGACGTCTCGGCCTCATCTCTGAGGCTTCACTGCGTTTCGAACGTGGCGTCGATCCCCAGCTCGCGGCGCGCGCCGCCGATCGGGCGGCACAGCTGCTGGCGGAGATATCGGGCGGCGTGGTCGCGCCCGGCATCGTTGACGCCTATCCGGCACCCCCGGTGCCTCGAGTGCTTCGTCTGCGCGGCGAACGGATTCGCGGCATCATCGGTGCGGCGATCACGGATGCAGAGGCCGAGGGCATTTTGACCTCCCTCGGCATGACCGTACTCGCGGCCGATGATGGCTTCGATGTGACTGTCCCGACCTTTCGGCCTGACCTCGAGCGCGAGATCGACCTGATCGAGGAGGTGGTGCGCGTATGGGGGATGGAGCGCGTTCCGTCGACGCTGCCCGGAGGCCGCAAGCGGGTCGGCTCCCTGACGGAATCGCAGAGGCGCGATCTCGTGGTCGGACGGGCGCTTCGGTCCGCGGGTCTGAGTGAACACATCGGCTATGCGTTCGCCGATCCGCGCGACATGGAGCGACTCGGGTGGCAACTCGGTCCCGACGAGATCCCCGTGGAGCTCATCAACCCGATGTCGGAGGAACAGGCCGTGATGCGTTGGACGCTGGCGGCCGGGCTTCTGCGCGCTGTCTCGAACAATCAGCGCCGGGGCGTGAGTGACGTTCATCTCTACGAGATCGGTAATGTCTTCGTCACCGCGCCCGGGCGCAAGCAGCCCAAACAGCGACTCATGGTCGCGGGTGCCCTCGCGGGCGCCTGGGAGCGTCCTGCCTGGAACGAGCCGGCCCGTACCCTTGATTTCTTCGACGGCAAGGGTGCACTCGAGGTCCTCTTCGCAGAACTCGGCGTTGACCGGGTGCGATTCCGTTCGACTGATCGGCCGTGGCTTCAGTCCGGCCGAAGCGCGGACGTCATCGTTCGTGGAGATGTCGTGGGCTGGATAGGAGAGGTGGTTTTCGGCGTTCTGGATGCATACGGCGCGGAAGGTCCGGTCACGCTGTTCGAGATCGGCGTCA
Source organism: Actinobacteria bacterium UBA2279 (assembly GCA_002347365.1). GTDB lineage: Bacteria > Actinomycetota > Coriobacteriia > Anaerosomatales > Anaerosomataceae > UBA2279. The sequence goes on from DDWT01000019.1 coordinate 8,332, forward strand.
AACCGCTCGGGAAGGCGGGAACCAGGGACCGTAGCTATGAAGCGATTCCCCGCTATCCCGCCGTGAACCTTGATGTAGCGCTTGTCGTAGACGAATCGGTGACTGCCGAGCAGATAACTCAGGCGATGGCATCGGCGGGCGGCAAGCTGCTCGCAGATGTCCGGCTCTTCGATGTGTACCGAGATGCACCGGGCGCGCCCGCCGATGGGCGCCGACTGCCGGAGGGCAAGAAGAGTCTCGCATTCTCGCTGTCGTATCGATCGAACGATCGCACTCTGACCGACGAGGATGTCCGGCCGGTGCACGAGAAGCTGGTGACCAAGGTCTGTCGCGCAACCGGAGCCGAGATTCGTGGATAGGTTGTGTCCAAGAAACAGTAATAAGGTATATATATACGGACATGGATTCAGTAAGAGTGCATATAGGTTGACTGGTATGCACAATGAGTCGTAGAATCACCCTGTACCTTCGTCCGGGTTGGGGTGATCACCATGGTTTCGGTCGCGATCGTTGGCGCTGCAGGTTATGCAGGCGCCGAGCTGACGAGGCTCGTTCTCGGACATCCCGAGATGGATCTTGTCATGGTGACATCATCCGCAGACGCCGGTCGTCGCGTGTCGGAGCTCTACCCGGCGTTGGCCGGTTGTGAGTCAGTCTACGTCGCTCATGACGCAGCGGCGGTCGCCGACGCCGCCGAGGTAGCGTTCCTCGCGGTTCCACACACGGCCGCCATGGCCATCGCCCCGGCGCTGCTCGGCGCAGGCCTGACGGTGATAGATGCGAGTGCGGATTTCCGGTTGCATGACCCGGCGGTGTTCTCGGCGTGGTACGGGACTCCGCACGTGTGTCCGGAACTGCTGTGCGATGCCGTTTACGGCCTGCCTGAGCTCTGGCGTGATTCCATCTCCGGTGCGCGCCTCGTGGCATGTCCCGGCTGCTATCCTACGGCGACGCTTCTGGCTGCGGCACCTGCCGTGGAGGCGGGTATCACCGTGTCGGGACGTGTCGTCGTGGATGCGAAGTCCGGTGTCTCGGGTGCCGGCAGGACGCCGTCTACCGCCACGCACTACGTCTCGGCTGCTGAGTCCGTCGCGGCCTACAAGGTGGGTTCGCACCGGCATACCCCGGAGATCGCTCAAGGACTACAGGACCTTGGAATGAGCGATGTGCGTGTGACGTTTGCGCCTCACCTCGTGCCGATGTCTCGTGGTCTGCTGTCCACGGTCTATCTTGACGTGGCGGTGGGCATGTCTGCCGAGGACGCTCACGCCGTCTATGCCGAGTACTACGCCGCTGAGCCGTTCGTCACGGTTCATCCGCTCGGCGTCATGCCGTCCACTTCCGAGGTTCGCGGATCGAACCGTGCGCATATCGGTGTCGCTGTCGACAGCACCGGGACACTGATCGTGTCGGCGGCGATCGACAACCTCGTGAAGGGCACGGCGGGACAGGCGGTCCAGTGCGCCAATATCGTGCTCGGGTACGAAGAAACCACAGGCCTCGACCGGTTTGCACCGGTCTTCTAGAAACGGAACCGCATGGAAACCAGCACCGAAACGGGATTCTCATACGCGGAGGGCGGCGTGACCGCGCCCCTTGGCTTTCTTGCCGCAGGCGTCAGCGCCGGCATCAAGAAGTCGGGGAAGCGTGACGTGGCGCTGCTGGTCGCCGAGGAGTCGTGCCCCGCAGCGGCTGTGTACACTCTGAATACCATGGCGGCGGCGCCTGTGCAGGTGACCAGGGAGCATATGTCATCCGGCATTGCGCGGGCCGCTGTAGTGAACGCGGGCAACGCCAACGCATGTACCGGTTCGAGTGGAATGGCCGATGCACGTGCGATGGCGCAGGCCACTGCTGATGCGCTGGGGTGTGACGCCCGAGAGGTGGCCGTCGCCTCGACCGGTGTCATCGGCATGCCCATGCCCATGGATCTCGTCCTGGCCGGCATTGCCGAGGCAGCCTCGGAGTTGAATAGCACTGCAGGTAATGCGGCCGCCGAGGCGATCATGACCACCGACACGTTCCTTAAAGAGGTCGCGATCACGGTGGAGGTCGAGGACGTCCGCTACACGGTCGGCGGGATGGCGAAAGGCAGCGGCATGATCATGCCGAACATGGCCACGATGCTTGCCTTCGTCACGACTGACGCGCCTCTCACCAGTGAGGCGTGTGCCGTCGCGCTTCGCTCGGCCGTGGACGTGACATTCAATCGCGTCACCGTGGACAGCGACACCTCCACCAACGACATGTGCCTGCTGATGGCCAGCGGGGCGGCGGGCGGCGACTCCATCGGAGTCGGCGATGCCGGATTCGCGGTGATAGGGGGGGCGATTCGCGCAGTCTGCGGAGAACTTGCCCGGATGATCGTGCGCGACGGCGAGGGCGCCACCAAGTTCATCGAGGTGACGGTTCGCGGTGCGGCAAGTGACGGCGATGCGCGCGACGCGGCGATGTCCATCGCGAACTCGCCCCTGTTCAAGACGGCGATCTTCGGCGGCGATGCCAACTGGGGCCGTGTCGCCATGGCCGTGGGGAAGTCGTCGGCCAGGGTGGATCCCGACAGACTCGAGATCGTCTTCGCAGGGATAACCACGTGCAAGGACGGTACGGCGGTCCCGTTTGACGAAGACGCCGCCGCTCTAGCGCTAGCTGCCAACGAGATCGAGGTCACTGCGGATCTGCACCTCGGAGACGGGACGGCGACGGTGTGGACATGCGATCTCAGCTATGAGTACGTCAGGATCAACGGGGAGTATCGCTCATGAAACCGGAACTCATAGCAGAATTGCTTGCCAAGGCCGGAACGCTGATGGAGGCGCTGCCCTGGATCAA
>DDWT01000019.1:11230-14981 GCA_002347365.1 Actinobacteria bacterium UBA2279
TCAACCCGGTCATCGTGCACGGCGGAGGGCCCGAGATCACAAACTACATGCAGCGCTTGGGCATGCCTATCGAGTTCTACCAGGGACTGCGCGTGACAGACGCCGCCGCAATGGAGATCGTGAAGATGGTCCTGGTCGGGAAGGTGAACAAGGAGCTTGTCTCGGCCATCAACCAGCACGGACGTCTTGCTGTGGGAATCGCCGGTGATGATGGGAACCTCATCAAGGCGAAGCAGCTCGATGAACGCCTCGGTCGCGTCGGAGAGATCACCTGCATCGATACGACGGTCGTGGAGAACCTCATCGAAGACGGGTTCATCCCCGTGATAGCCACGGTTGCGGCCGGCGATGATGGAGGCAGCTACAACATCAACGCCGATCTGGTCGCTGGAGAGATCGCTTCCGCACTGGGTGCCGAGAAGGTCATCTTCCTCACTGACGTCGACGGGTTGTACGCGGATTTCGCGGACAAGGAGTCGCTGATCAGCGCGCTATCCCTGGGTGAGGCGGAGCGCATGGTCGCCGACGATGCACTTTCGACCGGCATGATTCCCAAGGTGGGCGCGTGTATCCATGCGCTGCGAGCCGGTGTCCCTCGCGCGCATATCCTGAACGGGATCACTCCGCACGCGCTGCTACTCGAGGTCTACACCGACGCCGGCGTCGGGACGATGATCACGCACACGGGAAGCCTTGGTCTGCCGGACGACGACATGTACATCGCATATGAGGACGAGGTGACACTCTAGTGGGTGAGCTGCTCGACAAGACCGCAGCACTGGACGCGGCGTACCACATGGGCACCTACACGCGTAAGCCGGTCATGTTCGTGCGTGGCGAAGGGATTCGCCTCTACGACGACGTGGGTCGCGAGTACCTGGACTTCGTGTCCGGGATCGGCGCGGTCAATCTCGGACACGCGCATCCAGCGGTCACGGCGGCGATCACGGAGCAGGCAGCGAAACTAGTGCACGTGTCGAACCTCTTTCATGTCGAGCATCGTGCCCGGCTTGCGGAGATGCTCGTCATGCTTGCGGGCGGTGGCCGCAAGGTATTCTTCGCCAATTCGGGGACAGAGTCCGTGGAGGGCGCGATCAAGCTTGCCCGCAGGTGGGGGAAGCTCAACAAGGGTCCCGAGTGCTATCGGATCATCACCGCAGAACGCAGCTTCCACGGCAGGACGCTGGGCGCGCTGACCGCGACAGCTCAGCCCTCGAAGCAGGAGGCGTTCGCGCCTCTGCTGCCGGGTTTCACGCATGTCCCGCTCAACGACCTTGCGGCGCTCGAGGCCACTGTGGACGAGACGGTATGCGCGATCATGCTCGAGGTAGTGCAGGGTGAAGGTGGGGTGCATCCGTGCACTCCCGAGTACTTGACCGCTGTTCGCACGCTGTGCGATGAGCGTGGCGTCCTGCTGGTTGTTGACGAGGTTCAAACCGGCATGTTCCGCACGGGACCGGCCTTTGCGCACCAGGCGTTCGGTATCGAAGCCGACATCATGACGCTGGCCAAGGCCCTGGCGAACGGTTTGCCGATCGGGGCGATCGTCGCGACTGACGAGGTTGCCGCCGCGTTTGCCCCTGGCGATCACGGGTCGACGTTCGGGGGCGGACCCGTCATCTGTGCAGCCGCGCTCGCAACCGTTCATGAGTTGGGGGCCGGGCGTCTCGGCGAACAGGCGATCGTTGTCGGCGCCTACCTCAAGGACGCACTGACCGCATATGCCGAGAAGACAGGCGAGGTAGCGGACGTACGCGGTCGGGGGCTGATGGTCGCAGCCGAACTGTCCCGTCCGATCGCCGCCCGGGTTGCCGAGGGTGCGCTGGCGCGTGGTGTCGTGCTGAACAACATCGGCGACTCAGTGATACGATTCTTGCCTCCGTTGGTATGCAAAGAGGCGGAAATTGATACACTTCTGGCAACAGTGCAAGCGGTAGTTGAGGAGAACTGATGCAGAATTTCGTGGGACGCGATCTGCTCACACTCGGCGACCTGACTCCCGAGGACCTTCAGTCCGTGCTCATCCGGGCCAAGGCGCAGAAGCTGGCGCATCGCAATGCGAACAAAGCTCCGGTAGCGACCGGCAAGTCTGCGGCGCTCATCTTCATGAAACCGTCACTCAGAACGCGGGTGTCGTTCGAACTCGCGTGCCGAGATCTTGGTGTCCATCCCATCGTCATGGGCCCCCAGGACGCATTCTCGCGCAACGAGACCGTGCACGACACCGTCAAGGTCCTCGAGCGTTACGTCCAGGTGATCGTGCTTAGGACATTCGCGCACTCACACATCGAAGAGGTGGCCGAGCACGCGTCCATCCCGGTAGTGAATGCGTTGACCGACGACTATCACCCGTGTCAGGTGCTTGCGGATCTGCTCACGATCAAAGAACAGAAGGGCAGGCTCGACGGTGTCAAGCTTGCATACGTCGGGGATGGCAACAACATGACGAACTCCCTCATGCTCGGCGGCGCTCTGGCTGGCATGCACGTTGCCGTGGCAACGCCCATCAGCTACGGACCGCCCGCGGCGGTGGTGGATCGGGCGCGCGAGATCGCCGCAACGCACGGGACGGGTGCCACTGTGACGCTCTACAACGATCCGAAGGATGCCGTTGCGTCTGCGGACGTGATCGTTTCCGACACATGGGCTTCGATGGGCCAGGAGGCCGAACACGCGCAGCGCGTAGCCCACTTCACCGGCTACACCGTGGACACAGCTCTGATGCAGCTCGCCGATCCGAAGGCGATCTTCATGCACTGTCTTCCCGCACACCGGGGCGAGGAAGTGCTCGACGAGGTGATCGACGCCCCGTATTCAGTCGTGTTCGACGAGGCCGAGAACCGACTCCACGCGCAGCGCGCGTGGCTATCGCTCGTGATGTGACGACACCAAGAGACGATCGGTGGAGCTATGAGGAAGCGGATAGAGCGTCAAGAAGCCATACGCAAGATCGTACGACGAGAGCGCGTGCGCACCCAGCGCGAGCTTGTAGAGCGGTTGGGCCATCACGGCTATGACTGCACGCAGGCGACTGTCTCTCGTGATATCGCGGACATGGGTCTGCGCAAGCTTTCGGAGGGAGTCTACGTCCTCGCTGAAGACCTGCATCTCCAGCGGATGATCGCCGAGTTGGTGACGAGCGTGGTCAAGTCAGGTCAGCTGGTCCTCATCAAGACGAGCGCAGGCGCGGGTCAAGGGGTCGCGGCAGCGATGGATGCAGCTGAGCTTGACGAGATTCTCGGTTCCATCGCGGGCGACGACACGATCCTTGTGATCGCTCGCAGCGACCTGGACGCCGACCAGGTCATCGACAACATCAACAAGTTCCGGGGCCACTTCTAGGCCCCACCCGATCTGGAAAGGAATCACCCCGTGGCCAAAGACAAGGTCGTACTTGCGTACTCCGGAGGCCTGGACACCTCCGTCGCTATACGGTGGCTGATGGACGAGAAGAACGTCGATGTCGTCGCGCTCGCGGTGGACGTGGGCCAGGAGCGACAGGACCTCGAGGTCGTGAGGCAGAAGGCGCTCGGAATCGGCGCCGTCGAGTCCATCGTCGAGGACGTCCGCGAGGAGTACGTCGAGGAGTTCATCGCCAAGGCACTCAAGACGAACGCGCTCTATGAGAACAAGTATCCGCTGGTAAGTGCGATGTCTCGACCGATCATCGTCAAGCACCTTGTTGAGGCTGCTCACGAGCACGGTGCGCGCTACATTGCGCACGGTTGCACGGGCAAGGGCAACGACCAGG
>DDWT01000019.1:15090-15548 GCA_002347365.1 Actinobacteria bacterium UBA2279
ACAACCTGTGGGGCCGGGCCATCGAATGTGGCATTCTCGAAGATCCGTGGGTCGAGCCTCCGGCGGACATCTACACGCTGACTGCAGATTCCGGCGTGAACCATTGCGATGAGCCGGAATACGCGGAACTCAGTTTCGAGCAGGGTCTTCCGGTTGCGTTCAACGGCGAAATGATGAGCTTCCATGAGATCATCAACGAGATGAACGTCCTCGCCGGCAAGCACGGCTTCGGCCNNGCCGCATCGACATGATCGAGAACCGCCTGATCGGCGTGAAGTCACGAGAGATATATGAGGTCCCTGGAGCACTCACCCTCATCACGGCGCACAAGGCACTGGAGGATCTGTGTCTTGAGCGGGACCTGCTTCACTACAAGCTGCAGATCGAGCAGAAGTGGTCGGAGTTGGTCTATAACGGCATGTGGTTCTCGCCACTCAAAGAGGCCCTCGACGGCTTCA
>DDWT01000019.1:15577-29828 GCA_002347365.1 Actinobacteria bacterium UBA2279
TCGGCCGGCGCTCGCCGTACTCGCTGTATGACTACAATCTCGCCACGTACGACGCGGCAGATAGCTTCGACCACAAGGCTGCCAAGGGCTTCATCGACCTGCACGGACTGCCCACCAAGGTCTGGGCCCGTCAGCGCCGCAAGGTCGGCAAAGAAGGGGAAGTGTAAGCCTGTGACTGGCGCCAGAAAGCCCTGGGGCGGTCGTTTCGAACGCTCGGTGGATTCTTTCACCGAAGAGTTCGGCGCGTCTTTGCCTGTTGACAAGCGGATGGCCGAGCAAGACATCCGGGGCTCGATCGCGCATGCTCGCATGCTGGGCGCCGTGGGCATCATCCCGACCGAAGAGGCCGCTAGGCTTGTTGATGGTCTCTCGCAGGTATACGGGGAGATCGTCGACGGCTCGTTCGTGTTCGATGTTGCTGATGAGGACATCCACATGGCGGTGGAGCGTCGCCTTACCGACATCGTCGGTCCGGTGGGCGGCAAGCTGCACACGGCCCGTTCGCGCAATGACCAGGTCGCCCTGGATGCCCGCCTGTACGCCAAAGATGCCGCACTGCGGTTGGTCGATGCGGTGAATGGTCTGCGCGAGTCGCTCGTTGTGCGTGCAGAGGAGCACCTTGGCGTTGTGATGCCTGGCTACACCCATCTGCAGAAGGCACAGCCTGTGCTGTTGAGCCATCACCTCCTAGCGTATTCGTGGATGCTCTCCCGAGACGCCACGCGTATCCGCCACGCCTATGAAGCGGCCGATGTGTTGCCGCTTGGCAGCGCTGCGCTTGCAGGAACGACCTTTCCGCTGGATCGTCAGGCGGTCGCGGATGCGTTGGACTTCTCGGCAGTCTCGGCGAACTCGATGGACAGCGTCAGCGATCGTGATTTTCTGTTGGACATCACCTACGCGTGTGCCGTGATCCAGACGCATCTCTCACGGTTGTGCGAGGAGCTCATCTTGTGGTCTACAGAGGAGTTCGGCTTCATCACCATGGACGATGCCTGGTCGACGGGTTCGAGCATCATGCCCCAGAAGAAGANNTAAGACCGGCCGCGTTGTCGGTGATCTCACGTCTCTGCTGGTAACGCTCAAAGGACTGCCGCTCGCGTACAACAAAGACATGCAGGAAGACAAGGAACCTGCGTTCGACGCCATCGACACAGTCGCGGATTCGCTCCGCGCGGTCGAGGGCATGATCTCGACGCTACAGGTGAATGCCGCTGCGATGCGTGCGGGTGCGAGTGGGGGCTACATGGCCGCCACCGACCTTGCGGACTACCTGGCGGCGCAAGGCGTGCCGTTCAGGGACGCGCACGAGGTGGTAGGCAAGCTGGTCTTGAGGTGCGAGCGTGAGGGTCGTACGCTGCAGCAGCTCACGCTTGAGGACCTTCGCGCGGCCTCTTCCGCTTTCGGCGATGACGCACTTGCCGCCGTCGATCTGGATGCGATCGTCGCCAAGCGCATGACCGAGGGCGGCACCGGGCACGAGCGTGTCGCTGAGCAACTTGTCCGGGCGCGTGAGGCGCTGGAAGCAGACACTGCGTGGCTGACGGAGCGCGTGCGCGGATAGGGAGACATGCCGCCCGGCCCGTGCGAAGGAATGGAGCGCCGCGATGCCCGATTTCGATAACCCTGCGGTGGCCGATGTGCTGGACACGGTCGGCGACCTGCTGGAGATCTCGGGTGCCGACAAGTTCCGCTTCTTGAGCTATCACAAGGCTGCACACGCGCTCCGGGCATTTCCTGAAGACGTGATGACACTCGCCGCCGAGGAGCGCCTCACCGAAGTCCCCGGTGTCGGCAAGAAACTCGCCGCGTCTATCATGGCGCTCGTGGATTCCGGAACGTTTCCCGAGCTCGAGGCCATCACAGCCGAGCTTCCCGATACGCTTGTGGAACTCGTCCAGGTTCCCGGACTCGGGCCGAAGAAGGCCAAGGTTCTCTACGAAGAGTTGGGCGTGGCCTCGGTCGACGACCTTGAGACCGCGATCGCGGCGCACCGGCTCGACGGCCTTGGCGGGTTCGGTCCCAAGACGATCGAGAACCTGGTTGCGGGCATCGATGCGTTCCGGCGCCATCGCCAACGGGCACTCATCGCTGACGTGCTCCCGTTTGCCGACAGGATCGTCTCGGCGATGCGAGAGCTCGGCGGCACCGTAGATGCGGCGTTCGCGGGCAGTCTGCGTCGCCGCCGAGAGACCGTAGGGGACGTCGACGTGATCGTTGCCTCCACCGAGCCTGAGGCGGTCATGCAGGCGGCCAGGACGCTCCCGCGGGCGGAGCGGATCGTCGCGGGCGGGGAGACGAAGACGAGCATCGTCACAACCGGTGGTCTGCAGGTGGACGTTCGCGTGGTCGCGCCCGAGCAGTACGGGGCCGCGCTTCAGTACTTCACCGGCTCAGCGGAGCACAACGTCGCGTTGCGTGCGATCGCCAAAGGAATGGGACTCAAGGTCAACGAGTACGGGGTCTTCCGTATCGCCGATGATGTGCGAATCGCGGGTGCGACCGAAGACGATGTGTATGCGGCGCTCGGCATGGCGATGCCGCCCCCGGAGCTTCGCGAGAACACCGGTGAGATAGCGGCAGCGCTCGCAGGGACGCTTCCGCGGCTGCTGGAGCTGTCCGATATCCGCGGTGACCTGCACATGCACACGGTCGCCACCGACGGGAAGTCCACTGCCGAGCAGAACCGGACGAAGGCGGCCGAACTCGGCTACGACTACATTGCGATCACCGATCACGCGGCCAACCTGCGGATGGTGGGCGGCCTGGGTGTGGATGCGCTGGAGCGTCAGTGGGAGCTCATCGACGAGCTCAACTCGCGAGGAGACGGGCCATACCTTCTGAAGGGCATCGAACTCAACATCGATGACAACGGAGACGTCGACTACGACAGCAGCGTGCTCGCGCGGTTCGACATCGTGCTCGCCTCGTTGCACTCGGGCTGGGGCCAATCTCGCGACGTGGCGACCCGGCGTGTGCTTCGGGCCATGGAGAATCCATTCATCGACGTCATATCTCATCTGACCGGGCGAGTGCTGCGGCGCCGCGATCCCATCGACCTCGACATCGAGGCAGTGATGGCGAAGGCCGCCGAGACGGGTACCGCCCTCGAACTGAACTCCTACCCGGACCGTCTGGATCTGGACGATGCTCACCTGCGCATAGCGAAGCGCGCGGGCGTACGGATCACGCTTGGAACCGATTCGCACGAAGCGACTCAGCTGGGCTACATGACATACGGTGTCGGACAGGCGCGTCGGGGATGGATCGAAGCCGCCGGCGTGTTGAACACATTGTCGCTCGATGGACTTCGCGCCCAACTCAAGCGCGGACGCGCCGTCTAGCGCATAGGGGCCTGCCTTGGCATACAATTGCTGGCTATGGACGGCTTCGAGATCGATACAGCGATACCCCTTGAGGAAGTGTTCTTTGCGCGCGACACGATAGCGGTCGCCCGCGACCTTCTCGGCAGCGTCCTTGTGAGCACGGCTGACGGTCTGGTCACTGCCGGTCGTATCGTGGAGACCGAAGCGTATCTAGGGGCTGACGATCCCGGATCGCACGCGGCAACGAAGGGCATAACGAAGCGGAATCGAGTGATGTACGGCCCGCCCGGAAGGGCGTATGTCTACTTCACATATGGGAACCACTACATGCTGAACGTCGTGACGGAGCCCGATGGAGTCGCGGGTGCGGTCCTCATCCGTGCAGTCGAGCCTCTGGCAGGTGAGGCCGTGATGGCCCGACGTCGTGGTCGAGGCGTTTCGCTCACGGACGGCCCGGGCAAGTTGGCGCAGGCGTTCGGCGTGGACTTGTCAGACAACGGTGTCCCGCTGAACGCGGGCCAGCTGGCGATCTACCGGGGCGTCACACCGGTCTCCGGGATCGCCGAGAGTGGCAGAGTAGGTCTATCGACCGGGCATGAACTGCAGTTGCGCTTCTACGTGAACGGGAACGTACACATCTCGAAGGCACAGACCGGGCCACGCGCCAATGTCAGGCGGGGCCAAGGAAGGAAAGACACATGAAGCTCAGCGAGATCTACAAGGTCGCGATAGCCAAGGGCCGCACCAACGACGGTCGTTCCGCCGAGGAGATCGACCGCCAGCTCGCTGCGGTCAAGGCCGCGTATGACAAGCTCGATGCAGACGAGAAGGCGTTTTTCGACAGAGAGCGCCTCGACAATCCTTACGACGACACCCGTATTTGCACTGGGGATCCGGACACTGATGTCAAAGGACTGGTCGTTGGCATCGACATGGAAGTGGGCGAAGTGCTACTTGCAGACCGGATGCGCGAGAAAGGGACGACAGTCGACCTCATTCTTGCGCACCACCCCGAGGGTCCCGGCTATGCGAACCTGCATCGGGNNGTACATGCAGGCCGACCTCTGGGCCAACCAGGGTGTTGGTATCGGTCTTGCGGACGCGCTGATCGCGCCGCGCGCCGAGGAGATACGTCGCAAGATCATGCCGATGAACCACTACCGCGCGATAGACGCGGCGCGCGTGTTGGACTTCCCGATGATGTCTTGTCACACACCGGCGGACAACTCGGTCAACCGGTTCGTGCAGGAGGCCGTCGAGGCTGCTGATCCAAGGACCCTCGACGAACTCGTCAAGATGCTGCGTACCATCCCGGAGTACGCCGATGCCGCAACGAAAGGGTATGGGCCGACACTCATCCAGGGCAAAGGAGGCGCTCGCTGCGGCAAGATGCTCGTCGACATGACGGGCGGCACGGAAGGCCCGGCTGATGCTCTGGACAGACTGTCTGCCGCAGGGATCGACACGCTCGTGGGCATGCACTACTCGGAAGAACATCGCAAGCACGCCGAGGAGTTGAAGCTCAATCTCGTGATCGCCGGCCACATCTCCTCGGACACACTCGGCATGAACCTCGTGCTCGACGAGATCGAGAAACATGGCGTGGAGGTTCACTGCATATCCGGCATGGTGCGTGTCCGCCGATAGCAGGCTCCATTAGGTAAGAAATGCCCCGATCCGCGTTGCCGGATCGGGGCATTTCTTGTCACGGTCAGGGGGTGCGAGTTGGTGGCACCGTACCGGTGGGGTCGGGTGAAGGCGGGGGTGCGTTGGGGTCTGGTCCTCTGGATACGATGATGACCACGACATCGGCAGGTTTTGCTTTGGTGCCACCGGCCGGTGTCTGACTGATGACGCGTCCTGCCGGGACGATCGAGCTGTAGCCCTGGCCGACCGTCACCTCGAGCTTGGCTTCAGTAAGCACGCCTTGCGCCGCTGCCTGCGTCATCCCGGTGACATCGGGGACGTCGATCTCCGGGATGTCCCACTCCTTCTTCCATGTGTAGCTGGGTGCGGGAGCTGACTTGAAATCCAGCTTAGGCTCGTTCGCCAGTGCGCTCTTCATGAACTCGGCCCAGATCATCGCCGGGAACGTGCCACCGAACACTGTGATTCCGTGTACGTTGCGCATGGGTCTTTCGGGTGTGTAACCCATCCACACCGAGCATGCGAGCTGGGGGGTGTAGCCGCAGAACCAGGCGTCGCGATAGTCCTGGGTCGTGCCGGTCTTGCCAGCGGCGGGTCGACCGATATTGGCCCGTCTGGCGGTACCGCCAGAGATCACACCCTTGAGTATCTGCGTTGCAGCATACGCGACAGATGGGCTGATGGCTTCGGTTCCCTTGTACTCTGCCTGGTAGATCGTATCACCGTGAGAATCTACGATCCTGTCGATCGCGACTGGTGGCATGTGTGTTCCTTCGTTGCCCAGCGTGGAGTAGGCAGACGCCATCTCGAGAGGGGTGACCTCCTGGCTGCCGAGCGTGATGGAGAGGAACGGCTGTACGTCGCTGGTGATTCCCATGTCGTGTGCGGTCTCGACGACCGGCTCGGCGCCCATCTCTGCGATCAAACGCGCGAATGCCGCGTTCACGGAGCCGACAGTCGCTTGTTGCAGAGTGATATAGCCCTTGCCGCCACCGGTCACCTTCCACGGCTTCCCTCCGGTCGGGATGATCGCCGGGGAGGAGGAGTCGATCTTGCGTGTGGGGGGCATGCCCTGCTTCAGGGCCGTGACGAGTGTGAACATCTTGAATGAAGATCCCGGCTGGCGTTTGGCCTGCGTGGCGAAGTTGAACTTGTTGGTGTCCCAATCCCTGCCGCCCACAAGCGCCTTTACCTTGCCTGTCGTGGGTTCGATCGCCACCAGTGCGTAGTCGGGGTCGCTGCCTTTGTTCATGATCTTGCGGCAGGCCGCCTCGGCCTGATCCTGCATCGCCGTGTCCAGCGTCGTGTAGACCTTCAGGCCGCCCTGGAACACGAGACTGGTCCCGTACTCGTCCTGCAGTAGTTTCTTCACGTGGGCGACGAAATACGGCGCCGCGTATACGCCCTGCTCATCAAGTTGTGGGGCTCGGTCGAGATGGAGGTCCTCTACCTTTGCGGCCTCATACTCGTCGTCAGTGATGTACGCCTGCTCATGCATCTTGCTCAGGACCCACTGGCGACGCGATACCGCGCCTTCCGGGTTGTCATAGGGCGACAGCGTGCTCGGCGAGTTCACGACACCGGCCACCAGTGCCGCCTCTGCGATGGTAAGTTCGGACGCATGCTTGTTGAAGTAGGCCAGTGATGCAGCCTCGGCACCGTACGCTCCTTCGCCGAAGTACACGGTGTTGAGATACATCGCGAGGACCTCGTCTTTGGACATACGCTGCTCGAGCTGGTAGGCGAGATATGCCTCGCGGGCCTTGCGGCGGTACGAGATGTCGTAGCGTTCGCCAGCGAGAACGGTCGCCCGGATGTATTGCTGCGTGATGGTCGAGGCGCCCTCCTCGACGCCTCCCGCTGCGAGGTTCGTCACGAATGCGCGAACGATGCCCACGGTGTCAAAGCCGTTATGGGTGTAGAAGCGCTCGTCTTCCACGGCAACGATGGCATGTTGCAGGTACGGGGAGATGCCGTCCAGGTCGACCACTTGGCGGTTCTCCATGTACAGGTTGGCGATCAGACGGTCGTCCGCCGAGTATATCTTCGTCGCCTGCGCGACTTTGAAGGCGTTGGGATCATCCAGACTCGGGAGATCGGTCAGCCAACCGCCGACCATGGCGAAAGCGCCCGCCACACCGATGCTGGTGAAGAGCACCGTCACCGCGAGCATTGCAGCGGTGCCGCCCACGATCAGGCGCACTGCGGTATGGGGTTTCTTCATGCGGCGAAGCCGCGTACGCCTTGACATCGGGCTCCCTTCGTCCAACGTCACATTATGGCGACTAATGTCGCGCGATGCCAGGACGGGACACGTATGAGCTGTTCGGGCATTGTATACTCGATCGGCTCCGCACCGCGTCCTTTCCGACACACTGAAGGCGAACCGTCATGCGCGAACCCCTCATCCTGGCCACACCGGAACTCCTTGCCCCTGCCGGGACTCCCGCAGCGCTGATCGCTGCCGTGAACAACGGCGCCGACGCAGTCTATCTCGGGCTCGGAGATCTGAACGCGCGCCGTGGAGCCGAGAACTTCGATCTTGAGACGCTTGCGCAAGGCGCGCGGTTCGCCCATCTTCGCGGTGCCAGGGTCTATCTCACGGCGAATATCGTGATCCTGCCTGAAGAGATGAGGCACGCTGTTGACCTTGTCGACGGCGCCTGGGCCGCAGGCGTCGACGCGGTCATCGTCCAGGATCTCGGGTTACTGCGCGTGTTGCGACGCGCTCTGCCGCACGTGAGGCTTCACGCATCGACGCAGATCGATGCGCACAACACCGCGTCGGTGCAGATGCTCGCGGATCTGGGCTGCTCACGGGTCACGCTCGCCCGGGAGCTTTCAGTGTCAGAGATCGCCGCGATCGCCGTCGCTGCGGACGTCGAAGTCGAGTCTTTTGTCCATGGCTCGCTGTGTTACTGCTACTCCGGCCAGTGTCTCATGTCGTCAGTGATCGGCGGACGCTCGGCGAATCGCGGCTTGTGCGCCCAGCCATGTCGGCTTCCCTACACCCTCGTGAAGGACGGAGCCCTCGAAGTCGAGGTGAACGGACGTTACCTGCTCAGCCCGAAAGACCTGGCGGGCATCGGGCAGCTGCCGGCACTAGTGAACAGCGGTGCGGCCGCGCTCAAGATCGAGGGACGCATGAAGACGCCAGAGTACGTTGCGGTGGTCGTAGGCGTTTACCGCGCGGCCCTGGACCGTGCTGCCGCAGATCCCGAGGGCTTCACCGTGTTCGACGCCGAGCGGGAGCTCCTTGAGGAGGCATTCAACCGAGGCTTCAGTGAGGCGTACCTGGCGGGCATCAGTGACGCGAGGATGATGAGCCTCGGTCGCCCCAACAATCGAGGGGTGCCGCTCGGACGCGTCTCCAAGGTCGTGGGCAACGCAGCTGAGGTCGCGCTGGATCGCGCTCTCGATGCGGGGGATACCATCGAGTTCTGGACCGGCAAAGGGCGTTTCGCACAGCGTGCGGGTGAACTTGGCGTCGACAACGAGGTGCGCATGACGGCGCCGGCGGGGTCCAGGGTCACGCTGAGGCTCGAGGGTCTTGCCTCGGCAGGCGACCGGGTCTTCCGGGTCGCCAACGCGACGATGCTCAGCGCGGCACGCCGTACGTTCGAGGGCCGCGAGGCCATCGGCCACCGGGCGACTCCCGTGCGGCTTTCCGTTCGCATTCGCATCGGTGAGCGACTCAGCGTCACAGCGACTGCCGGCGATGTCTCGGCCGAAGCGTGCGGTTCTGTGGTGGAACCGGCCCGCACCAAGGCGGTGTCAGCCGAGGACGTCATCGAGCACGTGGGGCGGGTAGGTGGCTCTGGATACGTCGCCGAGGCGTTCGATATCGATCTTGAGGACGGTGCCGGTGTAGGGTTCTCGACGCTCCATTCGGTCCGCCGAGAAGCGCTGGAAGCTCTCGACGAGCTACGACTCCGGCCTTGGGCGGACAGGCGGAAAATGGAACCCGTGGTCGTCCCTGCGGTCGGTCCGAAGGCGGGAGGGCGAACCGGTGTGGAGCTTGTCGCGTGCGTCAGCAACGCGCAGGCGGCTGCGGCGTGTCTTGAGGCCGGAGCCGATCGCGTACTGTTGCGTGTCACTGCTGCCGACGATCCAGCCGACACGCCGGCGCGCGTCACGCCGGTGCTTCCCAGGATCGCACACGAGTCCGAGATCGAGGCCCTTACCGACTTCTGTGTGCAGGATGAGTCGGTGACCGTAGGGAACCTTGGCATCACGCGCGAGGCGCTCGGCCGTGGCGCGCGGATCGCAGCGGATTGGCCGCTCAACATCGTGAACCCCTGGGCGGCGGAGACCATCGCTTCGATGGGCGCCACATCTCTTTGGGCATCTCACGAACTCACTGCCAATCAGCTGACGGCCCTGGTGGTCGGCTCATCGGTCCCGGTGGGTGTCGTCGTATACGGACGCGTAGAGCTCATGGTCGCCGAACGATGCGTGTTGCAGAACGCCGGCGATTGCAGTAGGCAGTGTGGAGTGTGTGAACATCGCACGCACGCCTGGACACTCCGTGATGACAAGGGTTATGAATTCCCGGTTCGTACCGATGCGACGGGGCGAAGCCACATTTACAACGCAGTCACGCTCGATCTTGCCCGAGCATTGGGCGAGGTGCTCGCTACCGGCGTGAGTGCGGTGCGCCTTGACTTCACCGTCGAGGATGCGGAGGAGCGGCGACGCGTAGTGCGCGCGTACCGCTCGGCACTAGATGAGGTTGGAGCAGGCCGGATGACCGGCGCCGAGCCCGTTGTCTCTCCGGCGACCAGTGGCCACTTCTTCAGAGGGGTGCGCTGAGGTCTACTTGACCTCGATGACAGCCGGGAGGCTGGATACCTGCCCCGAGTCGTCGGTCACCCACAGGGTCACGGTGTACTTGCCTGCGGCTGTGAAGGCGTGTTTNNACCACAACGCCCTCGACCAGCGGCGACGAGTCGCCGAACTCCCAGGCGTACTTCATGATGTCGCCGTCATCCGATGAGGCCGATGCGTCGAACGTGATCTGATCATTCGGCTTTGGCGCCAGGGGTGCATAGGAGAACGACGCTACGGGCGGGTCGTTTTTGGGCGCGCCCTTGGAGACGTAGAGTGTGACCACGGTCTCTGTTGTCACCGTGCTGGGGAAGCGAGGGTCCTGGTCACCGACGATGCCCGCCGGCACGCCCGCCATCTCCTGTTCCTCCACCTTGAACAACAGCATCAGCTGATTGAGCAAAGCGATCGCGGCCTCTTTGGTCATACCGATGAAGTTGGGTAGCTCAACCGTCGTGGGGCCGGTGTGGAGCTCACATTCGACCGGGGTCTTTCCCGCAAGGAACAGCGCGGAACCCGTCTTCTCGCAGAACTCGGTCGCCAGCTGCCCTGATTCGAGACAGATGGTGGCCGAGGCAAGACCCTTCGGGCGCTGGAAGTTCTCTTTAGGCTGTCCATCGAGTGCCGCCTTCATGAAGCGCGCCCAGATCTCAGCAGGGAACGAGCCGCCCGTGACCTTGCGCCCATGGACGCTGTTCATCTCGATCTGTCCCTCGACATATCCCACCCATACAGAGGCAGCGAGCTGTGGAGTATACCCGCAGAACCAGGCGTCGCGATATTCCTGAGTCGTGCCCGTCTTTCCGGCCGCCGGACGGCCGATGTTGGCCGCAGTGCCCGTGCCCTTCGATATCACACCCCTGAGCATGTCGGTTGTGAGGTAAGCCACTGCCGGTGAGATCGCCTCAACGCCTTCGGGCTCTGCGGTCTGCATGACCGTGCCCTCGGCATCCTTCACCTCAAGGATTCCGTATGGCGGGATGTGCGTGCCTTGATTGGCCAGCGTTCCGTATGCCGAAGCCATCTCCAGGGGTGTGACACCCGTTTTCAGGCCGCCCAGTGCGATCGCCGGTACAGCCTCGAGGTCGGATGTTATGCCAAGGCGGTGTGCCGTCTCGACCACGGTGTCTGCTCCCACCTGAAGGATGAGCTGAGCGAAGACCGAGTTGACGGACTTCTCGGTCGCTTGACGCAGTCGCATCGGTCCACCCGCCGAACTGCCGGTGACCTTCCATACCTGTCCGCCGGGGATATCGAGACGCGCCGCAGCAGACTCGAATGTCTGCTCCGGCGACACGTCATTCTCAAGTCCGGACACGAGTACAAAAGGCTTGAATGACGATCCCGGCTGCCGGTGACCCTGCACGGCCACGTTGTATTGCTGTGTGGCGAAGTCGCGTCCACCCACCATGGCCATCACTTCGCCCGTGCGGGGGTCGATCGCGACCAGAGATGCGACCGGGTCACCCTCCACGTCCAGCTCTGCCGAGATGGCGGCCTCCGCGGCAGCCTGCATGTTCAAGTCGATCGTCGTAGTGATGTGCAGGCCGCCCTTGAATACCATGTCGGGTCCATACTCATCGATCAGAGTCTGTTTGACCCATTCGATGAAGTAAGGAGCCGGTGTCACGACGTCCACCTTCGGCTGCGCAAGCGTGAACTCCTCAGCGACCGCCGCGTCATGCTGGGCCTGGTCGATGTAGTTCTGCTCGAGCATCTGTCCGAGTACGGTGTCTCGGCGGATCTTGGCGGCATCAGGATCGATCCTCGGCGAGTAGCGGCCCGGGGACTTGATGACGCCGCCGATCATGGCGCACTCGGCGAGTGTCAGATCGCCCACGTCCTTGCCGAAGTACGTCTGCGCTGCGGCCTGCACGCCGTAGGCGCCGTGACCGTAGTAGATAGTATTGAGGTACATGGTGAGTATGTCGTCTTTGGAGTACTCCTTCTCCAGCTGGTAGGCGAGGATCGCCTCTTTGAGTTTGCGGGTGAGGGTACTCTGGCGTTCAACGAATGTGTTGACTACGTACTGCTGCGTGATGGTCGAGCCGCCATGGCGCTTGCCCTGGGTGATGTCGACCCATAGCGCACGAGCGATGCCGAGAGGGTCGACTCCCTTATGCTCGTAGTAGCGCTGGTCCTCAGTGGAGATAGCTGCTTGACGCAGCTGAACCGGGATCTGGTCGAAAGTGACGTCGGTTCGGTTCTGTTCGGCGAACAATTCGGTCATCATCGCGCCCGTGCGGTCGTAGATGACGCTCGTCTGATCTTGGCCCTTGGTCGGGTTCCTGAGGTCGGGCAGGTCCCGCGTCACGGATGCGTACACCACACCGACCGCCACGAGCCCTCCGATGAGTCCCAGCACCATAGTGATGAGCAGGACGCGCATGATCTTGCGCCAACGGCTGCGGGGAGGCTTCGGCTTGCGTGGGGTTGTACTCTTGCCCTGGGGTCGCCGGGTGCTCTTCGGCTGGCGCACCGTGTCGAGTCGTTGGCGGTCGTGCCCGCCCGATGTGCGCTTGCGCGGAGTGGCGGCCTGCGGCGCGCGCTTGCGCGGAGCCGGCTGTGCATTCGAGCGTGTGCGGGGACGAGGTTTTGGGTTGTCTCGGCCACCGCTGGAGGAGCGGTTGCCGGGAGTGTTTCGGCCGAAGTCGCTCATGTGTCTGTTGTGTCCGTTCTCTATCGCCTCAGGAAGCGTATGTCATGTGCACCAAGAAACGGCTCACGTTCCCCGGAATACTGTACCTGATGGCCGAGGACGGTGCCGTTCTTCGTGCTAGTATGACCTGCAAACGATGAGCCAAGCACCCGCAAGGCGGTCACGGTTCGGTAACGAGCCGGCTGCACCGTTTCCGGTGCGCGCAAAGGAGGTCCGACCCTGGTGGCAAGCTCAGCCGAGCAGCTTCGCATCATTCAAAGCGGCATCGCAGATCTGGTGCCCGAGAAAGACCTCGTCAGCAAGCTTGCAACTGGGCGCGCACTGACCATCAAGCTCGGTGTCGACCCCACCGCGCCGGATCTTCATCTCGGGCATGCCGTTCCTCTGCGCAAATTGAGGCAGTTCCAGGACATCGGTCACCGCGTCGTTCTGATCATCGGCGATTTCACCGCACTGATCGGAGACCCGTCCGGACGCAGCGCTACCAGGCCACCGCTCTCCGCCGAGCAGATCGAGGCGAACGCCACTACTTATATAGAGCAGGCGTACAAGATCCTCGATCCCGATCGCACGGAGATGCGCCGCAACTCCGAGTGGCTCGGTGCGCTTGGCTTCGACGAACTCCTGCGACTTGCCAGCCGCTTCACCGTTGCGCGAATCCTTGAGAGGGATGATTTTGCGAAGCGGTACAGAGAGGGTGTAGGTATCTCGCTGCACGAACTCCTCTACCCCGTCGCACAGGCATATGACTCAGTAGCCATCGAGGCGGATGTAGAACTCGGAGGGACCGACCAGCTGTTCAACCTGCTGGCAGGTCGCGAACTCATGGAGAAGATGGGCCTTGAGCCTCAGGTCTGCCTTACGCTTCCGCTACTCGAGGGTACCGATGGTGTCCAGAAGATGAGCAAGAGCTACGGTAACTACATCGGTTTGACGGACCAGGCTGATGACATGTTCGGAAAGGTCATGTCGGTCCCTGATGTGCTAATGATCAAGTACTACCGCCTGTGTACTGCCCTTCCCGTGACTGAGATCGATGATCTCGAGGTGGGCCTTGCGTCGGGAGCGCTGCACCCCAACGCGCTCAAACGCAGGTTGGCACGGGAGATCGTCGGGCTCTACCACTCCAGCACAGACGCTGTGGCGGCCGAGTCGGCATTCGACAGGGTGTTCAAGCAGCATGACGTCCCGGAAGACATCCCCGAGATCACGGTCGATCTTCCGAACAAGGTACATCTTCCTGCGCTGCTGGTTGCCCTCGGGCTTGTGGCATCCAACTCCGAGGGAAGACGCATGGTCGACCAGGGCGCCGTGCGCGTCGACGGGGAGATCCTGGATGCCGGTGCGTACGATGTGCCGGACTCGGCCGTCGAGGGTCGCGTCGTGCAGGTCGGGAAGCGTCGGTACGCGCGCGTCAGAAGGGCCTGAACAGCAGTTTTGTGCTCGCGAAAGCGGGGAACGAACAATCTGCCAGATGGGCGTGCTGAAGTGCTTGCGCCCCCAGAGGGCGAGTGGTAGAGTATCAAAGCTGCTTCCGAGTGTTTCGACGAGTGGAGCGCGGACTTGAAAAGGTGCATGACGGCGGGGNNAACGGGCCATCAAGAGATGGCGGCCGTGAGCCCGCCTGACGCCTCCGAGACGCAGATCCGGGGGCGTTTTTGTTTCCCGATCGCAGGCACCGGATCATAGGCGCAAAGAACGTTGAAAAAGGTCGGGAATAGCCGTTGACAGCGAGTGGGAAGACACGTAACGTATCCCCTCGCTGCGCCTGAACCTTGAAAACTGGATACTG
>DDWT01000019.1:29839-30009 GCA_002347365.1 Actinobacteria bacterium UBA2279
TCGAGAGGGCCAGTCAACAGGCCAATCCGATGCGATCGTAATGATTCAAACCACATCGGTTTCCTTACCGATGAAGGTGAATCGCTCCGGATCTTCCAGGTCCGATTCTTCTGTAGAACACAGGGCTTGCCCTGTGACATCTTCCACGGAGAGTTTGATCCTGGCTCAGG
>DDWT01000018.1:0-26292 GCA_002347365.1 Actinobacteria bacterium UBA2279
GTCAACTTTTAGAGTATCGAACACAGCCCGACCAAGTCCGACTACTGATTGAGGCGACCGACCCCGAGTGGAAGGCGCTCATCGCCCTCGGCGCTATGTGTGGTTTGCGGAAGGGCGAGTGTCTTGCACTAGACCACTCTGGAGTCCTGTTTTCCGAGAAGCGGATACACATCAAGCAGTCGCTTTGGAACGGGCAAGTGCAGGAACCGAAGACCAAACGCTCTGTTGCCAAAGTGCCTATGTCCCCGACGGTTGAAGCGTTGCTGATGGATAGGCTGCTCATCTGCCCGCCCAGCCCCTTGAACCTCATCTTCTGCCGCGCTGATGGCAGCCCCCTTCGCGCAGACTGGGTGAACAGGGGCGTTCTCGCGCCCGCGCTGGAAAGGGCGGGGCTGCCGAGGGTTACGTTCCACGGGCTGCGTCACTCGTTCGTCGCGGGACTAATCAGCGAGAACGTGCCCATCAAGGTGATTCAGGAACTTGCCCGCCACGCGTCTGTTCAGACGACCTTGGACAAATACGGGCACATCTTGCCCGAGTCAAGCGAGAACGCCATTGAGAAGTTGGAAGCGGCGATATGGGGTGAAAGCCGAGCGGGTGCGGCTACTCAACGTGATGGCGAGACATTCTGACGAGGGTGCCCTGCATTGCGCCCCACATTGCCACGGCGACTTCTTGGGCGGCGTCCTCGGGAAGTCCGATTCGCCTCTTGTCGTCCTCCCAGTAGGCGAATGCCACGTCTGATGCGCCAATCAAGGCTCGCACTCGCGTGTTCTGCTTGGGCGACTGAACGAAGAAGTTGACTTCGTAGACGGACGTCCCGTCTTCACGCTTGGCGTCGGGCACCACGTCGCACGCCTCAGCCTTCTGAAAGAAATCAGAAGCGAGCGCCGAGAGGAAGTCATCCGTGTAGGCGTCCATAAAGTCCACGGCTAGACGCACATACTCGTCGTTGGTCAGCAGCAGGGCGCTGGCTTTATCCATTCGTTCTCCTCGTCCGATGCCTTCTCTTACAGGAACGAGGATACTAGTGTCCCGAGGGAATCCCTAGCGCAGGGGCAGTCGGCTTGTGGCGCGGGTGTCAGTGGGGGCTGTTACGATTCAAGAAAGGGAGGGGTTATGGTGCCCGAAGGTCAGCAGAAGCATCTCGGAATGATTCAGGAAGTCGTGAAGCGCCTCGCGGGCAACTCGTTCGCATATAAGGGGTGGGCTATCACGATTGTCGCCGCTCTGTTCGCTTTGGGGGCGAAAGAGGCGAATGCCGCATACATCGGCGTCGGGCTTCTTCCCGCGTTGGCATTCTGGGGGCTGGATGCCTACTACTTGAGGCAAGAGCGGCTCTTCCGTGCCCTCTACGACGGTGTGCGGAAGATGGAAGCAGCCGTGTGGGAAGCCGACCCGTTCACGATGAACACCTCGCCATACGTGCCCGAGGTGAAGTCGTGGCTGGACACCGTTTTCTCCAAGACCATCGCGGGGCTATATGTGCCGCTTGTGGTTGTCGTGTTCGTTGTCGCAACCATCGCGTGGATTGCGCAGATGCTTGCAGCGACGCCCTGTTGGTATCGCTAGACAAGGAGAATCAGTATGGCGCGACGAGTGTTCTTCAGTTTCCACTATGACGAGGATATCTGGCGTGCGAATCAGGTTCGCAACTGCTGGCTGACGCAGCCCGACCATAAGTCGGCAGGGTTCTTTGATGCCTCGCTATGGGAAGCGTCAAAGCGCAGCGGCGAAGACGCCATCAAGCGAATGATTCGCGAAGGGCTGGAAGGCACGTCGGTCACCGCGATTCTCGTCGGTGCCAACACTGCTGGGCGCACCTACATTGACTACGAAATAGAGCAGAGCAACAACGTCCGCGGCAACGGCATCCTTGCCATCTACATCAACGGGTTGAAGGACAAGAGCGGCTACACGTCGGCTCGCGGCAGGAATCCTTTGGACACTTGGACTTTCAACGACAGTGGCAAGAAGTTCTCTGAGGTCTACCCCACGTATGACTGGGTGCGGGATGAGGGCTACAAGAACTGCGGCACTTGGTTTCATCGGGCAGCGCAACAGGCAGGGAAGTAGGCGAGATGATGGCGACTCTCACAGTCTCAGAGGTAAGGAACAGGGCGAAGGCGACGACGGTCTACAAGTCGGCTCAAACTCTGCTGTCGGAGAGTGTCCGTGCTCAAGCGCAGAGTCCGAGGGCGGGCGGCTACGACATCTTTCTATCGCACTCGTTTCAGGACGCCGACCTTGTTCTAGGGCTGAAACTCAAACTGGAACAGGACTTCGGTCATTCGGTGTATGTTGACTGGCTCGCCGACCCTCAACTTGACCGTTCTAAGGTGAACGCAGAGACCGCCAAGACCCTGCGGGCGCGTATGAATCGCTGCAAAGGGTTGCTCTACGCTGCCACGGTCAGCAGCACCGATTCCAAGTGGATGCCGTGGGAATGCGGCTACTTTGATGGGAAGTTCGGGAAGGCGGCAATCGTTCCTTTGACGGATAGCCCTGTATCCGACTACAAGGGGCAGGAGTATCTCGGCGTTTATCCCTACGTGGTTGAGGACAATATGACAGTCCAAGGGCGGACTCAGAAGGTGTTGTGGGTGCAGAGTTCACCCAAGGTCTACTGCACGCTCTCATCGTGGCTCAACGGCTCGCAGCCGACCGCGCACGCGTAGTCCTTCGCCGCATCTCTCGTCAAAGGATTCGTCAAATCAAGTGCTCCGACGAACGTTCTCAGTTGAGACTGAAATCCGCCTTCTGCCGCACGGACGAATCCAGAGTAGCCGTGAATCATACCGTGAATGCGGTTCAGGTCCATGTGGGGGCAACCCCGTGAAGGTTCAACTCCTTTCACCCGCACCAGAGAAGCAGCGAAAGGCGACCCTGCAGGGTCGCCTTTCTTCTGTTCGGGGTGGATTCCCCCGATCGCGATCTCCACGTCTGTCCTTCTCGGCCGACGGGTAGACTGGAGTTGAGCGCACAGTTGCGCGCGAGTGAGCACAAGGGGGAGCCATGAGGACACGCGTGTGGCAGGTGTTGGCGCTGGCGGCGCTTCTCTCGGCCAGTCTCCTGGCAGGATGTAGCGCTGCGGACGACACGACCGAGTCGGACACGCCGGGTACGGAAGCTGCGAGCGGTGACTCCGGGAGCGCTCACGCGGTGGCGGGTCTTGACTACGCCACCCTGCTGACACCCGCTGACGTGGAAAGCGTCTCCGGGCTCACCGGCCTGAAGACCGTGCCGTACGACCCCAAGGTGGGCGCCGGCGGCAACGTGAACATCGCTGAGGCCGACGGCCAGCTGGTTGCGATGTTGATCGTCCAGGATGCCGAGTACTACGACGCCTGGAAGAGCGACGGCGAGACGTTTCTGAGCGACTACACTCCCGCGGTGGGAGATGAGTCCTTCATCGGCCCGGATGCATCGGTCACGCCGGACTCCTATATCTTCGCGTTCAGGCAAGGTGAGTACGCAGTGGTTCTGGACACGTTCTTCCGGGTGCAGGGCGTGACGAAGATCCTGTCGGTCGAGCAGTTGGCTGAACTCGCCAAGATCGTATCGTCACGCCTCTGACACCCGGTGAAGGCTACACCGCCTCGTCGAACGCTTCGGTGAACTGGCTGTTGTACAGGTCGCAGTAGAAGCTTTCTGCAGCCAGCAACTCGGTGTGCGTGCCCTTCTCGATGATCTGGCCCTCGTTCATCACGAGGATGAGATCGGCGTCCCGGATCGTTGAGAGCCGGTGGGCGATCACGAAGCTCGTGCGGTTCCTCATCAGCCGGGTCATTGCGCTCTGGATGAGTGCTTCCGTACGGGTGTCGACCGAGCTTGTCGCCTCGTCGAGGATGAGGATGCGCGGGTCGGCGAGGAACGCTCGGGCGATCGTGAGCAGCTGGCGCTGACCTGCCGAGATGTTGGAACTCTCGTCGTCCAGCACCGTCTCGTAGCCGTCCGGCAGCGTCCTCACGAAGTGATCGACGTGAGCGGCCTTCGCTGCTCCGACGAGATGCTCATCGGTAGCCTCTTCTCGGCCATAAGCAAGGTTCTCGCGAATCGTTCCCTTGAATAGCCATGTGTCCTGCAGCACCATGCCGAAGGTCTTGCGCAGGTCGTCACGGGTCATATCGCGGGTATCCACGCCGTCCACCAGGATCCTGCCGCCATCGATCTCATAGAAGCGCATCAGGAGGTTGACGAGCGTCGTCTTGCCGGCGCCGGTGGGTCCGACGATGGCGACGGTCTGTCCGGGTTTCGCCTCGAGACTGAGGTTCTCGATGAGCGGTGTTTCCGGGTTGTAGCTGAACGACACGTCCTCGAACTCCACGTGACCGTCGATACGCTCCAGGCGCACCGGTGTCTCGGTGTCGGGTCGTTCCTCCTCGGCGTCAAGGAGCTCAAAGACGCGCTCTGCCGAGGCGACCGTGGACTGCAGCGTGTTCGCGATGCTGGCGGTCTGCACGATGGGCTGGGTGAACTGTCGCGAGTACTGGATGAAGGCCTGTACGTCGCCCAGCGAGATGCGCCCCTGCGCCACGCGCAATCCGCCGATCACGGCGATACCCACATAGTTGAGGTTGTTGAGGAAACTCAATGACGGCATGATCGTGCCCGAGATGAACTGTGCTTTGAAGCTGGCGTCGTAGAGCAGCTCGTTCTCGACGTCGAACACCTCGATTGCTTCTTCCTGGTGACCGAAGACCTTCACCACGCCGTGCCCGGAGAACATCTCCTCGACGTGACTGTTGAGCGTACCTGTGCGCTCCCACTGCGCTGCGAACTGCTTCTGCGACTGCTTGGCTATACCCATGGTGACCACCAGGCTCAGCGGGATGACGAGCAGGGAGATGCCGGCCAGAAGCGGGCTGATCGAGAACATCATGATGAGCACGCCGATGATGGTGAGCACAGAGGTGATTATCTGCGTCGCCGCCTGCGAGAGCGTGTTGGAGATGTTGTCGATGTCGTTGGTGACACGGCTGAGTGTGTCACCGCGAGGGTTGTCGTCGAAGTACTTCAGCGGCAACTTCGCCAGCTTCTCGTCCGCTTCCTTGCGCAGAGCGTAGACGGTCCGCTGTGCGATGCCCGCCATGATGTACTGCTGCACCCAACTGAAGATGGCGCTCACGATGTAGACACCGCCCATCAGCATCAGCAGGTTGCCGACGGCGTCGAAGTCAACCCCCTTGCCGGGCGTGACATCCATGTTTGCGAGCATGTCGGCGAGCTGATCGTTTCCGGCAGCCCGTAGTCCTTGTACCGCCTGGTCCTGAGTGACGCCTGCGGGGAACTGCTTGCCGATGACGCCTTCGAACAACAGGTTGGTCGCATTGCCCAAGATGCGTGGGCCGATGATGTTGAAGGTCACGCTGACTATTGCGAGAACGACCACGAGTGTGAGCATCCAGCGATGCGGTGCGAGGTAGCGCCCAAGCCGCTTGAGCGAGCCTTTGAAGTCCTTGCTCTTGGCGCCGCCGCCGGCCATGCCGTGTCCACCCATGGAGCCGCCGCCCATAGGTCCGCGACCGGGACCGCCCGGGCGAGGTCCGAAAGCGGGCCTGCTGTCCTTGCGTGAGTCGCTCATGCGATCTCCTCCTCGGTGAGCTGCGAGTTCACGATCTCGCGGTACGTTTCGCTGCTCGCCATGAGCTCGTCATGTGTGCCGGCGCCCACGATGGTGCCCTTGTCCATAACGATGATGTTGTCGGCGTGCATGATGGTGCTGACGCGTTGGGCCACGATGATGACCGTTGCGTCCCGGATGTCCTTCTTCAGCGCTGCGCGAAGCGCACCGTCGGTCTTGAAGTCGAGTGCAGAGAAGCTGTCGTCGAACACGTATATCTCGGGCCGCTTCACTATCGCCCGGGCGATAGCGATTCGCTGTCGCTGTCCACCCGAGATGTTGCTGCCTCCCTGGGTTATCGGCGCATCGAGTCTTTCCGGCATGGCCGAGACGAACGCTTTGCCCTGTGCCACCTCAAGCGCGTGCCACAGCTCCTCCTCGGAAGCGTCCTCTTTCCCGTAGCGCAGGTTGCTCCCGATGGTTCCGGTGAACAGGAACGCCTTCTGAGGGATGAAGCCGATCTTGCTCCACAGGTCCGCCTGACGCATCTCCCGGATGTCCACGCCGTCAACGAGCACCTGCCCGCCGGTCACGTCGTAGAAGCGGGGGATGAGGTTGATGAGCGTGGACTTGCCGCTGCCGGTACTGCCCACGACCGCGGTCGTCTGCCCGGGTCTTGCCGAGAAAGACACGTTGCACAGCACCGCGTCCTCGGCACCCGGATAGCGGAATTCGACGTCGCGAAACTCAAGCTCGCCGTGTATGTCGCCCAGAACGGTGGGGGTCTCGGGGTCTTTGATCTGCGGATCGGTGTCGAGTACTTCGTTGATGCGTTTGGCCGAGGCTGCAGCTCTCGGCACCATCACGAACATCACGACCGCCATCATCACCGACATCAGGATCTGCATGATGTAGGTAAGGAACGCCGTCAGGTTGCCGATGGGCATCGCGCCGCTGTCGATGCGCAGTCCGCCGAACCACATGACGGCCACGGTGGTGAGGTTGAAGATGCCCATGATGGTCGGGATCATGACGGCGAAGAGGCGAGCCACAGCCAGAGCGGTCTCGGTCAGATCGCGGTTCGCATCGTCGAAACGCTCCTGCTCGTAGTCGCTGCGGACGAACGCCCGGATGACGCGCATGCCGGAGAGCTTCTCGCGCATCACCTGGTTCACCCGGTCGATCTTGATCTGCATGGAGGTGAACAGCGGCAGCGCGGTCTTCATCACGAGGCCGATTATCACAGCCATGAGGGGGATGACCACCACGATCAGCGCTGAGAGGGGCACGTCCTGACGCAGCGCCATGATGATGCCGCCGATGGCCATGAACGGTGCGGTGATCATCACGTTGAGCGCGAGGACCGTGACCTGCTGCACCTGCTGCACGTCGTTGGTGTTGCGGGTGATCAGCGACGGTGCGCCGAAGATATTGAGCTCGGCAAGCGAGAAACGCTGTACGCGGCGGAAGACGGCGTGACGGACATCACGGCCGAAGGCCATGGCGGTCTTCGATCCCCAGTACACGGAAATGATGGAAACGACCCCGAGCAGCAGGGTGACCGCCAGCATCAAGCCGCCGGTGCGCACGATGTAGTCGATGTCGCCTTTGACCACGCCGTTGTTGATGATGTTGGCGTTGAGGTCGGGGAGGTACAGGTTGGTGATGGCCTGCACGAGCAGCAGCGCCATGACCAGGAGAATCTGCTTCCCGTAGGGCTTCAGGAAGCGCATGAGCTTCATCATCGGTGGTATCGCCTCTTCTTCGTCAGGACAAGTCGGGATGGATCGACTCTCACGCCTCTTCGATGGCGTTTGTGAAGTTATGGCTCAGCAGGCCGAGCAGCCTGCGCAGTTCCGAGCGATCTGTCTCGGTCATCGGGCCGACGCCTGCGCGGATCAGCTGCGCGAAGACGCTCTCCATGCGGGTCACCAGAACGCGACCTGCCTGAGTGAGATAGATGCGAACGAGGCGCTGATCGTGTTCGTCTGGTAGACGTTCGACCACGCCCGAGGCCTCCATCTTCTGGAGCATGGTGGTGACGGTGGGCCGTGACACATGCAGTTTGTCGGCGAGTTCGGACTGGCTGAGTCCGTCGTTGTGCGAGAGCACATGCAGACACCCGGCCTGTGCCGGGTGCGTCTCCTCGCCTGCAAGCAGTTTCATCATCAGGCGCCGCTGCAGCATCATGGCGTTCTTGAATTCGAGGAACACGCCGTAGGAATCAAGTCCGACACCGGCAGGTGGTGACATCTCGGAATCGACGGGAGGCATGTGATGCATAATGGCTTCCTTTGGCAGGTCGGATGAGCGGCACTATAGTTAGCTGGCTAATAGTTAGATAGCTAATATACTGACTGTGTCAACGTTGCGCAAGCCCCGATCAGCTGATTCCGTAGCGAAGGGGTATCCACTTCGTACAACACACCGATTGCAGGGAGGACTACATGTCGCTCGGCAAGCAAGTCGCGCTTTACGCGATAACACTCGTGGTGTTTCTCGGTATCGATACCGTCTGGCTCGTCACGATGTCCGATCGCTTCTACAAGAAGAATCTCGGCGACTTGATGCGCGAAAGCCCGAACCTTCCTGTAGCGCTCGGGTTCTACCTGCTCTACGTGCTGGTGCTGCTGATCGTCGTCGTGATGCCTGCTGTGGACAAAGGCTCGCTTGCGCAGGCGGCAGGCTTCGGCGTACTGCTCGGCCTCGCGGCGTACGGGACATACGACATCACGAACCTTTCCACGATCCGAGACTGGCCTGTCGTCGTGACCATCGTCGATCTGATCTGGGGCGGCACGCTCACCGGAGTGGTGTCTACGGTGGGGTACCTCGTAGCGAACTGGCTGAAGTAGAATCTTGCTGTCGTCGCCAGAGGAGGTCTCATGACTCGCCGTTTTCTGTCAGCGCTGCTCGCTGCAACAGTGATTGCCGCCATCGTTCCGGCGGGTGGGTGCTCGTCCGGATCGGGGACCGGTGAGCCGGTGGCCGAGGATCCGGGTGGCCCCACTGAAGCGCAGATCGCATCGGCATTCGAGTCGATGCATCCGGGCTTCACCGCGAAGGAGATCGTTGCGAACGACGGGCAGTGGCTCGTTGCCGGGCAGTCTGAAGACGTACCTGCGTTCTGGATACGTACGTGGGTGGCGCCGGTGCCCGATGGGGATGTCACGACGGTCGTCGATGGCATGGAGTGGAGCACCGCGCGCGATCTTCAGGAGGTCACCGAGAACGCAGGGCTGATGCCCGGCGACATGCGGGTGCAGTTCATGCAGGCGGTCGTGGATGATGTCGGGATCGATGACGCCGAGCATCCCGGGGGGTTCGCCACATCGGTGAGCGTCGTCAGCAACATGGACATGCGCGTAGGTTTCACGAGTGACACCGGCGACTTGAACTCGCTTGACTACGTACTCGATCTTGCGTCGGGAGACTGGGTTCCGGCTCCCTGATATCTGCGAGCCGTTGCTCACGCGACACGCATTTGCGGTAGGATTCGCGGTCTGCGCGGCGAATAGTCGCGTAGGAGGGACCGTTGCACGGTGCATCATTGGGCCTCCGGACCCCGGAACGTCGGGTGGCCGAGGTGCCCCACACACGGGCCTGCTTCTCCCTGAATGCGGAGCCAGAGTAAGGACGTGTAATGCTGTC
Source organism: Actinobacteria bacterium UBA2279 (assembly GCA_002347365.1). Lineage (GTDB taxonomy): Bacteria > Actinomycetota > Coriobacteriia > Anaerosomatales > Anaerosomataceae > UBA2279. The sequence continues at coordinate 9,215 of DDWT01000018.1, forward strand.
TGAACGCCTTGTCACCTCAGTCATGAGGTTCTACAACAAATCCTATCTCGCTCAGGACCCGATCGAGCTAGACATGATGCCGGAGCCCAGGCCCGGGAACGGCTACGTTCTCTACGCCCATGTCCCGTTCTGCGAGCGGCTATGCCCCTACTGTTCCTTTAATCGTTTCCTCTACGCGGAGCCGCGCGCACGGAGCTACTTCAAGGCGTTGCGCACGGAGATGCGGATGGTCGCCGACCTCGGCTACGATTTCGCCTCCCTCTACATCGGCGGTGGCACGCCCACGATCCTTCTCGACGAGCTGTGTGAGACGATCGATCTCGCCCGTCAGCTCTTCCCCGGAATCAAAGAGGTCTCTGCCGAGACGAGCCCCAACCTGCTCAACGACGAGACCATTGACGCACTGTGCGAGCGCGTTCAGCGTTTCTCGGTGGGCGTCCAGTCCTTTGACGACGCCCTGCTCACGCAGATGGCGCGTCGCGACAAGTACGGCAGCAGCGAGCAGGTCTTTGAGGCTGTACGCGCAGCGGTAGGCAAGTTCCATTCGCTGAATGTGGACATGATATTCAACTTCCCGAGTCAGACGATGGCGATGCTTGAACGCGATATCGAGCTCGTGAAGGCGACCGGAGCGAATCAAACGACGTTCTACCCGCTCATGGTGTCGCCGAAGAACCGCCGCCAGATCAAGACGGACATCGGAGCGGTCGACTTCGAGCGCGAGCGCGTGTACTACGACACCATATGCGACGGTCTTGCCCCCGATTTCGCGCCTGGGTCGGCATGGACGTTCTCGCGAGAAGCTGGCGGAATGATCGATGAGTACATCGTGGACTACGAGGAGTATCTGGGCGTCGGCTCAGGAGCTCTGTCATTCATCGACGACCGCATCTACGGCAACACCTTCTCGCTCAGGGAATATGAGACCCGCGTCGCCGCCGGCAAGATGTCGGTGTGCAATCGCGGTATGGAGTACAAGGGCAAGGCGCGCATGCGCTACCGGTTCGTCACCGACCTCTTCGGGCTGCGTTTGGACAAGCAGCGCTTCTTGCAGGATTTCGGCATTCCCGTAGAGCGCGGACTTCGCATGGAGCTCACCTTCATGAAGGCAGTCGGGGGAATCGCCACCGACGACGATCGGGAGATCACACTCACACACAAGGGGCGCTATCTCCTGCTGGTGATGATGCGCGAGATGCTTGCCGCATCCAATGATCACCGCGACCAGGCGCGTGCAGCGCTTCCGCCGGACGAGAAGATGCTGCTGTTCGAGAATCGCCAGCAGTGCTCGACGCATCTCGAGGAGTGTCTCGCGGCCAGCTGAGCCAGTACCGCTCGTCGCTCGACCTCCACTGTGACAAGACACGCCCTGTCCTGAAGGACTACTCTTCGGATAGGGCGTTTGCATCACAGGAGGTATCGGATGGCACAGTACATGGAGCCCTACGGCTTCGGTGATGAGTTCACCACCGACCACGCGCAGTGGATGCTTGACCGCTACTGCAAAGTGCTCATCGAGACCGGCCATCAACCTGAGCCCTATCCGGATATCGAGGAGCACGTCGGCGCGAACCGATTTCACACGCCACGGCTGGAAACGCTGAACCACGCGCTTTGGATGTGCAACAAGACGCGAGAGTTCATGCGTCAGGGGCGCATGGCGAAGTCCTACCGCTGGATAGGCATGATTCAGGGCATCCTATTCATGAACGGCGTGTACAGTCTGGCTGAGCTGAAACAGCACAATCGGGTTGAGTCCGAGGGATAGCAGGCGACTCGGCGCAAGCCGCGCTGTTCAGGCCGAAGGCAACGCTTTGCTGGGAGTGCAAGTGGATCCATATTCGCCGGTGAAAGGGAAGTGTGCGTTTTGGCGCGAACATCCCAATGAAGAAGACACGTGGGACACGTCCGTGAAGAAAGAGAACCGGCGTGTCACCTGCACGTGCTTCATCGATGGGGACATGTGGACGGTCACGACCTCCACCGTCCCAGCCGATTGCCCGAAGCGCAACAACTGCCGCTACTACGTCCGGTCGGCCTGACCCGGGCACAAGAAAGACGACCCGACCGGGGTCGGGTCGCCACTGGAAGCCGGCTTGTGCGGGTGTTCTTGCGAGGAGCCGGCGAATCCACTCGGTGGGTCTAGCGCGTCAGGTGCACGACACTCACCTTGTAGCCGTTGCCGTTGCAGTCAGGGCACGAACGATGTGCATCGCGGTCGGGACGCTCGATCTTCACGACCTTGTTGCCCCTGCACGTCGGGCAGGTCTCTTTCTTCACCATCGTGGGCACCTCCGATTCCGCCACTAACGATGGTTAAGCAACCTTCAGGCCAATTATCGGCGAATCGACGACAAGAGTGAAGTCCCAATGGACCTGAAGTTCGGTCCAGCCGTCCCAGGGGCCGCATACCAGGGTGACGCTCGGGCGCTACGGAGAGGCTGTGTCCGCCCCGACCGTGCCCGAGCCTTCCCCGGGCACGATAAGGACCGGCACGTCCAGAGCATCGAGAACCCGGTGCTGCTTAGTCCGAAGCGGCGACCGGGTTGCGAACGCTCCGCGGCTCAATGGCGCCCCGAGAACCACCATACTTGCCCCCAGTTCCTCGGCGAGGTCGGCTATGCCGCGTTCCAGCGCTCGCGCTCGCACAAGGCGCGTGTCCACCAGCATTCCGCGATCTCTGACGGCCTCCGCAAGGACTTCCAGTCCTCGCTGCGCCTGCGTCAGCGATTCGGCCACGGTATAGCCGCGCTCGGGAGTGACGACGTGAGCGAGGATGATCGTGGGAGGGCACTCGCCGTGCGGTATCACAGCATCGAGGGTTCGCATCAGGCGATCGGGCGTGAGCATGCGACTGACCGGCACCAGGATGATCCGCTCGGGGCACACCAGGGTCTCGTCGGCCGCCTCCGGAGCCTGCTCGGCCTCGAGTAGGCACGAGACCGCCTTCTTGGTGAGTACCGGGCCGACGATCTCGAAGACGACGATCGCAGCGAGTACGACTGCGTTCACCGTGGCGCCGATCTCCGGGAAAGCCTGGGCGGCGTGCAGCGCGAGACCGACCGCTACGCCTGCCTGTGGAAGCATCCCAAGACCGAACCACGCCGACTGGCGCATGTCATATCCGGCCGCGAGCGAACCCGTGAAGCCGGCGATGAACTTGCCCAGGGCGCGGGCGACGATGTAGGCGATCGCGAGCAACCCGCCGGTGACGACAGAGGCGAGCTCAAGGTGCGCTCCTGCAAGGGTGAAGAAGATGATGTAGACGGGGTACTCAACCGTCCTCAGCGAGCGGAAGATCCGCTCGCGCGTGTTGCGGCCCTCTTCGACCGTGGCGACCGTGATTCCGGCGACGAGCGGTGCGAGCAGGGAGGAGACGCCGATCGCCTCGGCAAGAGCCACAACGAGCAGCACGTTGGTGAGACCCAGGGCGAGCATCTCGCCTTCCTGGAAGACGCGCTCGAGCAGCTTCGCAAGCAGCACGCCGGCGATGATGCCCAGCAGCACTGCACCGCCGATCTGCTTCCCGGTCTCAAGAAGCGCGGCGCCGACGCTCTTGTGGATGTTGAGTGAGAGCATCAGAAACGGTGTGACCACCGAGTAGAGAACGACGGTGGCGATGTTATCCAGCGCGGACGTGCCGAGAAGGGTGTCGCATCCTCGTCCTTTGGCGCCCATCTCGGAGATGACAGCCATGACGGTGGCGGGCGCGCCGGATATCGCGATGATGGCGAGCAGCCACACATAGGCGGGCTGGTCCGGAGCCACCATTCTGACGGCGAGCGCCACCAGTACACCGGGAATGAGTAAGTTAAGCGCCGAGGTGAACCAGAACGACCAGTGATGCCGCGCGAGCATCTTGCGCGTCAGTTCCTCGCCGATGAGGAAGACGATAAGGCCGAGGGCGAGGGGTTCTGCAAACCCGATCTTCTGCAGGAGTTCAGCGCTGAGGAAACCGAGTCCGTGCGGGCCGACCAAGACTCCCACGAGAAGGAAGCCCGTGACCGCGGGCAGGTTCAGCCGCCCGATGAGCCGGGCGCCCATATAGCCAAGCCATATGAGCGTCCCGACGACTACGATGTCGAGCCAGACGACCTCGTTCACAAAGACTCCTTCGCCGTCTCCTCAAGCGCTTTGTCGATCTGCCTGCGAAGCGCGGGCGGCAGACCCGGGATGTCGAGATCGAGGAAGCCACGCGTGATCATCGAGATCGCCTCATCTTTGGGCACACCGCGCGACATGAGGTAGTAGATCTCCTCGGCGGCGATCGGTGAGATCGCGGCTTCGTGGCTGAGTTCTGCGCCCGGTGCGCCGACGCTTGCGAGGTCCGGTATCGCCCACTGCGTGGATTCCTCGGACTGCACGATGCCGCGACAGTCCAGATGCGCCTTGCAGTCGTTGTTCTTGCCGATGAGCCGGCCGCGGCTGTAGATGGTGGAACGGTCGGCCGAGACGGTGCGCGCGATCGCTTCGGAACGAGTACCCGCGCCCTCGAGCGAGGTCTCAGAACCGATGTCCACGTAGCTGTCATCCAGTCCGTAGACGATGGAGTTGAACACCGCGCGCGACCGGTCGCCGATCAGGCGAGCCACCGGGAATGTCTGCAGCGAGCGCACGGGTTTGAGCATCACGTAGTTGTTCACGTAGACGCCATCCTCGTCAACGGTGACGCCGGTGCGGGGACGGACATGGAAGTCCTCGGACCAGTTGTGGATCATCGTGAACGTCAGCTTCGCGCCCTTGCCCACGTAGAACTCCGAGATGCCGGCGTGCAGGCCGTTGCGCACCTTGGGGTGGATGGTGCAGCCGGTGAGCACGTTGGCCTCGGCGCCCTCCTCCAGGATGATCACGCTGTGGACGTTTTGGGAGATGTTGTTCTCCGAGACGAACAGGCACGCCTGGATGGGCTTGTCGATCTTCTGGCCGGCCTTCACGCGGATGAAGTAACCCTCGGTGCGCGTGAGCGCGACCTGGGCGGTGTACTTGTCTTTGTCGGGAGCGACGTTGCGCCAGTAGTACTTCTCATACATCAGTTCGGGATAGAGCGCGAGCGCCTCTTCGGTGCTCATGATCTCGAGCTTGTTGTCGAACATCTGCTCCACCTTGCGATAGATGGGGGAGCGGTCCATCTGGAAGTAGCTGCCCGAGCGACCCGCCTCGGTGGTATCGAAGCCGATACCCAATGCGGCCTCCTTCGTCTGCTTCTCCAGCGACTCCAGCGACTCGACCGACTGTGCGTCGGCAGCGACATCGAAGGAGGTGAGGTCGAGGTCCGGCCCGAAGGTGGCGGGCTTGCCGACGGCCGCCTCGGCGAGGCGGCGTATCTCGGCTTTACGCGCTTCTACATCTGACATATCGCACACTCCACACACTTGTCGTAGCCGTGTTTGCCGATCTCGCCGATCAGGTCGAGCGGGTTGCCCCGGCAGGCGAGCTTGCCGTTGTACAGGACATGCCCGATGTCGGCGTTCACATACTCGAGGATGTGCCCGGTGTGCGTGACGATGAGCCCGGAGCGCGTCCCTTTGCCGACGCGTTCGGCCTTCAGCAGGCGGTTCATCGCTTTGCCGACGACCGCGATGTTGTCGAGGTCGACGCCGGACTCCGGCTCGTCGAAGAGCGTCAGCTCCGGGGCCTGAGCGATGAGTTGCGCCATCTCAGAGCGCTTCATCTCGCCGCCTGAGAAGCCCATGTTGACGTCACGGTCGATCATCTTGGAGAGCGTCAGGTCGCCGATGAGGTCGGCGAGCAGTTCCTCGTGCTCGCCTTCGCCGGCCGCTACCTCGATGAGCTGTCGCAGCTTGATGCCGCGTACTGCGGGCGGTCGCTGGAAGGCGACGCCGATGCCGAGGCGGGCCCGCGCATCGATCTCGAGGTCGGCCAGGTCCGTACCTTTGAAGGTGATGCTGCCCTGCGTGATCCGATACCCGGGCAGTCCGACGATCGTGTTGAGCAGCGTCGTCTTGCCGCCCCCGTTGGGGCCGAGAAGCACGTGCGTCTCACCCTCGTTGATGGTGAGGTTGATGCCGCGCAGGATCTCGTTGTCACCCACGGTGACGTGAAGGTCTTCGACCGCGAGAAGCGCCGTCGATCGTTCAGAACTCATGCGAACACCTCGATTCGGTGAGAAGTGACTGTCTGCAAATCTACCCAAGATGGAGGCGCAACACCACCGCAGACGGCATGGAGCATGCTGTTGTGCGTGGTGTGTGTCCGAATCGCGTTCCAAGGAGACCGTGTGGACGAGCCGCTCGCAGGGTTTGCCGAGATGATCTTGGAGTACTACGCCGAGCATGGTAGGGACTTGCCCTGGCGTCGCACGCGCGACCCGTACGGGATCCTCGTCTCCGAGGTCATGCTGCAGCAGACGCAGGTGTCCCGTGTTCTCGATAGGTGGGGAGAGTTCCTCGACGCTTTTCCCGACTTCGACTCGCTGGCCGAGGCCCCTCTCGAAGACGTGCTGCGGGTCTGGAGTGGTTTGGGCTACAACCGACGCGCGAAGTCGCTCAAGCGCATTGCCGAGACCGTTGTGACTCTGCCCGGCGGACGGCTGCCGGACACGCTGGAGGGGCTGATAGCGCTTCCCGGCATCGGTCACGCGACAGCGGCGCAGATACTCGCTTTCGCTTTCGACACGGGCGTGCCCTTCATCGAGACCAACATCCGAAGCGTCTACCTGCACCATTTCTTCGAGGACGCCGAAGACGTCCCCGACGTCGCCATCCTCCCGCTCGTGGAGGCGACGCTTGTTGCCGAGAACCCCCGCGACTGGTACTACGCGCTCATGGACTACGGTACCGACCTGAAGCGGCGCCTGCCTAACCCGAGCCGCCGAAGCAGACATCACGCTACACAGTCGCGGTTCGAGGGCTCCAACCGGCAGTTGCGCGGCAAGATACTGCGTGTGCTGATCGACGAGCCGGGCCTCACGCTTGCACAGCTGGCCGAGAAGACCGCATTCGAGCCGGACCGCGTGGATGCGGTGGTCGGAGCACTGGCGACGGAGGGTTTCGTATCGCAACAGAGCGGGCGATTCAGCATTCTGTGACGGATTGCCTGGATCTGCCGCCCGTCAGGTTGCGGTTAATGCATAGCCAAGGTCGTCCGATGAATACAGTAAGACCCAATAGGCGTTCCTGCGGGGGCGCCAGCGTCGAGAACCGTGGCCGCGGGCGCTGGAAATACACAGCTGGCTACGATGAGAACCCGTTCGGGCCCCTCCGAGCGGGTTCTCCTATTCGCCGAGCAGCCCTTCGGCTTCCTCGGCAAGCTGTGCCTCGATCTGGGCGACTGCGATTCCCCGTGCGCGAGCGAGCCGCATGCAGTCATCCGCCTCGGGTCTGATGTGCGGGGTGGCACCGGGCGCGTCGGAGATCTTGAAGCGTACCGGCCCCATCGTGGTCTCAAGGGTGAGCTCACGCCGGGGGGCGATCCTGCGGGTTGCCGGCAGAGTGCGTACGCCGAGAGTGCCTGTCTCGGCCATGAACGTGTCTGCGACATCGGCCGCGTCGGCCGGATGCACGAGTGCACTCAAGATGACGGCCGGACGCCCCTTCTTCATGATGACGGGGGTCATCCATACGTCCAGCGCTGCTGTCTCACGGAGGCGGTCAGCGGCGTATGCAAGGTGCTCGCCGCTGAGGTGATCGATCGTGCTCTCCAGCAGCACCACGTCCTCGGTGTCCGGTTGGCGTGTCTCGGCCAACGGATCCCCGAGCAGCAGACGCACGACGTTGGGACGGGCGAAGTCGCGGCTGCCCGCGCCGTGACCGATCGCGCGCAGCGTCATGGGGGGTAGCGGCCTGTACGCGGCGGCGTGAATCCTCAGCAGCGCTGCGCCTGTGGGTGTCGTGAGCTCGCCGATGAGATCGGTCCCCTCAATCGGGATTCCTTCGAGCAGCAGAGCGGTTGCGGGGGCGGGGACCGGAAGCATCCCGTGTGCGGTCCGGACCGTACCCGAGCCCACGGCCACGGGCGATGACACGAGGTGTTCGATCCCGAGGGTGTGCATGCCGAGTGCGACTCCTACGATGTCGACGATGCTGTCGATCGCGCCCACCTCATGGAAGTGCACTTCCTCCGGAGTCGTCCCGTGCACGGTCGCCTCGGCCTCGGCGATGAGTGCGAACGTCTCGAGCGCCTTGTCAGCGACGCACTGTGGCAGCGCGGCGGACTTGATGAGCGTACGGATGTCACTCCAGCGGCGGTGTGCGGTGTCACCCCGGGCGTCCACCGTCAGGTACACACCGCGAACTCCGGCCCGAACGACCGGTGCTGTCTCGATACGCACGTGTCCCAGTCCGAGACCGCCGAGCACATCACTCAGAAGCGAGAGGTCGAAACCCGCGTCGACAAGTGCGGAAAGCAGCTTGTCGCCGCTCGCTCCCGTACTGCAGTCGAGGTAGGCGATCATCGCTGGTCTGCCGCCACCTCATGGTTGATGCGGCTCGCCAGCGCGGCGGCCCCGAAGCCGTTATCGATGTTGACGACGCCCATACCCGAGGCACAGGAGTTGAGCATCGTCAGAAGCGCTGCGATGCCGCCGAACGAGGCGCCGTAGCCTACCGAGGTGGGTACCGCGACCACCGGGCAGCAGACAAGGCCCGTGACGAGCGATGGGAGGGCACCCTCCATACCGGCGACCGCGATGACCACGTTGGCTTCTCGCAGGACATCCTGGTGTGCGAGCACACGATGCAGGCCCGCGATCCCCACATCGTAGAGGCGCGTCACGCGGTTGCCCATCACCTCGGCAGATATCGCGGCCTCCTCGGCCACCGCAGCATCGGCGGTTCCGCCCGAGGCGACGACTATGTGGCCCACGGAGGGGCGCGCTTCGCGCCGGTCTACGACCAGCAGACCCGGGTCCTCGAAGTAGCGGGCGTCCAACGCGACCTGGGCGACGGCCTGGAAGTGTGCGGCGCTCGCGCGTGTGCCCAAGACGACATCGCCGTGCTCGAGCATCTCGCGCACGATGGAACGCACCTGGGACGGCGTCTTGCCCTGGCAGAAGATCACTTCTGCAAAGCCGCAGCGAATGCCGCGGTGATGGTCGACCTTGGCATGTCCGATGTCTGCGAAGGAGAGGGATGAGAGCTTCTCGGCGGCATCCTCGATGTCCCGCTCGCCTCTCGCAACGGCTTGCAGCAGTGATCGCAGCTCCTCGGGGTCCATCGACTTCCTCCGTACGGTCGTTTCCTGCGGGTATGTCTCTGATACGGCAACTCCGTGAAGGTTATACTCATTCAAGAATACTCGCTATACAGAGGATGCGCCCCGTGCTCCCGTCGCCGAACAAAGGTCGTATCGAACTCGACAGCATGGCGTTCCTGGTCGTCAGGAGTGCGGCGTCGGTGTTCCTGCTCGGGCTGTACTTCCTGTGGGCAAGGAACCTGTCGAGCTCGCTTGAACGCTCCGTGTTCGTGGCCGGGGTCATCGTGTGGATCGTGTACACGATCGGCGTGGGTGTCGCGAGGGTCACCATTCCCAACCTCGACTTTCAGCGGCTCATGCATGTCACGCTGCCATTCGACTGCGTGGCACTTGCGGCACTGGTGTTCTCCACGAGCCCTGCCGTAGACCCGTTCTACGTGTGGGTGATGCTTGAGTCCATGCTGTATGCGACGGTCTATCGTCGGGCGCGGGCATGGATCTACTCGGCATTCCTGGTTCTCGCCTACCTCATCGGCCACATCGCGTCGCCGGCACTCGACCCCTCCAATATCAACTTAGTGTTCCTTCTGATGAAGGTCGTGGCGGTGCTGGTCATCGGCTGGTTCGTCGGCCTGATGATCGAGCGGCAGTCATATCGCGCTGATGAGGCCGAGGAGCGCATCGATGACGTGGCCGAGCTCAACGCGCGACTCGAGCGCAGCGTTGGAGAACTCCGCGCTATCGCCGAGATAACCGAGATCATCCACTCGACGCTGGACTTCGAGACTGTCGGCCCGGTCGTGCTCGAGACGCTGCAGAAGGTCATCGACATACCATCTGCATGCATCTTCGTCATCGATAAGTCCAAAGGCCAGACGCTGTTCTCGGCCAGCAGGGGATTGCGTGCGGACATCACGCGAACGTACGGGCAGATAGACTACGTGAACGGCGATCTGGGGGTATCCGACGAACACTTCGCGTGTCTGGAGCTGCTCGATCACAACCAGATGATCGTGGTCTTCTGCGCGGACGGCGCTGCGATCGATGCCCTGGGCACCGACGACCGCATCGTCTTGCAGGCGGTCTCCGCCGAACTCGTGGTTGCCGTCGAGAACTCACGGCTCTACAAGCTGACCAAGCGTCTTGCGATCACGGACGAACTCACCGATCTGTACAACTACCGCTATCTGCAGCAGCGCCTCGATGACGAGATAGGGCGCGCCAACCGGTACGGCAAGCAGCTGTCATTCCTGATGATCGACATAGATGACTTCAAGTCCGTCAACGACACGTTCGGACATCTGGTGGGCGATGCCGTGCTTGCCGACCTTGGCCGGATCCTGAAGTCCGTCGTGCGCGAGGTGGACATCGTGGCGCGCTACGGCGGAGAGGAGTTCTCGGTACTCCTGCCGGAGACGGATGCCTCCGGCGCCTTCATCGTGGCCGAGAAGATCCGCGAAGCGGTGAGCCTGAACCGGTTCCCCGACGCGGAAGGGGAGCGTAGCATCCACGTCACGGTCAGCATCGGCGTCGCGAATGTGCCGCTGCATGCCGAGGACAAAGAGTCCCTTCTGCGGCAGGCCGATGACGCGCTCTATCAGTCCAAGGCGACGGGCAAGGACCGCGTGAGGGCTCCCAAGATCAGGCTGAGCAGGTTGGACATCAGCTCGGAAGGCGAGGCGGAATCGTGACGAAGTGCGCATTCCTTGGTCCGGCAGGGACCTTCAGTGAGGAAGCGCTGCTGTCGCTGGAGATCGCGGACATCGACCCCGTACCCTGCGCGACGATAGATGATGTCTTCTCGGCGGCAGCTGACGGTCGTGCCGAGTACGGCATCGTCCCCATCGAGAACTCGGTGGAAGGCAGCGTCAACATGACGCTCGACGCGCTCGCTTTCGACACGGGGCTCTACATCCAGCGCGAGCTCGTGCGAGACATCCACCATGCGCTCATCGCGGCCCCGGGGATCACGATGGACGACGTCACGGCAGTCGTGAGCCATCCGCAAGCGACCGCCCAGTGCCGTCGCTGGCTCGCCGAGCATCTGCCGGGCAAGCCCATCCTTGCGGCCAACTCCACTGCTGAGGCGGCCAAGCGTGCGGTTGCCGAGCCAGGCCTTGCTGCGGTGGGCACGGCGCTTGCCGCCGAGCTGAATGGCGGCGTCATCCTCCGGGCCTCGATCGAGGACTTCGAGGGCAACCAGACACGCTTCATCGTCATCGGTGCCGGGATACAGCCGCGCACCGGGCACGACAAGACTTCGGTCGCGCTGTTCATGCACCAGGACAAGCCCGGCACGCTGCTGATGATCCTGTCCGAGTTCGCATTCGGCCAGATCAACCTGACGAAGATCCAGTCGCGACCCACGAAACGCGCTCTCGGCGAGTACATGTTCTACGTGGACTTCGAGGGCCACGTAGAAGACGAGGTCGTCTCGCTCGCCCTGGACTGTCTCCGCCTCAAGCTGCGGACGGTCAAGCTGCTCGGCAGCTATCCCAACGCTCGCTAGTCTCGCCTTGTTCGGATACTCGACATGTCGTGTGCCTTACGATATAAGGAAACAGTATAAGGCGCATCAATCGCGATGATGAACAAGGGGGTCCGGTATGTCGGACAGCGTGGAGACCGTCGATTACACCGAGATGTGGGAAGGCCTTGGACTCAATGTCCCGGCTCACTGTGCGTTGCTCAAGGCGATCGGTCCGGCTTATGAGTCGACCTATCTGTCTCAGGAGAATCGTCCGGAAGGCATGACCTACTTCGACTTCGTGATGAGCGAGATCCACGGTCTGCGCATCCAGGAGTTGCAGGACCACAAGGCAGATGGCGGCAGCATCATCGGCACCTTCTGCGTGTATGTGCCTGAGGAGATCATCCGTGCTCTTGGCGGTCAGTCGATTGGTCTGTGCGCGGGTGCCGAATGGGCATTTCCCGAGGTCGAGCAGGTCATGCCGCGCAACACGTGCGCGCTCATCAAGTCGTTCATGGGCTTCAAGCTTGGCAAGGTGTGTCCGTACATCGAGAGCGCCGACCTTGTCGTGGGCGAGACCACGTGCGACGGCAAGAAGAAAGCGTACGAGGTGCTCGCCGAGCTGCATCCCACGCACGTCATGGAGCTGCCGCAGATGAAGCGCCCGGAGGATCGTGTGCTGTGGCGTGGTGAGGTCGATCGCCTGGCCGCCAAGCTCGAGGAGCTTACCGGCCGCACGCTCGATGCCGCGTCACTGAAGGCCGCCATCAAGGAGGTCAACGACAAGCGCCGCGCTCTGCAGCGCCTGAACGCCGCACGAAAGGCTGCCGCCGTGCCGATCTCGGGCAAGGACGCGCTGTTGGCGGTCCAGGTCGCCTTCTACGACGACGTCCCGCGCTTCACAAAGATGGTGAACGCGATCGCGGACGAGCTCGAGGGCCGCATCGAGGCGGGCGTGAGCGTAGCGCCGGCTGACGCCAAGCGCATCCTTATCACCGGCTCGCCCATGGCGATCCCCAACTGGAAGGTCCACGACATCGTGGAGCGCTCCGGTGGAGTCGTGGTGGCCGAGGAGCTCTGCACCGGCTCTCGCTACTACGACACGCTTGTGGCCGAGGACGGCGAGACCGTCGAGGAGATGCTCGAAGCGATCACGGACAAGTACCTCGGCATCAACTGTGCGTGCTTCACCCCGAACGACGCTCGCGTCGACGACATCATGCGCATGGCCGAGGAGTACAACGTGGATGGCGTCATTCACTACGCGCTGCAGTTCTGCGGTCCCTACCAGTTCGAGGGTTACACGGTGGACAAGGCCGCGCGCGAGCAGGGTATGCCGCTTCTGAAAGTGGAGACCGACTACTCGATGGAAGACGCCGGACAGCTCACCACGCGTGTCGAGGCGTTCCTGGAGATGCTGTAGGTCATGCGGGTACTGGGTCTGGACATCGGGTCTCGCAGCGTGGATGCGGTGTGGCTGGAAGACGGCTGCATCGTTGGGCACGCGATCGCCGACTCCGGGTTCGACCCTGCTGCCGCATACGAAGCGTTCCTCGCCCGTGGCGATCACGACATCGTGGTCGCCACGGGCTACGGACGACACATCGCGCGCGAGACACTCGGGTGCCCGGTCGTCACCGAGATCAAGGCGTACGCTCTCGGGGCCGCGACGCTTCATCCCCTGGCGGCATCCGTGCTCGACATCGGTGGGCAGGACACGAAGGTGATCACGCTCAAGCCGGAAGGCGGCGTGAGTGATTTCGAGATGAACGACAAGTGCGCCGCAGGCACCGGCAAGTTCCTCGAAGTCATGGCTCGCGCGCTCGGTTTCGAGCTTGGTGAGATGTCAGCCGCCGCCCTCTCCGCAGAATCGGGCGTCGCGATCTCCTCGATGTGCACAGTGTTCGCCGAGAGCGAGGTGACCGGGCTCGTCCACAAGGGCACGGATCGCGCGCGTATCGCCCGGGGCCTGCATGACTCGATCTCGGCGCGCACGCTCGGTTCGCTGAGGCGCATCGGAGCGACCGGTCCGCTTGTGTTCGCCGGCGGCGTCGCAAAGAACGCCGCGATGGTGGAGCTGGTCCGGGCCGGTTTCGGCGGCGAGGTAGTGGTTCCCGAGGAGGCGCAGATCGTCGGCGCTTACGGCGCGGCACTAAGTGCGCTGCCGCAGTAGCATAAGCAACGTTGATTGCAATGTACGGGCATGCTAATGTCGTGGACATCCGGCAGGAGGTCCTCGTGCCCCGATTCAAGGTCGATCTGCACAACCATACACCGCTGCTGACCTGCGATTATCGTGGGTCGCTTGATACCACTCCCCGACAGATCGTTGAAGCGGCGTTGGCCGCCGACATCGATGTGTACGCCGTAACTGACCACTTCTCGGTGGATTTCTGCGCCCGTCTTGCGGGTGCCGCGGATGAGGTGGCCGCCGAGACCGGTCGCCGACTGCTCGTTGCGCCCGGGGCCGAACTCAAGGTCCGTCACGGTGACGACGAGGTGCATGTGCTCGCGCTGCTTCCTCCTGAACATGCCGCGAACTCATTCGCCGCCCTGACCGGGATCCTTGGTCTGACGACGCCGGTCGCGCCCGTCTGTGAACTGCACCGGGTGACCGTCGCCTACGACCCGCGCGAGGTCTTCAGGATCATCGAGGCGTTGGGTGGACTGGGGATCGTTGCACACATCGACAGGGCATTCGGCACGTACCGGCTGCTTGACTCGCCGTTTGCCGACATCCTGCTCTCGTCCGAGCACGTGCGTGCGGCCGAGGTCATCGACTACCGGCACGCTGAGATGCTCAGGGGCTACAACCTGTCGATCGTCAGCTCGTCCGATTCGCATTCGAACGCTGAGATCGGCCGCCGACGGGCGCACCTGGAGATGGATGAGCTGAGCTTCGAGGCGCTTCGAGACGCCTTTGCCTCACCTGTGGCGCTCGCGGTCTAGCTGCCGCTCGGTCGGAAGGGCACCTCGATAGACGGCACAAGAGATGTACAGTACATCATCAGAGATTCGCCGGTTGCTTGGCTACACCGCAGGTGGGGGAGGCGGTCAAGCAGCTCTGACGTCACGAGATCCGCTCATCCTGAGGTGCCATGGACTGCGCTGGCCGGTGTCCGCGACGTTGTAGTGCACTGCTACCACGGAGTGGACGCTCGCGAGATAGCGCAGATCGTCCGAGTGGACCTGCCGCGCGACTTGGCCGCGATCGAGCGCGTTCGCGATGAAGCGCTGGCAGCGTGGCGGAAGGCGCACCCAGGCAGTGAGCCGTCCTAGATCCCGTCGGGGCGGAACGGCTCGTAATCTCTCGGCCAGTGCAGACCCGTGTGCGGTGACAGCTTCCCGCCCATGTAGCGCACCGTGCCGCGCGCGTTCAGCAGCACCGGCATGAGGTCCTCGCCTCGCAGATGGCCGAGACGCCCGTGGGCGCATGCGCGCTCATCGAAGGCGGCGACGTCATCGGGCTGCATCGCGTCGGCGAGGATCGCTATGGGCACCGGGTCGCCCGAGTGGATGAGCGCCGTGCCTGCAGGTGTGCCGTGGTCGCCGGTGACCACCACGATGGTGTCGGGTGGAAGTCCCGCGCGCTCGGCAAGTCCTGCAAGCCCCGCATCGATCCCTGCGATGACGTCGCGCTTGAGCACCGGATCCTTCTCGTGACCGGCCTCGTCGGGCTGCTTGCTGTGCATCAGGACGAAGTCGGCGCCGTCGGCAAGCGCCGCGGCCGCCTCGGCAAGACGCATGCGCGTGTCCTCGGCAAGATCGGGCAGCGAGGCCATACGGCGGTGTTCCATGCCGAGCTCACGTGCGATGCCCTCGAACACACCTGCCGAGGAGACGATCGTGCCGCGCATGCCGGTGTGCGCCGGGAAGGGCGCCAGCGGTTGCCGGCGACCGGTCCACTTGAGCAGCAGGAACGGACGCTCGGCGTCAGGAGCGATCCCGTCGGGTGCCAGCGCGTCATACGCGAAGCGCAGATAGGCGGTGAGCGCCTCAGCGGTACGCTGCGCTGCGGCCGGATCACGCGCGTCGTCCAGCGGGCGCACGCTGCCAGCGGGCCAGCCATTGTTGTGCGGGTCGGTGTCGGTGATGTCGGTGCTGGCGCCGCCGCCGATCGTCACGATCGCCTGCTCGCCCACGGTGTGCTGCAGTCGTATGTGTAGGCCGTCGTGCGAGAAGTCGGCGACACGCGTGGCCAGCGGCGCGATCTGCTCGGCAGGCACACCCGGGTAGCGTTCCACGATGGTGAGCGAGCCGTCCGCCTCGGGACGCACGGTCACGAAGATCGCGTGCAGTGCGACCTGGTCGGGAGTGAGCTCAAGGCCCTGACCCGCCGCTTCGAAGACGGCGCGACCGGGATAGGCGTCGAGTGGATAGCCGAAGAGTACGAAGTGTGCGAGTTCGGTCCCGGGTGCCCGGCCGGGGCCGAGGGTGGCGAGGATGCCGGTGGCCGAGACGGCGGCGAATGCGTCCAGGTTCGGTGTGGGCGCAGCCTGCAGCGGAGTGAGCCCGCCGAGCGCATGCCAGGGGCGATCACCGAGCCCGTCGAGCATGACGATGAGGATGGGTGGCATCGTGCTCCTTTCCGTCGGCACGACGATAACACTCGGCGACGGTTCGCGTATCATGCGTACGGGACCGATGACAGGAGGACGCACATGGGGGAGAGCACGGGTCCGGTCAGCGACATCGCTGCGCGCAGCATCGAGCGCTTTGGTGCGCGTGCGGCAGGCTATCGCAACAGCGCATCTCACCGTGGCGGGGACGACCTCGATCTTCTCATCGCCAAAGTGGCGCCGCGCCCCGGTGAACGCGCTTTGGATGTCGCGACCGGTGCAGGGCATGTGGCGCTCGCTCTCACGCGTGCGGGTGCCCGGGTCACCGTCACCGATCTCACCCCGGAGATGCTCGTCGAGGCGCGCGATCATCTTGAGACCGAGGGCTTTGCCGCACACTACGAGATCGCCGACGCCACCGCGCTGCCGTTCGCTGATGCGAGCTTCGACATCGTCACCTGTCGCATCGCCGCACACCACTTCTCCGACGCCCAGGCGTTCTTCAACGAGGCCGAGCGAGTGCTCGTGCCGGGTGGGCGTCTCGGCTTCCAGGACCAGGCGCTGCCTTCCGAGCGGACATCGGCGGTGCTCGTCGATGCGTTCGAGCGGCTGCGCGACCCGAGCCACAACCAGTCCTACAACGCCGAGGCCTGGGCTGTCCTCGCACAGCGTGCCGGGCTTGAGGTCGTCTTCACCGAGTTGGTGGACAAGCGCCATGACTTCGCCGAGTGGGCCGCCGTCCAGGACTGTTCCGCCGAGAAGATACGTGAGCTCGAGGTGCTCATGGCCGAGTCCACGCCGGCGATGCGGGAGTGGTCGATGCCGCAGCATGTCGATGGCAAGTTCAAGTCGTTTCGCAATCGGCATGTGGTGATGCTGGCGCGCAAGCCTGCCTA
>DDWT01000018.1:26329-32712 GCA_002347365.1 Actinobacteria bacterium UBA2279
CCGAGCATCTCGGAGAGACGTTTGGCGATCGCCAGCCCCAGTCCCGCGCCCACCGGCTTGACAACATCTACGCGGGTGGAGATCTGATAGAACTCGTCGAAGATCCTCGCGCGTTGCTCTGGTTCCACGCCCGGGCCGGTATCTGAGACCGAGAAGCGTATCGCATGCTCATCAGTGCAGACATCCAGCGCTACGGTGCCTTCCTCCGAGTACTTGATGGCGTTCGCCAGCAGGTTCATGAGGATCTGCTCGACCTTCATCTGGTCGGTGTGGATGGTCCGAGGCAGGTCACTCGACACTGTGCATCTCACGCGCAGGCGTTTGCCCTCGGCGAGAGGCTTGACCATCTCCACGAGTTTGTACGCCATGTCTTCGGGCGAGAACTCACGCAGGGTGATCTCCGTGCGCCCGCTCTCGATCCGCTCGAGGTCGAGGACATTGCCTACCAAAGCGAGCAGCTGGCGTCCGGAGCCGTTGATCATGCCGATCTGCTTGGCCTGCTCCTCGTTCAACTCGCCGGCAAGTCCTTTTTGCAGAATGGAAGAGAAGCCGATGACGGAGTTGAGGGGCGTCCTCAGCTCGTGGCTCATGGCCGCCATGAAAGAGCTCTTTGCCGCGTTCGCTTTCAGCAGGTCGCGGTTCATCTCCTCCATCTCCTTGACGGTGCGCTCAAGCTCGGTCGTCCGCTCTTCCACAAGCCGTTCGAGGTGTTCACGGTGCTCCAGGAGCTCTGTTTCAGTCGCCTTTCGTACGCTGATGTCGTGGACTGTCGTTTGTGTTGCCGGTCGACCCTGCCACGAGATGAGTGTCGTGCGAAGCTCTGCCGGCACTTGCGTGCCGTCCAGTCGCTGGACGCGGCTCTCTATGACGGGAAGCGGAGTGGCTTTTGAGTAGAGATGTGCAAAACGCACCCGGGAGAGCTCACGCATCTCCGGCGCGATGAAGTCCAGCGGTGATTTGCCGAGGACTTCCTCATGAGAGTCGGCGAGCAGAAGCGCATAGGCGCTGGGGTTGGCGTAGACGATCTCCTCTCCGACCGCGACGATGATCGCGTCGGGCGAGGTCTCCACGAGAGAGCGGTAGCGCAATTCGCTTTCAGCCAGTGCGGCGAGGGCATCTTCACGATCGGACACATCAACGACGAGACTCAACAGTGTCGGCTCGCCATTGAACATCAGCGGCACGGTCTCGATGTGTACCTTCACCGAGGTCCCATCGAAGCGCTGAATGGTGTAGACAACCGGGGGGACATACTCTGCGCCCTCGGCGAATCGACTGATGTCGCGCAGTGCGATCGCCTGCTCCTCCTCGGGCAAGAAGTCCAGGATCGTCATGCCGATCACCTGATCGACATCGTCTGCCGCGACGAGAGCGATATGCGCGGGGTTGGCCCAGGTGATGCAACCATCGGTGGCGCGTGAAAGGACGGTGGTGACGGGAAGCAGCTGGAGCAGCACCAGCAGTTCGTCTCCAAACGAGCCCTTGCTGATCATACTGCGCCCTTCCTCGATCGCCCTCAGAGTGGAGCCGGCTATTGCAACAGCGGGTTGAGCAGTCCTGCATAATCAGGTTCGGGGTCATAGCGCCACGCATCCACCACTGCACGACCGGCCGGTGCGAGGAATCCGCGCACATAGCGAGCGTAGGCGACCTCGTCGTATGCCACGCTGCCGTCTGAGGCCCTGTAGTTGCCCGAGAGCAAGCATTCCAGCTGCTTCTCGTCTTGAGGCCACTCCGCTCCCACGAGGTTCTCGATGGCCGAGTTGTCCTCCAGGTGGCGTATCGGCTGCATGAGTTCGATCCCGGCGTGCAGCAGTACCTCGCGTGACGCGTTGATGCTCAAGGCAGTCTGCGACAGCTTGATCGCCCCAGCATGAGTGTCTCGCTCACCTGCGACTATCGGAACGTTGCCCAGCGCCCACGACAGTGGGACGCGAAGCAGGTGCATGTAGAGGTGGCAGGCGAGGCACGGCGAGTAGATGCCGAATCCACGCTGGATCTCGAACGCATAGCGACTGTTGAGCGCAGCCCACAGGCGTGGGCTGCGTAGCTCGACGGGGTTCAGCACCTCGGCGCGTCCTGTGACGCGCTCATGCAGGAACTCGACCGCGCGCATGGGTGCGTCGGCGTCACCGTACTCTGTGCCCGCGTAGGCGACGGTCGGCAGTATCGCCGAGACCCCATGTCCGCGCACCGCCTCGACGAGCGCCGCCACGCTGTCGCGACCGGCGATCTCACCGATGACGAGACCCGTGCGCTCACGCAGTGAGGCGAGATCGAGGCCCGGGAATAGCGCTTCTGGGTGTTCGGCATCCATGGAGGAAAGTGTAGCAGGAAGCCGGGCGGCCAAACGCGCTATGCGCCCAGAAGGAGCTTCAGGTCGGCGATGGCTTTGGTGCGCTCTTCGCCAGGCAGCTGGTCCAGCTGCTTGAGACTGATGACCGCCGAGCGGTAGAGGTCCTTGTCCTTGCGTGCCCAGAACCAGCGCGGCTCCGGGGGCATGAACGGCGCGAGGTCTTCTGAGAGCTTGAAGCGCTGAGCGGACTTGAGCGCGCGTTCCAGGTCGCGACCTTCCCACGGCGTGAAGGACCGAGATCGCCGCGCCATCACCAGGCCGAGGGCGACTCCGCCGGCAATGCCCCCCGACCGCTGAAAGCCGAGAACCGCCGCTGTGAGCATGGGATCGATGTCAGGTGTGCGTGTCATGAGGCGAGTGTAGCAGGGGCGGGTGACAGGGGAGGTGTATCATCTGCCCGAGGAGGAAACATGTCCCAGTTGCCGTACGACCCTGCAAATCGTGAGTCGATACTTGAGTACGCCGAGAAGCTGATTGGACATTCGCTGAGGGAAGCCCTGGACGAACTACCGGGCAAGATCGACTTCTCTGGGCACAAGGGCGGCTATGGGGAAGCGCTTGAGCGCCACTACTTCAAGTACGAGCCGAACAGTAGGTCTGAGCCGGATTTCGCAGACGCGGGCGTTGAGTTGAAGGCCACCCCGCTGAAGAGGAGTGGCAAGAAGAAGCTGGTGGCGAAAGAACGGCTTGTCCTTGGGATGATCGACTACATGGCGGTCGTATCGGAGGAATGGGAGAACAGTTCGTTCCTCCGCAAGAACTCCCACTTGCTCCTCATCTTCTATCTGCACGAACCCGGCGTGGACCCACGCGACTTCCACGTCAAGATCGTTCGCTTGTGGGACTTCCCAGAGGAGGATCTGGAAATCATCCGCCAGGACTGGGAAACGATTGTTGCGAAAGTGCGAGCGGGAAGAGCGCATGAGCTATCTGAGGGGGACACGCTCTATCTCGCTGCCTGCACCAAGGCGTCAAAGGCGACGGATAGACGGCGACAGCCCAGGGCGGACGTACTTGCCAAACCCCGCGCATATTCGCTCAAAGCAAGCTATATGAACTCGATCATCTCAGACAGCTTGAAGCGACAGCCTGTCGTCAGACTGACCGAATACCGTTCGGGCAGGACCTTCGAGCAGATTGTCCACGCTCGATTTGAGCAGTACGTCGGGATGACTGCCGATGACATTGCTGGTGCGCTAGGCGTCACAATCAAACGAGGGGCCAAGAACTTCTACGCGGTTCTGACAAAGCGCGTGCTGGGGGTGGACCCCTCACGTCGGATTGCCGAGTTCGAGAAGGCCGACGTCATTGTCAGGACGATTCGACTCAAGCCGAGCGGCATACCCAAGGAAGCCGTGTCCTTCAAAGCGTTCGATTACCGTGATCTTGTTCACCAGAAGTGGGATGAGTCGGACCTCCGTGATGACTTGACGCACCGGTTCTTCTTCGTCGTGTATCAGCTTGACCGACAGGGACGTCCGATTCTGGCGCGAACGCAGTTCTGGACGATGCCAATCTCCGATGTGGACACGTACGTACGGACGTGTTTCGAACGCACAGTGGATCTGATAATGGAGGGCAAGGCAGACTATCTGCCTGGGGCGTCAGAGAACCCAGTATGTCATGTGCGGCCCCACGGACGTGACAGCTCGGACACTGTTCCTACGCCGACAGGTGGGCAGGCTGTGCGGAAGTCCTTCTGGCTGAACCAGAAGTACTTGGGAGGGCAACTGGCTGGTGAGACTGACAGCTAGCCGCATCTCAGCTGCTCGGCTATGCGCACCAGGGTCTCCTGTGGCCTGTCTCTCAGCTGACACTCCCACACGGTGAGGACCGTCCACCCGGCTTCTTCGAGTTCCTGGGTTTTTCTTGCGTCCCGCTCCTGGTTGAGTTCGAACTTCTTGCGCCAGAACTCCGAGTGAGACTTGGGCTCCGCGGGTTGACAATGCGGGCAGCGATGCCAGAAGCAGCCATTGACGAAGATTGCGACTTTGCGACCTGGATATGCGATGTCCGGATGACCGGGCACCTTCTTCCAGTGCAGACGATAGCCCGGGTAGCCTGCTTCGCGAAGGAGGTGGCGCAGTTCAAGCTCAGGCTTCGTGTCACGTCCGCGATTGCCCTTCATCGACCGCGACACAGCGGGCGAGCTAGGCTCTGGTATCGGTCCCAGCTTGCTGGCCATCGTGTTTCGCTCTCTCCTCGAGGCAGGGAATGGCTTCCTCCATGATTGCGCGGCCGATGCGCTCCACGACGCCTACAACGAGAGCGTTCCCCATCATGAAGGCGCGGCGTCCGTCGCTCATCCCAGAGGCAGTCCATCCACGCGGAAAGCCGTTCAACTCCTCAAGCTCCTCGGGGACGAGGCGACGCAGTCGACCTGTCCCCGGGTCTTCGATGATGTGCTTGAAGCGTGATGCTGAAGTCCCGCCCTCACCAGTGAGAATCGTCCTGGCCGGTCGATTGAGCGGATCAGGGAAGGCCATTCCGCCCTCGGCGTAGTTGTATTCGTGGCCCGTCTTCTTGTCGACCCGCGGTTCCGATTTCGCCCCCTTGAGATATGCCCATGTCGCCAAGCGCTCGGGAGACACGAAATACTGCTCGGGTACGAGTTCTGTCCTGGCCACCACTTCAGCCAGTAGGTGCTTCCTGCCGGTGAACACGGGCGTCACTTGCTCGGTCCAAACGCGTCCCTCGATCATCACGCCTGCATTCTTGAACGGAGAGACCTTGTTCCCGATGCCGAATCGCTCGCTTACGTCGTAGGGATTGGGAGAGAGCGGGATATCGTGCTCGGGGATACGTTCCTTCTCGGCAAGCAGCCTGGGCTTCAGGCCTGCCGCGGAGACACGCAGGGCCCGTGCCATTACCCCGCTCTCGTACATGCGATCAAGGGGCCTCCACTGAAAGCCGCAGTAGTCCAGGCGATGTGCAAAGAGAAAGACCCGGCGACGGCGTTGCGGAAAGCCATAGTCCGCAGCGTTCACCACGCGCCACTCGGCGCAGTATCCGAGCTGCGCGAGACAGGAGAGAATGATCGCGAAGTCCCGACCGCGCTGACTCGCCGGGGACTTCAGGAGGCGATCGACGTTCTCCAGCAATACGAATGGCGGGCGCTTCAAGTCGAGCAGGTCGTAGATCGACCACCAGAGCACACCCTTCTTACCCTCGATGCCTGCGGCTTGGGATAGGGGCTTCGCCACTGAGTAGTCCTGGCAGGGGAAGCCACCAACGAGCAGCTCGAAGTCGGGAATCTGCGCCGATGGGTCGCGCACCACCTTTGCGATGTCATCGCATACGTGACCGTCGCTGCCGAAGTGGTCCACGTAGCAGTCAGAGGCGTGTTGTGCCTTGGTGGACGGCTCCCACTGGTTGCTCCAGATAACCTTCCAGCCGGAACGCTCGAGCCCAAGACGAAATCCGCCGACTCCGGCGAACAACTCGGCGACTCTCATCTGGGGCTTGTCGGGCATGTAGTGTGTCCTCTTCAGCAGGCGAACGTATGTTCACATTGTAGAGCTTCTCTCTGACTTCGATCAACCGTGATTGCGAAGCTCTTGGTTCGATCCTACATCAGGTACATCACGAGATCCATAGCTGCTTCCATCGACCCATCGTCTCCATGCTACACTCGGTACGACCACGTGGTACGACCGCAGGAACATGCCATGTCAGTGGACAAGTTCAGCATCTCGCTACCTGAAGACCTGGTCGCCGACGTCGACGATCTCGCCCATTCTGAGGGCCTCACGCGCAGCGCGATCATTCGCGAGGCGACCACCGACTACGTCACCAAGCGCAAGCTCACCACCCGGGAGGCTCAGCGTCGCGAGCGGATCGACTCGGCCATAGACGCGTTCAAGGGCATCTCGGCGGAATGGGGTCCTGACGAGCGCTCCGTGACGGAGATCCTGGACGAGATCAGGCGCGAATCGGAGCCGGCAGGTGAGTGAGCGCACGATAGCCGTGCTGGACTCGTCGGTGGGCGTGAAATGGGTGAAACCGGAGGCGGGCAGTGACGAGGCGT
>DDWT01000009.1 GCA_002347365.1 Actinobacteria bacterium UBA2279
AGCTGTCCACGGCGTCCATGAGCTCGTAGATGGCGTCGCACCACTGGCAGCCCTCAGTACCGCAGCTGCACTCAAGCGCCTTCAGTGCCGAGCCGTGCACGACGGGAACGTTGTCGCCATCGAATTCGTACTCCGTAAGCAGTTCGCGAACCTCGAGTTCGACGAGCTCGAGGAGCTCCTCGTCGTCGACCATGTCGACCTTGTTGAGGAAGACCACGACATTCGGCACACCGACCTGACGGGCGAGCAGGATATGCTCGCGAGTCTGCGGCATGGGGCCGTCAGCGGCGGACACGACCAGGATCGCACCGTCCATCTGGGCGGCACCGGTGATCANNTGTTCTTGACGTAGTCGGCGTGACCGGGGCAGTCGACGTGCGCATAGTGACGGTTCTTAGTCTCGTACTCGACATGCGCGATGGCGATGGTGATGCCACGCTCGCGCTCCTCCGGAGCCTTGTCGATCTGGTCGAACGGTGTGAAGTCGGCCATGCCCTTCTGGGCAAGACACGAGGTGATAGCAGCGGTGAGCGTCGTCTTACCATGGTCGACGTGACCGATGGTACCGATGTTCATATGCGGCTTGTTACGCTCGAACTTCTTCTTTGCCATCTGTGCTCTCGTTCCTTCTCTACAAGCGGGTGGCTTACGCCTCGCCTTGGACCTTACTGATGATCTCCTCCGCGATGCTCTTCGGCACCGGCTCGTAGGCTTTGAACTGCATCGAGTATGCCGCGCGACCCTGAGTGCGCGAACGCAGGTCAGTGGCATAGCCGAACATGTTGGAAAGCGGCACCTTCGAACGAATGACCTGGCCGTTTCCGCGCTGCTCCATACCCTCGATGTGACCGCGGCGGCTGGAGAGATCGCCCATCACGTCGCCCATGAACTCCTCGGGGGTGGTGACTTCAACGGACATCACGGGCTCGAGCAGTACCGGAGAGGACTTACGCATAGCCTCCTTGAACGCCATGGAACCAGCGATCTTGAACGCCATCTCAGACGAGTCCACGTCGTGATAGCTACCGTCGACCATCTGTATCTGGACATCGACGATCGGATAGCCGGCAAGCACACCTGTAGACAGTGCCTCCTGGATACCCTTGTCGACCGACGGGATGTACTCCTTTGGAACGGCACCGCCCACGACCTTGTTCTCGAAAGCGTAGCCCACACCGGGTGCGACGGGAGTCAGGTTGATCACGACGTGACCATACTGACCTCGGCCACCGGTCTGACGCACGAACTTGCCGTGGACCTCGTTGACGGCCTTCCCGGCAGTCTCCCGGTAGGCCACCTGAGGCTTGCCGACGTTCGCCTCGACTTTGAACTCTCGGAGCAGTCGGTCGACGATGACCTCGAGGTGCAGCTCACCCATGCCGGCGATGATCGTCTGGCCCGTCTCCTCGTCCGTGCGGACACGGAACGTGGGGTCCTCCTCGGCCAGCTTTGCCAGCCCGGTGCCCAGCTTCTCCTGCTCGGCCTTGGTCTTGGGCTCGATCGCGATGTCGATGACCGGGTCAGGGAACACCATGGACTCGAGGAGCACCGGGGCGTCTTCGGAGCACAGTGTGTCGCCGGTAGTGGTGTTCTTCAAGCCAACCGCGGCGACGATGTCACCCGCGCCGACCATCTGTACGTCTTCACGATGGTTCGCGTGCATCTCGAGCAGGCGACCGATGCGCTCCTTGTTGTCTTTGGTGGAATTGAGGACATAGGAGCCAGCCTCGAGTTTGCCCGAGTAGACGCGGAAGTACGTCAACTTACCGACATACGGGTCGGTCATGACCTTGAACGCGAGCGCCGCAAACGGCTGCTTCTCGTCAGCCGGGCGTTCGACGATCTCGTCGGTCTTAAGATCCGTGCCTTTGATCGCCGGAATGTCCAGCGGCGAGGGCAGGAAGTCGAGGATGGCATCCAGTAGCGGCTGCACACCCTTGTTCTTGAACGACGCGCCACAGACTACCGGGGTGACGGCACAGTCGATGGTCGCCTTGCGCAGCGCGGCCTTGAGCTCTTCAGCCGAGACTTCTTCATCGGCAAAGAACTTCTCCATGAGATCGTCGTCGTACTCCGCGGCGGCCTCGACGAGTTCGTGCCGATACATCTCGGCCTCATCCATCAGGTCAGCAGGAATCTCCTCGATGGTGGGGTTGATGCCGTTGTCGTCTTCATTGAAGTGGATCGCGTGCATCGCCACCAGGTCGATCAGTCCCGTGAACCGATCCTCGGCACCGATCGGAAGCTGGAGCAGAACAGTACGCGTTGCCAGACGGTCCTTCATCATCTGAACGACGTTGAAGAAGTCCGCACCGGTCCGGTCCATCTTGTTGATGTACGCGATGCGAGGAACGCCATATGTGTCAGCCTGGCGCCAGACAGTCTCGGACTGGGGCTCGACGCCTCCGACGGCACAGAAGACGGCGCATGCACCGTCGAGCACACGCAGCGAACGCTCGACCTCGACCGTAAAGTCCACGTGGCCGGGCGTATCTATAATCTGGATACGATGGTCCTTCCAGAAGCACGTGGTCGCCGCAGACGTGATGGTGATGCCGCGCTCCTGCTCCTGGACCATCCAGTCCATCGTTGCGGCACCGTCGTGGACCTCGCCGATCTTGTGCGACTTCCCTGTGTAGAACAGGATGCGCTCGGTCGTCGTGGTCTTCCCGGCATCGATATGAGCCATGATCCCGATGTTGCGGGTCTTGGCGAGTGGGTATCGCTTAGGAGCCATGAATCGCAGTCCTTCTCTTTCGCCCGCGTACGCGGCGGGTCGTCACCGTAGTTTCGTCGTCTACCAGCGGTAGTGGCTGAACGCGCGGTTCGATTCCGCCATCTTGAACAGATCCTCCCGTTTCTTCACCGAGGAGCCGGTGTTGTTCGCAGCATCGAGAATCTCAGCAGAGAGTCGCTGCGCCATCGTCTTCTCGCGACGCTTGCGCGAGTAACCAACGATCCAGCGGATCGCAAGCGTCGTGGAGCGACGCGAGTTGACCTCGATCGGCACCTGATAGGTGGCACCACCGACGCGCTTCGGCTTGACCTCGAGCGTGGGACGGACGTTGTCCATCGCCTTCTTGAAGACACCCAAAGGATCGCTGGTGGTCTTCTGCTCGATGATCGCGAATGCGTCGTACACGATGCGCTCGGCAACGGACTTCTTACCGTCAAGCAGCACCTTATTGATGAGCTGTGTCACCAACCGGTTGTTGTACACGGGATCCGGCAGGACCTCGCGACGCTGCGCAGCTGCACGCCTGGGCATACTATCTCTCCTCCGTTGGTACGAGCGGCCCGCACCCGCTCGCGGGCATGGGCCGTTACTCGAAGCTGGTTCCTACTTGGGCTTCTTCACACCGTAACGCGAACGCGCCTGGGCACGGTTGTTCACACCGGCGCAGTCAAGCGCAGCGCGTATGACCTTGTAGCGGACACCCGGAAGGTCCTTCACGCGACCACCGCGCACAAGCACGATCGAGTGCTCCTGCAGGTTGTGGCCGATACCCGGGATGTACGCGGTGACCTCCATGCCGTTGACCAGGCGAACGCGCGCGACCTTGCGCAGTGCCGAGTTCGGCTTCTTGGGGGTGGTGGTGTAGACACGCGTGCACACGCCGCGCTTCTGGGGGTTACCCTTCAGCGCCGGCGTTGCGCTCTTGCGCGCTGCCTGCTTGCGGCCATTTCGGACCAGCTGGTTGATGGTGGGCAAAGCACCCTCCTCGTCTCGGTCGTTCCGTTCGAATCACTACGGCGTCGCATTCGGCGCCGAGCATGAAGTCACAAGGTCGAACTCTAACAAAGACCCTGGTTCATGTCAAACCACGCATCCGGGCGTATCTAACCACCCTTCTTCGATGAAAGAGACGCCCGCCACCCGTGGCGGGCGTCCACTCTTCTCAGCAGACGAAGTGCTAGGCGTTTGCCTCCATCTTGGCGTGAACGCCGCAGTAATCACTGTCTTCACGAGCCTTGTTGACACAGGGCTTGCCGTCTCCCGTAAGCGCCTTGCACAAGCCATCCGTTTCGGCGAGCTTCGCATGCACGCCACAGTACCGGGAACCCTCCTGCGCCTTGTTGGTGCAGCGAGCACCGTCACCTTTCGTGGCTTCACACTGGCCCTCGAACGCATCAGACCTGGAGACGGGTGCGACCTCAGCGGTGGGATCGAACACCACGCCGACGAAGGCACTGACATCGGCAGCCGCATCGGCAGCCACAGCGCCCACCTCAAGGTCAGCGAAGAATGCGGCAGCCTCTGCTTCAGAGAGCGCACCTTCTTCTACCGCGGGCGTCGGGAGCATCGCTTCAAGTTCCTTGAGTTCATCAGGCGCAAAGTCCGGGAGCGGACCTTCGGCCTGTTCGACATTCCACTCGGCAGACTGCCCTTTGTAGGTCAGACGCACAGAGCGATAGCGCTGCATGCCGGTCGCTGCCGGAATGAGCTTGCCGATGATGACGTTCTCCTTCAGACCGAGCAACTGGTCTTCCTTGCCCGCGATAGCCGCGTCGGTGAGGACTCGCGTCGTCTCCTGGAAGGATGCCGCCGACAGATAGCTCTCTGTTGCAAGAGACGCCTTGGTGATGCCGAGCAACACCGCGCTGGCTGCCGCAGGCTCACCACCGTCTGCGATGACCCGCTCGTTCTCGGCGGTGAACACGAATCTGTCCACCAGCTGACCGGGCAGAAACGTCGTGTCCCCGGCCTCGGTGAGTGAGACCTTGCGCATCATGTTGCGAGCGATGACCTCGACGTGCTTGTCGTTGATGTCGACGCCCTGGGAGGTGTAGACCTCCTGTACCTGACGCACGATGTAGGAGAGCACCGCCTTCGGACCGCGAAGGTGCAGAAGATCGTGCGGGTTCACCGAGCCCTCTGTGAGCTGCATCCCTGCTTCGACCTCAACGCCATCCGCGATTCCGGGACGCAGGCGCACGCGACGTGCAACGATGTTGGCCTTCTCGTGACCCTCGGCGTCGGTGACCGTAAGGGTACGGGTCTTGTCGCCGTCCTCGATGGTCAGCTTGCCGGTGAGCTCGGCAAGAATCGCCTGGCCTTTAGGCTTGCGGGCTTCGAAGAGCTCAGTGACACGCGGCAGACCGTGAGTAATGTCCTCACCCGCGACACCACCGGTGTGGAAGGTACGCATCGTCAGCTGTGTTCCAGGCTCACCGATCGACTGAGCGGCGATGATGCCGACTGCAGTGCCGACATCCACCGAACGTCCTGCGGCCAGATCCCAGCCGTAGCACTTCTGGCAAATGCCATGACGTGCGTGGCACGTCATGACCGTGCGAGCTTCGATGTTGCTGATACCGGCGTCGACCCAGGCCTTCATCTCAGCGTCCGAGCCTACATGCTCACCGGCTTCCTTCAGGACTTCTCCGGTCTTCGGGTCCACGACAGACTCAAGCAGGCAGCGGCCAACGAGGTTGTGATCGACCTGACCGGTCTTGTCATCCACCAGCATGAAGGTCATACCCTCATCGGTCTCGCAGTCAGCCTCGCGGACGATGACGTCCTGAGCGACGTCGACCAGACGGCGGGTCAGGTACCCCGAGTCCGCCGTACGAAGTGCGGTGTCGGCAAGACCCTTGCGAGCACCGTGGGTGGAGATGAAGTACTCCAGAACCGACAGCCCCTCGCGGAAGTTGGCCTTGATCGGGCGGTCGAGGATCTCACCCTTGGGGTTCGCCATCAGGCCTCGCATACCGGCCAGCTGACGAATCTGCTTGATGTTACCGCGAGCACCTGAGTACGCCATCATGTAGACGGGGTTGAACTTGTCGAAGTTCTTCGCCATGGCCTCACCGACGTCGTCGGTAGCCTTGGTCCATACGTCGACGATCTGACGGTGACGCTCGTCCTTGGTGATCAGACCGCGGTCATACTGCTGCTCGATCTTCTCGACGAGGCCTTCGGCCGCGGCAAGGATCTCCGGCTTG
The DNA here is from genome assembly GCA_002347365.1 of Actinobacteria bacterium UBA2279. GTDB lineage: Bacteria > Actinomycetota > Coriobacteriia > Anaerosomatales > Anaerosomataceae > UBA2279. The sequence goes on from DDWT01000009.1 coordinate 5,947, forward strand.
TCCGGAGGGATGATGGCGTCCCACACACCGACGGTCACGCCCGCACGGGTGGCGTAGTGGAAGCCAAGCCGCTTGACCTCGTCCAGTATCGCGCCCATCTGGGTCGTCGAGTAGGCGGTGGATGCCTCTTCGATGATGCGGCCGATGCCCTTCTTGTCCACGTCATGGTTGACGTACGCATGGTCATCGGGCAGCGAGCGGTTGAACGTGATACGTCCGACCGTCGTCTCGATGCGGTCGCCAGCCTTGTGCTCGCGGAATGCGGGCTTGCCGGATTCGTCGAGGTACTCCTCTTTGACGTCGTGAGTCAGACGTACCCGGATCATAGCCTGCAGATCGAGGTCGGCGCGGCTGTCGTACGCGAGAAGCGCATCATCGGCACTCATGAATGCGCGACCCGCACCTGGCGCACCCGGACGCTCTGTCGTCAGGTAGAACAGTCCTATGACCATGTCCTGAGACGGTACGGTCAGCGGGCGACCGTGTGCAGGCGACTTGATGTTGTTAGTGGAGAGCATCAGGATGCGCGCCTCTGCCTGCGCCTCGGCGGACAGCGGCAGGTGAACTGCCATCTGGTCGCCGTCGAAGTCCGCGTTGAAAGCCGTGCAGACCAGCGGATGCAGACGGATAGCCTTACCCTCTACCAGGATCGGCTCGAAGGCCTGGATGCCCAGACGGTGCAGAGTGGGAGCACGGTTCAGCAGCACGGGGTGATCGCGGATGACCTCTTCGAGGACGTCCCATACGACCGACTTGCCGCGATCGACCATACGCTTCGCGCTCTTGATGTTCTGCGCGTGCTCCAGGTCCACAAGGCGCTTCATGACGAACGGCTTGAAAAGCTCGAGCGCCATGACCTTCGGCAGACCACACTGGTGCAACTTGAGCTCCGGCCCGACCACGATGACCGAACGACCGGAGTAGTCGACACGCTTGCCGAGCAGGTTCTGGCGGAAGCGGCCCTGCTTGCCCTTGAGCATGTCCGAGAGGGACTTCAAGGGACGGTTACCGGGGCCCGTCACCGGGCGGCCGCGACGGCCGTTGTCGAACAGTGCGTCGACGGCCTCCTGCAGCATGCGCTTCTCATTGTTCACGATGATCTCAGGCGCGCCGAGGTCCAACAGTCGCTTGAGACGATTGTTGCGGTTGATGACCCGGCGATAGAGATCGTTCAGGTCCGAAGTGGCGAAGCGGCCACCGTCGAGCTGGACCATCGGGCGCAGGTCCGGCGGAATGACCGGGATCGCGTCGAGGATCATCCACTCGGGACGGTTGCTGCTGCCCTTGAACGCGGCCACGACTTTGAGGCGCTTGATGGCCTTCTGCCGCTTCTGGCCCTTTCCTTCATCGATCTGCTGCTTCAGCTCTGCGGCAAGATCGTTCAGGTCTATCTGCTGCAGCAGGTCCTTGATGGCCTCGGCGCCCATGCCGCCCCGGAAGAAGGAACCGTAGCGCATCTTGAGTTCGCGGTACAGCTGTTCATCCGAGATGAGTTGCTTGGCGGTCAGCTTGCCAAAGGCCTCAAACGATTCCTTGAGCAGATCTCGGCGCTCGGCATATTCTTCATCGAGATCCTTCAGATCACGCTTCGCCTCGGCTTCGACCTTCTTGATACGGTCGGCAGCGGAGACATCCTCGTCGATAGGCTCGCCCTGCTCGGGCTCGATCTCTCCCTTGGCCACGGCGATCACGCGGTCGCGCTCGGCCTCGATCGCCAGCTTCTCCTCGGCATACTCACTCTCGAGAGCAGCGAGATCGGCTTCGAGTTCATCCTTGAGCATAGGTAGATCAGCTTCGCGGTCTTCCTCATTCACCGAGGTGATGATGGAACTCGCGAAGTAGAGTACCTTCTCAAGATCTTTGGGAGCGATGTCGAGCAGATAGCCCAGACGGCTGGGCACGCCCTTGAAATACCAAATGTGGCTGACAGGGGCGGCCAACTCGATATGACCCATGCGGTCACGGCGCACCTTGGCACGCGTCACCTCAACGCCACAGCGCTCGCAGATGATGCCCTTGAAGCGAACGCGCTTATACTTGCCGCAATAGCACTCCCAGTCCTTCGTAGGGCCGAAGATCTTCTCGCAGAAGAGTCCGTCCTTCTCAGGCTTGAGCGTGCGATAGTTGATGGTCTCAGGCTTCTTGACCTCGCCGCGAGACCATTGTCTGATCTGCTCGGACGATGCGAGCCCGATCCGCAATCTATCGAAGTTGTTGACGTCAACGTCGAGCAACGTTACTCCTCCATCCGGTCCATCCCCGCCGGGCGGGGCATGACCTGCTTGTCTAGCAGCCTTCGTGGACTACTCGCCCTCGCCGATTCCGTCCAATGACAGATCGATCTCGGACATGTCCAGGTCGCCCAGGTCTGTCGTACCCTCGGACACCTTCTCCCCGCTGCGGCTGCTGCCGCTCTCTCCGATACCGGTGAGATCGAGACCCAACTCTTCGGCTGTCTTGAAGATGTCCTCTTCGTCTTCCTTGAGTTCGATCTCTCCACCGTCTTCAGACAGAATCTCTACGTCTAGACAGAGAGACTGCATCTCTTTGACGAGGACCTTGAACGACTCCGGAATACCAGGCTCGGGGATATTCTCGCCCTTCACGATGGCTTCGTACGCCTTCACGCGGCCGAGAACATCGTCCGACTTGATCGTCAGGATCTCCTGCAGCACATAGGCGGCGCCGTATGCGTAGAGCGCCCAGACTTCCATCTCACCGAAGCGCTGCCCACCGAACTGAGCCTTACCACCAAGCGGCTGCTGGGTGATCAGCGAGTACGGACCGGTCGAACGAGCATGGATCTTGTCGTCGACCAAGTGCAGAAGCTTCAGGATGTATATCTGTCCGACAGTGACGGGCTCGCGGAAGGGCTCACCGGTACGACCGTCGTACAGGACCGTCTTGCCGGCCTTGTCGATCTGCGGCACAAGGTCATCAAGGACCTTCTTGCCGAATCGCTCGGAGGCCTTGAGGCGGATGTTCTCGTCGGCGCGAACCAGCGCATTGGCGATCTCTTCCTCACGCGCGCCGTCAAACACCGGCGTTGCGATGTGGATCGGACCATCGACCGAGACCTTCTGTTTGGCCTCATCGGACCAGCCAACGTGCGCGGCCCAGCCGAGGTGTGTTTCCAGCAGCTGGCCGATGTTCATACGGCTCGGGACGCCCAGCGGGTTCAGAATGATGTCCACTGGCGTTCCGTCCGCAAGGAACGGCATGTCCTCGATCGGAAGGATCTTGGAGATGACACCCTTGTTGCCGTGACGACCGGCAAGCTTGTCGCCCTCGGATATCTTGCGCTTCTGGGCGACATAGACGCGTACCAGCTCGTTGACGCCGGGCGACAGATCATCGCCGGCTTCGCGAGAGAACTGATGCACGGCGATGACGCGACCGGTCTCGCCATGCGGAACCTTCAGTGACGTGTCGCGAACCTCGCGTGCCTTCTCACCGAAGATGGCGCGCAAGAGGCGCTCCTCGGCAGTCAGCTCGGTCTCCCCCTTCGGAGTGACCTTGCCCACCAGCACATCGCCGGGGAATACCTCGGCACCGATGCGGATGATGCCCTGATCGTCGAGATTAGCGAGCACATCCTCACCGACGTTCGGGATCTCGCGGGTGATCTCTTCCGGTCCGAGCTTCGTGTCGCGTGCCTCGACTTCGTACTCCTCGATATGAATCGAGGTGAGGAGGTCGTCTTTCACAACACGGTCGGACAGAATGATCGCATCTTCGTAGTTGTAGCCCTCCCACGGCATGAATGCCACGAGAAGGTTCTGGCCGAGCGCAAGTTCGCCGCCCTCAGTGGAGGGACCATCGGCGAGAACCTGACCCTGCGCGACACTCTGTCCCGCCGCCACCAGAGGGCGATGGTTGATGCAGGTGCCCTGGTTGCTGCGCATGAACTTGGGCAGCGTATAGACATCTACTCCGGAATCAGAGCTGACTTCGATCGACCGGCTGTCCACGCGCGACACCGTGCCCGCGTTCTTGGCCACGATGATCTCGCCCGTATCCACGGCCGCTCGGTGCTCCATGCCGGTACCGACAAGCGGCGCCGAGGGAGTCAACAGCGGCACTGCCTGGCGCTGCATGTTCGAGCCCATCAGGGCACGGTTCGCGTCGTCGTGCTCAAGGAACGGGATGAGTGCGGTGGCGACGGACACCATCTGGCGCGGAGAGACATCCATGTACTGGACGCGCTCCGGCTCAACCTCGGCGGGCTCTCCACCCTTGAGGCGGCAAAGCACCGTATCGCGGACGAACTTGCCCGTCTTCGCGTCGAAGATCTCGTTGGCCTGTGCAATGATCACGCGCTCCTCGACATCAGCAGTCAGAAACTCGATGTCGTCTGTGACCTTGCCCTTCACGACCTTGCGGTACGGCGTCTCGATGAACCCGTACGGGTTGATCTGCGCGAACGTCGCGAGGGAGCCGATCAGACCGATGTTCGGACCTTCAGGCGTCTCGATCGGACACATGCGACCGTAGTGCGACGGGTGAACGTCTCGGACCTCCATGCCTGCACGCTCACGTGAAAGGCCACCCGGTCCAAGCGCGCTCACGCGACGCTTGTGAGTGAGACCACCCAGAGGGTTGGTCTGGTCCATGAACTGCGACAGCTGCGAGGAGCCGAAGAACTCTTTGATGGCCGCAACGATAGGCCGAATGTTGATCAGTGACTGCGGGGTGATCTGCTCCACGTCCTGCGTGGTCATACGCTCGCGGACAACACGCTCCATGCGGGCGAGACCGATGCGGAACTGGTTCTGGATGAGCTCACCGACGGATCGAACGCGACGATTGCCGAAGTGATCGATATCATCCACGTCGTATCCGTCAACGCTCTCCCAAAGCTTAACCAGATACTGCACCGACGCGAGAATGTCCTCGTTGGTCAGTGTCGCCTGGTCGATTGGAAGATCGACTGCGAGCTTCTTGTTCAACTTGTAGCGTCCGACCTTCGCGAGGTCATAGCGCTGCGGATTGAAGAAGAGGCCATCCAGAAGAGAGCGGGCGCTGTCGACTGTGGGCGGCTCACCGGGACGCAGGCGCTTGTAGATCTCGATCAACGCCTCTTCACGCGTCTCAGTGAAGTCCTTCTCCAACGTACGCTTGATGCACTCGGCATCGCCGAAGAGCTCGAGGATCTCCTCGCGGGTCTCGGCGATTCCAAGGGCCTTGAGCAACACAGTGACCGGCTGCTTGCGCTTCCGGTCGATACGCACGGATACGATATCGCGCTTGTCCGTCTCAAGTTCGAGCCAGGCGCCACGTGCGGGAATGACCTTTGTAGTGTAGATGGCCTTGTCAGTCGTCTTGTCGCGCTCTTCGGCATAGTAGACGCCAGGCGAGCGGACCAACTGGGAGACGACGACGCGCTCTGTACCGTTGATGATGAAGGTACCGCGGTCGCTCATGAGCGGGAAATCGCCCATGAAGACCTGCTGCTCCTTGATCTCACCGGTCTCTTTGTTGATGAAACGCACCTCTACGAACAGCGGCGCCTGGTAGGACATGTCCTTCTCTTTGCACTCCTCGACGGAGTACTTGGCGTCACCGAACTCATGAGCGCCAAACTCCACGGCAAGATTGCCCGTGAAGTCCTCGATGGGAGATATGTCCTGAAATGTCTCATGCAGTCCTTCAGCAAGGAACCACTTGAAACTGTCAGTCTGTATCGCGATAAGATTTGGTACCGGGAGTATCTCTGGGATCTTGGCGAATGTGCGGCGCTGGCGCATACCAGCGGGAGCGGGGGAACCTGCTTCACGGCGCACCAGGTGATTCCTCCTTATTACGCGGCGGCGGCGTTCTGAAGTCGCAAACCCTCAGTATAGCTACGGGCATACCGGGGGTCAAATCTGACGCCTGCTTCAAGTAGTGCCTGAATGGCTGGCGGCCCGGACGGACCGCCAGCCATGTCTCTCAGACTCTGGTTCGAGTCCCGGGCAACGACAAGCTACTTGAGCTCGATCGCAGCGCCAGCATCCTCGAGCTTACCCTTGGCCTCCTCGGCCTTCTCCTTGTTGACACCCTCGAGAACGGCCTTGGGGGCACCGTCGACGAGATCCTTGGCCTCTTTGAGACCCAGGCTGGTGAGTTCACGAACGACCTTGATGACCTGGATCTTCTTGTCACCAGCGCCAACGAGGACAACGTCGAAGCTGTCCTTCTCCTCAACGGCACCAGCGTCACCTGCGGGAGCAGCCGCGGCCGCAGCCACAGGGGCAGCAGCGGACACGCCGAAGACCTCTTCCATCTCCTTGACGAGCTCAGCCAGCTCGAGAGCCGGAGCGCTCTTTACCCACTCGAGAACATCCTCACGCTTGATGGCAGCCATCGTATCTATCTCCTTGTCCTATTCACGCATTCCTTGACGCCACGTTCGGGCGCCGTGAGTGCACTTCTGTCAGAACGACTACGCAGCCGCCTTCTGATCGGCGACCGCCTTGACGACGCGAGCGAACGCGCCGGCAGGGGCATTGAACATCGACATGACTCCGCGAAGCGGGTTGAGCATCGTGCCCATGAGCTTGGCGATGAGCTCCTCGCGGCTCGGAAGCATCGCGATTGCTTTGACGCTGTCCGCGTCCACCAGGTGCTGCTCGATGAACCCGCCTTTGACCTCGAAACCCTTGTGGGTCTTAGCGAAGTCCATGATGGCCTTCGCAGGAGCCACCGGATCATCGGACAGGAAGACCATTGCGGTCGGACCTGCCAGCATGTCATCCATGGACGGCAGCTCGAGGTCGCGAGCGGCAAGCTGGGTAAGCGTGTTCTTGTAGATCTTCAGATCGCTTCCCACTTCACGCAACTTGCCGCGCAGTGCTTGCATGTCCTTGACCGTAAGACCCCGGTAGTCGGTCATGATGAATCCGGCCGAGGCGCTGAGTCGATCCTTGATCTCAGCCACGATCGCGGTCTTCTGTGCAGTTGGCATATGTTCCCTCCTCTCCTTCACACGGCCCGCTTGCTCGCCGCCTGAGGGGCGAAATGGGCCGCGACGCCCCGTGCATACGCACGGAAAACGACGTGGCCTCCACCATGTTGGGCGGAGGCCACGAAAGGTTCTCTGTAGGAGAGGTCCTGTTGGCATCCACCTCGGCGGGCGGGACTATCCCTGTCCCCTTAGGCCCGGTATCCCGGGCACCTGCTGTCTTCGGCAGCGGTCGTGCGTTAGTTATCAATCACAGCGCGAGCCATTATGCCTCGCCGCGGGTGGTAACGCAAGCAACGTACTACTCGTCGAGCAAACCTCGGGTCTTGGTGGTGTCTACCGGGATGCCGGGACCCATCGTTGTGGTGATGGTGATCGACTTGAGATACCGGCCCTTGGAGGACGCAGGCTTGGCACGAAGGATCTCGTCCAGGACAGCGGCGTAGTTCTCTACAAGCGACTCATCCGCGAACGACTTCTTGCCGATCGCGACGTGAGCAATACCGTACTTATCCGCACGGTACTCGACCTTGCCGGCCTTCAGTTCCTTGACCACGCGCTCGACGTCCATGGTGACGGTGCCGAGCTTGGGGTTCGGCATCAGGCCACGAGTGCCCAGGATCTTGCCGAGACGACCCACCTTGCTCATCATGTCGGGCGTCGCCACGGTGGCGTCGAAGTCCAGAAAGCCCTTTTGGATACGCTCGATCAGCTCGTCATCGCCAACCACATCCGCGCCTGCAGCCTCTGCCTCGCGGGCCTTCTCGCCCTGAGCGAACACTGCGACACGCACGGTCTTGCCGGTTCCGTGGGGCAGCACGACACTACCGCGCACCTGCTGCTCCGCCTGCCGGGTGTCGACGCCGAGTCGGAAGTGCGCTTCAACGCTCTCATCGAAGCGCGCCGGTGCGACTTCTTTGGCCAACCGCAGCGCTGAGAGCGGCGTGTAGAGCACGCCTGCCTCGATGGCAGCAACTGCGGCTGTGTACTTCTTGCCTCGCTTCATAGCTCCTCCTCGTGGTCAGCGGACAGCGAGTGTCCTCCCACATGAACCTCCGACGGCTGTCGGAAGTACGGCTTCACTAGTCCTCGACGGTCACGCCCATCGAACGGGCAGTACCCTCGATGATCCTCATTGCCGCGTCGACATCATTGGCGTTCAGATCGGGGAGTTTCAACTCGGCGATCTCGCGCACCTGCTGACGCGTCACTGAGGCGACCTTCGTACGGTTCGGAGTACCCGAGCCGGACTCGATACCAGCGGCCTGCTTCAGCAGAACGGCAGCCGGAGGCGTCTTCGTGATGAAGGTGATCGAGCGGTCCTCGTAGACAGTGATCTCCACGGGGATGATCGTGCCCATCTTGTCCTGCGTGGCAGCATTGAATGCCTGGCAGAACTGCATGATGTTGACCTGGTGCTGACCAAGCGCCGGACCCACTGGCGGTGCCGGATTTGCCTGACCACCAGGAATCTGGAGCTTGATGAAGCCCACGACTTTCTTGGCCATCTGTCTGCTCACGTCCTCTTGAACCGAAGGCACCCACGGCGCCCGTCGTACCTACTGACTATACCTAGCGAGCCTGTCCGAGAAGCGTCCGGCTCAAAACCACCGGCGAACAGATGCCCGTCGAGCTTCCTAGAGTTTGGCGACCTGATCGAACCCCAACTCGACCGGGGTCTCTCGACCGAAGATCGAGACCATGACTTTGATCTTCCCCTGATCGGGATTGACCTCGGCGATGATGCCGTCGAATTCCGCCAGTGGGCCGTGAGTCACCTTGACCGCCATTCCTTCGGCGAAATCGGTGGACGTCTTTGGCTTCGCACCGGCTTCCATTCTCTTGGCGATGCGATTGAACTCCTCGCGCGAGAGCGCTACGGGCTTGGCCTGAGCGCCGACGAAACCGGTCACGCCGGGCGTGTTACGCACGACGTACCACGAGTCATCATCAAGTTCCATCTGCACGAGGATGTACCCGGGGAAGACCTTCTTCTCGGTGGTGACCTTGCGCCCGCCCGTCTTGAGGTCGGTCACCGTCTCTTTCGGGATGAACACGTCGAAGATCTTGTCCTGCATCCCCATCGACTCGATGCGGTGAAGCAAGTTGGTCTTGACCTTGTTCTCATACCCGGAGTAGGTGTGGATGACGTACCACTTCTTTGCCATGTCTACCGCCCGATCCCTGCGAGCAGGTCCAGGAACAGCCATGACGACAGGCTGTCGATCAAGAAGGTGAAGGCGACGAAGAACATGAGCGTCATGATCACGACGATCGAGGAGTTGATGACCTCTTTCCGATTCGGCCAGACGACGCGCTTCATCTCGACACGAACGTCACCGACGTATTTGCCGAAACGCGCGAACACGTTCAGCCGCGCCGCTTTGTTCGCCTGTGCCATCGTTCATCCATCCTTCTCTGCCCACATGGGACATCGTATCTGCAGTCGCAAGGCGACCGATCGTTCACTGGCAGGCCAGGAGGGACTCGAACCCCCAACATCCGGTTTTGGAGACCGGCGCTCTACCATTGGAGCTACTGGCCTGCATGAATCTGCAGGGCGTCCGCCTACCGGGTCTCCTTGTGGAGAGTGTGGGTCTGGCACCACTTGCAGTACTTCTTGAACTCGATGCGCTCGGGGTTGTTCTGCTTATTCTTCTTGGTGGTGTAGTTACGGCGTTTGCACTCTGTGCATGCCAACGTGACCAGCGTTCTCATCGATCCTCCTCGGCGACTCTCGCCTCTCGCTCTATGCGCCCGAGAGTCGGTCGCACGGTGTCGTAATCTAACACCCGCCTTCCAGCACTGTCAAACCGCGACACGCTGTGCAAGCGGCGAAAACGGGGCCTGGCGCGTGCCAGGCCCCGTCCGTCGTAAACGGCGCGCGTGACTACTTCAATATCTTCGTCACTCGGCCCGAGCCGACGGTGCGACCGCCTTCGCGAATAGCAAAGC
>DDWT01000036.1 GCA_002347365.1 Actinobacteria bacterium UBA2279
CACGGCATGGACATGCCGCACCCCGACCAGTTCAAGAAGACACACGTGACAGGTGCCAAGACCCCTGCGCTGTGCGCGAACTGCCACCAGTTCAAGGAGCTGTGCTCGGATTGTCACCACACAGGCGCCGTCAACGGTGTCGCGTGGCAGAAGCAGCACCCCAAGACGATCACCGACAAGGGCGCACAGCCCTGCTTCGAGAAGTGCCACGAGGACAAGCAGTTCTGCGTGGACTGTCACACCAAGCTCAAGGCCGTGCCCACGTCACACAAGGCCGTTGGCTGGACGCGCGATCTCGCGCTCGGGGCGGCAGCCGGTCACTCGACCGCGTACAAAGCGGCGACCGACAGCTGCGACTACTGTCACGGCACGGGCGGTGTGGAGGCCAAGTTCTGCTCCGACTGTCACAAGCTCGCGATGCCTCACCCGGGTGACTTCAAGACCACCCACGGTCCGGACATCACGGCTGCCAAGACCACCAAAGCGGTGTGTGAGAACTGCCACAACCAGTTCTTCTGCGACAACTGCCACCACCCTGGTGCTGTGGCGAATACGCCCTGGAGAAACTACCATCCGAATCTCGTGAAGAAGAACGGTCTGGACCCCTGTCTGGAGTGTCACGACTTCGCGAAGTACTGCGAGTACTGCCACGTTTCAGTGCTGAAGTAGGTATCGGTGCCACCGGCATGTCCCCACCGCCCCCAGGCGGTGGGGACATGCTCATCTCGGCCGCTTTGCCCAGGTTCTCACAAACTTCGATGATTACTTTGCCCTGGGCGTCGGGACGCGGTATGATACCGGCTCGTCGGGATGTGGCTCAGCTTGGTAGAGCGCTGCGTTCGGGACGCAGAGGTCGTGGGTTCGAATCCCGCCATCCCGACCATCTGGATTCGAACGGCAGGTCCGGCAACGGGCCTGCCGTCCTCTTTTCTCAGGAGTCGTCACTGATGCAGCGCTTGCTCCAGATATTCGGATACGGGCTATGTCATCAGTTGCCCGAGCGTTCGCTGTTCGCCGGCGGACTGCAGCTCCCTGTGTGTGCGCGAGACACCGGTATCTACCTTGGCTTCGTGGTCTCTTTGCTGCTGATCGTAATGGTGTCCCGCCATCGCCGCCCCACGGAGTTCCCATCGTGGCCGTTACTGCTCCTCGGTGGTGCATTCATCGGCGCAATGGCGATTGACGGAGTCACGTCGTATGCGGGACTACGGGCCACGACCAATGATCTGCGCCTCATCACAGGCCTGCTCGCTGGCTACGCTCTGCCGCTGGTGGCCGTGCCCATCGTGAACTCCCAGATGTGGCGAACGGTGAGCCGGGAGCGGCCTCTCCCACGCCTTCGGGATGTGCTGGTGTGGGTGGCATCCGTGCCTATCACGTACGTGACCGTCCGGTGGGGACTCCCTTACCTGGGGGTCGCATATCCTCTGATGGTCGTGGCAGCGGTGCTCGTGACGTTCGTATGCGTCAATCTCGTATTCGTGTGTTTCATTCCGCGATTCGAGCGTGTGACCGATCGTCTGCGTGACGCCTGGCCTCAGATTCTTATCGCTTTGGCCCTCACGGCCGGACAACTTGCAGCCGCGGGATGGCTTAGGCTCTTTCTCGAAGGACTCGGGTAGAGGCATTCCTGAATCCTTCGACTTGTTGTAGATTCGATATCGGGGGACAGTTGGCCGGCTTGGAGGTGTGTCTTGTACACGAGCAAAGATACAGTCCGTGTGATGATCATCACGAAGGACCATCGCATCGAGGGCGAGATGCACATCCTTGAGGGGAGTCGCCTCACGGATGCGCTCAACTCCAAGGGTAAGGACTTCTACGCGATCACGGATGCGAAGATCTGGCGTGTATCCGATGAGACGCTGCTTGCTTCTCCGGAGTACCTTGCAGTAGCACGTGATGCAATCGCCGCGATCTTCCCTGTGGAGCCATAGGCGCAACTCAGGGTGTCAGAGTCGAATAGTAACCTCCTTCGAACAGGTGTTCGGAGGAGGTATTCTTATGATTCAGCTATCGATTCTTGCAGAGACGGGGCGCAGCGGTCTGGACGAAGTTGTCGCCAGCCTCGTCGCGGAGGTGCAAGCGGCAGGCGCGAGCCAAGAAGCGGCCCTGTACGCCTCGAGAGCGGTTCTGCGGCGGTTTGCGGCAGATCTTGAAGGATTGCCCCTGGGCGCGCGTCAGGTCGCGAGGGTGAGAAGCTACTTCCTCGCGGTACTGCGCAAGGTCATCTACCGAAGAAGCGCCCGAGAGGACCAGCGCTATCGGGAGCGCGCACGCGTGCTGGCTGCGGTGACAGACCTTGCATCTGCGGGGATACGAGGCGACGCACTTCGCGGAGAGCTGATCGACACGCTTCGCTTTGAGCCGGAACTGGTAGACGCGATTCTTGGCAGAAGCGTGAGCGTCGCCTAGCGGAGTGAGATGGAGTCCACGAGACCATAGGTGGCCTGGTCGAGCAGCCACAGTCTTCGATGTGTGAGTGGTCCGTTCTCCTCAGCCCACGCTTCGACGATGATCCACACCATCCGGCCGTCGACCTCGGCGCCCTCGACCAGTAGCGGTACCGCTGCTGTCGCCGGCGGGAAATCGCGTGTGAGCACATCCGCTACGCGGCTCGCCTTGTCACCGTGTCCGCGAAGACTGGCGAGGTAGGTCTGCCGCGTTTCGGTAATCGCTTCAGGCGCGAGATCCTCGAGTGGAGAGATATCAACAGAGCGAGCCACCGCCTCGAGTTCGGAGAGGGTGTAGCGGCCCCCCTCGGGTATGTACTCGACAGTCGCTGCCCTCGAACAGCCTGTGAGACTCAGCGCTATCATGAGAAGAAGGATGGGCGCTGCGATGATGCGAAGCCTGGACAAGGTATGACCTCCGGATCCGGCTGATGCGTCACATGCAGTGTACCCGTCGGTGCGACTCGATGACACCTTGGGAGGATTCGTGCAGGCCATCATCTGCTTCACCTCAGATTTCGGTCTCGGCGACACATGGGTCGGCATGTGTCATGCGGTCGTGTACCGAGCGTGTCCCCAGGCGCGCGTCGTTGATCTGGCGCACGATATCGCGCCCTTCGATATCAGAAAGGCGGCTGCGGTCGCGGCCGCCGGAGTCTGGCAGTTGCCTGAGGCGATACATCTCGTGGTCGTCGATCCGGGAGTCGGTGGGGGTAGGCGGGACCTATGCATCGTTACCCGCCGCGGAACGTTACTGGTCGGTCCTGACAACGGTGTGTTGGTTCCGGCAGCCTGGAGGGCGGGCGGAATCGCATCGGCGTTCTCAATCGTGCCGGCGCAGTTGAATTTCCAGCTTCCCCTCGCAACCTTCCATGCAAGGGACGTACTTGCCCCTGCAGCAGCTGCACTCGCCTGCGGGGTGGAACCCGCGAACATCGGCGAATCCGTAGACGTCGACTCGCTCGTCGCCTCCCCATTCCAACTCGGTCATCGTGAGAACGATGCCTTGATTGCTGAGGTAGTGGATATCGACCATTTCGGCTCGGTACGACTTGCGGTGTCTCGGGAAGAACTCGACGCATTGATGGTCAGTCCCTCGTTCTTGGATATCTCTCTCGGACACCTCCAGATCGAGCTTCCCTTCGGGCGGACCTTCTCCGACGTTGCCGAGGACGAGGTCGTTGCACTCTTTGATTCCTCGGGTTGGCTGACGCTGGCCGTCAGAATGGGCAGCGCGGCGGAACGTTACGGCATCGAACCGGGCACGGTCGCCCGGGTCCGCGCGAAGGCATGATGTCAGACCTCCGTCCTATGCTCCTGATGTAGGAGATGGGATGGAGGATCGCGATGAGAACGACATATGTGGGCACCCTTGCCGAGGGAGAACGCGTGAGTGAGCGGTTCTCGCTCCGCTCGAAGGAGCTTCGCTCCAGCCGCAACGGGGAAGCATACCTGTCGCTGGAACTTGCCGATAGAACCGGTCGCATCGCGGCTGTCATGTTTCGACCGGATCGTACAGCTCAGTCGGTGCCGGTCGGGTCTGTGGTCGTCGTGGACGGGACCGCAACTACCTACAGGGGCATGCTCAGGATATCGGTCGAGCGGCTTCGGCTGGCAGGAACCTGGGACGCCTCCGATCTGCTTCCGACCTCGCCCCTCGATGCCGATGAGCTGCTCTCTCGCCTGCGGGAGCACGTCAGGAGCGTACGCGACCCACACCTATCGCGGGTGTTGTGGGCCGTGTTCGGCGATCGGACTTTCATGCGGAGCTTCAAGCGGTGTCCGGGTGCACAGTCCCACCACCATGCGTATATTGGCGGCTTGCTCGAGCATACGGTTGCCGTTGCCTCGTTATGTGAGGGAATGGCGAGCCTGTACGGCGATGTGGACCATGACCTCCTCGTCGCGGGCGCGCTCCTACACGATATCGGCAAGGTCGATGAGCTGCGGTTCACTACCGGCATCGAGTACACCGATGAGGGACGCTTCATCGGGCACGTCGTTCTGGGCGAGTCGCGCTTGCGCCGCGCTGCAGAGCAACTCGCAGATCTGCCGCCTGAGCTTGTGACTCGTCTCTCGCACCTGATGCTCTCGCATCATGGTGAGCTGGAATGGGGATCACCGAAGCGTCCGTGCACGCTGGAGGCCCTTGTGCTTCATCACGCCGACAATATGGACGCCAAGGTCGCAGGCTTCGTTGCAGCCGCAGCGGATGCCGTGCGCGTCGAAGAGGAGTGGACGGATGCCGAGAACCTGTTCCGGCGCCCACTGTACGCTCCCCGGGCTGCGGAAGATGACCGTTGGCGGTCCCCTGTCGAAGACGAGCAGTACATGCGGCGTGGGGCATAGCATCAGCACGGATCGCAGGGGTTCGTCTACAATCGTGCGTGGTATGTAGACAGCACGGGCTCCGGCCCACCGTATCTATCAAGGAGTAAGCATGATCTATCCTCAGGCCGAGATCGGTGTCTTTGGAGGCAGTGGGTTCTACTCGCTGCTCGAGGACCCCACCGAGTTCAAGGTCAACACGCCCTACGGCGCCCCTTCGTCTCCCATCATGTACGGGGAGATCGGCGGCCGGAAGGTCGCCTTCCTGCCTCGTCACGGCAAGGATCACAGCCTGCCGCCGCACATGATCAACTACCGTGCGAATGTCTATGCGATGAAGCTTCTCGGTGTCTCTCGAATCATCGGTCCGAACGCCTGCGGTTCGCTTCAGGCGGATGTCAAACCCGGGGACTTCGTGATCTGCGACCAGTTCGTTGATCGTACGTGGGGTCGAAAAGACACGTTCTATGATGGGCCCATCACCACCCACGTGTCATCCGCGGACCCGTACTGCCCCGTCATGCGGCAGGTGGCGGTCGAGAAGGCTGCCGATCTGGGAATCACGGCCCATCCGAAAGGTACGGTCGTCGTGATCCAGGGTCCCCGCTTCTCGACCCGCTCCGAGTCCAAGTGGTTCGCTTCTCAGGGATGGGAAGTCATAAACATGACCCAGTATCCCGAGTGCTACCTGGCTCGCGAACTCGAGATCTGTTACTGCAACATATCCCTCATCACAGATCACGACGCCGGTGCTGAAGGCGCTGAACCCGTGAGCAACGACGAGGTTGTTCGTGTGTTCCAGGAGAACAACGAGAAGGTCAAAGCCCTGTTGCATGCGATGATTCCTGCGTTTCCTATTGAGCGTGAGTGCACGTGTGCCCATGCGCTTGAGGGAGCCGCTTTCTAGTCGCATCGTATCTTCCGGGCGGCCGCGTGGCGGCCGCCCGGCGATGAGGAGGCGCCGTGTCCGGTCTGCCGTCGATTCGGATCGGGAAGGTGTTTGGCATTCCGGTGGAGATCAACGCGAGTTGGCTCTTCATCTTCTTGCTTGTCGCGGTGACACTCACCACCGGCTACTTTCCTCAGCAGCTCGAAGGTCGGTCGGTTCTCACGTACGCCGTGATGGGCATCGTCACCACCTTCGCCTTCTTCGCTTCGGTACTGCTGCATGAATTCGCACACTCTCTCGTGGCACGAGCAGGCGGCATACGCATAGCCAAGATCACCCTCTTCATCTTCGGTGGCGTTTCCCAGATGGAGGAGGAGCCTCACCGGCCGGGTCTCGAATTCGTTATGGCATCCGCTGGTCCCGGTGCAAGTCTGGTTCTGGCCGCGCTGCTCTTCCTGGCCGGGGAGGCGTTGTATGCGCTCCACTTCACTCCGGTGGTGATAGTCGTCATCGACTATCTGGTAGTCATCAACTTGTCGGTAGGCATCTTCAACCTTCTTCCCGGATTCCCGCTCGACGGTGGCCGCATACTCAGGGCAATCCTGTGGGCGATCACCGGAGATCTCCTCAAGGCGACTCGGTGGGCCAGCCGGATGGGACAGCTCATAGGCATGTGCCTGGTCGCGGTCGCAGTGTTGGGCGTGCTACTGTTCCAGAGCTTCGATCTGATCTGGTTCGCCGTCATGGGGTGGTTCATTTCCGGGCTTGCCACCACCGCATATCAGCAACAGGTCGTGAAGTCGCGTCTTGCCGACGTGCCCGTGTCCCGGATCATGTCTGCCTCGCCCATGCTTGTGCCCGCCGAGTTGACCCTTGAGGACATGGCGCACAGCTACTTCCTCGGTGGCCGGCATACCCGCTACCCCGTGATCGCTGACGGCACGGTGGTCGGACTGGTGGACATCGGGGCGGCTCAGAGCGTGCCTCGAGAGCGCTGGCCGCATACGACAGTGGGTGAGGTAGCGCGCAGGGACTTGTCCGAACTCTTCGTGACGCCCGAGACGACTGTTGACCGCGTGCTACCCAGACTCGATCCCTCTCAGGTAGGCGTGGTGCTCGTGGTGGAGGCCGGCAGACTCGCAGGCATAGTGACCCGGGCAGATGTCATACGCCTCATACAGGAGACCTCAGGAGACGCCGCCTGAGGTAGCTTGTGCGACTTTGTAACAGTCGTTACCATTGGGACACCGGCAACAACGCATGGATCGGATTGACCTTGACGCATTCCACCAATGAACGTGTCCCTGAGGGCGTCATCGAGCGTCTTCCGCTCTACCTGGGCGTTCTTATCCAGCTCCGTTCCTCTGGAGAGGAAACCGTGTCTTCGGCGCGACTCGGAGAACTCACCGATATCAATCCCGCACAGATTCGTCGCGACCTCACTCACTTCGGTTCGTTTGGCAAGCGAGGGGTGGGCTACGACATCACCACACTGGTGGAGCGGATCCAGCGAATCCTCGGGGCTGATCATGTCCACCGGCTGGCACTTGTTGGTGCAGGACACCTTGGATCGGCGATCGCGGACTACAACGGCCTGCGGCAGCACGGTTTTCACGTCACAGCCATCTTCGACATCGACGCAGCCAAGATCGGCGGTCATATCGGAGACATCGTTGTGCAGAACGTTGATGAACTCGAGTCCACGGTCAAAGAGCAGGGCATCGAGATAGGAGTCATCGCTGTACCGCCGCTGGCAGCGCAGGAGGCAGCTGATCGGTTGAGCGGCGCAGGCGTGAAGATCATGCTCAACTACACGCCCGTGATCGTGCGTGTGCCGGCGGAGGTTACCTTGCACAATACCGATCCGGTGCATGAGCTTCTGCATACGCTCTACTACCTCTCAAAGACCGAACGAGGCGTGGCGCGCACCTAGCAGAGGTGGTAATCTGGCGTTCAGTCCGTTTCCGGTCTCGGTAGGCCGGTTGAATGATTTGCACAAGGAGGGGTCATGGCTGTATTTGGTCTTCCCGGTGGCGCGGAGTGGGTAATCATCCTCGCTGTCGTCCTCCTGCTCTTCGGGCCGTCCAGACTTCCGAAGCTCGGCAAGTCGCTCGGCAAGACCATGAAGGCCATCCGTGATGGCGTTGATGGCAAGGACGACGATGACGATGAGCTCGAGGAAGTCGAAGAGGAGAAGTCCTCCAAGAAGCCCGCATCAGACGACGAAGAGTAGGGTCCTGATCGCCTGATCGATCGGACATCTCAGTACAGGCAGGGGCGCCGGTGGCGTCCCTGCTGTCGTGTCAGCCTTGTGCGTTCACGTATATGCGCTATACTCTCGGGAGCAATTTCGCGGCACCGCCCGACGGGCCCGTGAATGGACAACACCAGGAGCTTCTATGAACAAGGAAATCGCACTCACTCCGGAGGGGCAGGTGCGCCTCGAGGAAGAACTCAAGCACCTCGAGACCGTCCGCCGCCGTGAGGTTGGCGATCGCATCAAGGAAGCCAAGGAGTTCGGCGACATATCAGAGAACTCCGAATATGACGATGCGAAGAACGAGCAGGCGTGGGTTGAGGGCCGCATCGCGGAGATCAACCTGATCCTGTCGCATGCGACGATCATCGATACGCCCAAGAGCAAGAATCGCATCGTCCTCGGCTCGAAGGTCGAGTTGAAGGATGTAGAGACGGCTGACGTACACGTCTACCATCTCGTTGGCTCTGCAGAGGCCGATCCGACGCACGATCGCATCTCGAATGAATCACCCGTCGGTGCCGCTGTCATGGGGGCAAAGAAGGGTCAGGTCGTGCAGGTGACCACCCCTCGAGGTGCCGTCATCGAGTACGAAGTCCTCAAGATCACCAACTAGTCGCCGATGTCGGACGAATCGACACACGGCACGGAACGTCCTTCCGAGGATGTCTTCGCGATCCGCAAAGCCAAGCTTGACGCGCTACGCGAGCGCGGGGAGCAGCCGTACAAGGATCGCTACGATCGCACCCACACGGCCACATCACTCCAGGAGCAGTACGCTGCACTGGACGACGGGACCGAGACGGAAGATGTGGTCCATGTTGCCGGTCGTGTAGTGGCCAAGCGTGACCAGGGCAAGATCGTCTTCCTCGTCATTCGTGATGACTCCACAGATCTTCAGCTCTTCTGTCGTGTGAACGTCCTGGGCGAGGAAGCCTTCGAAGCGGTCCGCGATCTGGATCTTGGCGACTGGATCGGTGCTCGTGGCCTCGTGCTTCGAACACGACGCGGAGAGTTGTCGGTGTCGCCCGTCGAGGTGTCGCTTCTGTCGAAGTCGCTAAGGCCTCTGCCCGAGAAGTTCCACGGCCTTTCCGACACGGAAACGCGCTATCGTCAGCGCTACGTCGACCTCATCGTCAATGCAGATGTGAAGCGTACGTTCGAGACTCGCTTCAAGATCGTCGCTGCGATCCGGCGGTTCATGGAGAGCAGGCAGTTCGTCGAGGTTGAGACCCCGATGCTGCACCCGATTCCCGGAGGCGCAACAGCCAGGCCCTTCGTCACACATCACAATGCGCTCGACATGGAGTTCTACTTGCGCATTGCGCCGGAGCTGTATCTGAAGCGGCTGCTGGTCGGCGGCTTCGAACGCGTGTATGAGATCAACCGGTCGTTCCGCAACGAGGGTATATCGGTAAGGCATAATCCCGAGTTCACTATGCTCGAGGCCTACCAGGCGTTCACTAACCTGGATGGCATGATGGAGCTGACCGAAGGGATAGTCACTGCGGCTGCATCCGAGGCACTGGGCACCCTGCAGATCACCTATCAGGGCGCCGAGATCGATCTCACCCCGCCATGGCCTCGTCGCACGATGATCGAGTTGACCAGCGAGGCGGCAGACGAGGATGTCTCGTTCGCCGTGACCGACGCCCATCTTCGTCATCTGTGCGACCATCACGGCGTGCCGCACGATCCGTCTTGGGGCAAAGGCAAGCTCATCACCGAGCTGTTCGAGAAGCTCGTCGAGGGTACCCTGGTTCAGCCGACGTTCGTGACGGAGTACCCGCTCGAGACGTCACCGCTTGCGCGCAAGAAGCCGGACGAGCCGGAGCTCACGGAGCGGTTCGAGCTGATCATCACGGGCCGAGAGATAGCCAACGCCTTCTCGGAGTTGGTCGACCCCGTCGATCAACGCGAACGCTTCGCCGCGCAGATGGCCGCCAAGGCCGGCGGAGACGACGAGGCCATGGGCTATGACGAGGACTACCTCCGCGCGATGGAGTACGGTATGCCGCCAGCAGGCGGGATGGGAATCGGCATCGACCGTCTCGTCATGCTGCTCACGGATTCGGCGTCCATTCGCGACGTTCTTCTCTTCCCGCACTTGCGCCCGGAGGCATAGAGACGCGTCCATCAGGATATGAGTGCCCGTCACTCATATCTGGTGGCATTCCGCTTGCTTCTCGTTCTCTGATCCTCCCGCTCCAATGACGCGGGGGGTAGAATACCTGTTGTGAGCAGAACGCCGGTACCGGCGTGTGATAGGAGTGGACCCATGTTCGAGCGATTCACCGAGAAGGCCAGAAGGGTCGTCGTGTACGCGCAGGAAGAGGCGCGTATGCTCAACCAGAACTACATCGGAACCGAGCATCTCTTGCTCGGGTTGATCCGTGAGCAAGACGGCATCGCCGCCAAAGCCCTCGAGAGCCTCAACATCTCTCTTGAAGACGTTCATCAGCAAGTGGAAGAGCTGATCGGCAGGGGCACCTACGTTCCCACCGGTCACATCCCCTTCACCCCGCGTGCGAAGAAGGTCCTTGAGCTCTCTTTGCGGGAGGCGCTTCAGCTCGGTCACAACTACATCGGAACCGAGCACATCCTTCTCGGCCTCATCCGTGAAGGCGAAGGCGTAGCCGCGCAGGTGCTGCTCAACCTGGGCGCCGATCTCGAGAAGGTGCGCTCGGCTGTCATCCAGCTGCTCTCGAGCTACTATGGCAAGCCGACCGAGCAGGGCGAGTCCCGCGGAGGCGGTCGGGGTGAGTCGAACCAGCTGCTCGATGAGTTCGGACGCAACCTGACGCGGGCGGCGCGTGACGGCAAACTCGATCCTGTTGTGGGCCGCGCGCAGGAGATCGAGCGCGTGATGCAGATACTGTCGAGGCGCACGAAGAACAACCCGGTTCTGATCGGCGAGCCCGGTGTCGGGAAGACCGCCGTGGTCGAAGGACTGGCACAGATGATCGCTGCCGATGAGGTGCCCGAGACGATTCGCGAGAAGCAGCTCTACACACTGGACCTTGCCGCGCTGGTTGCCGGCAGCAAGTATCGCGGGGAGTTCGAAGAGCGACTCAAGAAGGTCATGAAGGAGATCCGCGAACGTGGCGATGTCATCCTGTTCATCGATGAGATGCACACGCTTGTCGGCGCAGGTGCTGCCGAAGGGGCTATCGATGCTGCATCGATCATCAAGCCCGCGCTCGCACGTGGCGAGCTGCAGACCATCGGTGCGACGACGCTAGACGAGTACCGCAAGTACGTCGAGAAGGACCCAGCTCTCGAGCGCCGCTTCCAGCCGATCATGGTAGGGGAGCCCAGCGTAGAGGAGACTAAGGAGATTCTTCTCGGCCTTCGTGATCGCTATGAGGCCCATCACCGGGTATCGATCACCGATGCTGCCGTGGATGCTGCTGCGGTGCTCGCGGACCGCTACATCTCGGATCGATTCCTGCCCGACAAGGCTATCGACCTCATCGATGAGGCCGGCAGCAAGATGCGCATCCAGATGATGACGGCCCCGCCCGATATTCGCGAGATCGAAGAGCGTCTGAGACTCGTGCGTCAGGAGAAGGAAGCGGCCATCGAATCGCAGGAATTCGAGAAGGCGGCTGCGCTGCGCGACAAGGAGAAGCAGACGCTCGCCGAGAAGCGCGCGATGGAAGAGGAATGGCTCAAGCCCGACAACCGTCGCGTCGTCGAAGTGACGGAGCGGGAGATCGCCGAGGTCGTCTCGATGTGGACCGGGATCCCGGTCTCCAGCCTCACTGAGGAAGAGACGCAGAAGCTGCTACGTATGGAGACGTCGCTCCACGAGCGCATCGTAGGCCAGGACGAAGCTGTCACAGCCGTGAGCAAGGCCATCCGCCGCACGCGGGCGGGGCTCAAAGACCCTATGCGACCGGCCGGATCATTCATCTTCCTCGGCCCGTCGGGAGTAGGCAAGACCGAGCTATCCAAGGCGCTGGCCGCGTTCCTCTTCGGGAGTGAGGACGCGCTCATCCAGCTGGACATGTCCGAGTACATGGAGAAGCACACGGTCTCACGGCTGATCGGCTCACCTCCCGGGTATGTCGGGTTTGATGAAGGCGGCCAGCTCACCGAACTCGTTCGGCGCAAGCCCTATTCGGTGATCTTGTTCGATGAGATCGAGAAGGCGCATCCCGACGTATTCAACGTGTTGCTGCAGATCCTCGAAGAGGGTCGCTTGACCGATGCCCAGGGCCGTAAGGTGGATTTCAAGAACACGATCGTCATCATGACGAGCAACCTTGGGGCACGCGATATCGTGAAGGGAAAGATCATCGGCTTCACCACTCAGATTGCCGGCACGATGGACTATGCCGATGTAAAGGAACGCGTGACCGGAGAGCTCAAGAAGGTGTTTCGACCCGAGTTCCTCAACCGCGTGGACGAAGTCATCGTATTCCATGACCTCACCAATCCCGAGATTCAGCAGATAGTCGACATCATGGTCGGTCGTCTGCGTGACCAGCTGCTGCTCCAGGGCATTGGCATCATGGTGTCCCAGGAGGCACGGCAACTGCTTGCCGACGCCGGGTTCGACTCCGCGTTAGGCGCGCGACCGCTTCGCCGTGCAATACAGCGCCTGGTGGAGGACCCGCTATCAGAGCAGCTGCTCGCCAGTGAGTGGAAGCCCGGCGATGTCGTGGAGCTTGCAGTGGAAGAGGGCAAGATCGTGTTCCACAAAGGGACCGCACCGGCAGAGGGACTATCCGCTCCCAAGGTAGCGACCGCCGCCAAGGCATCGATGCCGCCGAAGTCGTCGCGCGGCAGTGGCCGTGGTGGCGCGGCCGGCGGGTCTGCAGGCGCCTGAGGCCCATGGCGAAGCAGCGGACGAGCTGGCGTTGCCAGCAGTGCGGTTACAGCGCACCGAAGTGGCTCGGCCGTTGCCCCGACTGTGGTGAGTACGCCACGTTCGTGGAGGAAGCGGTCGCGGTCGCGTCTGCTGCCGAAACGCATGCGGCAGCTCGCACGCCGGTGGCACTCGGTGACGTCGTGGCCTCGGCGGCACAGCGCACCCCTACAGGCATCCCCGAGTTCGATCGTGTTCTCGGTGGAGGGCTCGTCCGGGGTTCGCTCGTGCTGGTTGCGGGTGAACCGGGTATTGGCAAGTCCACGCTCCTCCTTCAGGCTGCGGGAGCGCTGGGCGACCGCGGTTCGCGAGTACTCTACGTGTGCGGGGAGGAGTCTGCCGAGCAAGTGAAGCTGCGGGCGCAGCGCATCGGCGCGAGCGATGGCATCTCCCTCCTTCCCGAGACCGACATTGCGACGGTTGAAGCTACAGCTCTGGCCGAGCGCCCCGCACTGCTCATCGTCGACTCGATACAGACCATGGCCGACCGGGAGCTTTCGGGCGTTCCGGGCAGTGTCGGTCAGGTACGCGCCTGTGCAGCTCGACTGATGCGTATCGCCAAGGAAGAAGGAGTGACCGTCCTGCTCGTCGGACACGTCACGAAGGAGGGCGTCATCGCCGGTCCGCGAGTCCTTGAGCACCTCGTTGACACCGTGATCTCGTTCGAGGGCGACCGCGATCACACTTTGCGCATCGTGCGTGCGACCAAGAATCGCTTCGGTTCCGTTTCGGAGATAGGCATCTTCGAGATGGAGGAGGAGGGACTCAAGGCGGTCGGACAACCCTCAGGCGCACTTCTGGCCGGGCGCACTGAGGACGTAGCGGGATCATGCGTGATGGTCGCGGTCGAAGGGTCTCGACCCATTCTCGTCGAGGTACAGGCCCTGGTGACGCCAAGCTACCTGCAGATGCCAAGGCGTCTGGCAACCGGCATCGATACCGCTCGCGTGTTGCAAGTATTGGCAGTGCTCGAGCGCCGGGCTGGGCTTGCTTTCGGCCCGCACGACGTCTATGTATCCGTGGCGGGCGGAATCCGGATCTCCGAGCCGGGGATCGATCTGCCATTGGCACTTGCGCTTGCATCGGCACGAACCGATCGACCTGTTCCTTCAGGGACCGTCGCATTCGGCGAGCTCGGGCTGACCGGAGAACTGCGAGGAGCACGGCAGGCGGATACCCGGCTTCGAGAGGCGGCGCGGCTCGGTTTCACGATGGCCATTCTCGCACCGGGTCGTGTCGCTTCGGTCACCGACGGAATCTCAGTCGCACAACCGCGACTGATCGCTGACGCACTTGTTGGCGCTGGAGTCCGCGGCTGAGCTGGCACGTTGTGGATGGTTCGTGGCACAATCGGATATGAGGGCGCGGCTATGCGTCCGCATCCCGCCAGCGCCTTCCGGAGGTGACATGGACGCCAAGAACGAAGACACGATGTTGTCAGCGCTCGAGGCCGTCGCACCGGGGACCGCGCTCCGCGAGGGCCTGGATTACATCATCTCTGCCCGCACCGGCGCACTCATCGTCATCGGTGATGTCGACGGAGTAGAGACTCTCTGCAATGGTGGTTTCCGTATCGAGACGCCGTTCTCCGCGCAGGCACTGTACGAGCTCGCGAAGATGGATGGCGCCATCGTGCTCGATGAGGATGCCTCGGGCATCCTGAAGGCGAACGTCCATCTGGTGCCTGACGCAACGCTGCCAACCTCCGAGACGGGCATGAGACACAGGACCGCCGAGCGCGTGAGCAGGCAGACGGATGCATTCGTCATCTCCGTCTCACAAAGGCGTGAAGTAGTGAGTCTCTACCTCGGTGGAAGCCGCTTGATCCTCGAAGACATCGAAGTAGTGCTCGCGAAGGCGGACCAGGCGCTTCAGACGCTGCAGCGCTATCGCGTACGCCTCGATGAGGTCGCCGGGCACCTCACTGTCCTCGAGTTCGAGGATGTCGTCACGATCGGTGATGTGGCGACTGTGATCCAGCGCTCGGAGATGGTACAACGCGTCGCGCGAGAAGTCGCCCGCTACGTCACAGAGCTCGGAGTCGAAGGACGCCTGGTGAGGATGCAGTCCGAGGAACTCGTAGCCTCTGTCGAAGACGACTATGTCATGCTTCTGCGGGACTACGCGAAAGACCCCGGTCCGCGCAAGGTCGTGTCGATACGCTCCAAGATCGCCGGGATGAGTCCGGATCAGTTGCTCGACGACGCCGCCGTAGCTGCCGCACTCGGGTATCCCGCGTCGAGTGACATCGCCGAGTTCCACGTGCAGCCGGCCGGCTATCGGCTTCTGCACCGCATTCCGATGCTCCCCGGTACCGTGATCAACCGTGTCGTCGAGCGCTTCGTGTCGCTGCCCGTGTTGCTCCACGCAACCGAGTCAGAACTGGACGAGGTTGACGGCGTGGGCTCACGCCGAGCTCGTGCGATCATCGATGGCCTTCGCAGGATGCGAGAGCACGCTACCGTCTAGCATGCAATTGGAACCTTTCATCGGTTGGTATGCTACGATTGCGCATGTTCAAACTCTATTCATCCGATTCATTCCTGCAGTGTCCCCCCGTCGTCTGACAAGTCATTGAGAGGAGGTGGAGGCGCCGGCTCAGGCAAGACAACATCCGGCTGGCGGCGCCGTCATCATGATCGTCCAGTTCGCCCGCATCGTGTTCCTTGCAGCGGGTGCAATGGGCGGTTTCGCGGTATCTCAGCTCATCGATTGGACCGAGACGATCGGCTTCTCGCGGGAACTCGTCATCTTCATCTTCATCATTCTTGGAGCTGCGATCGGGTACCTGATCGGTGGGATTCTTGGACGCGAGACCACCCTTGCCTACAAACGGCTTGAGAAGAAGCTGCAAGACAACGACACAACCGATCTTCTGCTCGCCGGAGGAGGACTCATCTTCGGCTTGCTTGTCGCGTTGCTGGTGTCCATCCCGGTGCGCCTCATCGAGCCGCGGTGGATATCGTTCCTGGCAACGATTCTCATATATGGCCTGTGTGCGTATGGCGGAGTCCAGCTCTTCCTCATCAAGAGCGCCGACGTCGGCGCTCGCCTGGCTGCTCGGACGGGCTCGACTTCGCTGCAGCCACCCGCTATGGCCTTCCTCGATACCAGCGCCGTGATCGACGGCCGATTCGCGGCGCTTCGGCACGCCGGATTCCTTCCTGGCGAGGTGCGCGTGCCTCGTTTCGTACTTGCCGAGCTGCAAACGCTTTCTGACTCAGCAGATGACACGAAGCGTGCCCGCGGAAGACGCGGGCTTGACCATCTGGCGAAACTCGCAGGTGGTGATGGTGCGGTGACGGTATTCGAGGCTGATTACCCGGAGATCCCAACGGTGGACGCCAAGCTCGTTCGCCTTGCCGTGGACACGGGTGGGTCGGTCGTGACTGTCGATTTCAACCTCACAAAGGTCGCGCGTGTCGAAGGCGCCGTCGTCCTGAACGTGAACGAGGTGGCCGAGGCAGTCCGCCCGGCGTTCCTCCCCGGAGATAGGTTGCACATCGCCATCACCAAGGAAGGCAAAGAGGCTGGACAGGGCGTTGGCTATCTCGAGGACGGCACCATGGTCGTCGTCCAGGATGCCAGGGGTGTCGTGGGCTCGGATATCGACGTCGAAGTCACATCCGTCCTGCAGACGTCTGCGGGCCGCATGATCTTTGCGAGGCCGGCATGAGCAGGAACGTAGCGATCATCGTTGCTGGTGGAGACGGTACGCGACTCGGCCGCGAAGGTGGCAAACAGCTGGCGGTCGTCGCCGGGATGCCCGTGCTCGGCCACACGATCGCGGCGTTCGAGGCCTGCGCTGCAGTGGACGCCATAGTGGTGGTTGCTCATCCCTCAAGGGTGGGCGAGTACACTGCGGTCGTCCGGCAGTCCGGTGCACGCAAGGTGGAGTCCATCGTTCCCGGCGGGGAGACCAGGCAGGATTCGGTCGCCAACGGGCTGGTGGTTGTCGGGCAGAGTGCGGACATCATCATCGTGCACGATGGCGCCCGTCCTCTTGTGACGCCGGCGTTGATAGAAGAGACGATCAGAGGATTGGTTGAGGATGCGTCCGCCTCAGGCGCGATCGTTGGACATCCCTCATATGACACGGTCAAGTCTGTGGTTGAAGAGGGTTACGTGGAAACCACGGAGGATCGGGAGCGACTCTGGCTTGTGCAGACCCCCCAGGTGTTCCGGGCTGTGGTGCTGCGAGATGCTTACGCTCGCGCAGCCGCCGAGGGATTCCGGGGCACCGATGACGCCTCGATCGTGGAGCGTACCGGTGGTCGCATACGTTTGATTCTCGGTCCACGGGACAACATCAAGGTGACGGTACCCGAAGACCTTGTGGTCGTAGAGCGGTTGCTTGCCGAGAGGGCGGTGGGTCTGTGACGGGTTCGTCGTTGCGTGTTGGCATCGGGTATGACGTACATGCGTTCGCCGAGGGACGACGACTCGTCCTTGGCGGGGTCGATATCCCCGGTAAGCGTGGACTTGCCGGACACTCCGATGCCGACGTTCTCGTTCACGCCCTGATGGATGCTCTGGTGGGCGCGTTGCGCGCGGGGGACATCGGCAAGCTCTTCCCCGATACTGACCCCGCCTATGAGGGTGTTTCGAGTCTGATACTGCTCGGCCGTGTCGGCGAGATGATGCGTTCCGAGGGCTACCGACTCGTCGATGCGGACACCGTGCTGGTGCTGGAGCAACCGAAGATCGCTTCATATCGTGATGAAATGCGGACACGCATGGCCGAGGCGCTGGGTGTGGATGCTGCTGTGGTGGGAGTCAAGGCCACGACGACAGAGGGCCTTGGATTCGTCGGTCGTGAAGAGGGTGTCGCTGCGCAGGCGGTCGTTCTTCTGGAGCGGATCGAATTGTGAGTGAACGCGTCCGATTCTCATCGAGCCCGACAGGTGCATGGCACCACGTGTGGTCCTGTCCGCACTGTGAGCCCTTCTGACGGGGTCGCGCCCATGGATCGCACATCGCCGTACCCCCAGGGCCTCTGGGCGAGCAGGGGGCGTATCATCGACTGCAGGTCATGCTCGGTTGACACTCTGAGCAGGGTAAAGGGATAGTAGTCCGACCCGAGGGGCAAAGACCCGTGCCTGAGGAGGATGGGACGAGCGATGCTCTCGCAGTTGCGAGCCGACATACAGGCAGTCAAAGACCGTGATCCGGCGTGCCCGTCCACATGGTCTGCCCTGACGAACTACCCGGGCCTGAAGGCAGTTCGATGGCATCGGCGGACGTACTGGCTGCACGGTCATGGTTTCGTGTGGCTGGCGCGTGCCATCAGCCAGTGGGTAAGGCATCGGACTGGCATCGAGATCCACCCGGGTGCCACGATCGAGGAGGGTTTCTTCATCGATCATGGCATGGGAGTCGTGATAGGTGAGACGACGATCATCCATCGCAACGTCACTCTCTACCAGGGTGTGACGCTCGGCGGCACGGGCAAGGAGCGGGGCAAGCGCCATCCGACCATCGAGGAACAGGTCGTCGTTGGTGTCGGAGCCACCGTGCTCGGAGATATCACGATCGGACGCGGGTCCAAGGTAGGTGCGGGGGCGGTCGTGATCCACGATGTGCCGCCGAACTGCACCGTAGTCGGCGTACCCGGTCGCGTGGTCGTGCGCGAGGGGCAGCGCGTCGAGGCGATCGACCTGCACCACGAGGACCTGCCAGACCCGGTGGTCGAGATGTACCGTGTTCTGCAGCGCCGGATGGACAAGCTCGAGACGCGGCTTGCGCGAGACGAGGCATCGGGAGACGAACAGGGGACGTCCGTGTTCGCGGACAAGGTGGAATCCGACAGTCAAGAAGGGGAGTAGCATGTCGATCCGCGTGTACAACACACTGACCCGTCGCAAGGAGGAGTTCGAGCCTCGCGAGCCCGGGAAAGTCGCCATGTACGTGTGTGGGCCGACGGTCTACAACCACATCCATATCGGTAACGGGCGTACGTTCCTGACGTTCGACGTGATCCGGCGCTACCTCGTGTGGCGCGGCTTCGACGTCCGGTTCGTACAGAACATCACCGATGTCGATGACAAGATCATCAACCGGGCGAAGGAGGAGGGTATTCCTGCGGCCGACGTGGCCCGGACTTACACGCACGCGTTTCGCAAGGCGATGGACGACTTCGCGATCGAGCGTCCTACGGTACAGCCGAAGGCTACGGAGATGATCGAGCCGATGATCGCTATGGTCGAGCGTCTGGTCGAGAACGGCCACGCGTATGTTGTCGATGGCGACGTCTACTTCTCGGTCCGCTCGTTTCCCGAGTACGGGAAGCTCTCGGGCCGCGACATCGATGATCTGCTCTCGGGCGCACGTGTCGACGTCGACACGCGCAAGCAAGACCCGCTCGACTTTGCGTTGTGGAAGGCGGCGAAGCCCGGTGAGCCGCACTGGCCGAGTCCCTGGGGCGAGGGGCGACCGGGCTGGCACTTGGAGTGCTCCGTCATGTCCGAAGCTGAGCTGGGTGTCCCGTTCGACATTCACGGCGGTGGTTCAGATCTGGTGTTCCCGCATCACGAGAATGAGATCGCGCAGTCCGAAGCTGCCACCGGCAAGCCTTTCGCGCGCTACTGGTTGCATGGTGGCATGCTGCAGATCAATGCCGAGAAGATGAGCAAATCCCTCGGCAACTTCATGCTTCTCCGCGACGTCTTGGCGCAGTACCCTACGCCGGTCGTTCGGCTGCTCATGTTGCAGACGCACTATCGCAGTCCGCTCGATTTCTCACCCGACCGCCTGGACGAGGCCGTTTCGTCTCACGAGCGCATACTGAATATCGTTCGCAACCTGCACTGGGCTCGCACGGCCGAAGTGAGTGGCGAAGGCGCTACAGATGAGTCTCGGGTTGCGCTTGCGGGTGCTCTGGAAGAAGCCCGGGCGAAGTTCGTTGCCGAGATGGATGACGACTTCAACACCGCAGGAGCTATCGGCGCTGTATTCGAGATCGGTCGTGCTGCGAATGCGTTCCTTTCGGAGCACCAGTCCGATCTCGCTGAGGTCGACCGCGAGCTGCTTGTCAACGCCGAGAACCTCGTGATCGAGCTTCTCGGAGTCCTAGGTATCGAGATCGCCGAGGCGACGCGTGACAACTCGGATCTTCCGCCTGATGTGATCGGACTTGCCGAGCAGCTTGCAGGCTATACCGGCACCGACTCAGCCGAGGCGGTCAAGGCGTTGCTCGCGGCTCGTTCGGTCGCTCGAACAGAGAAGAACTGGGCTGCCGCTGACGCAGTGAGAGATGGCCTCATGCTCATCGGGATCGCCATCGAAGACACGCCGCAAGGGCCGCGCGTGAACTATCGGCCGAGGGGATAGCGGTGTCCGAGATCATCGAGGGGCGCAACGCCGTGCTCGAGATGCTCCGCTCGGGTCAGGGACTGCAGCGTGTGCTGTTGGCGCGCGGAGTCAAGCCGAATCCGACACTTGATGAGATCAGGCGCCTGGCGAACGCCGCCTCGGTTCGCGTCGTCGATGTGGATCGAACCGAACTCGACCGGCTCAGCGCACGTGGTGCGCATCAGGGTGTGGCAGCCGAGGTCGCCCCCTTCCGATTCGCCGCACTATCCGACGTCCTGAAGCGCACCGCAGGCAAGGACACGAGCCTGATCGTCGTGCTTGATCACGTGACGGATCCCGGGAACTTCGGGGCAGTCGTACGTTCGGTGGAGGTAGCGGGTGGGGATGCGGTCATCGTCGCGAAGGATCGAAGTGCGTCCGTGACCGCCGTCGTCCACAAATCGTCAGCCGGCGCGACCGTACATCTGCCGATCGTGCGGGTCGTCAACATCCGCCAAACGCTGCAGGAGTTGAAGGACGCAGGCTTCTGGGTCGTGGGAGCATCAGAGAAGGCCGAGCAGCTCGCGTGGGACGCTCCGCTCGAGGGCCGGATCGCACTCGTTATGGGCGCCGAGGGCAGCGGACTGTCGCGAGTTGTACAAGAGGCATGTGACTTCCTGGTGCGGCTGCCGGTGCGTGGGCAGGTCGACTCTCTCAACGTGGCGCAGGCGACCACAGTACTCGCTTTCGAGTGGGTCCGTCGCCTGGCACGATGATGCGCCTATACCACCTCATCATCGACGGCTACAACGTCATCCACCACGATCCGCGATACAGGTCGCTGGCAGAGCATGACCTTGACGCCGCACGGACTCGGCTTGTCGAGGACGTTGCGTCTTTCGCGGTCGGGGAGAGCCGAGCCGTTGTTGTCTTCGATGGGGAAGCCAATCCGAACTCAGACGGCGCACCTCATCGCATCGCCGGGGTGACCGTGATCTTCTCGGCAAGCGGGGAAAGCGCCGACAGTGTTGTGGAGGCGCTCGCGCGCCGAGGGCGCGAGCGAGGAGAACGGGTGACGGTCGTTACATCGGATGCCGCAACACAGTGGACGGTGTTCGCCGGAGAGGTGTCCCGGATGTCTTCTGCGGAGTTCTCACGCAGGTTGGAGGAGACCGGTCGAGACTGGGAGGAGCACGCTCCGACAGGCAGCGTCAGGGGCGTTCTTGAAGACAGGATCGACGATGAGGTCCGCCAAACGCTCTCACGGTGGGCTCGCGGGAATCACCCGTGATCCGGGCTCGTCGAGATGAGCCCTCGCATTTCCTGCCGAAAAGTGTCAGGTTTCTTCAGATTGTTGCCGATGTGTTGAATCAAGACGTAAGACGCTGCTACAGTCGGTGTGCGTTCGCAAGTGTAGGAATTCACAAGAGCGTTCACAAGAGCGTTCACAAGAGCGCCAGTTCCTCCTCAGGCTTCTGGGGGATCCGTAGGAGGGAACATCACATTGCAAAGTATGGCTGGGGACCCGCGACGTAGACTCGGACGATCCACCGACGAGATGGCGCTCATCCACGCTGCTCAATCTGGGGATGAAGCTGCCTCCGCAACACTCGTTGCCAAGTACCGTGGTTTTGTGAGGTGCAAGGCGCGCTCGTACTTCCTCGCCGGCGCTGATCGTGACGACGTCATACAAGAAGGTATGATCGGACTCTACAAGGCGATTCGCGACTACGATCCTTCGCGACAGTCTAGTTTCCGCTCGTTCGCCGAGCTGTGTATCACTCGCCAGCTCATCACGGCTATCAAGTCGGCCACGCGCCAGAAGCATTCTCCGCTGAACTCCTACATCTCGTTGAGCCGCTCTGCTCATATGGAGGAGGAGGGCGACCGAGTACTCGAGGATATTCTCGCCGCCAAGGAGATCTGTGATCCCGCCGACATCGTCATCTCGGCCTGGGAGACCACTAACATACGTGAGGGCTTCATGCAGGTGTTGTCGCCGTTCGAGTTCGAGGTACTCCGCCTGTATGTAGATGGCAAGTCATATCAGGAAGTGGCGAGCTGTCTCGGCAGACACGTGAAGTCAGTGGACAACGCTCTGCAGCGCATCAAGCGCAAGATCGAGTTCCAGATCGAGCGTTGCCGCGCCTGCTAGAATCTCTGGCGTGCTTTGCGTGCGCGGGCTACAATAGGCGCGTTTCGCCGGCGTAGCTCAATGGCAGAGCAATGGTTTTGTAAACCATAGGTTGTAGGTTCGACTCCTATCGCCGGCTCCATAAGCATCACGACCCGGGTCACTGGCCCGGGTCGTCGTCATTCTCCGCGTCGACGCGCTCTCCCCGTAGAACTCCGGGTATCGAGTCCGCAGCCCACAGCACTTCGTATACATGCACGGGCTCGTGGATGTTCTTCAGCCGGTAGCGGCCATGATCGTGGATCCAAGCGGGATCGCCGTGCTCTGCAACCGATGCCTCCGCCATGATGCGGCCACCGTCGGCGAGATCCATCACGCGTGCAGCCAGGTTGAGTGCCGCGCCGATGAATGGTCGGCCAGCTTTGTCGAGAACGACTTCGCCTTGTGCGATGCCGATGCGGATCGCAACGGTTTCTCCGCCCAGCTCCGGTCCGGCAAGCGAGCGCTGCATCGCCCGTGCCGCTGTCAGCGCCTGCAGGGGCTCACTGAACGCGGCAACCAGGCCGTCGCCACCCGTGGACTTACCTGCGCCGCCATGACCATCGATGACGGGCAGTAGAAGGTCCCGATGTCTCTGCACGAGTTTCGCCGACTCGACGCTTCCGAGACTCTCCGTCATGGCCGAGAACGATTTCATGTCCGTGATCAGTACGACTGCATTGGCGGTATGCCGCGATGTCAGCGCTGCTTCGGCTGTGGCGATGGCACTGAGCAGCTCGTCCACGTCAGCATCCTCGGCTTGCAGCCCGTGCGTGGGTCGAAGCACCTGTGTCTTCAGCGGGAAGTACCACTCGGTGACGGCTGTGATACCGAGTGCGACAACCAGTGAGACAGCCCCGGTCAGAGCGATCTTGTCAAAGCCTATCGAGCTGTCGGTCACACTCAAGGCGATGGCGGTCGCAACCCCCAGCACGGTGACTGCGGCAGATACTCCACCGAGAGCGACGATCTTGCGCGTACGATCGGGTCTGTGCAGCATCCCCGCGATCGCAGCGCCTCCGCCCCACAGGGCCGCCTGGACGCCGAGAATGGCAAGATCGCGCGTGTTCGTCAGTGCGGCGAACACTCGGGCAGTATCGATGGCAGCGAAGCTCTCGCTGACCCAGCCGAACGTCAGCGGGTCGGTGGGCATGTTGGTGAACGAGAGCACTCCCGGCGCCGTTCCTCCGACGAACAACGTTCCCAGCGCCGGTCTTCCGAGCATCAGTCCTGCAATCTCGATGAGCAGCCACGCGACGACCGCTGCAACGGCGCCCTGGCCTGGGCCGAGGAGGTATCCCGCCAGTATGACGACGGCCCACTCCGCGTGCACGGCGATGGCCACTGCGGCCAGCGCGACGGCGATGAAGCCTCGTGCCTCGTGATCGCCCAGGTACTGGGTCGCTCCGAATCCGACGACCAGGAACAGCACCCCCACCACGAAGTCCGCTGCAAGCACAGGTAAGGCGCAGACTGCGACGAACAACACCGACGCGAGTGGCGCCGAGTACAGTGCGAGTGCGCCGGTGGCGATCGCCAGAAGGCCACTGAGCGCCGCCGGGAAGAAGTCGACCGAGAACAGGGCAAGAGCAGTCACCGCTGTGAACAAGGCGGCGCGCACCCAGGGCAGGAGTCTCGAGTTGCCTCGCTGCAAACGCGCTCGTGCCATAGTGCCTCCCGGGTCTACGTGCTGAGATGAATGAGCGTGGCTACGAGCAGCCACACGAGCGTGCAGACCGCGAGCCCCACAGCCGCATCGACCGCGTATCGCGTTCGCCTGCGGGGCGGCGCTACCAGCGCCGCGAGGACTCGGGGTATGAAGACCAAGATGCCGGCCGAGGGAGTCGGGAACACAAGCGCCAACGCCAGGGCGCCGCCCCTCTCCGCCATTCCGTAGATGCGCTCACCGTCGAGACCGAGGATCGGATCGCCGGGAGCATCCTTGCCCAGGGTGGCCATTCGTACTTCGAAGGCGAGTATCGACCCAAGGAACGCGACGGTGAACAGGCCGCAGACTCCCGCGAGTGTGCCCAGCGGGACGTGCCAGACAAAGACTCCCGACTCCACGCCCTTGCTGAAGACGAAAGCGATGAACACAAGGGAGACAACATGAAGACCCTGATCGAGAAGGAAGATCCTCAGTCCCGACCCGTCAAGGGTTTGTCTGGCCCGGACCGTGAGGTGCTCGATGCCGAAGTGCGCGGCTCCGGCCGCTAGAACGGCCCACCATGACTGCGGGAGGTCACCGAGCATCACAAGCGCGGTGCATGCGGTCACGATCGTCGTGTGAACCACCATGCCAGGAAGGCCCTTGCGTTTCGCCACGACGAGTCTGCCAGGCTGAAACACGAAGTCCCCAAGCAGGTGTCCCAGGTACGCCTGGAGGAACAGTGCCATCGCATCTCCCGTCCTCATCGGTCGTCCATATTGTGACGCAACGCATCGGGGTGTGCATCTCGCACGGTCCCGGCTTTCGGAACGCGTCCGCATCAACTAGCATAGGGTGTGGGATGCGACAGGAGGTGACGCCGATGACGCACGAGGAATTCCTGGCACGCGTGCCGATCTTCGAGAAGTGCACGCCCGCTGAGATCCAGAGCATCGTGAGCGTTGCACAACAGCACGCGTTCGCGGCCGACCAGATCATAGTCACGCAGGGAACGCCCGGTCAGGCCTTCTACCTGATCCTGTCCGGTCGAGTCCTCATCGAGCGTGACGGGCGGGCGCTCGGCATGTTCGGCACAGGTGACTTCTTCGGCGAGATGTCTTTGCTCGACAACGCACCCCGTTCGGCGACGATTCGAGCTGTGGATGACAGCGTTTGCTTGATGCTGTCCAGCTGGGACTTCAAGAGCGTGCTGGAGAGGACGCCTTCAATAGCGATCAAGCTGCTCGAGGTACTGAGCAGGCGTTTGAGGGTCGCTGATGAACGTCTCTCGCAGTAACTGGGAGCAGCGGTTTTGGCCGAGGGGCACAGGGAAGACGGGGAGTCCGATACATGTTGAGGGGTAGCGCGTTACTGCACTGCATCGCCGAGCGCATCATCGTTCGGTATCTGAACCAGCAAGGCTATAGGGACGTGGCGCTCACGGGGATCCTGGGTGACGCCGAGGGCATCGACATAACCTATATGGAGAGCGGCCGACGGCAGTCGGTCAAACTCAAGGCGGACTCGTACTTCGGGACCGATCCTGCCAAGATCTCCGATAGGGAGTTGATGTTCTATCGTCCGGACACCCACAGCTACGGCCTGGAGGTCATCGCGAACACGGCAACCAGGGAACCCGGATGGGTGTTTCGTTCACGCGCTGACGTGCTGTTCTACTACCGCCTTGCGCTGGGGCAGAGCGAGGACGAGGTAGCCGCACTCGCGGAGGAGCCGGATGACGTGTTCTTCTCGGAGTTGGAGGTGGAACGGGACGATCTTAGGATCATCCCCATGCCAGTGCTTCGCAGCTGGTTCGATAGGGCTGTGGACCACTACACACCCCGGCCCGTGCTTGGGGAGGGGCGTTCCGCGTGGTATCGGATCGTGCCGGAAGGCGACGTGGAGTCTGCCGTGCAGGGTATACGGCACGCGGGATCGGTGTTCGGTTCGTTCGTGCGTCGTTAGACCAGTTACGACTGACGGGGCGAGGTCGGTTTGAGCGGGTCCTCAGGTGGATACGCCCGGCACCGTTGTAGTCGTTGACACCCTTCGCGACGATAGAGTAGTATTCCTTCTGCCTTTCGCCCAGGCAAGCAACTTGAAAAGTGATAGAAGAGCGGCGTTTTTTGTTGTTGGGGGTGTGCCCGAGTGGCTAAAGGGGACGGGCTGTAAACCCGTTGGCTACGCCTACCTAGGTTCGAATCCTAGCGCCCCCACCATAACAACTCCCCGTGACCACGGGATATCGCCCACATAGCTCAGTCGGTAGAGCACTTCCTTGGTAAGGAAGAGGTCACCGGTTCAAGTCCGGTTGTGGGCTCCATGAATCAGTCGTCGGCCCCGTAGGCCGACTCAAGGCGGCGTAGCTCAGTTGGTCAGAGCGCACGGTTCATACCCGTGTTGTCACTGGTTCGAATCCAGTCGCCGCTACCAGGATTTCGACGCGGACGACGCGTCCACTGTATATATGAGTGAAACGTAACGTGTACATTGTTGGAGGACGGGCGGCTGGTCGGAGAGC
Organism: Actinobacteria bacterium UBA2279; assembly: GCA_002347365.1. Taxonomy (GTDB): domain Bacteria; phylum Actinomycetota; class Coriobacteriia; order Anaerosomatales; family Anaerosomataceae; genus UBA2279. The sequence goes on from DDWT01000036.1 coordinate 26,433, forward strand.
GAGGCTCCCGAGCGGTCCCGACACCGTCACAGCGCCCAGAGGAGGAGACTCATGGCGAAGAAGAAGTTCGAGCGCACCAAGCCGCATATGAACATCGGTACCATCGGTCACGTCGACCATGGTAAGACGACGCTCACCGCGGCGATCACGAAGACGCTGGCCGAGAAGGGCTATGCGGACTTCACGCCGTTCGACCAGATCGACAAGGCTCCGGAGGAGCGCGAGCGTGGCATCACCATCGCCATCGCGCATGTCGAGTACGAGACGGACAACCGTCACTACGCGCACGTCGACTGCCCGGGTCACGCCGACTACGTCAAGAACATGATCACCG
>DDWT01000033.1 GCA_002347365.1 Actinobacteria bacterium UBA2279
CTCGAACTAGGAACTCAAGCGCATCGAGCCAACTTCGCGAGTCATCGGCTACCAGGGGTGTCATCGGGCGCGGCTCATGTGCAACAACGTTGGCCGCAGTCAGAGCCCGCGAACAAGCAGAGCGCCGGTGAGCCGGTGTCCAGAACGGCCGCATGCCAGCCCCGATGTGGGCATCCCGCGGCCACCGAAGTGAGGTGGCTTGCGTGTTGCCCATAGACGGCCTGATCGTGGCCCCGCCAGGAGTTCGCCCAGAGGCTTGGGTCAGCGCGCTGTCGTCGGAGTCGGCTCCCTTCGCACTTGCACCCGCCTCCAGCCGGGGGTGGTTCGGGGGGCTGGAGATCGTAGCGTGGGCACCTCGATCCATCGACAGCGGACTCGCGCTCTCAGAGGTGACCGACGGACTTCTCGACTGTCTTTACGGTCCCGGTCCGTGCCTCGGCGTAGCCCTTTTCCCGTATAGCGGCCCGCGACTATGGGCGTGCTACACGGGCGGGATCGTGCGCACCGTCGAAGGGTGGCGCATCTGGGGCACGGTCGATGCGTCAGACGTGCCTGTGTTGGAATCGCAAGTCGCGGCGACGCTTCCCCGCACCGCGTCACTCGTGAAGTGCCCGCACACCGACATGACGGACCGCGGGTTCCGCACCAGGGTCCGATCGGTCATCGAGGCGATTCTCGCGGGTGACGTGTACGTCCTCAATCTGACGCGTCGCATTGCCGGGCAACCATCCGCACCACCGTCTGTCGCGTTCGCTTCGCTGCTGTCCCGATGTGGCGCTGACATGGGCGCATTCTGGGCGACGCCAGAGTTGACGATCGCTTCGGCTTCGCCGGAACGGTTCGTGCGCATCTCGGGCGACTCGGTGGAGGTATGTCCTATCAAAGGGACGCGGCCGCGTGCGCGAGGCGCTGCGGATCGTGCCATGGCCGATGAGCTGCGCACATCGGAGAAGGAGCGCGCCGAGCATGTCATGATCGTCGATCTGGTCCGCAACGACCTGGGCCGGGTATGCCGCCCGGGATCGGTGACCGTCGATCCGCTGTTCGAGGTGGTGAGCACTCCCTACTGCCACCAGATGGTGTCCTCGGTGACCGGTTGCCTGCAACAGTCCGCTCCTCTGTCTGCCGTCCTCGAGTCCACCTTCCCGTGCGGATCCGTCACGGGTGCTCCGAAGATCGCAGCCATGAAGGCGATCAGCGCCCTGGAGGAATCCCCTCGCGCCGCGTACACGGGAGCCCTGGTCGTCGCGATTCCGGGGGAAATGGACTCCTCGATACTCATCCGAACCGCAGAGTACGCGGAGGGGCTGGTGCGATGGGGGACGGGCGGCGGAATCACTGTGGATTCGGATGCGGCAGAGGAGTGGCTGGAAACGGAACTGAAGGCCTCGCCGTTTCTGGGAGATGGCGTGCCTGATGTTGCATTGCGGGAGACGTGTCGCGTCGTCGATGGTGCCGTACCGCTTCTCCTACGGCATCTGGCGCGCCTCGCGGCGGGCGGCTGTGGGCCGACGACGCTCGCATCCGTCCGTGAATGCATCAAGGACGCGATCGAGTGCCAGCGCACTCCGCTGGAGCGGCTGTCCGTGACCGTCGACTCTGCTGGTCATGCATGGGCGGAGCTTTCCAGCGTGCCGTCTTCCCTTGACGTCGCTGACGGGGTGATCATCACCCCGGTCGTTTCTGAGACACCCGCCTTACCATCGGGCGCGGCGAAGCCGATGGAGCGGGCCTTGTGGGACCGCGCGCAGCGGGAAGCTGCCCGGCTGGGCGCCGACCAGGCGCTGCTCGTCGACACGGATGGGCGAATAATCGACGGCGCAACAGCCAGCGTCTGGGTTCGCGTTGGCACGAGGTTGCTCACTCCGCCCGCGCCGCCGGCTGTGGACGGCATCGCTCGGGGCGTTGTCTTCGATCACGCAACTCAGTGCGGCTATGAGGCCGTGGAGCGCGCTCTGACTCTCGGGGATCTCGAGATGGCCGACGAGGTCTTCATGAGCAACGCGCTGGCGGGGGTCGTCCCCGTCCGAGGTCGATCAGGACGAGCGGTCAGCGTGCTCGGCGACGTGTTCCTAGCGTTGTTTGCTGCGCGTGAAGAGGGGCCGACTGCGTGAATCAGTGACGCGGCTAACCCTGAGAGCGAGCGGACAACGCTTGGCGTTGCCGCGCTGTCCGACGCCCGACAACGTTTGCGCCGTCACTTGGTGACACCTACGGCGTGATTCGTACCGGGCCCTTGGCGTGCTGCGGCCCCTCGTCTTTGCGTTCAAGCGCGGCCGAGCGGTAGGAGGCGGGCACCGCGCGCCCGTTGGACCAATCGACCATCTCGGCGTCACAGCGTGCGCATAAGATGATCTCGCCGATACCCACGATTGAGAGTTGCGTCCCGCGCGAGTACTGCGTGAGCGCGAGCGGGCGCTTCACCAGGTCGGTGCCGCTGCATGTGGTGCACCGCTCGGGCACATCGTCGCGCGTCCACTCGGTGCCGCAGGCGCCGCAGGTGATGCGGATGCCCTCCGGCAACTGGTTGCCGCGTAGGTCGTCGGTCTCCCCGCAGCTAGGACATGCGATCTCTCGGGCCATAGTGCGGTCCTTTCGGGATTCGGTCTGCTCAGTGTATCCGACCGCGCCGTCGAGCGGATTGGCTGCGCATACACCAGTCCGACCTTCGGGTATAGGCATCTCAAGATGGCGACCCGCAGAAGAGCTCTGTGGGCAGCCGAGAGGGGGGCATATGAACGCAACAGGTTGGCTCATGACCGTCGGCAGCATGATACCGGCGCTAGTCGTCATGATCGGCTGCATCATCTTCGCGGCCCGTGCGAAGTCCTGCGCTTCGTGGGGACTGGTGTTTGCGGCTGTGGGGCAGTTCGTGATGGCGGTGGCGCTGCCGCTCTACCGTCAGATAGGGATCCGGGCGTTGGTCAGGGCTGCTAGCTTCGATATCATCAACCCGCTGACGATCACTGTTGAGGCTCTATCGATCATCGCAGGACTCCTTTTCGCGGGGTTCCTGTTGGCTGTGTTGCTCGGCAAGTCACGGGCACCCAAAGCGGCAGCCGTTCCGCAACCACCTTCGGCTCCGAGCGTGCAGCCTGCGCCGTCGGCTCAGCCTTCTACGCCACCACCTGCGCCTGCAACGAGGCAAGCTTCACCGCCGCCACCACCGCCGCCGCCACCACCGGGCAGCTAGTCGCCCGCGCTATCCGCTCTTCCTCCCCGCGGAGCCGCCGGTCGCTCCCGAGTCGTGAACGTGCCTACCGGCTGGACGACCACCGGTACGCCCTCGAGCGTGCGTGGCAGCGTGGTGGCCGGTGCGTCTGATCCCGCAACACCCACGACGATCACGGGGTTGCCATCCGTATCTTGGCCCAGGCCTACCGATCTCACTGCGGCCGAGGCCATCAGCGCTTCGGTATAGCGCGCCCGGACACTCACGGCGTGTGCGGCGGGGTCATCCGACGTCGCCGAGTTGCCCAGGACACGTCGGATCCAGCTCACCGGATACCGACCTCCAGCGCGGAGAAGACGTTCTCGATCTGGTTGAACAGCGTCGTGCTCTCGCTCCCCGCGAACAGCAAGCCGACGATCCTGTTCCGGTCATCGAGGACGACCGAGCCGCTGTCGCCACCTTCGCTCATGGGTCCTGCCATCAGCTGATCAGAGAAGCGCGCGACCTTGTCACCGAAGTTGACGTCGGCGGTGACGTCCACCTGCACGATCTCACCACGGGTGACTTCTGTGGTTCGCCCGCTCTTGACCACAGCTGTTCCCAGCTCCGCGCGGGCGATGCCCTCGATGCTACCGAGCTCGAGAATCTTGTCGCTCACATAGGTGACATCAAGGGGTGCGGCCAGCGCACAGTCGACCAGGTTCTCGGCCATCGCCGTGCTGACGGCCCGCAGCCGTGCATCACTTCCCAGCAGTCTTGCGATCCAGTTCAGCATCGCGGAGGAACCCCGGGCGAATGCGCAGGTGCTCTCCTCCTCGGCCATTCGAACCGCAACGTAGTCCGCGAGCACGCCGATCGCATCGGCGGGCAGGCGTCCCCCGTCGTAGGGTCCGGGCTGCAGGATAGGATCGCCAAGCTGGGCGCGGTTCTCGTTTGCGAGGACGTGGTTGTTGGATAGGATGAACGGCTCGCCGTCGCGATAGACGAGGCAGCCGAGGGTACCGGCGGTGATGTCCCGGTGGCCGATGCTCGCGCCGCCCGGCGCCGGCCTGTACCGCTCGGAGCGTGCCGCCAATGTCCTGAACGGCCCGGTGGCCACGACATCGGTGCGGATCCCGTTCAGGGACTCCGGCACGAGTTCGTGCGCCCTGAGCTCGGAGCGAGGAACCTTGTGGGTCACGGAGCACACGATGCTGACCTCGTCCGTACGCACGCCATCGGAGACCTTGAAGCCTACCCCCGTTGCTACGACGTTCGGGCGGGCGAGCAGCTCGTTGCGTGCTGCTCGTAGAACGGGCCGGATGTCGAGCACCCCGTCAGACATGGTTCCCCCTCACTCGGTCGCGCCGTAGAGCCTCTCATACTCTTCCCGAGTCATGTCCATCAGCACCAGGTCGTGGAAGTCGCCGCGCAGGAACAGGTGCTCCCTGCAGCGTCCCGTGACTGTGAATCCCAGCTTCGCGTACAGGTGCGCTGAACGTTCGTTGCCGTCGATGTAGTTGATCTGCACGGTGTGCAGCCCCAGGGTGTGAAACGCGTAGCCCAGCACCGCGATGATGGCGTCGGCTCCGTAGCCTTTGCCCTGCGCATCCAGCTCGCCGATCAGGATGCCCAGCTCGCCGTTGCGGTGCAGCATGTTCACCTTGTGCAGCCCGCAGTTGCCGATGTATCGATCGCCATCGCGCGTGCGGATCTCGAAGACGTGGTCGGCATCGGACGCGTCCACTTGCGCGTACCACGCGCGTTCCTGCTCTCGGCTCACTGGAACGTGCCCGGAAAGCATCCAGGTGTTGATTGCGGGATCGTTGACCCACGCACGGGCCGTCTCGGCGTTCTGCGCGTCGATCGGCGTGAGGTAGACCTTCTCCCCGATAAGCATCGCGTCCTCCTCGGCAACGGATGCACACGAGGGTGACACAACCGACTCTCGCAGGGAAGGTTTCTCACATTCATCGCACAGTTGAAACGTGCACGAAACATTCAGGGTCTACAGTCTCCCTTGTAACACGCGACTGACGGGGTACGGGCCCCGTGCGGCGGTACTTCGAGGAGGAGTCAGTATGGCACCCAAGTTCGACAAGGAGTACGTGCTCAAGACCGTTGAAGAGCGCGGCATCCGCTTCATCCGCTTCTGGTTCACCGACGTGCTTGGTCAGCTCAAATCGTTCGCCATCGCGGACACCGAGCTCGAGCTCGCGTTCGAAGAGGGCATGGGCTTCGATGGTTCGTCCATCGACGGCTTCACCCGCATCCAGGAATCCGACATGATCGCCTTCCCGGACCCCTCCACTTTCAAGATCCTGCCCTGGCGCCCCACCGAGGGCGGCGTTGCCTCGATGTTCTGCGAGATCATGAAGCCCGACGGTACGCCGTTCGAAGGCGATCCTCGCTACGCTCTCAAGCGCAACCTCAAGAAGGCTGCCGACATGGGCTTCACGATGTACGTCGGCCCCGAACTCGAGTTCTTCTACTTCGCTGATGAGAACGGCACCGAGATTCTCGACCGGGGCGGCTACTTCGACCTGACCCCGCTCGACGTGGCCTCCGACCTCCGTCGCGAGACCGTGCTCACGCTCGAGAAGCTGGGTATCGCTGTCGAGTACTCCCACCACGAGGTTGCTCCCTCACAGCACGAGATCGATCTCCGTTACGCCGAGGCCAGCGAGATGGCGGACATCGTCATGACCTATCGCCTCGCTGTCAAAGAGATCGCCTACAAAAGCGGCGTGTACGCCACCTTCATGCCCAAGCCCATCGCGGGCGAGAACGGTTCCGGTATGCACGTGCACCAGTCTCTGTTCAACAAGGACGGCAATGCGTTCTTCGACGCCAACGACCCCGATGGATACAACCTGTCGGCCGTCGGCAAGAGCTACATCGCCGGTCTGCTGAAGTACGCGCCCGAGTTCTGCGCGGTCACCAACCAGTTCATCAACTCCTACAAGCGTCTCGTTCCCGGCTACGAGGCTCCCGTATACGTCAGCTGGGCGCGTCGCAACCGCTCGGCTCTCGTCCGCGTGCCGATGTACAAGCCCGGCAAGGAGAACGCCACCCGCATCGAGCTGCGCTCGCCGGATCCCTCGGCCAACCCGTACCTGGCCTTCGCCGTCATGCTCGGCGCCGGCTTGAAGGGTATCGAGGAAGGTCTGGAGCTGCGACCCGAGGCCAGCAACAACATCTTCGACATGACCGACGCCGAGCTTGCCGCCGCCGGGATCACCACGCTCCCGGGTTCGCTGGACGAAGCCATCAAGCTCTTCGAGAATTCGGAAGTCATGAAGGAGATCCTCGGCGACCACATCCACAAGTTCTTCGTGGAGAACAAGAAGGCCGAAGTCAACGAGTTCCGTCTGGCCGTCACCGAGTGGGAGCTTGACCGCTACCTCTCGATCCTCTAGGACGAGCACCGGTAGTCGCCGGAAAGTCACTCACGGCGCCGGGCGGATCTTCCGTCCGGCGCCGACTCGTTATTGCAGACGCGGAGGCGGTAGAATCATGCACATGAAAAAGGTTCTCATAGCGTCTGACGATGCGCATACGATCGCATGGCTCCGTGAAGCCATGAGTGCTCTCGACGCCTCCGTGACTGTCTGCAGCGTCGGGGAGCTTAAGTCTCGCCTTATCGCCGAGTCCATCGATCTGCTCGTGCTGGACGGGGGCCGTTCGCCGGAAGCGGTGGTCCAGCTCGTCGAACAGGCTGCTTCGGAGGGCAATGACCTGCACCTCATGCTCGTCATAGAGCCTGAAGCCCTCGCGGAGCTTCGGGTGCCCGTGCACATACCGGCTGACTTCCTGGTGCGTGGCGGCACCTCGGCAGAACTTGTCGCCCGCATGCGCAAGCTGCTGTGGCCGGGCGAGGAGGTCATGGCGCAGGAAGTCATACGTGTCGACGGTCTCACCCTCAACCTCGCAACGTATCAGGCATACGTAGGTCACGAGCCCATCGAGTTCACGTATCTCGAGTACGCGTTGTTCATGTTCCTGGTGACGCATCCGAACCGCGTCTACAGCCGAGAAGTGCTGCTCCGTCGCGTGTGGGGCTCAGACTACTACGGCGGGTCTCGCACCGTGGACGTTCATGTCCGGCGCATCCGCTCCAAGATCGGCGCAGAGGTGGCACGTCGGCTCGAGACCGTGCGCAACGTTGGCTACCTCTGGAAGAGTTAGGCCGCCGGCCAGGACTTCTGCACGACTCCGGTGAAGCGGTACGAAGCGCCCACGAGCCGCTCGCACTCACCTTTGATGGCTCTCTCGGCCATGTAGGCACACAGCCCTTTGGGTGTGAAAAACGCCGCAGGCTCACCGACGATACGCTCCGCGATCGCGATGAGCCTGATCATGATGTGCGCCTTGTCCAGCTCCAAGATCAACACGGCGCCTCCCGGTCTGACCACGCGTGCCATCTCTCTGACCGAAGCATCCAGGTCACGGAAGTGATGGAAGGCGTCGGTCACGATGACCGCATCGAACGCGTCATCTTCAAACGGCATGGCCTCAGCGCTCCCCAAGACCGCGGCGAGCTGGTCTGACGGCTCCACATGGGCGATCAGTTCGGGAGTAGGGTCGAGCACGGTCACGTGCGCTGGGAGCGTCTCTGCCAGACGGCGCGCGAGGCCCCCTGCGCCGCCACCCAGGTCGAGGACGTGGCCGTCGCCGGGGACGAACGGCCCGAGCCAGCCTGCGATCTGCTGTGTGTCCTCGACTGTCCATCGCTCGCCGTAGCGCTTGATGGCAGGTGCGGACCAGTTGAAGAACCCCATGCTCAGCGCCTCTTTGGATAGTGAGGATCGGAGAGCTTGCGTACCGCGTCCTCGCGCATGTCACCTGCAAGGCTCGAGGCTTTGCCTTTCATCGCCACGAAGTCGTTGGAAGGGCCTGCCCCCTCGCGCTTCTTGCGATTGGCCGACCATGCGATGACCCCTACGACCAGGATCAACGCGAGCGGTCCCAGTCCGCACGCGATATCCCAACCTGCTTCCATGTTCCCTCCCCGGGACAATGTCGAGCCAGGCGCTACAATGAAGCCCGGGCCTCACCGCCCGTTCGAATGATGGTACCCGAAAGGACAGGCATGGACCCTCGTACGCTTGCCGTCGTCGACGGCAATAGCCTCATCCACCGGGCATTCCACGGGCTTCCGCCCACGATGACCGCGCCGGACGGACGTCCCACCAACGCAGTCTTCGGCTTCACATCGATGCTCCTCAAGATGATCGCCGAGTTCTCGCCGGAGGCGGTGGTGGTCGCATTCGACCTTGGCAAGCCGGCGTTTCGCACCGAAGCGCTCGCGGCATACAAGATCCACCGTCCACCGACCGATCCTTTGCTCAAGGCGCAGTTCTCGACCACCAAAGACGTCCTGCGGGCACTCGACATCCCTATCGTCGAGGTGGAAGGCTGGGAGGGTGATGACATCCTCGGCACGCTGGCCGAGAAGGGCAAAGACGCCGGGATGCGCGTGCTCCTCGTCACCGGCGACAAAGACGCGCTGCAATTGGTGGACGATTCCGTCAGCGTGGTGAGCACCAAGAAGGGCATCACCGACATCGTCATCTACGACACGGCTGCGGTCGTGGAGCGCTACGGCGTCACACCCGAACAGGTCATCGACTTCCTCGGCCTGAAAGGCGATACCTCCGATAACATCCCCGGCGTCCCGGGCGTTGGCGAGAAGACCGCCGCCAAGCTGCTTGCCGAGTACCACACGCTCGACGCCGTGCTCGAGAACGCCGCGGGCATCAAAGGGAAGCTTGGAGAGAGGCTACGCGAGCATGCCGATTCCGCACGTGCGAGCCGTGTGGTCGCCACTATCCGCCGAGACGTGCCGGTCGATATCGATCTCGACGCTGTGGAGTGGGGGAGCTTCGATCGGGATACGGCAGTTGCCAAGCTCGCCGAGCTCTCGTTCACGTCGCTGATCGGGAGGCTGCTCGATCTCGCAGTTCCCGCAAAGGGTGCCGCATCTGCCCAAGCTCCAACGAAGGTGCGAATCCTTGAGGGGGTCGAGGCGGACGCCTGGGTGCGAGCGCTGGTTGCGTCGCCGCCCGGGGAGTGGGTAGGCGTTGCACTCGGCGTGAGCACGGAGTGCCTGTTCGCTGACGAGCGGGAACTGGGGGTCGCCTACGACGACGTCGCCGCGCGCGTGATGGGCGCTGTTGCCGATGAGGCGCTGGCCGCGCTGCTCTCCTCCGGCCGCATCGCGTCTGCCGACATCAAAGCGCTGCTCGAGTCGCCCTGTCCGCCCGGCTCGGTACGCGTGCGAGAGGGAAGCGGCACCGACGTCGCGGATCCTGAGCGCCTGTTCGACTGCGGCGTGGCGGCCTACGTGCTCGCATCAAACCGCTCGTCTTACGACCTGAGCAGCGTCAGCGCGGACCATCTCGGCAAACATCTGGCCGAGGATGCCGACACCGCGACCCAGGCGCTTGCATGTGCGGGGCTGGCTGTTGAGCTCGAGGCCGAGCTCGCGTCGACAGACGCGCTGTCGTGCTTCCGTCGCTGCGAGATGGACCTCATCCCCGTGCTCGTGCGCATGGAGGAAGTGGGTGTGGGCGTCGATCGCGAAGTGCTTGCGGGTCTTGCTACCGAGACAGGCGGCAAGATCAACGCGCTCATCACCGAGATCCACGGACTTGCCGGTACCGACGTCAACATCGACTCGCCAAAGCAGCTTGCCGAGGTGCTCTTCGACAAGCTCGGTCTGCCGCCCGGCAAACGCACGAAGACCGGCTACTCTACCGACTCCTCTGTGCTTTCCGGACTTGCCGAGAGCTACCCCATCGCGGCCCGTATCCTGGAGTACCGCGAACTCGCCAAGCTCAAGTCGACCTACATCGATGCGCTTCCCCGGTTGGTGGGCGAGGACGGCCGGCTGCACACCACCTTCAACCAGACGGTGGCCGCGACTGGCCGACTGTCATCCTCGAGCCCCAACCTGCAGAACATCCCGGTGCGCACCGAGCTCGGGCGCCGCATTCGCGCCGCATTCGTGCCTGCCGAGGAAGGCGATCTGATCGTCTCGGCGGACTACTCCCAGATCGAGCTGCGCGTGCTTGCGCATCTGTCGCAGGATGCGGGGCTGATCGAGGCGTTCACCTCCGGCGCGGACTTTCACGAGGCCACCGCCGCGCGCGTCTTCGGTGGGGAGCGGCACGAGGTCACGCCCGAGATGCGGCGCAGGGCCAAGGCGGTCAACTTCGGCATCGTGTACGGCATCTCCGCGCACGGACTGTCGCAGTCGCTCGGCGTTGTGCATGCCGAGGCACAGGGGATGATCGACCGCTACTTCGCTGCGTACCCTGGCGTTCGCACCTACCTGGACGAAACGGTGGCTGCGGCACATCGTGACGGCTATGCGGTGACGCTGTATGGCCGCCGCCGCCCCATCCCTGAGCTGCGCTCATCGAACTGGAACATGCGCTCCTTCGGCGAACGCACTGCGATGAACCACCCGATGCAGGGCACCGCTGCCGACATCATGAAGCTTGCGATGGTGGAGGTGGACCGCCGTTTGCGAGCCGAGGGATTCCGGGCGCGCATGGTCCTTCAGGTGCACGACGAACTCGTCTTCGAAGCGCCTGCCGATGAGTACGAACGGCTGAGTGAGATGGCGCGCGAGGCCATGGCCGGTGTCGTGGAGCTTGCAGTGCCGCTGCTCGTCGACGTTGGAGCAGGAACGGATTGGGCCAGCGCGAAGTAGGGACGGTTGTCGCCGGCCACACCGGCCACTCTCAGTGGCGTGCAGCGCAGCTTTCGTGTACTATTCTGAGTCCGTGCGTTTGGGCGGATTCTGCCTGCTCGCACACGTAATGTTGGCCCCCGAGACCCATGTATGGACCACAAGCGACCGAGTGTACATGTAGATCGGGGCCCCGATGCTGGAAGGGGCCACCACAGTGGTAGAGAACGACAAAGACACGATCATTGAAGAGCGCGAGTACACAGATGAGGAGATGCACGCCCTCATCGACGGCACGATCACCGATTTTGACGACGGTGACCTGGTGACCGGAACCGTCGTGCAGGTCGAGCGGGACGAAGTCTTGCTCGACATCGGCTACAAGTCCGAAGGCGTCATCCCGGCGCGCGAGCTCTCGATCCGCAAGGACGCTGATCCCAAGGATATCGTGAAGCTCGGCGACGAGATCGAAGCCCTCGTCCTCCAGAAGGAAGACAAAGACGGCCGACTCATCCTGTCCAAGAAGCGTGCCGCTTACGAGCGCGCCTGGGTGCAGGTTGAAGAGAAGTTCAGTTCAGGCGAGAACGTCGACGGCGAGGTCATCGAAGTCGTCAAGGGCGGTCTCATCCTCGACATCGGCCTGCGCGGCTTCCTGCCTGCATCGCTGGTCGATCTTCGCCGTGTCAAAGACCTTCACTCCTTCCTTGGTGACCGCCTTGAGTGCCGTGTCATCGAGATGGATCGCAACCGCAATAACGTCGTGCTTTCCCGCCGTGTCGTCCTTGAAGAGGACCGCAAGCAGGAGCGCACTGAGATCCTTGAGAAGCTCAAGAAGGGTCAGATCCTGCCCGGCGCGGTATCGAGCATCGTCGACTTCGGCGCGTTCGTCGACCTCGGCGGCATCGACGGTCTGGTTCACATCTCCGAGCTGTCCTGGAGTCACGTGAATCACCCGTCCGAGGTCGTCGCAGTCGGCGACAAGGTCGAGGTGCAGGTCCTGGACGTCGACCTCGACCGCGAGCGTATCTCTCTCGGCCTGAAGCAGACTCAGGACGATCCGTGGAAGCAGCTCGTGAAGAGCTTCGAGATCGGTGCCATCGTCAGCGGCAAGGTCACCAAGATCGTTCCGTTCGGCGCGTTCGTCGAGATCGGCGACGGCGTCGAGGGTCTCGTGCACATCTCCGAGATGGCCAAGGGCCACGTGGAGACCCCCGAGGATGTCGTGACGGTCGGTGGCGAGGTCCAGACCAAGATCATGGACATCGACCTGGACCGCCGCCGCATCTCTCTCTCCGTCCGTGCGGCCAACGAGGAGCTCGGCCTGCCGGATGCAGTGCCGGATGACTCTGAGGACGAGGATGTCGATCAGGCAGAAGTCGTCGCAGAAGACGTCGCGGCCGAAGAGGCCGTCGCCGAGGTAGAGACTGAAGTCGAAGTCGTCGAGGAGCCCGCGGCCGAAGAGGCCGTCGCTGAAGTAGAGACCGAAGTCGAAGTCGTCGAGGAGCCCGCAGTCGAAGAGGCCGTCGCTGAAGTAGAGACCGAAGTCGAAGTCGTCGCAGAAGACGTCGCTGTCGAAGAGGCCGTCGAGAAGACCGCGGAGTAGGCTACCCCGCCGACTCGCCATAACAAGAGCTACGACGGGGCCGGACGTCCGATAAGGGCGCTCCGGCCCCGTGTCATCTCCAGGGAGGAACCCCATGTACGTGCTCGCCGTCACCGGTGGCATCGGATCGGGCAAGTCGACCGCCACGCGCATCTTTGAGGATCGCGGCGCGATCGTCCTCGATCTCGACCGCATCGCCAAGGAGCTGCTCGAACCAAGCATGCCGCTGTTGGGCCGTATCACCGACGCGTTCGGGGACTCGGTAGTGGGCCCCGATGGCCGCATCGACCCGGCTGCGCTTGCAGATGCCGCGTTCGCTTCCGATGAGGCAACGCGCACGCTGGATGCGATCGTGCACCCGGCCGTCTACACAGTGCTCACAGGGATTCTTGACGCGCTTGCCGTGCAGGCTGAGCCGCCCCGGTTCGTAGTCCTCGACGTGCCGCTGCTCGCCGAGGCACCGATCTTCCTTGACCTCGTCGACGCGGTGCTGGTCATCTCGGCAAGAGAGGATGCGCGCGTCGAACGTTGTCTGGCAAACGGCATGACTGAAGCCGACGTCCACCGTCGCATCGATCGTCAGGTCGGTGATGCCGAGCGCCGGGACATCGCCGACTACGTGATCGACAACGACGCCAGCCTCGCGGAATTCAAGCACGATATCGTGCGCTTCTGGGATCTGGAGGTGGCGCCGCGTGCCTCGTGAGCACGCATTTGCCCCGCACAGGCTGATACTCATCGCCGTCATCCTCGTGCTGGCTGTTGCTGCGCTCCTTGCGCTGCGTGGACCCGCGTGGTGGCAGCGGGTGTACTACCCGCTGCGATACGAGACCGCCATCGCTGATGCATCGGGCCGCTACGGCGTGGACCCGTACCTGGTGGCTGCGCTCATCAATGCCGAGTCGGGGTTCGACGCTGCTGAAGTGTCTTCCGCCGGTGCGGTCGGCCTGATGCAGCTCCTCCCTTCGACCGCGAGCGAGCTTGCGCTGGAGTTGGGTGTGGAAGACGAGATCGACGCCGAGCGACTGAAGGACCCGGAGCTCAACATCAGCCTTGGCACGCGCCACCTGGCCCAACTGTTACAGCGCTACGATCACACACGTACTGCGCTTGCTGCGTACAACGCGGGGGGCGGCAACGTGGACAGATGGCTTGAGCGGAGCGGGGAGACCAGTGTTGGTTCGAGCCTGCCCTTTCCCGAGACCGAAGCGTATGTCGAACGGGTACTCTCGGAAGTGGAGCGATACCGAGAGCTGTATCCGACCGCATTCGAGAGCAGGTGACCGGTGGCCGATCTGCGTGTCGTATCCGAGTTCGAGCCTGCGGGTGACCAACCCAACGCGATAGAGCAGTTGGCTGAGGGCGTCCTGTCCGGCATGCGGGACCAGACACTTCTGGGTGTGACCGGCTCGGGCAAGACGTTCACGATGGCGAAGCTCATCGAGCGCGTCCAGAGGCCAACGCTCGTGATGGCGCCGAACAAGACGTTGGCGGCCCAACTGGCTTCCGAGCTCAAAGACTTCCTGCCGGACAACGCGGTCGTCTACTTCGTGTCGTACTACGACTACTACCAGCCTGAGGCGTACGTTCCAACGACCGACACGTTCATCGAAAAGGACTCCTCGATCAATGCCGAAGTCGAGAAGCTGCGGCATGCCGCTACGGCCGCACTGCTCTCTCGTCGCGATGTCGTCGTGGTCGCCAGTGTGAGCTGCATCTACGGGATCGGTTCGCCCGAGGACTATGCCGGACTCGCCGCGTTTCTGACAGTGGGCGAGACCTACGACCGTGACAAGCTCATCCGCGACCTGATCGAGATCCAGTACGACCGCAACGACTATGACCTCACGCGCGGTACGTTCCGCGTTCGCGGGGATGTCCTCGACGTGTTCCCGCCGTATGCGGACCATCCCATTCGGGTTGAGTTCTTTGGTGACCAGATCGATTCGATCGCCGAGTTCGACCAAGTCACCGGCGAAGTGACGGTGACGTTCAAGTGGCTGCCCGTGTGGCCTGCCACCCACTACGTGACGGCACCCGCCAAGCTCGCGGTCGCGCTCAAGACGATTCGTGCCGAGCTACAGGAGCGCCTTGCTCAGTTCAGAGCGGAAGGCAGACTACTCGAGGCGCAGCGCCTGGAGATGCGTACGAGCTACGACCTCGAGATGCTTGAGACGATGGGGTTCTGCTCGGGAATCGAGAACTACTCGCGTCACCTTGACGGGCGTGCTGCGGGCGAGCCGTCCAACACCCTCATCGATTACTTCCCGGACGACTTCTTGTGCATCATCGATGAGTGCCACGTGACCGTGCCGCAGATCCGCGGCATGCACGCGGGCGACCGCTCCCGGAAGGTGACCCTGGTCGAACACGGGTTCCGGTTGCCAAGCGCCCTGGACAACCGACCGCTCAACTTTGATGAGTTCCGGCAGCGCGTGCATCAGACCGTGTTCGTCTCGGCGACGCCGAGTGAGTGGGAACGCGGCATCAGCGAGCAGATCGTCGAGCAGATCATCCGGCCCACCGGCCTGGTGGACCCACAGATTCTAGTGCGGCCGACGAAAGGCCAGGTGGACGACCTGATCGCTGAGATCCAAGACCGCGTGGAACGCAACGAACGCGTCCTGGTCACGACGCTCACCAAGAAGATGGCCGAGGACCTCACGGAGTACTTCTTCGAGCACGGCATCAAGGTCCGCTACCTGCACAGCGACGTTGCCACCCTTGAACGCATCGAGGTGTTGCGGGATCTGCGGTCGGGGACGATCGATGTCGTCGTGGGCATCAACCTGCTCCGCGAAGGTCTCGACCTCCCAGAAGTCTCTCTCGTGGCGATTCTCGACGCCGATAAGGAGGGCTTCCTCCGCGACTTCCGTAGTCTCATCCAGACGATCGGACGTGCCGCACGCAACGTCTCCGGGCAGGTCATCCTCTACGCTGACAGGATGACCGACTCCATGCGGATGGCGATCGACGAGACCGACCGTCGCCGGGCGATCCAGGTGGCGTACAACACCGAGCACGGAATCGAGCCTCAGACGATCCGAAAGGCGATCCACGACATCGCACAGTACGTGCGCGAGACGGACGCCGGTCTTGAGCCGAGCGTGCACGTGGCCGAGGAGCTCGCCAAGATGCCGCGCAGTGAACTCGCACTCATCATCTCGGCGATGGAAGAGGACATGCACGGCGCCGCCGAAGCGCTCGATTTCGAGACCGCTGCGCGCATGCGCGACCAGGTCGTCAAGCTGAAGGCAGAGGTGGAGTCGACTACCACCGATGAGGTGCTGTCGCGGCTCAAGCAGGGCGCGCGCAAGGGCTCCGCTCACGGAGTGAAGAAGCGCCGGCGCTAGTCCGCGACCGGGAGACGCGTGCTAGTCGGCGATGGCGACCATCTCGACGCGCGTTGCGACGCCATTCTCGACAGTCACCTTCCACATGTCGGTCATGGCGCCAGGAAGCGCGTCCCAATCGCCATCCGCCCACTCCCTGAGCTGTTCCGCGTTCGCCGCAACCATCGACAGGGCCTCCACGCCGCCTGTCGCATACCGGATCACGGCTGTGTTCGCCAAGGGGACTCCGATGACTCCCGGGTCCTCATTGACATACAGGATGCCATTGGACGGCACTGCCAAGCCGTGGTCGTTCGCGTATTTCGTGGCCTCTGTACCGGAGTAGATCTGGAACAGATCGAGCGCCAGGTTGTAGGTTCCGGCCGATGCCGATACTGACGTCACGTACGCATAGCTGACGTAGCTCGACGCGGTGGTTTCCGGCGGTCCGGCGGGCACGACGGGGGCATCCTCGACATCTTCGGTGGGCTCGTTGAGCGCCGGCTCCTCCGCCGGCGGCGTGATACTCGCCTCGAGCGCATCGAGACGGTTCTCAGTCTCCGCCAGGCGATCTGCAGCGGCGCGTGCCGAGAAGTACCACGCCGCTCCCATTCCGATGAGCGCGACCGCAAGCACCGCGGCGACTATGGCCGGGATCGGCACCGACCGTTTACGGGTTGCGGCAATGGCGGGGTCCTGCTCGGTCATGATGTCTCCTCTACAGCCTGCGGGATGGAATTGGCGGCGTGCGTTCTACGGAACCCAGAAGTGCTCGATGTTGGTGATCGTGCCACCGACGATGGTGATGTAGTAGATCGCTCCCCGGTAGTAGCTTTGGGCGCCCCAGCGATTGACGCGGAAGTCGTCGAACGTGATCGTGACGTCGCCCATGATGTACCCATCCATGGGATCTGCCGCGGGCGAGTCGTGCATCAGCACGGCGCATGTGGCGGAGACGGGGAACGTGCGAAGCTTCGGGTTGTCGTTGACGACGTAGTAGTCGTTGGGCACCGGTGTCTCGTCTCCGTGCGCCGCCGCTGCGGCGTTCGCCTCGGCTCCGCCGAGCACCTGCACGTAGTCGATGACGATCTGGTAGCCCCCACCTGATGCGGAGTCGATGGACTTTATGATCCCCGGGAAACGGCCGTCATCCGCGGTCGACGGCGAGCTTGTCGGCGCCGGCTCCTCGGGTCCGGAGGACTCGACTTCTTCCATCGGCTCGGAGGTGGGCGACTCAGCCGGCGCGCTTGATTCGAGGCTGGACAGCGCGTCTTCTGCCTCGGCCAGCTTGCTCTCGGCCTCGTCCAGCGAGGGTTTGACGATGAGATACCCCACACCAACGCCTGCAGCAAGGACCACGAGTGCGGCGACTACCAGCACGGCGATGGTCTTCGGGCTCTTCAGATCGAAAGACATGATGTCTCCTTCCGCTACGGCTCGTAGTAGGGGTCGCGAGGCTGTTCTTCGATAGCGACCAGCCTGCCTTCCTCGACCGTGAACCAGTAGTGCCTGCCGAGAAGATGCGAGCTGTCCTCGTCCATGTAGATGGCGTCATAGAACTGACCGAAGGAGACGTGCTGTGGCGTCATCGAGGGGCCGTAGAAGCCGATCGCAGGCATGACAGGGTACGTGTACATCGTGATGTCTACGGCTCCCGCTCCGCCGGGTGAGATCTTGAACGACGTGATGGCGACGCCTTCGTCGCGAACGTACCAGTAGTCCGGATCGTAGTAGTCCTGGTCGCCCTGGCTCGTCAGATAGGTGAGTGCTGCATTCCCGGTGAGGAAGTCGGCGGTGTCGATATCAACCCAGAGGTCTTGCCACGTCCCGCCGCTCTCATCCCGGATGCCGCGTAGAGCTCCGAACACGTGATCCGCCGGTTCGGACTCGGACGGGGGAGTGGGCTTCTTCTCAGTGGGTGTCGCCGGAACGACCGTGGGAGCGTCTTCGGTGGCGGGTGTCGCATCGCGAGACGCTGTCAGGGTCGTCTCGGAAAGCTTCGGCTCGATCTCCGGCGAGTTGCCACCGCCGGTAAGAAGGACCACACCCGTGACGATTCCAGCGACCACCACGACTGCGGAGATGCCGATCGCAAGCTGGATCTTCGTGTCCAGACCCCTCCACCACTCCATGGTTCCCCCCTGACACAGACGCTCGAGTTTGTGGCTCGCACTTACATAGTACTTCCCACTATCGCCGTGTTCCACAGAGGTACTCCTCTGAAGGGCGTTGTACACTTATGGGGGTGATTGTGAACGCGGAAGGAGCGAGGACTCGTGGCGACGGTAGTGGAGTGCGCGCAGCTCACCAAGTACTACGGTAAGACACGGGGCGTCGAGGATTTGACGCTGAGCGTGCCTGAGGGCATGGTCTTCGGCTTTTTGGGTCCCAACGGCGCGGGGAAGACGACCACGATCCGATGTCTTCTCGGCATGCTGAAGCCCACAGCCGGGGAGTCCCGCCTGTTCGGTGAGCACGTGACACTCGACGGCGCGAACCTGCGTCGGAGGATCGGCTACGTGCCCGGCGAGGTCAAAGCCTACGACAAGGAGACCGGGCGCTGGCACATCGACTACGTCTCCCAGCTGCGCGGTGGCAAGGGCGCGCTCACCGATGAGCTCCTCCAGCGAATGGAGTTCGATCCGAGTCGCCGGGTCAAGGAGCTCTCCAAGGGCAACAAGCAGAAGCTTGCACTCATCCTCGGCCTCATGCACGATCCGGAGCTGCTCATCCTCGACGAGCCCACGTCCGGGCTCGATCCGCTCAACCAGGAGACGGTGTTTTCCATCATCGAGGAGCGTGTCGCGGGCGGGGCGGCCGTGTTCCTATCGAGTCACATCCTCTCCGAGGTCGAACGTATCTGCGAGCGCGTCGGTATCATCCGCAGGGGCCATCTGGTTGCCGAGGAGGACGTGAGGTGTCTGCTCGACAAGCGTCTGCGGGAGCTCAACGTGACATTCACCGATCCGGTCGATGCTGCGTTTCTGGCTGATGTCGACGGTATGAGCCGGATCACGCTCACGGGGCCGAACACCATCAACGCTCGTGTGAAGGGTGACCATCTCGACGATCTGATCAAGCGGCTTGCCACCAAGCCCGTGCGGGACCTGAGTATCGAGCACGCGAGCCTGGAAGAGGTTTTCATGGAGTTCTACCGCGACGAGGAGAACAGCGCGGAAGAGACACCGGCCGAAGGGGGCGCGGAGTGATGAGCTGGACGATCCTTCGCGCCACACTTCAGCAGCGTCGCACGGCGCTCGCCTGGTACATCGGCAGCCTTGTCGCGTACTCCTGGATGATGGTCTGGTTCTATCCCAAGATCGGTGGCGGCGAGTATGCGCAGCTCATCGACAGCATGCCTCCCGAGGTCATGCAGATCATGGGCGGTGGCGATATCTCGTTCGCGTCGTTGGGTGGGTTCTTCCAGACCGAATACCTCGGTCTCATGTGGATGCTGATCGTGGCGTCAGCGGTACTCATCTTCACGAGTCGCGCGTTCGCCGGGGAGATCGCTGATGGGACGATGGAACTCGTGCTGTCGCAACCGGTCTCTCGCGTCAAGCTGGCGATCACGCGCGTCGTCGCTCTGGTTGCGTACGTGTTGCTGCTTGCGGCGGCGACATTCGTGCCCATCCAGGTGTTCGGCCCCACCTACGACATCAACCTGAGCGCCAAGGTCTTCTGGCTGCTCATGGCATTGGGAACGTTGTTCATGCTCGCGGTCGGCGGCATCGGCATGCTGGCGAGTTCGGCGTTCCGCAGCGGCGGGAAGGCCTCAAGCATCGCTGCAGGCGTCCTCGTGGTCATGTGGGTGAGCGATCTCATCTCGAACTTCTCGGAAGTGGCCGACTTCTTCGGCCCGGTGAACCTTATCAGCGAATGGCAGCCGGGCAAGATCATCAACGACGGCACCGCGCCGGGAGAGGTGTGGTGGCTCTACGGGATCGTCGCAGTCGTCTCACTCGTTGCATGCGTGTTCGTGTTCTCGCGCAGAGATGTCGCCTAGGGGTGTCAGGCGTGAAGCTGTCACTACGTTCGAAGATCGTGCTGTCGAACGGGGTCGAGATGCCCCGGTTCGGGCTGGGCACGTACAAGTCCGCAGAGGGCGCCGAGGTACAGGAGTCGGTGCTCTCTGCGCTCGAGATCGGCTATCGCAGCATCGATACGGCATCGCTGTACGGCAACGAGGAAGGGATAGGAAAGGCGCTGCATGGTAGTGGTGTGTCCCGCTCAGACGTGTTCCTGACGTCGAAAGTGTGGAACGAGGAGCAAGGTTATGAGGGTACACTCGCCGCACTCGATCGGAGTCTGACGCGCCTGGGCACAGACTACGTCGACCTCTACCTTATCCATTGGCCTATCCGACGCACGCTTGAGCCCACATGGCGTGCGATGGAACACGCCCTGATCTCAGGCAAGACGCGGGCGATCGGCGTGTGCAACTTCTTGCAGCACCATCTGGAGGCGTTGCTTGCGGTATCGACTGTGGCACCGATGGTGGATCAGTACGAGTACCACCCGAGGCTACAGCAGCCATCGCTCAAGGGTTTCTGCGACGCACACGACATTGTTGTCGAGGCGTGGGCGCCACTCATGCGCGGCAGGGTGAACGACGTCAGGACACTGCGGGAGATCGCTCACGAGCATGGCGCCACACCGGCACAGGTCTCCCTTCGTTGGCTGTTGCAGAAGGGCGCGATCGTCATACCAAAGTCCGTGCATGCCGAACGGATCCGCGAGAACGCCGGCGCGCTCGCCTTCGAGCTGAGTGATGCCGAGATGGCGCGCATCGACGCGCTCGACGCGGGGACTCGCCTCGGGCGAAACCCCGACACGCTGGCATGGGAGGCCTAGACGCGAGGTCGCGTGTCGGTATACTCAACGTATGAGTAAACGTTCAGATGAAGCTGCAGCCTGCGGGCCCGAGTGCGACGCGATGATCGTCGATGGCGCCGCCGTTGCCGCTGCATCGGAAGCGCTTCCCGATGATATCTGCGTCGCGGCCCTGGCGGCCGTGTTCTCGGCGCTGGGCGATCCGACGCGCGTCCGCATAGCGCTTGCTCTGCTCGGCAGAGAGCTGTGCGTATGTGACCTCGCCGCTCTCGCGGGCATCTCTCAGTCTGGCGTAAGTCACCAATTACGGGTGCTGCGCGACCTGCGTGTGGTTGCGTATCGTCGAGATGGCAAGCGTGCGGTGTACCGGCTGATCGATGACCATGTCCGAGAGGTGCTCGAGCTGGGACTCGCACACGCGGCGGAGTCCGAGACGGGATGAGTGCATGACGGAGCACGTGACACGCGAATTCGATCTGTCGGGCTTGCTTGCGACTCCGTACTACTGCCTGGGGTGCGCGGGTCGCCTGTGCGGTCGTCTGGAAGGCATCGAGGGCGTCGAAGGCACTGACTGCGATATCGCGGGCGGCTCGGTGAGAGTCACGTTCGACCCGCACAGGGTTTCGGAAGACGCTATTGAGCGTGCGCTGATCGAGCTTGCCCGAGAGGCGTCCGAGTCGGTCAGCCACGCCGTGTACACCCTCACCGGGCTTGACTGTCCGGATTGCGCTCGCACGGTCGACCGCTCGGTCGGCTACGTGGATGGTGTCCTCTCGGCGTCGCTGAACTTCGCGAGCGCTACCCTTCTGGTCGAATTCGATCCCGCCCACGATCCCCGGGACGCGATCGTGGCACTCGTCCGTGGCATGGACTACGGGATCGCACCCGTGGGAGAGCCTGCAGGGACTCAGGAGCCGCTCGGCTGGTGGGCGGAGCACCGCGCGAGCATGCTTGTGGTCGCGTCCGGCACGTTGCTGGCGTTCGGCTGGGCCCTGGGACACACGGGGCTGCCGGAGTACGTGTCGGTAGCGCTGTTGTCGGGGTCGATACTGACCGGTGCGATCCAGCCGGCTCGTCGGGCTATGGGCGCGCTCCGTGCCCGCACGCTGGACATGAATGTGCTCATGACCCTCGCCGTCGCGGGTGCGGTGGTTTTAGGTGACTTCACCGAGGCGGCCACGATCTTCTTCCTGTTCGCCATCGGCGGATGGCTCGAGGCACGGTCGCTTGCCAGGACGAGACGCAGCATCAAAGATCTCATGGCACTCGCTCCTGACCGCGCACGCGTGCGCCGGAGCGGGAGCGAGGCGCTCGTCGAGGTGCGAGATGTGGCCGTCGGAGAGACCGTCATCGTACGGCCGGGTGAGCGGATCCCGCTCGACGGCACCGTGGTGCGCGGCGCATCTGCAGTGGATGAATCTCCGGTCACCGGCGAGCCGGTACCCGCCGAGAAGGGCGTCGGAGATGATGTGTTCGCCGGGACACTGAGCACGAGCGGCCTGATCGAGTTCACGACCACGGCGACCGCGACCAGCTCGACGCTTGCGCGAGTGGTCGAACTCGTCGAAGAGGCGCAGGCAAGGAAGGCCCCCGTCCAGCAGCTCGTCGACCGCTTCACGCGCGTCTACACGCCCGCCGTCATCGCGCTTGCGGTGTTCCTGGCGATCGTGCCACCAGGCCTGGGCGCGCTCGGTGTGGCCGGTCTGGGCGACTGGAGCACGTGGTTCTACCGGGCGCTTGTTCTCCTCGTGGTGAGCTGCCCCTGCGCGCTCGTGATCTCCACACCGGTGGCGGTCGTCTCGGCGATCACCGCGGCGACCAAGGCTGGCGTCCTCGTCAAAGGCGGCGCCGTGCTCGAAAACGCCGCGCGCGTGGGAGCGATCGCGTTCGACAAGACCGGGACGCTCACCGTGGGCAAGCCGGTCGTGACGGAGATCGTCGCGTTCGGCGATCTGGAGCCAGGCGAGCTTCTCCGGACAGCCGCATCGCTCGAGATCGGCTCGGGACATCCTCTCGCCCGCGCAGTGGTACAAGCCGCCGGCGATGACGCGCGGCTGAGTGATCTCGATCGATTCGCCGAGGTACCCGGTCAGGGTACGCGCGGTACCATCGGCGGTGTAGAGCATCTGGTGGGCAGCCCGTTTTTCGTCGAGTCCGAGACTACGCCTTTCGGTGGCGACGTCACCGAAGCGCAGCTCAGACTCGAGGGTGCCGGCATGAGCGTGTTGGCGGTTGCGCGCGACGGTGTCGTTCTCGGGCTGATCGGGCTGGCGGATGCCGTGCGCCCGCAGGCGAGACAGGCACTCGCCCGGCTGCGACGGGAAGGTATCACGCAGCTGATCATGCTCACCGGCGACAACGAACTCACGGCTTCGGCTATCGCTGCGGATGTCGGCGTGAGCGAATACCGCGCCCGACTACTGCCCCAGGACAAGATGGAGGAGGTGGAGGCCCTTGCGGCCCGGTACAGGATCGTCGCGATGGTGGGGGATGGCATCAACGATGCACCGGCCCTGGCGGTGGCGGGTATCGGCATTGCGATGGGCGCTGCGGGAAGCGATACGGCGCTGGAGACCGCTGATGTCGCGCTGATGTCAGACGACCTTCACGCGCTTCCGGGCCTGTTCCGTCTCGGCAGACGGACGTTGCGCGTGATCCGGCAGAACGTGTGGTTCTCCGTAGTGGTGAAAGCGGTGGTTCTGGTTGCAGCAGTGTTCGGCTACGCGCCTTTGTGGCTGGCGGTGTTCGCTGACACGGGTGTCTCGCTGTTGGTGATCGTCAACGGCCTGCGTCTGTTGCGGGTGAAGGTATAGGAGCAAACGGGGCGGATACCGCGTAGCGGCGAGGCCCACGATGTCTGGGGGGAAACGACATGAGCGACGATGTGATGCGATTCTTTGCGGCGTGGATGCTCACGCATGAGGCCGCCGATGAGGGTCTCAAGGCAGCTGTGGAGCGTGGAGACAGCGGGGGGCCGGAGGGCATGTCCGGCGGTCCGGACGCGTTCGTGGATGGCCTGGCCGCGATGGTGGCCGAGGAAAAGGAGAAGCTCAAGGCGGAGCTGGAGGCACGCGCTCGCGGAGAAGCGCCGGACTCGGGGGACGCCACGGACCCTGCTCTCGAGGAGATCCGCTTCGAAGTGGGCGAGATTCGCGGCAGGATCGACAACCTCGAGTCGATGCTGGAGACCATCCTACGCAAGCTCGACGGACGATAGGGGGCTTCCGTGGCCTCACGTCGTACCAACATAGCGCTCGTCTTCATCAAGCACGGGCTCGCTGCAGTGCCCGCCGCGGCATTCGGTCTCGCTCCTGCTGCGAGGCGTCGCTCGGCATTCGCGCGTCGCTGGCGGCTGGCGTTCGAGGAGCTCGGCCCGGCATTCGTCAAACTCGGACAGCTCATCTCGGTGCGCCCCGACGAGTTCTCCGAGGAGCTCGTGGCCGAGATGCAGCGCATGCAAGACGCGGTCGCTCCGCTTCCCGCCTCGGCCATCAGACGGGTCATCACCGAGGAGTTCGCCGCAACGCCTGAAGAGCTGTGGGCCGATTTCGAGGACGAGCCCGTGGCCTCGGCTTCCATCGCGCAGGTGCATCGCGCAACGCTCGCAAGACCGTACCGGCCCGTATGGGGCGAGGAGCTGCCCGCAGGCACGACCGTTGCCATCAAAGTGGTGCGGCCGGGTGCTGCCGATTCCATTCGCTCCGACATAGCGGTCGCCCGCCGACTGGCCGAGCGCGTCGGGCGCCTTGGTCTGGCCAGGCGTTTCGACCCCGTTGCGCTGCTCGACGAGTTCGCGGACACCGTTGCCCGGGAGCTCGATCTCCGCCGCGAAGGTCGCTTTGCGGACCGGTTCGCATTCGATTTCCGCGATGACGACCGCGTTGTCGCTCCCCGCATCGTCTGGCCGCTCTCCAGCCGCCGGGTAGTCACGATGGAGTACATGCACGGGTGGCGCCTGACCGACCTGGAAGAGGCGCGCGCGGCGGGCGTGGACTGCTACGGTCTCGCCGTCCATGGCGCCACCGCGTTCATGCGGCAGGTCTTCGTCTACGGGCGGTATCACGCCGACCTGCATCCCGCGAACCTGTTCGTCACCCCCGACAACAAGATCGCCTACCTTGATTTCGGCATCGTGGGCTACCTCACTCCGGAGGAGCGCATGAACATCACGCAGGTTATGGCCGCGCTCGTCTATCGCGATCCCGAACGCGCGCTTACCTACTCGGCGAAGTTGGGCGTGGATGTGCCTGCCGAGAAGATAGGAGTGGTTCGCGCGGGGTTGGCGGATTTGCTGGATGGAACGCTTCGCGAGGACGGGACGCGCGACTTCCGGCACTTCGGACTGGGGTTCTTGCGTCTGCTTGGAGCCAACGATGTCCGCATCCCGGCGGGGTACGGGTTGCTCATCAAGTCGCTGGCCACGGTGGAAGGCGTCGCCCGCGCGCTGTACCCCGAGATCGATATCGTACAGACGGCGCAACCGTTCACAACCCGGATACTCGGCAGGGCGATGGGGGACCCGGCACGGCTTCGGGAGCGGATGCCGGCGGCGATACGCGCGGCGCTACGCGAACTCGTCGCCTGACGTATCCAGAGTTAGTTCGTCGTTGCACAGGGCATCGTTCATGCTGCCTGTGCGGTAGCCTTCGAGGTCTTGTGCAGCGAAGGTGAACCCGGCTGCTTTCACGGCCGCGGAGACTGCTTCGCGGAGTTCCCACGCATGCTGCATCTCCTCAGGTTCGACCTCCACGCGCGCGACGTCTCCATGGGCGCGTACGCGGAACTGACGGATGCCGAGGTCGCGGATGCTTTGCTCGGCACGCCCCACGCGCTCGATTCCGTCTTCGGTGATCGGCGTACCGTAGGGGAAGCGGGTAGCCAGGCATGCCATCGACGGCTTGTCCCACGTTGGTAGACCCAGCTCCCGTGAGAGCGTGCGAATCTCTTCCTTGTGCAACCCCACTTCCAGCAGGGGACTTGCGACACCGTACTCACGGGCCGCCCGTCGTCCGGGACGGTGGTCGGAGGCATCATCCGCGTTGCTGCCATCGAGCACCCATTTGATGCCTCGGGCATCCGCGACCGTCCGGAGCAGTCCGAACATCTCACTCTTGCAGTAGTAACAGCGGTCAGCAGGGTTCATTCGGAAGCGCGGATCGGTGAGCTCGTATGTCTCGACCTCGAGCAACCTGAGCCCGAGGTCCCGCGCTGTGGCTCTGGCGCCTTCGATCTCCCCGGCAGTGTGGACATCGGAGATCGCGAGCACGGCGAGGCAACGCTCGCCGAGGACGACATGAGCTGCAAATGCGAGGAGTGTGGAGTCGACCCCGCCGGAGTAGGCGATCAGGGCGCTGCCTAGATTTTGGATGCGATTCCGAAGATGATCGTACTTGCGAGTCAGCATGTCTCTCCCATGCAGGTTCGTCAGTAGCGCGCATTTGCCGTACTTCATCTTGCCATGCGGAGCGCGGGCGTCAACAATCGGCTTAAGGGTATGCACCTGATAGTCCACAAACGGAGGTGCACTGATGTCGGACCGGCATAACGGCGACCCCACGATCGAGCATCTGTCTGCAGAAGGCGGCACGTTTCAGCCGTCGGAGGAGTTCGCAGCGCGTGCGGTCATCAACTCGAAAGAGGCGTACGCCGAAGCCTACCGTCGATCTCTCGAAGAACCCGAGGCCTTCTGGGATGAGATGGCGAAAGCTGAGCTCGAGTGGATCGAACCCTACAAGCAAGTCATGTCCGGCGGTTTCGCCGACCTGGACTACACCTGGTTCAAAGGTGGCACGCTCAACGTATCCGCCAACTGCCTCGACCGTCATCTCAACACCTGGCGCCGTAACAAGGCCGCGCTGATCTGGGAGGCGGACGACGGCCAGAGCCGGACCTACACCTACCAGCAACTCCACTATGAGGTCAGCAAGTTCGCAAACGTCCTCAAGAAGAAGGGTGTGGAGAAGGGCGACCGGGTCGCGCTGTATCTGCCGATGATCCCCGAGCTTGCGATCGCGATGCTCGCGTGTGCCCGTCTGGGCGCTATCCACTCCGTCATCTTCGGTGGCTTCTCGGCCAGTGCACTTCGCGGCAGGATCCAGGACTGCGGAGCGCGACTTCTGATCACGGCTGACGAGGGCATCCGGGGTGGACGCAAGGTCGCTTTGAAGGCCGCCGCCGACGAAGCGTTGTTCGAGTGCCCGAGTGTGGAGGCCTGCATAGTCGTGAGACGCGGCGCCGGCGACGTGGACATGGAGCCGGGTCGTGACACCTGGTGGCATCAGGAGATATCGGCTCCCGAGGTCCGCAAACCCTGCCCGCCTGTCGAGATGGATGCCGAAGATCCGCTCTTCATCCTGTACACTTCCGGATCCACCGGCAAGCCGAAGGGCGTGCTGCACACGACAGCGGGCTACCTGCTGTACTCGGCACTGACCTTCAAGACCGTCATGGACTACCGGGACGAGGACGTGTATTGGTGCACCGCTGACATCGGGTGGATCACCGGTCACAGCTACATCGTCTACGGGCCCCTGGCTGCAGGCGCGACGTCGCTCATGTTCGAAGGCGTGCCCACCTACCCCGACCCCGGGCGCTTCTGGGCGATCGTCGAGAAGTACCGTGTGAACATCTTCTACACCGCTCCCACTGCGATACGCGCACTCATGAGGCACGGTTCGGGATGGCCGGGACGCTACGACCTGACCAGCCTCCGCCTGCTCGGCACGGTGGGTGAGCCGATCAACCCTGAGGTCTGGTCGTGGTATCACCAGACGATCGGTGCGGGCGAGATCCCTATCGTTGACACGTACTGGCAGACGGAGACGGGCGGCTTTCTGATCACGCCGTTCCCGGGAGCAACACCGCTCAAGCCCGGCTCGGCGTCATGGCCGTTCTTCGGCATCGAGCCGGAAGTCGTTCGCGAGGATGGCAGCCGGGCCGAACCTGGCGAGGGCGGCTATCTGACCATCAAGCGACCGTGGCCGGGCATCTTGCGCGGCACGTGGGGCGATCCTGACCACGCGCGCATGCGCGAAGTCTACTTCGAGCGTTTCGCCGGCCGATACTTCACGGGTGACGGCGCAAGAGTCGATGCCGAAGGGGACTACTGGTTGCTGGGACGCGTCGATGACGTCATCAACGTCAGCGGGCATCGCCTGGGTACCGCGGAGGTCGAGAGTGCGCTCGTCAGTCACGAGGCCGTGAGCGAGGCCGCCGTTGTGGGGTTCCCGCACCCCGTCAAGGGCGAAGGTATCCATGCGTACGTCGTGCTCAAAGACGGTCAGCTTGAGAGCGATGATCTGGCGACCATCCTGGCGGGTCACGTCCGCAAGGTGATCGGGCCCATCGCGAAGCCCGACCATATCCAGTTCGCCCACGACCTGCCCAAGACCCGCTCGGGGAAGATCATGCGCCGCATCCTGCGCAAGATAGCTGCCGGTGAGCGGGATATGGAAGCGTTCGGCGATCTGTCGACACTTGCTGATCCCAAGGTGGTCAGAGACTTGTTGGCCGGTATCTAAGGCAGAAGCCCGAGCAGTCCTGAGACGAGACGCTCGGTCACAGGGCAGCACTCCTTGGACCCATCACCCGGCTTACGTTCCCGTCACATTGGGAACGTAAGCCGGGTGGTCTATTCTGGCGACCATCGCTCCTGGCATGCGATGAGGAGGCGGCATTATGAAGCATGGTTGGTTGATCGGGTTCGGCATACTGCTCCTGCTCGTGGGAGCGGTACTGGTGGTCATGGTTCTATTCGGCGGAAGCGCCCTCCGTGGTGTCTGCCCCTGGTGCGGGCAGAGCGCCGTGGACGCACCCGTGACATCGCCGAGGGGCCCTATGGGTGGGCTGCCGGGGAACGACACTGCTCAACCGGGTGCCTACTCTTCGAACGGTGAGCAGATCTTCTTCTCCGGTGTCGGGCATAACGGACTCATCGGGAGAAGCGCGACGTTTGGACCCGGGATGATGGGCGGCACCGGTTGTGCAAGCTGTCACGGCGCCGACGGCGCGGGCGGACAGTTCGTGATGATGAGGCGTACGTATGATGCGCCCGACATCACGTATGCAGCGCTCACCGCGCCGCATACGTCACACGAGGGTGACTCCGAGCCTGCCTGGACGGAGTCGGACATCAGGGCTGCGATCCGGGATGGCATCGAACCCTCTGGTGACACACTCGATCCGATCATGCCGCGCTGGAACATGGACGATCAAGACATGGCCGACTTGATCGGCTATCTGAAGGAGCTGAGCGCACAATGATGAACGGCGGTGGCTTCTACGGCGGATTGGGTGCAGGCGAGCTGCTCGTTCTGCTTTTTGGTGTAGCGATCCTGATAGTCGGCGTGGTTCTCATCGTTGCGTGGTTCACGCGCTCGGGCGGTCATGATCACGGTGTGGGGACGACTCCCACTGAAGCGGATCGCGCACTCACGGTAGCGCGTGAACGGCTTGCCCGTGGCGAGATCACGAAAGAGGAGTATGAGGAGATCATGCGGGTGCTGGCGCCCTAGCCGCAGCGCTCCCTGATGCCCATGGCGAGATGGCCGAGAAGCCCCGGGTCTCGTGGCGCTTCTCCATCGGCGTCGGTGACCAGGAACGTATCGTTCGCCATGCCATCCTGCACAAGCGCGCGTGCGCGGACGATAGTCAATCCGGCGCGTGTCATCTCAGTCGCAATGTCATGGAGCAGCCCGACTCTGTCCGGCGCGGTCACTCGCACGCTGGTGATGCGTGCCGAGCCCGTGTCCGACTTGACCGTGATCGGAGTATCGCATTCGCCGTTCGCGTAGTGAGCGCGGCGCTCCTCGAGTCGTGTTTCGAGCGCGAGGTTGCCGGCGAGTGCGGCGCGGAGTTCTCTCTCGAGTCGATTCCATGTGGCGGGATCCACGCCGGCTGCAGTGGCCGAGGTCACCACGAAACTGTCGAGGACGACGCGTCCGACCGCGTGCGCTTCTGCATCCATGATGTCGAGCCCGGCGAGTGTGATGCACCCGGCGATCGTTGCGAATATGCCCGCGCGATCGAGTGCAGCGACAGTGAGGCGATAGGTGTCTGACACGGGTCCCGAGGTCACGCGCACCGCAAGCGGCGCACCCGACACGCCGCGGTTCATTGAGTCCACGAGCGTGGCCTCGGCGATGACGGTCGCACAGTCGCGATCCACGAGGTAGCGGTAGTGCATGGCCCGAACGACGGAAGCGAGTGGAGAACCGAACGGCAGAGCTTCCAGCGCCTCGATACGGATCAGCTGCGCACGATCGGCGATAGTCGCAGCTCCGGGTTCGGTCAGCGCGATACTCGCGGCGCCGACAAGGCCGCCCACCAACGCCGCGTGCCAGCGTGACCAGGCTCCGGGTCCTGTGGCCATGCTGTCCGCGGCGGTCAGGACGTAGAGCAAGCCAAGCGTGACGACGTCGCCGACTCGCGCCGCGACATCGAGAACCACATCGTCATCCTGTGTGTCGGAGGTGGCCGCCGTCTCCGCGAGAAGCAGGTGCTCCCGCACGAGAGTCTCTGTAGTTCTCGTATCGACGTCATCGAAGGTCGCCATCCGGGCGAACATGGTTGCTGCGGATACCCCTCGTTGGGCGTGACCTCCTCCCGGTGTCGCCTTCCCCGCATCATGCACGAGTGCGGCCGCCAGAAGCGGGCGCCGTCCTTCCGGGTCGCGGAGAACTCGGGCTGCAAGCGGGTCCTCGTCCCCGACGCTGGGGACCAGGGCAGCGGCGCGCAGCATGTGAGCGCCGACCGTCAGTCGGTGGCCGAGTCCGGGCCTGCGAAGGGTCATCAATTCCGACATCCCGGAAACCAATCTGTCGAACTCACCACGAAATGCGGCGCGCTCGAGCGCCGGAAGACTCACGGTCCCCTCATCCAGGGCCGAGAGCAGGTCGGCGGCAGTCCAGCCCGATGGCGGTTCCAGGTCGTGATCACCCCGGGCATCGCGCAACAGCATATCCACAGTCGCCAGTGCGGCATGCATTGAACTCGTCCCCGACTCGGGGGCGATATCCAAGGTGAAGCGCGAGCTCTTGCGACGCAGGGTAGCTTGCACCCGCCACCGCCCGCCCGTGATCGTGTCCTGCGCGTCGCACAGCGGGTCATCGTCTTCGCGGTCAGGTGCGGACACGCGGTGTCGGACCGCACCCTCTCTGATCGCCGCGCGCCACACGAGCTCGTCGATGTCACGCTGTCCGCCGATGCCCTCCTTGAGGTCGGGTTCGAGGTGGTACGGGGAGCCCGGTCTGTTGCGCGCCGACAGTGCTTTCAGCACCTGGTTCTGGTGTCTGCGTGCACGTCCGGCGATTTTCGCCAGAACCGCTTCGGCATACGCCAGGTCGCCCGCAAGGGGTCTACCGGTGAGAGACGACGTCAGTATCTCGAGAGTCTGCGTGCACTGCTTCGCGTGGTCCGAGCGGGAGCGAACCTGTTGCCCTACCTCGAGACCGGCGTCCCATAGCGGGTATAGAAGCCGTTCGACGTACGGTTTCAACTGTCGACCCGAGACCTCAGACAGGATGAGCAGATCGATGTCCGAATGGGGGAGCAAGCGAGACGCGCCGTATGCTCCGAGCGCGACGACCGCCCATTGCCCCGGGCACGATGCGAAGGCCGCCTCCGCAAGAGCGGAGACGGCCTCGTCTGTCACTTGTGCAAGCTCCCGCGCGGCGGCGGTACCCGGCCGAGCATCAGCGACGATGCGTGCGCGTTCCTCGATGAGTGTTGCGACTATCCCGCTCGGCCCGGTCACTGTCGTCTACAGTGCGTCCGGACCGCGCTCGCCGGTGCGGATGCGCACAGCGCCTTCGCAGTCGTAGGTGAACACCTTGCCGTCACCGATCTTCTCGGTACGGGCAGCCTCGACGATCGCTTCTTCGACCTTGAGGGCCAGTTCGTCGTCGACGACTATCTCGATCTTGAGCTTCGGCACGAAGTTCACGGTGTACTCGGCGCCGCGGTAGACCTCAGTGTGCCCCTTCTGGCGTCCGAACCCTTTGACCTCGTACACGGTCATGCCGGTCACGCCCAGCGAAGCGAGCGCCTCTTTGACGTCATCGAGACGGTGGGGCTTGATGATGGCCTCTATCTTCTTCACGGTGCTTCTCCTTGTCTTGAGCATCCGGGATGAGCAGTCACTTCTACATATCCCACGACGGTTAGGCGACGGTCTCCGTCTGAACGAAGTCCGGATATGCACGGTTGCCGTGTTCGCCGATGTCCAGACCTTCGAGTTCTTCTTCCTCGGACACACGCACGCCGATGGTCGCCCGTATCGTGAGCCATACGACGAGCGAGATCGTGAAGACCGCGAGCCCTACCGCTCCCACGCCCGCCAGCTGCTTGAAGAAGAGCGAGAATCCGCCACCGAAGAACAGGCCGTCCCCGGTCGTTCCGGGCATGATCTTGTCCTGTGCGAACAGGCCGACTGCGAGTGTTCCGAAGATTCCGCCCATACCGTGCACTGCTATGGCGCCTACCGGATCGTCCCACTTCACTCTGTCGAGGAAGAGCACGCCTACCACGATCAGCATGCCTGCGAGTGCACCGATGACAAGGGAGCTGCCGATACTCACGAATGCGCAGCCTGCGGTGATGCCAACGAGTCCTGCGAGCGCGCCGTTGATGGTCATGCCGATGTCAGGCTTGCCGAGCAGCTTCCAGGCGAGGAATGTCGCGGACAGTGCTCCTGCTGCCGCAGAGATGTTCGTCGTCACCATGATGTGTGAGATCGCCATGGGGTCTGCGGCCATGGTGCTGCCGGGGTTGAATCCGAACCAGCCGAACCACAGGATCAGCGCACCGGTCATAGCCGAGGTCATGTTGTGACCGGGAATCGCTCGCACGGAGCCGTCCTTGCCGTACTTGCCAATGCGCGGTCCCAAGACCAACACCCCCGCGAGTGCGGCCCATGCGCCCACGGAATGGACGACCGTCGAGCCTGCGAAGTCGAAGAAGCCCAGCTCGGCGAGCCAGCCGCCGCCCCACACCCAGTGACCGATCATGGGGTAGATGAAAGCGACCAGGATGAACGAGAAGACGATGAAGGAGACGTACTTGATCCTCTCGGCTACCGCACCGGAAACGATAGTCGCCGCGGTGCCGGCGAAGACAAGCTGGAAGAAGAACTTCGCCAGCAAAGGGACGCTTGCCCAGCCAAGTGCCGAGTAGACGCCCTCATACGCCTCACCGACCATTGGACTGTTGTCGGCGCCTCCGATGAAGAACAGGCCCTTCAGGCCGATGATGCCGTTGCCGTCCCCGTACATCAGCCCCCAGCCAATGGCGAGGAAGGTGATGGTGGCCACGGCGAAGACCACGAAGTTCTTCGAGATGATGTTGACCGTGTTCTTCGCGCGGGCGAATCCAGACTCGACCAGCGCAAAGCCCAGGTTCATGAAGAACACGAGCATTGCAGCGAGCAACACCCATATGGTGTCTAGAACCACCTTTGTGTCCACAAGTTCCCTCCATTTCAGGCATCTCCACGGCATCTTCCAAGGTGAGAAGCCTGTCCCGGCGTCCCGTGTGGAGCGTATCGGCGCGCTGTTTCAGCCAGGTTTCGACGCCGTGTCGGGCGTGGAAACCTTTTGCGAGCACGTTGCCGGCAAGCATCGAGCAGATGGCCGGCCGGATGTCGCAGTGCTCGCACCGAACGGGCACGTTCCGCGATACAATGAAGGTTCGCGAGAGAGCTACCCTGACGAAAGGACCTGTCCGTGTCCCTCGATCGCATCTCCATCCGCGGTGCTAGAGAGCACAACCTCAAAGGCTTCGACCTCGAGATACCGCGCGACAAGCTTGTCGTGATCACCGGCCTATCGGGCTCCGGGAAGTCCTCGCTCGCCTTCGATACGATTTACGCGGAGGGCCAGCGACGCTACGTCGAGTCCCTCTCGGCGTATGCACGCCAGTTCCTTGGTCAGATGGACAAGCCTGATGTCGACCACATCGAGGGCCTGTCGCCTGCGGTGTCAATCGACCAGAAGACGACATCGAAAAACCCGCGCTCCACTGTGGGCACTGTGACCGAGATGTACGACTACCTGCGCTTGCTCTACGCGAGGGTCGGCATCCCGCACTGTCCGGTCTGCGGACGCCGCATAGAGAAGCAGACGGCCGAGCAGATCGTAGACGCGATCCTGCGCCTTCCGGAAGGCACGAAGTTCCAGGTGCTCGCGCCGATCGTCAAGGGTCGTAAGGGCGAGTACGGGAAGCTCCTCGGCGAGCTGAAAGCGGAGGGCTTCACGCGCGTTCGCGTCGACAAAGAGGTTCGCACCCTTGACGAGGAGATCGTGCTCGACAAGAAGTTCAAGCACGACATCGATGTGGTCATCGACCGTCTTGCCATCAAAGAGGGCTTGCAGAGCCGGCTCGCCGAGAGCGTGGAGATGGGACTGAAGCTAGCTGCGGGTACGGTGGTCATCGCCATCGTCCACGGCGATGAGCTCGTCTTCTCTCAGGCGCTGGCCTGCCCCGACCATGGCTTCTCGATGGATGAACTTGCACCTCGGGATTTCTCCTTCAACAGCCCGTACGGCGCGTGTCCCGACTGTCTCGGTCTGGGTAGCCGCCTTGAGGCAGACCCGGATCTCATCGTGCCCGACGGCACGCTTACACTGGCCGAGGGGGCGATCAAGCCCTTCTCGGGCAACATGAACTACTATCCGCAGCTCGTGGAAGCTGCGGCGATCCACCTGGGGGCGGACATCGACACCCCGTGGCAGGAGTTGCCCGCGAAGGTGCGGGATGGGCTCCTCAATGGCCTCGGCGTGGAGCGCATACGGCTCGACTATGTCACGCGCGACGGGCGCGAGACGTCCTGGTACACGAAATACGAGGGCGCTCTTGCATCGGTGATGCGCCGCTACGAGGAATCCGAGTCGGAGAATGTGCGAGAGAAGCTCGAGGAGTACATGGCGGTCATCCCGTGCAAATCATGCGGGGGAGCCCGGCTGAAGCCCGAGATCTTAGCCGTGACCTTCGGCGGGAAGAACGTCTCGCAGGTCACCGGGCTGTCGGCCAAAGACTCACTCGCATTCTTCGAGGGTCTCGAACTCACGGATCGTGAAGAGCAGATCGCGCGGCGATTGATCAAGGAGATCGTCGAGCGGCTGAAGTTCCTGGTCGACGTCGGGCTCGACTACCTGACACTCGAGCGTGGCACGGCAACGCTCTCGGGTGGTGAGGCGCAGCGTATCCGGCTTGCGACGCAGATCGGGTCCGGTCTGATGGGTGTGCTCTATATATTGGACGAGCCTTCCATTGGGCTTCATCAGCGCGACAACGCGCGACTGATCGCGACGATGGAGCGCCTGCGTGACCTTGGCAACACCGTCATCGTCGTCGAGCATGATGAGGAGACGATCCGCGCTGCGGACCACGTGATCGACATGGGCCCCGGTGCGGGCGAACACGGTGGCGAGATCGTCTGCCAGGGAGCCCCCGCCGTGATCATGGAGTGTGCCGAGTCGCTGACCGGCGCCTACATGTCAGGCACGCGTTCGATTCCCGTCCCGGACGGACGTCGCTCCGCCGATAGGGGATACCTCCGCGTGCTCGGAGCCCGGGAGCACAACCTGAAGTCGATCGACGTGGATGTTCCGCTCGGCAACCTCGTTCTCGTCACCGGTGTGAGCGGTTCGGGGAAGTCCTCGCTGGTGGCCGACACTCTCGCGCCGGCGCTCTCCAATGCCATTCACCGCGCGCGTCAGCGCACCGGCCGATATGATCGCCTCGAGGGGCTCAGCCATATCGACAAGGTCATCACGATCGACCAAAGCCCCATCGGCCGTACGCCGCGATCGAATCCCGCCACCTACACTGGATTGTGGGACGATGTGCGGTCGCTTTTCGCATCCACACCTGAGGCGAAAGCGCGAGGTTACGCGCCTGGTCGCTTCAGCTTCAACGTGCGTGGCGGACGTTGCGAGGCGTGCAAGGGCGACGGGCAGATCAAGATCGAGATGCACTTCCTGCCGGATGTGTACGTGCCCTGCGAGGTCTGCAAGGGCAAGCGCTACAACAGGGAGACGCTTCAGGTCACCTACAAAGGCAAGACTGTCTCCGACATCCTCGGGATGTCGGTCGAAGAGGCGCTGTACTTCTTCACCAACATCCCGCCGATCCGGCGCAAGCTCCAGACGCTGTTCGATGTGGGGCTCGGGTACATCAAGCTCGGCCAGCCGGCCACCACGCTGTCGGGTGGCGAGGCACAACGGGTCAAACTCGCGAGTGAACTCCAGAGGCGGTCCACCGGTCGGACGTTCTACATCCTGGACGAGCCCACCACGGGTCTCCACTTCGATGACGTCCGTCAACTTCTGGTCGTGTTGCAGCGACTCGTTGACGCAGGGAACACCGTCCTGGTCATCGAGCACAACCTCGATGTCATCAAGAGCGCCGATCACATCATCGACTTGGGACCCGAAGGCGGCGACCGTGGCGGCGAGATCGTGGTGAGCGGCACGCCCGAGCAGATCGCCGCTGAGCCCACGTCGCATACGGGCCGTTTTCTCAAGCCGGTGCTCGAGGGCCGCGGCGCCAGTGTCGAGCCGGAGCGCACGAAGGCCCCGTAGGGAGGTCCTGTGGCCACAGAGGATCTGAAGCAGCAGCTGTCACGGGTACCCGACGGACCCGGAGTCTACCTGTGGAAGGCGACCGACGGCGAAGTCCTCTACGTCGGCAAGGCCAAATCGCTGCGCAAGCGCATGCGGCAGTATGTCTCGGGCCACGACGACCGCGAGAAGATCCCGCTGATGATGGAGCAGGTGACCTCGTTCGACTACATGGTCACCGATACCGAGGTCGAGTCGCTCATACTCGAGGCCAACCTCATCAAGCAGCTTCGCCCGCCGTACAATGTGGACTACCGTGACGACAAGAGCTACCCCTACATCGCCATCACCACCGGCGACCCGTTCCCGGCTATCAAGTACACCCGCGAGCGCAAGCGCCCCGACACACGCTACTTTGGTCCGTACACCGACTCCCGGGCGGCCCGCGAGACCGTCGAGGTGGCGCGCCGCGTCCACCCTATCTGTCGGGCGACATGCGTCGAGTGGAAGCGCCTGACACGAGAGGGCGGCAAGCCCACCGGCAAAGCGTGCTTCGACTATCACGTGGGGAAGGGTCCGGGGCCGTGCGTGGGGGCTGTGACGCAGGAGGAGTACGCCGAGCAGATCGGCAAGGTCGTGGCATTCCTCGAGGGCCGTCAGACCGAAGTGGCGTGCGACCTCGAAGCAGCGATGAGGGAGGCCGCCGCCGATCTGGACTACGAACGGGCTGCCCGGCTGCGCAACTCACTCGAAGCGGTGCGGACGGTCCTCGAGAAGCAGAAGGTCGTCTCGGACAGACCGCTCGATATGGATGTCATCGGTATCGAACGCGAGGAGACGATCGCCGGAGTCCATGTCTTCCTGGTGCGCGAGGGCCGCGTCTTGATCGGCAACGAATTCATACTCGACAAAGGCTTCGACGTTCCGGAGTCCGAGCTCGTCGAAGGGTTCTTGCTGCGTTACTACGGGCAGGCGTCGCACGTGCCCAAAGAGGTTCTCGTTCCCTCGTTGCCGGATTCAGCAGAGGCCGTGGGGGAGTGGCTTGGAGGGTTGCGAGGTTCGAAGGTGAACGTACACGTCGCTTTGCGTGGCGAGAAGAAGGCGTTGTCGCAACTTGCGGCCACGAACGCGCGTCATGCGCTGATGCGCTACCGGCATCGGACGCGGTATGACGAGGAGCGCACGAACCGGGCGCTGCTCGAACTCGAGAGCGCACTCGCGCTTCCCGTACCGCCGCTACGCATCGAGTGCTTCGATATCTCGACGCTGCATGGACGTCACTCGGTTGGCTCGATGGTCGTCTTCTCCGGCGGGCGGGCTGACCACAAGGCGTATCGGCGCTTCAAGATACGCATGGAGGCCGAGGAGGCCAATGACATCGCGATGATGCGCGAGGTCCTCCGACGGCGTTTCGTCCGCGAGATCGATGGCGACACGCGATTCGCGACCACGCCCGACCTGGTGGTCGTGGATGGCGGGAAGCCACAGTTGAGCGCTGCGGTAGGTGCGATGGCCGAACTAGGCATACGCATCCCTGTTGTGGCTTTGGCCAAGCGCGAGGAGGAACTCTATATCCCGGAATGGGATGAACCGGTGACCCTGCCCACGGGATCGTCATCTCTGTATCTGATCAAGCGCGTCAGAGATGAGGCCCATCGTTTCGCCATCGAGTACCACCGGGAGGTGCGTGGCAAGGCGATGACAGCGTCGGTCCTCGATGACATACCCGGCGTAGGGCCGAAACGCAAGCAGGCCCTCCTTCGGCACTTCGGTTCGCTGCGCAAGTTGCGCGAGGCGTCTGCAGAGCAGATCGCGGAGGCTCCCGGCGTCAGCGAGGCTGTCGCCGGCGACATCTTCGCAGCACTGCACCAGAACGAAGGCGCCGGATAGACGTCCGGGTCAGTCACGCTTGCTATACTTGGGCAACTTGCGGCGATGGCCGTATTGAACGGACACATGAGGAGGGGCATACGATGAAGTTCATCATGCGAATGCTTGTCTCGGCTGTTGCGTTGTTCGGCGTGGCCTACCTGTCCAACCAGGCATTGCTTCAGGTCGACACCTTCTGGCCCGCCGCCGTCATCGCGGCGCTCGTGCTCGCGTTCGCCAACGCCATCATCAGGCCGGTGGTGAAGATTCTCACGCTGCCGATCACGATACTCACGCTCGGACTGTTCGGTCTCGTGGTCAACGCCGCGATCCTGTATCTGGTCGCCGCGCTCGTAGACGGCGTACATACCACCGGGTTGTGGCAAACGATAGTCGCTGCGGTGCTCATCGCGGTAGTGAGCAGCATCGGGACCAAGCTCGTCGACAACGACCGCTAGGCGGTGGGACCGATGAGAGAATCGCCTCGCGACGAGGAGGTCGACCCTGGCGTCGCCGAACGTGATCTTGTTGTGATCACCGGCATGTCGGGCGCCGGTCGTTCGGAGGCCATCCATACCTTCGAGGACCTGGGCTACTTCTGCATAGACAACCTGCCGCCGGCGTTCATCACCCGCCTGGTCGAGCTGTCCGATCTGCCCGAGAGCCGTATCCGCCGCGTGGCGGTCGTTTGTGACGTACGCGGCCGCTCGTTCTTTGCGGAGCTCAGTGCCGCGCTGGATGAGCTGGACAAGACGGGCACCCCGTATCGGGTGCTCTACCTTGAAGCCGATGACAAGACGCTCATCAAGCGCTTCATGGAGACGCGGCGTAGGCATCCGCTGGCTGAGGCAGGTTCCATCGCCGAGGGCATCGCCACGGAGCGCGAGATACTTCGTGCGATTCGTGAACGTGCGGACCACATCGTGGACACGAGCAACCTGCTGCCCCAGGAACTCAGGGCCGTCATCCGGAAGGCTTTCGCCTCGCGGAGTCAGCACGACACCCTGAATGTGACCGTCTCATCATTCGGCTTCAAGTACGGCATCCCGGTCGATGCGGACCTGGTGATGGATGTCAGGTTCCTGCCGAATCCGTTCTACGTGACCCGGTTGCGTTCGAAGACGGGTCTGGAGCGACCGGTCCGGACGTTCGTCCTCGACCGTCCTGAGACCAAGGCGTTTCTGGAGAAATGGTTCGATCTGCTCGACCTGCTGATGCCCGACTACGTTGCCGAGGGCAAGACCCACCTGCACATCGCCCTCGGATGCACGGGAGGCATGCATCGCAGCGTCGTGCTAGCGGAGCGCACCGCCGAGCATATGCGGTCGCATGGTTATGCGGTGAACGTGGCACATCGCGACATCGGCAAAGACAAGGGAGCGCGATGAGCGTCGGAGACAAGCGTGCGGTCGCCATCGGTGGCGGCACCGGGCTTCCACTCGTCCTCCGTTGTCTGGAGACTATGGGCTACGACGTGACCGCGGTGGTCACGGTCGCCGATGACGGTGGATCGTCGGGCGCGCTGCGACGCCAGCTCGGCATCCTGCCACCCGGCGATATCCGCAACTGCCTTGTTGCGCTCGCTCCGCAAGACAGCGAACTTGCACGCGTGTTTCAGTACCGCTTTGCCGCAGGGGAGGGTCTGGCCGGCCATTCTCTCGGCAACCTGATCATCGCGGCACTTGTGGACATCGAGGGCGGATTCGCCGAGGCGATAGATGCTGCGGGCGAGATCATC
The DNA here is from genome assembly GCA_002347365.1 of Actinobacteria bacterium UBA2279. Lineage (GTDB taxonomy): Bacteria > Actinomycetota > Coriobacteriia > Anaerosomatales > Anaerosomataceae > UBA2279. The sequence continues at coordinate 39,783 of DDWT01000033.1, forward strand.
GGTACTTGCGGACGGGTTTTGCCGTCCACGCTCGAAGACGTCGTTCTCGAGGCGCTGGACTCCACAGGGTCGCACGTCAGCGGGCAGGCGCTCGTCGCGCAGAGTTCGGGCCCGATCATGCGTGTCTGCCTGTCACCGGAGGCTCCTTCGGCCTATCCACCGGCGCTGGATGCCATCATGGCCGCCGATGTTGTCGTGATCGGTCCGGGGAGCCTGTTCACGAGCATCATGCCGAACCTTCTTGTCGGCGGCGTCGCACAGGCGCTTCAGAATACGGAAGCCCGTGTCGTCTATGTGTGCAACGTGGCGAACCAGCGCGGCGAGACGACCGGGATGGACGCACGCGAGCATGTCGACGCTGTCATTGCTCACGGTCTTGCCGACGCGATCGACGTCGTGCTTCTGCACGACACGGATGCCTCGCCGCTTCCTGAAGGCGTACCCGCGGTGGATGGCTCCGCAGCGGTGCGCGAGCAGATCCGTACCCTTGGCATCGATGTGGTCGCACGTGATCTCGCTGACGCCGAGTTCCCGATGCATCATGATGCAGTCAGCTTGTGTCACGCCCTCGGGGAGGTGTTGTAGTGTCGTTCACGGCCGAGGTCAAAGATGAGCTCTCTCGCGTCGAGGCGAGACGGCAGTGCTGCCCGCGCGCGGAGCTCTCGGCTCTTGTGCGCGTAGAGGGCACGCTTCACTTCACAGGTAATGAGCGGTTCCGCCTCGAGATCGCCACCGAGACGGCCCCCGTGGCTCGCAAGGCCATCAAGCTTCTCCACGGACTGTTCGATCTGGGCACTGAGCTCACTGTGAGGCGATCGGTGCTCCATCGCTCCAACAACTATCTGATCACGGTGCCCTCTCAGCCCAAACTCGCACCTGCGCTACTCGAACTCGGCATCGTCAACGAGCAGCTCACCCCCGTCTACAGCATCCCGCCGTGGCTCGTGAAGCGCGACTGCTGTGCTGTCTCGTATCTGCGGGGCACCTTCCTGGGCGGCGGGTTCGTTGCCGATCCGCACGGGGATTTCCACTTTGAGCTGACTGCTGAGACCGAGGAGATGGCCAACGATCTCGTGTCGCTCATGGAGCGGTTCGAGATGCCTGCGCGCATGACCCAGCGACGCGGCACCTATGCGGTATACCTCAAGGGTGCCGAGGCGATCGTGACGTTCCTTGCCCGGGTGGGTGCGCACCAGGCGCTGCTACGAACCGAGGACGTACGGATCATCAAGAGCATGCGCAACGACGTGAACCGACTGGTCAACGCCGAGACGGCAAACCTCGAGAAGAGTGCCAAAGCCGCGATGGAGCAGATCGAGGCCATCCGACTCCTTGCCGATACTCGGGGGCTGGAGAACCTTCCGCCTGCCCTCAGGGAACTCGCGGAGCTGCGTGTGGAGAATCCCGAGGTCAGCTTGCGGGAGCTGGGAGAGCTTGCTGAGCCACCGCTGTCGAAGTCCGCTGTCTATCATCGGATCCGACGTTTGGAAGAACTCGCGGGCGAGTTGTAGAGCGTTGTCCGTGATGCTATTGGCGTCATGTTTCGGTACTATGCAGGCAGGCCCCTCGGGGCCTTCTGGTACGTATGAAGAATCGTCCGAGGAGGGGGCTGCTTGTGACTAAGAGAGTCGCGATCAACGGTTTCGGCAGGATCGGCCGTCTTGTGTTTCGTGCGTGCGAGAGCGATCCCGACATCGATGTCGTCGCAGTCAACGACCTCACCGATGCAGCGACACTCGCGCATCTGCTGAAGTACGACTCCGTGCACGGCAAGTTCGGTGAGCGTGTTGTGGCCACGGATGACGGATTCACTGTGGACGGTCGTTTCGTCAAGGTGCTTTCCATGCGCGATCCGGCCGAGTTGCCCTGGGCTGAGCTCGGCATCGACATCGTGGTCGAATCCACCGGCTTCTTCACCGATGCGACCAAGGCACAGGCGCATCGTGACGCAGGGGCCAAGAAGGTCATCATCTCGGCACCGGCTAAGAATGAGGACATCACCATCGTCCTGGGCGTGAACGAGGGCGACTATGATGCCGAGAAGCACCACATCATCAGCAACGCTTCGTGTACCACCAACTGTCTGGCGCCGTTCGCCAAGGTGCTACGTGACAGCTTCGGGCTGAAGCAGGGTTTCATGAACACCATTCACAGCTACACCAACGATCAGAACATTCTCGATCTGCCGCACAAAGATCTTCGCCGGGCGCGCGCAGCGGCGATGTCGATCATCCCTACCTCGACCGGTGCCGCGAAGGCGATCGGTCTCGTGTTGCCCGACATGAAGGGGAAGCTCGACGGCATGTCGATGCGTGTTCCTACGCCGGACGGTTCGGTCGTCGACCTGGTCGCCGAGCTGGGTACGTCCGTGACGCGTGATGACATCAACGCCGCCATGAAGGCTGCGGCGGAGGGTCCGATGAAGGGCTACCTTGAGTACTGCGAGGACCCGATCGTCTCCATCGATGTCGTCGGCAACCCTGCCAGCTCTGTCTTCGACTCGATGCAGACCATGGTCATGGGCGGCGAGGGAACGTTTGTGAAGTGTATCTCCTGGTACGACAACGAGTGGGGCTACAGCAACCGTGTGAAGGACCTGATCAACCTGATCGGGTAGAGAACACGCAAGACGACGGCCGGGCGGCGAATCGCTCGGCCGTCTTCGTGAATGAGGAAAGGTATCGCTCATGTTCTCGAAGCAGACGGTCAAAGACGTCGATGTCCGGGGCAAGCGCGTGCTGGTCCGTGTGGACTTCAACGTACCGCTGAGCGAAGGGTCCGTCACCGATGACACGCGCGTGCGCGCGGCGCTACCCACACTGCGCTACCTGGTGGACCACGGAGCCCGCGTCATCGTGATCAGCCATCTCGGCAGGCCGAAGGGTGAGCGTGATCCGCAGTACAGTCTCCGGCCCGTCCGTCGGGTGCTCCAACGCCTGATCGGACGCAACGTCGTGTTCGTCGACGATATCGTCGGGCCTGAGGCACGCGAGGCAGTGGATCGCATGATCGACGGCGAGATCCTGATGCTGGAAAACGTGCGGTTCCATCCCGGCGAGAAGACCAACGACCCGGAATTCGCCAAGGCGCTCGCCTCACTCGCGGATATCTACGTCAACGATGCTTTCGGCGCCGCACATCGTGCTCACGCGTCCACCGTTGGGGTCGCGGGCTATCTGCCAGCGGTTGCCGGCCTGCTGCTGTCGCGTGAGATCCAGACACTGACGGACATGCTGACCGCCCCCGAGCACCCGTTCGTCGCGATCCTCGGGGGCTCGAAAGTCTCGGAGAAGATCGGCGTCATCGATCGTCTGCTGGAATGTGTCGACACGCTGATCATCGGTGGCGGGATGTGTTTCACGCTCCTGGTCGCCAAAGGCGTGAGTGTCGGCAAGTCGCTTGTCGAGCCCGATTGGGTCGAGCCTGCCAAGGCGATGCTGCAAAAAGCGCTGGATCGCGATGTCGAGCTGTTGTTGCCCGTTGACTTCGTGGTTGCCGACGCGATCGTCGAGGATGCCGAGACCACCATAGTGGGTCGCGAGGAGATCAAGCCCGACATGATGGGACTTGATATCGGTCCGACGACGATAGAGCTCTTCAAGGGCGCGATCGCTGACGCGAAGACGGTGTTTTGGAACGGTCCCATGGGCGTGTTCGAGTTGACGCCGTTCGAAGCGGGTACGCGCGAAGTGGCGCTGGCCGTGGCACGCAACAACCGCGCGGTCTCGATCATTGGTGGAGGCGATTCGGTCGCAGCTCTCAAGAAGTTCGATCTTGAGGAGCGCGTCACGTTCGTCTCCACCGGCGGCGGTGCTTCCATGAAGCTACTCGAGGGCACGACGCTACCCGGCGTCGAGGCGCTCGCCGACAAGAACAGCTGATCCGCCAGCGGCGGGAAGTGGAGGGGTTATCACATGGAGCGCCGAATGCTCGTTGCCGGCAACTGGAAGATGTACACGACCTCAGGCGAGGGTGTCGTTCTGGTACAGGACCTCGCCGATGCGCTATCTGACTTCGACGGGGACGTGGAAGTCGTCGTGGGACCGCCCTTCACGGGACTCAAGTCGGCTTCGACCGTGATCGAGCTGGACCACCTGGACATGGGCCTTGCCGCGCAGGACTGCCACTGGGAGCCAGAAGGTGCGTTCACGGGTGCGATCGCTCCGCGCATGCTGTCGGAGCTGCGCGTGGACTACGTCATCATCGGACATTCCGAGCGGCGCGAGTACTTCGGCGAGACGGATGAGACCGTCAACAAGAAAGTGCACGCGGTATTCGAGGCGGGCATGGTACCGATCATGTGTGTTGGCGAGACGCTGGCCATCCGAGACGATCTCGCCACCGACTCCTTTGTGCGCGGACAGGTCATGGCTGGCGCAGCCGGGCTGACAACGGAGCAGGCAGAGCGTCTCGTTGTCGCATACGAGCCGATCTGGGCGATCGGTACCGGTCGTACGCCTACGCCGGAATCAGCGAACGACGTCGCGCGGATGATCCGTGCCACGATCGGGGCGATGTACGGTCCTCCTGTTGCGCAGAAGGTGCGCGTGCTCTACGGGGGCTCGGTGAAGGCCGAGAACGCCAAGATGTTCTTCACGGAGCCTGACATTGACGGAGGACTCGTGGGCGGCGCCGCACTGAAAGCCGACTCGTTCGCAGACATCGTGAGGGCGGCCAGCTAGATGCCTGGAGGCCCTGTCGCGCTCATCATCCTTGACGGCTTCGGACTTCGCTCGGAGGAGTCGGGCAATGCGGTGCGCCTGGCCCATACGCCGAACCTGGATCGACTGTTCGCCGAGTATCCTTGGGCGCCGGTCAAAGCCTCGGGTCTCGCCGTCGGCCTTCCCGAGGGTCAGATGGGCAACTCCGAGGTGGGCCACCTCAACATCGGTGCCGGACGTATCGTCTATCAGGAACTGACGCGTATCTGCAAGGCGATCGAAGACGGCTCGCTGGTGCACAACCAGGTGCTCGTCAGAGCCATGGACGAGGCTATCGCTGATGCGAAGGCGATCCACTTCATGGGGCTTCTGTCTGACGGTGGAGTGCACAGTCACCAGGACCATCTGTACGCCCTCGTGCGAATGGCCGCCGATCGGGGTGCACGCGAGATCTACGTACACGCGTTTCTCGACGGCAGGGATGTGCCGCCCATGAGCGGACTGGACTTCGTGGAGAAGCTCCAGCATGTCTTGGATGACGTGGGAGTCGGGCGCATCGCGACCGTCATGGGTCGTTACTACGCCATGGACAGGGACAACCGCTGGGAGCGTGTGGAGCGCGCGTGGCGGGCGATCGTCCTTGGAGAGGGCATTGGGACCGATAGTGCCGCGGACGCGGTGCGATCGTCGTATGCCGGTGCAGTCACCGACGAGTTTGTCGTCCCTTCGGTTGTCATGGACAAGGGTGCACCGGTCGGGAGCGTCGCTGACGGCGATGCAGTCATCTTCTTCAACTTCCGTCCGGATCGCGCCCGGGAGATCACTCGGGCGCTGGTCGATCCGGCATTCGAAGCGTTTGTCCGCCCTGTCTTCCCACGCTTGCACTTCGTGTGTTTGACCGAGTACGACCCCACGATCCCCGCCCAGGTGGCGTTTCCCAAAGACCTGCCGTGCTGTGTGCTCGCCGATGTGTTGGCGGAGGCAGGTCTGCGACAACTGCATATCGCCGAGACGGAGAAGTACGCACATGTGACGTTCTTCCTCAACGGGGGCGCCGAACCGCCGAAGCCTGGAGAAGAGCGGGTACTCGTGCCTAGCCCCAAGGTCTCGACCTACGACCTTCAACCGGAAATGAGTGAGCCTGAGGTCACCGCACGCCTTGTCGAGGCGATCGAGCATGATCGTGCGGACTTCTACGTCGTGAACTTCGCGAACTGTGACATGGTGGGCCACACGGGTGTACTTACCGCCGCCGTCAAAGCGGTCGAAGCGGTCGATGACGGCGTAGGCCGGGTCGTTGCTGCCATTCTCGCGAAGGGCGGCTCGGCGCTGGTGACCGCCGATCACGGCAACGCGGAGAAGATGCTGGAGTCAGACGGGACCGGACCTTTCACCGCGCACACTGTAGACGATGTTCCGCTCTTGGCGATCGCTGAGGGCGTCACGGGCGTGCGAGCCGGGGGAGTGCTGGCGGACATCGCTCCGAGCGTCCTCGATCTCCTGGGAATCATTCAGCCGAAGGAATGGACAGGCAGCTCGTTACTGGAACACAGGTGAGCCGTCCTCGAACGGGCGCTTGAGCCAGTCGCCTCGCCGCGCTATACTCGGACGGCTTGTATCCCGGGTAGCGGGAGACAACCGTACACCGATCGTGCTGGATGGAGAGGTATCTCGTGAACGCTCTTGTATATGTGGTCATCGGAATCCACGTAATATGCTCTTTTGGGCTCATAATATTCGTTCTTCTGCATTCTGGGAAAGGCACCGGGCTCTCATCGATGCTCGGCGGAGCGATGCCCACGACCGGAAGCGGTACGGGCATCATCGAGAAGAACCTGGATCGCATCACGATCGCCTTCGCCGCAGGCTACGCACTGTCTGCGCTGATTCTCGTCATGACGTACAGGGCTGCCTGATAAGCGGTTCTGGTCCTACCTGAGCAATGCCTAGACGCCCGCCTTGGCGGGCGTTTTGTGTTGTCAGAACAGTCTTCCTCATACCCCCCTAGGCTTGCCATTCGATACACAAAGGCACAAACTCTAATGTCAGGTACGTGTGCTCGACAGGTAGGACCCCGCGGATGCGGGTCCATGACGAGACCGCGGGGAGGGATGAAGGCACGGATCTGTTGGATTGCTCAACCAAGTAACACCGACACAAGCAAGGCACCGATTCCGGAGGGAGGCTGAACATTGTCTAGACGAGTTCGTTCGATCATGGCACTGACCCTCGCGCTGGCACTTCTCGTGTCCGTCATGGGACTGGGAGGCTGCAAGAAGGCTGACGAGGACACTGGTGGTTCTACTGAGCCTACCGGCGACATGCAGATGGGCGGAACGTTCAACTTCTACATCGCTGAGCCTGCGTTCATCGACCCCTACAATCTTCAGGAATCCGAGGGCACGCAGGTCGGCCAGGCAGTATTCGATAGCCTGGTAGCGTTCGACCCGTTGACCAGTGAGGTCGTGCCCGCTGCGGCTGAGAGCTGGGAAGCGAACGACGATGCGAGCGTATGGACGTTCCATCTGGTACCGGGCGCCAAGTTCCACGATGGCACCCCTGTAACGGCCGCTGACTTCAAGTACGCCTGGGAGCGCATTTGCGCCCCGGCCAACGAGTCTGAGGTCTCCTACCATCTTGCAGTCGTCAAGGGCTTTGACGAGATGCAGGATGAGACCGCCACAGAGCTGAGCGGTGTCAAAGCAGTCGATGACGACACTCTTGAGGTCACGCTGCAGTACCCGTTTGCCGACTTCGCATATGTCGTCGGTCACCCGGCCCTGGCGCCTGTACCCATGGCTGCCGTTGAGGCTGATTCGGCCGCATTCTCTGAGAAGCCGATCGGCAACGGCCCGTTCATGATGGCGGAGCCGTGGAATCACGATCAGTACATCAAGCTGGTCAAGTTCGATGACTACTACGGCGATGAGCCGTACGTCGATGGCATCGACTTCAAGATCTTCACCGACCAGGACACCGCGTTCCTCGAGTTCCAGGCCGGCAATGTCGACTTTGTGCCGATCCCCACTGGTCAGATCCAGTCAACGGTAGACCAGTACGGTGAGAGCCCCGACGGTTACACCGTCAACCCCGGCGAGCAGGTCTCGCTCGGTGGCGAGCAGGCTATCTACTACCTGCTCATGAACAACATCGATCCGGTCCTCAAAGACGTCAAGGTTCGCGAAGCGATCTCCCTGGCCATCAACCGCCAGGCGATCTGCGACACCGTCTTCGAGGGTACACGCGTACCTGCATCGAGCATCGTTCCTCCGGGAATCGTCGGTCAGACTGAAGGCGATTGGCAGTATGCCAAGTACGACGTCGAGGAAGCCAAGAAGATCCTCGCCGACGCCGGCTATGCTGATGGTGCTGGCCTTCCTTCGATCAAGCTCGAGTACAACACCGGCTCCGGTCACGAGGACATCCTCCAGCTCGTCCAGAACGACCTGAAGGCTGTCGGCATCGAGTCCGAACTGGTCGGCACCGAGTGGGCGCAGTATCTCGACAAGTTGAGTGAGAAGACGTACCAGGTTGGTCGACTCGGCTGGATCGCCGACTACCCGATCATGGACAACTTCCTGTATCCGCTCTTCCTGTCCACGAGTGCTGACAACTACTCGAACTTCTCCGACTCCGCTGTGGATTCCAAGCTGTCGGAAGCCCGTCAGACCACTGACGAGGCCGACCGTCTCGCGCTGTATCAGGAGATCTCGAAGACCATTGGCGATCAGGCCTCGGTCGTCCCGATGTTCTACTACCGCCACACCCGCGTTGCTTCTGACCGGGTCAATGACGGCATCTTCAGCCCGAACGGTCTGTTCTACTTCGACAAGGTCTGGTTGAGCCAGGACTAGTATTCGAAGTGCTTGAGATCAGAGGTGCCGGGACGTCCTCCCGGGCGTTCCGGCACCGGCTTTACTTCAGAAGTCGCACATCGATCCCCCACCCGTAGAGAAGCAAGGTTCCTATGCTCAAGTACCTCATCAGACGCGTATTTCAGATGATCCCGGTTTTCCTCGGGGTCACAATGTTATTGTTCGTGCTTCGCGCGCCGGGAGTTCTGCCCGGAGACCCTGTGAGAATGATCACGGGGGAGCGTGCGATATCGGATACACTTCGGGCCCAGATCGTAGACGAGTATGGTCTCGATCGTCCTCTGCCCGAGCAGTACGTCATCTACCTTGGCAATCTCGCGAAGGGTGACCTTGGCGACTCGTTCCAGAAGAGCCGTCCGGTCGTAGACATCCTCGCTGACAAGTTTCCCAACACCGTGAAGCTTGCCTTCGCCGCGATCATCATCGAGATCATCATCGGTGTTTCGGCGGGCATCATATCGGCGGTGAAGCAGTATTCGCTTGCCGACGTCCTTACGACGCTATCGACGTCGATCCTGGTTGCCATCCCGGTCTTCTGGCTGGGCATGCTACTCCAGTTGTTCTTCGGGATTCTCGTCAAACGTTGGACTGGCGGCGCGTTCTTCCTGCCGATCTCGGGAATGACATCCTCCAACTTCCCTGACTGGGCACACATGGTCCTTCCGGCGATCACACTCGCTTCGGTCTCGACTGCCTACGTTGCCCGTATCATGAGAAGCCAGATGCTCGAGGCGCTTGGACAGGACTACATCAGGACCGCCGAAGCGAAGGGTCTCAGCCGCCGGGCGGTGATCTGGCGCCATGCGATGAAGAACGCGATGATTCCTGTCGTGACGTTCGTCGGTATCGATCTCGGTGTCATGATGGCCGGTGCGATTCTCACGGAGACGATCTTCAACTGGCCCGGCGTCGGCTATGAGATCTTCGTCGCCATTGGCCAGAGAGATTGGCCTGTTGTGATGGGTGGTGTGATCTTCATCGTGTTCGCCGTCATGATCGTGAACCTCCTTGTGGACCTCAGCTACGCAGTGCTGGATCCGCGGATCAGGTATGGAGGTGCTGCGGAATGAGCGATCGCGACGATGTGGGCCACGACGCGCACAACCCGCACACGCATGACGAGAGGTCGTACTCGCACGGCGACATACGAGATGTTGCCGGTCACCCCGTCAAGGACCAGACTCAGTTGCTACCGGTTCCTCCCACTGAGGACGCTGCAACCGTGGGCGGACGCACACTCTGGGGCGATGCTTGGTATCGCCTGAGGAAGAACAAGCTGGCCATCGCTGGCCTCATCTGGGTCGTGTTCGTGATTTCAGTGACACTGAGCGCGGACCTGTGGGTCAAACCCATTTTCGGTGATCCCTTGGCGATGGACACCACCCTGGGCGCCAACCTCCAGCCGCCGACCGCAGATCACATCATGGGTACGGACAAGCTCGGTCGCGATGTATTCGCGCGAGTCGTCTATGGCGCACGCATCTCGCTGACTGTAGGCGTGATCGCCGTGGCCATATCCGTGGCTATCGGCCTGGTCTTAGGTGCTCTATCCGGCTACTTCGGAGGCTTTGTCGACACGCTTATCATGCGAGGGGCGGACGTGTTCTTAGCCTTCCCCTACGTGCTGTTCGCCATCGCGCTGATCGCAGTGCTCGGACCGAGTTACCGGAACGTCTTCATCGCCATCGGCATCCTCGGCTGGCCATCGATCGCGCGCGTCTTCCGCAGCTCGATTCTGTCAGTTAAAGAGAATGAGTATATAGACGCTGCCCGTGCCATGGGAGCGGGACACGCGCGGATGATCTTCCGACACATCATGCCGAATGCCGTGGCTCCCATTATCGTCTACGGAACGATGAGCATCGGTGGTGCGATCATCACGGAGGCCGCACTCAGCTTCCTGGGAATGGGTGTTCAGCCGCCCACGCCGTCATGGGGCCTGATGCTGTCCGAGGCAAGGCCGCTGATGGTCCGCGCCCCGTGGCTGATGCTGTGGCCTGGCTTCGCAATTCTCACGACCGTGCTCGCGTTCGTCCTGATGGGCGATGGCCTACGGGACGCGCTCGACGTGAAGATGAAGGATTAGTGGTATGTCGACGCTCCTCGAAGTACGCAATCTCAAAACATACTTCAATACACGCGACGGCGTCGTAAAGGCCGTTGACGGAGTCAACTTCAACCTCGAGGCGGGCAAGACGCTTGCTGTCGTCGGTGAGTCGGGTTCCGGAAAATCGGTCACAGCTCTTTCGATCATGCGGCTCATCCCTGAGTCGACCGGAGTGATCGGCGCCGACAGCGACATATTGTTCAAAGGCGATAGCGTCCTGCACATGGATGATGCAGGGGTTCGCGCGATTCGCGGGGACCGCATCGCGATGATCTTCCAGGACCCCATGACATCGCTCAACCCGGTGTATCGGGTCGGTCGCCAGATCGGCGAGCCCCTCGTTCTACACAAGGGTTTCAAGAAGAAGGAAGCCGAAGAGCGAGCCATCGAGCTACTCGACATGGTCGGCATCCCGCATGCGCGTGATCGGGTGCGTGACTATCCGCACCAGTTCTCGGGTGGCATGCGCCAGCGTGCAATGATCGCCATGGCGCTGTCATGCGATCCCGACATCCTCATCGCGGACGAGCCGACGACCGCCCTGGATGTGACGATTCAGGCACAGATCCTCGAGCTCATGATCGCGCTGCAGAAGCGGACCGGCACGGCGATCATCATGATCACTCACGACCTCGGCGTGGTTGCGGACATGGCCAACGACGTCATGGTCATGTATGCGGGCAAGCAGGTGGAATACGGTACGGCCGAAGACATCTTCTATCGGCCGCTCCATCCGTACACGTGGGGTCTGCTGGAGAGTCTGCCGCGGCACGACGTCTTGGACAAGGGCATCTTGATACCGATCACGGGACAGCCGCCGAGTCTCATCAATGTTCCCACCGGGTGTGCGTTCCATCCGCGGTGTCCGTACGTCAAAGACGTGTGTCGTACGACGGTCCCGACGCTGAAGACGATCGAGGACGGTCACAGATCGGCATGTCTGTTTTCGGATGATCCGTCTTTCCGGCGCGACCAAGTCTCGCCGTCCGGGGAGGTGGCCTGATGTCGGAGCTCTTACGGGTCAACAACCTCAAGAAGTACTTCCCGGTCGAGCAGGGGCTGCTTACATCACGACTGAGTCGCAAGGTGAAGGCCGTCGATGACATCAGTTTCACCGTCAATGAGGGTGAAACACTTGGGTTGGTCGGCGAGTCGGGCTGTGGGAAGTCGACGACAGGCCGCTGTCTCATCAGATTGCTGGATCCGACCGATGGCACCGTGGAGTTTGCAGGCAGCGATATTTCCAAGCTTCGCGGGCGCGCCCTCAAGGCCTTTCGCAGGGACGTGCAGTTCATCTTCCAGGACCCGTACGCTTCACTGAATCCGCGGATGACCATCGGCGAGATCGTGTCCGAGCCATTGGTCGTGCACGCGATCGGCACCAAGACCGAGCGCCAGTCGCAGGTTCGAGATCTGCTGGAGACCGTCGGTCTCAACCCGGAGCACATCAACCGCTACCCGCACGAGTTCTCCGGCGGTCAGAGGCAGCGTATCGGCATCGCCCGCTCGCTGGCACTCCGCCCAAAACTGATCATCTGTGACGAGCCGGTCTCGGCGCTGGATGTGTCCATCCAGGCGCAGGTCATCAACCTGCTCTCGAATCTTCAGGACGAGTTCGGACTGACGTACATCTTCATCGCTCACGACCTGTCGGTCGTGCGGCACATCTCGGATCGCGTAGCGGTCATGTACCTCGGCAAGATCGTGGAACTAGGCGATTGGAAGAACCTCTACGATTCGCCGCATCATCCCTACACGCAGTCGCTGCTGTCAGCGGTGCCGGTCCCTGATCCGGCGAAGCAGAAGTCGCGTGCGCGGATCATCCTCGAGGGCGATGTACCAAGCCCGATCGATCCCCCCACGGGTTGCAGGTTCCACACGAGGTGTCCGATCGCAGAGTTCCCGATATGTGCTGAGCAAGAGCCCGAGTTGCGTGAAGTGGCGCCTGGTCAGCGCGCCGCATGCCACTTCGCCAAGCCGATGCCGATCCCACTCGACAAGGCGTGCAGTACCGTTGTGGGAAGCTGCGACGTGACAGACTAGGCAGCCGTGAGAGGTCTTGCTATACTCACGTTCGCTGTCTCTGAGGCAGTACTGATCGTCGAAGTGGCGGAACGGCAGACGCGCTAGGTTGAGGGCCTAGTGAGGGCAACCTCGTGAGGGTTCAAATCCCTCCTTCGACACCAGAGATGTGATGGAGCGGTCCGCGAAAGCGGGCCGCTCCTTTCTTCTTGTGCGCTCAGGCTGTCTCCGGCGTGTAGCGCAACGCCATGAGCGCGATGTCGTCAGTGAATTGGGATCCGGAGAAGTCCTCCGTTGATCGAATGAGGGTGTCCACGATGACTTCAGGCTCCAGTGCTGCGACTTCGTCGAGAATCTCATGTACGCGTGCTTCGCCGAAGAACTCCTTGCCACGGCGCGTGTCGATAAGTCCGTCGCTGTAGAGCAAGATGACCTGTCCCGGTTTGAGGGTGAGTCGCGATTCGCTGAACGTGGTGTCAGGGAACAGGCCCAGGGGCACGTCGCGTTCGGCGACATGGCGGGTGCATCCGTCAATCCCGCAGACGTACGGGTCGGGATGGCCCGCGCTTGCGAGCAGGACCGTGCCGGTCGACGTGTCCAGCACACCGAGGGTGACAGTGGCGTACTTCCCGTCCGCGAACATGTTGTAGAGCACCCCATTGGCGTGAGTGAGCACAGTGGAGGGGTCGCCCTCGTGATGCGCGAAGGCTCGCAGGGTCGTGCGCGCCATAGAACTCGATGTGGCGGCCTCGATGCCCTTGCCTGACACGTCACCCACGAAGAACGCGATTCTGCCGTCTGCGAGCGCGAGGGCGTCGTAGAAATCGCCACCGATGAGTGCGATCCGGTCGGCAGAACGATACGTGTGCGCGATTGTGACTCCCGGGAGTCGATCGGGGAGAGACAACATCGCGCGCTGCAGTGTGTCGGCCACCTCGCGTTGGGCGGCATAGAGTCGGACATTCTCGATCGCAAGCGTGAGCGCACTGCCGAGACGAGCGGCAAAATCTATGGCCTCGGGTGTGAAGTGGTCGTCTGCATGGCGCTTGTGGAACGTCAGTATGCCGATAGTCCTCTCGCTTTCCCTGAGCGGCACGCTGAGCAGACTGTAGATGTCGTGCTCTTTGGCAAAGACCGGGTTCACGACGTCACTGTTCCGGGCGTCTCTCACATAGAGTGGTGAGCCGGTCTGTGCAGCGGTGGAGAGGTGAGTAGCCATCTCCTCGGTCAGCCTGATATTTATCAGACCATCGGCGAACCGGTACGTGTGGCGAACCACCCACGAGCTGTCATCGCGCATGACGATCGACGCGGAGTCGGCGGCGATCGCATGCGCGCCCTCAACGATGACGCGGCGCATGATCTCGTCGAGGTCGAGGGTCGAGATCATCTGGGCGTCGATCGTGTTCATGGCGTCCGAGAACCTCTTTGCGCGGCGGAGCTGTCGCTCTGATTGAGAAAGCGCCTCTGCACTCTGCGCGAGTTGCCGGAACAGCACAGCGTATGGTTCTGTGAGTGCTTTGACCACGGTGGCGCGATAGAGCAGGAAGAACGCGATGATTCGCAAGAAATGCCCCACCAGATTCATCGGTCCGAAGGGGTCACGATAGAGAGTGAATGCTGCCTCGGAGACCGCAGAGATAAGGATGGAGGCCGACACGAGAGCGAGGGTACCCGAGTCGAACCAGGCGCTGTGACGACGCAGCCGGGCATACGCGCCGAGAAGCATCAGGATGATGAGGCCTTCGGCGGCTATCTTGAAGGGTGTGAGTCCCTCTGGACCGAGGCAACACGGGAACGCACCTGTCACCACGGCGAGGGCAAGTCCAGCCGTGATCGCGCCGAGCCAGGTGATCCACGTTCGCACGCGGCGTCTGTGGTGGATGAAACTAGGTGCCACGAGGAGCACGGCCGCCTGCAGGAAGCGACCGGCTATCCAGAACTGGGTGGGTGGGTCATCGCCGATACCGGGGAAGATGCCCATGCCCCGATAGGTGAGCAGATGCAGGACGTCCAGGCTGGCGATGAAGAGGAACGAGACCCCGATAAGCAGAAGGTAGTTGTCCTCGATATAGCGCCGGCTGTTCCACATGACCATGAACGCTCCCACTGCAACAGTCACCGCGAACAGCTCGGCCAGTGAGTGGAAGAACGCGTAGTTGTACTGGCGCGCGCCCCAGAGTATCGCCAGAGTCCCTACGCCGACGATGATCGCTCTCAGTCTTATGCGGGGAGTAACGAGTGCGTCCATGCACAGATTCTACCAGGAGCGCTCCGGGTGCGGTGTTGAGCGAGATGATCTGGCGAAGGATATACTGGTGCCCGTCCGCATCGTGGAGGGGAGACCCGTGCTGAGGTTCGAGTTGGTGGAGGTCGGAAATGGGGATCAAGAATCATGTGCTCGCTGCGGCCCCGCCTCTCAACCGGCGACGTACATCCCAGCGGCGATTATCGAGGAACGCATCAGACAGGCGGTCGGTGACTTCTTGCCACCGGGTCCGAACGTCATGTTCGGTCGTGTCGATGCGTTCGGTCATCCAGAGCTACCGTCGCTGGTCGGCGCCGCTGTCACGGAGGGTGTAGTGCGCATCGGTCTCGAGACCGACGGTGGTGCGCTTGCAGCGGGAGGCAATGCTGCGGGAGCCCTTCATGCCGGTGTGCGTCACGTGCGTGTCACATGTGCCGATCTTCCCAAGGCGGTCGCAGGGATCGCATCCTGGGCGGCGGCCGCCCGTGCCGCGGGGGTGGACGCCGTCGCCACGGCAGTCGTGGTCTTGTGCTCCCATAACACTTCGAGACTCGCACAGGACACCGCCTTGTTGGCCGAGGCTGGTGCCGGAGCTATCACCCTGGATGCGCGGGCTTTGCATGCGTCGCGCGATGTTGTGGCACAGCTTGTTGCGGCGTGCGATACGGGGGTGGTGAACGGCGTCTGGGTGGAAGTCCTGGGTGCCGAGGAGCTGTTGCCGGAATCTCACGCTCTCCATCGCGCGCCTGGCGGTGAGGCGCTATGACGTACGAGTCGTCGAGTCCTGTGCGTACCGTTCTGGTCGGGCTGAACTCTCCCGGCTATCAGTCCCTGGCACTGGGCTACCTACGTGCTTTCGCACAGGCTGACAATCGCCTTGCGGGACGTGTGGCGTTCCAGACGCTCGATCTCACCGTCGACATCGACCCGTGGTGGGTCGCGTACCGTGTTCTCGAACTCGAGCCCGACGTCATCGGGCTTTCAGCGACCTGCTGGAACGCCAGGTCGGTATTCGAGGTGTGCCGAATCGTCAAGCAGGCGCGGCCTCAAACGCTCGTCGTGCTGGGTGGGCCCGAAGTCGGCCCGATCGCCGGCGCCGTGCTCGAGAGTCACGGCGAAGTGGACGTTGTCGTCCGCGGGGAAGGCGAAGCGACGTTCGCTGAGCTGATGTACGCGGTCACGCGCGGGCGGAGGATTGAGCGTGTCGAAGGTGTCTCGATGCGCACGGCTGACGGGTCGGTCGTCTCGGCGGAAGACCGCCCCCTGATCGCGAACCTGGACAGTATCCCGTCGCCGTACCTGACCGGTGTGATGACCGCCGTGAATGGCGGCGCGTATATCGAGACGTACCGGGGATGCCCGCACCAGTGTGGCTATTGTTTCGAGGGCAAGGGCTACGGAAGGATCCGCCGCTTCTCAGATGCGCGTGTGGCCGAGGAGATCGATGTTCTTGCCAATACGAGTGGAGTCCACTCGTTCTCATTCATCGATCCGGTCTTCAATCTGACCCTCGAACGGTTGGAATGGCTGGCCGCACGACTGGCGCCTCACGCAGCACGCGGCCTTCGGTTGCATACCGTCGAGGTGGACATCGAGAGGATCGATGACGTACAGGCGGACTTGCTGGCCGCTGCGGGTGTCGTCTCGGTCGAGACGGGCCCCCAGTCGATCGGTGCCGATGCGCTTGCCACATGCCGCCGTGCTTTCAACGCCGAGCGTTTCGTTCGGGGAGTGGAGGCATTGAAGCGTGCGAGGATCAGGGTCGAGTGCGACCTGATCGTCGGACTTCCGGGTGATACGGTCGAGGACTTCTTCGCTGGTATCGAGTTCTGCCTCGATCTCGACCCGGGTATGGTTCAGACATCCACTCTCCATGTCCTGCCCGGAACCGATCTGTATGACCGCGCAGATGAGCTCGGTTTGCGCTTTGATCCGGAACCCCCGCACGAGATCGTCTCGACATCTACCATCAGCTACAATGACCTGCGCCGCGCCGAGGTTCGCGCGGTCTTCCTGCAACGCCAGTACCGCGCACGTCTCTAGGAGGAACGCGACACATGGATCAGGTCTCTCGTAGAGCACAGGCCATCCGGCCGTTCGTCGTGATGGACGTCGTGGCAAGAGCAAAGCAGCTTGCGAGCGAAGGTATCGATGTCGTGCGCATGGAGATCGGCGATCCTGACTTCGCGACTCCGGAGGTCATCACCCGCGCTGCCGAGCAGGCCATGGAGGACGGCGACACGGGGTACACGCAATCAGCCGGCTTGCCGGACTTGCGCGAGGCGATCTCGGCGCACTACCGCGACGCCTACGGTGTAGGTGTGAGCCCCGAGGACATCGTCGTCACACAAGGCACATCGCCCGCGATGCTCCTTCTGTTCGGCAGCCTGCTCGATCCGGGCGATGAGGTGATCATCTCCGATCCGTGCTATCCCGCGTACCCCAACTACATCAGTTTCCTCGGCGGTGTCCCGATCCCCGTACGCGTACGTGCGGAAGAGGGCTTCCGCTTCCGCATCGAGGAGGTCCGCGCCGCGGTGACCGAACGCACCCGGGCGATCATGATCAACTCGCCGGCCAACCCGATGGGCACGGTGCTCGGCCCCGATGACCTACAGGCGCTCGCCGATCTGGCCGAGGAGACCGGTATCTACATCGCGAGTGATGAGATCTACCACGGACTGCAGTTCGACGGTCGTTCTCACACGATCCTGGAATACACCGATCGCGCCTTCGTGCTAAACGGATTCTCGAAAGCCTATGCGATGACCGGATGGCGCCTTGGATATCTGATCGCGCCGCGTGCATTCGTACGTCCTGCCGAGAAGATCCAGCAGAACTTCTTCCTGTGCGCCAATCACTTCGTGCAGGTTGCGGGGACCACGGCTCTTCTTCACGCTCAAGACGACGTGGCCCGAATGCGCGAGACATACGATGTTCGGCGCAAGTATCTCGTTCCCGCACTTCGAGGCGTCGGACTGGAGATCGCAGCAGAGCCGACCGGGGCGTTTTATGTCTTCGCCGACGCGCGTCGGTGGGGGAGTGATTCGCTGCTGCTTGCGGAGAGGATACTGGAAGAAGCAGCTGTCGCCGTGGCCCCGGGTGTCGACTTCGGCCAGGGTGGAGAAGGATTCCTGCGCTTCAGCTATGCCACGTCGCTGGAGCGTCTCCATGAAGGTGTCGGGCGCCTCAGTGATTGGGCGTCGCGATTGTAGTAAGCTAGAGTTCTGGTCTTCTGATCACCGGGGGCGCACATGAGGATTCTCGAAGATGGCGGTACGGTGCGCATCCTCGTCGACAGCGAAGGTGTGTTCGGGCAAGCCAACACGTTTTCAATCACGCAGAGATGATGCTTGCACAGACCATCGTGCTTGAGACAGAGCTTCTGTGAGCCGATACATAGAGTGTCGGCGTGCATTCAGGGGACCCCGGTGTCTCGGTACGGAAGTTGCTCCTTCCTGCCGAGGGAACACAACCAAGGAACATGAGGGAGTAAACGTGAAAGAGGTCTGGGGTAGAGCGGACCTGCATATCCACTCCAATCACAGTGACGGCTTGGCCCGCATCCCGGAAATCATGGAGTACGTGGCCAACGAGACCGAACTCGACGTCATCGCCATCACCGATCACAACACGATCGATGGTGCGCTGTTCGCCAAGGCACTGGAAGACATGTATGACTTCGAAGTCGTAGTGGGTGAGGAGATCTCCTCGAAGTCAGGGCATATCATCGGCTTGTACTTGCAGGAGGCCATACCGGCCGGCCTGTCCGCGGCTGAGACCGTTTCTCGAATCAATGAACAGGACGGGATCGCGATCATCGCCCATCCTTTTGCGAACCGTGCCTTCGGACCGTTCGGGTTGGAGAGCGTCGGCAAGGCTATTCACGATGTCGCATTCCATGCGCTCGAGGTCTACAATTCCTCACCGTATCTGATCTATGCGAATCGACTCGCGGCCAAGGCCTTTGCAGGTGGTCAGGGTGTGGCAGCCACGGGTGGCTCGGACGCACACGTGCTCAAGGCCATCGGCAACGGCTACACGCTGTTCCGCGGCAGCACCGCAGACGAACTGCGTGCGAGCATCAATAATCTCGAGACTCGCGCACAGGCAGGTAGAGGCGGTCTGTCGGTAGCGCTACGGTACGCGTTCCGTTACCCGCAGATCAGACGACTGCAGGCCTGGAACTGGGAGCGTTGTCGGGTCAAGTAGGATCAGGACTCGGATAACAGGGTTCGAATGTTGTCTGCCAGTACGTCCACTACCGCGTCGTCATCCCCCCACGGGGTCAGGGTCACAACCGACACGGTCTCATTCAGGCGCGCGAGACGTACGGCGTGGTCAAGATCGATCGCCGTTGCCAGCGATGGCAGCGGTATCAGACCCGGCGCGACGACGATGCGAGTGCATCCCAATGCGGCAAGATGGCGCACGGCCTCAGTCACGTCCGGCAGCTGCCACTCAAGCCAACCGATGCGAACGTGATTCTCGCGTACACCCTGATCCGCAAGGTGGAGCCGCACGCGCTGTGCGAAGTAGTTCTCCTGCTCACTCCAGCCGGGATGCATCGCTGTCCATGACGGTGGTTGACCTTCGCCCACGAGAACGACGCCCACTGCTGCAAGGTCGACTCCGCGCGTGACAGTGACGATGCGTTCACAGAGCCTCGCAGCGAGACGAGTCGAATGCCAGAGCGACACAGTGAAGTTCACGTCAAGGCCGACGCTCTGAGGTCGCAGCTCCTCTAGGGCACGTTTGGCAAGTCCGACGGGGAACGATTCGTCACTGCCCAACGGGGCGACGATCACCCTCTGCGCACCTGAGGCGTAGGCCTGGCGCACTGCCTCAGCGAGAGTCGGCCGAGACGTGCACGATGCGGCTCCTACGGAGCCGATCCGGGAGTCTTTGGTGAGTGTGTCCTGCAGCTTCTGGGCGAGAGCGTCCGCACTCGCATGAGCGGGAAGCATGCCGCCGATCATCCGATACCGTGCCTTCTCGGAGAGAAAGATGAAGGGTGCAGCTGTCGCAGGGATACTCAGGGCCTGGCTTTCGACGAGCATCCGTTGCGTGGTTGCCACTGCTCTTGGGTCGTAGCGGTCGGGCTCCGCAGTCGCCAGGAGCAGAACCGCTATGCTCCCCGGGAAGGCGGGTTCGACCGCACGGGGTTCGAGAGGAGGCGGGGTCTCCGTGTATGCAAGCAAAGGAAGCGCTGCTGCGGCGATCCAGTAGCCACCGACAACCCCGGTGAACAGGAAGAACAACGCGAGCGCTACCGCCTCAGTGGTGGCGTAAGAGGACGATATTGCTCCGACACCACCCACGGCTACCATGAGCGCTGCAACCGCGACCAGCATCCCGGGGAGGTGCAGCTGCCTATCAGCTACCATCGTGGCCACGATGGTAGCGCCGAAGGCCACAGCACCTGCGAGCAGGCGCATCCACTCTGTCAGCACACCCAGCTCCTCCGACGCGGTCACAACAAGGGTATCGCTAAGCAACGAAACGACCAAACACGTTTTGACACGGATACCCCAGGGGGTATACACTACGTATGGAAACATGAGCGGTCGATCTCCGAGGAGGAGCACATGAGCGAGAGTATCCGAGATATTGGTCAGATTGACTTCGCAAGAGAAGTCCTAGAGTCCGAAGTCCCGGTCATCGTGGACTTCTGGGCCCCGTGGTGTGGCCCGTGCCGCATGGTCGGACCGGAGCTGGAGAAGCTCTCTGACAAGGTTGGCTCTGACGCCAAGTTCGTCAAGATCAATGTCGATGAGAATCGTGACATCGCCGTGCAGTACGGAGTGATGAGCATTCCCACCATCGCGAAGTTCGAGCATGGTACTCTGGTCACACAAGTTGTCGGAGCACGTGGTGCGGATGCACTCGGCAAGGAATTCGGGCTGGTATAGCCAGATGCCGACCTATGATTTGACATGCAAAGCGTGCGGGAACCGCTTCGAGCGGTTCCTGACTCGTCTGCTGCGTCAGGAGGACAAGGTGTGCCCGTTGTGCGGGTCACAGAATGTCTCTGCTGGCGTTGGCGGAGGGTACGTCAAGTCGCCGTCAGTGACTTCGGTATCGACGTGTGCGAGTTCGGGCGGGTTCGGTTGAGCGTAGGCCATGCGGGTCCGTGTGACCCGGAGCCGCCGCGGAAGGCAGCGGAATGGACTTCACCTACAGGCGAGTAGGGGCGAAGGACTTCGATACTACGGTTGAAGCCGTGGAGCGCATCGTGCGCTCTCACGGCTTCGTCTTGAGTCGCAGCCACGACATCACAGCCACCCTCGCGGCCAAGGGTTTCCAGATTCATCCTTTGCGGGTATTCGAGGTGGTCGTAGGGTCGGAGGCGGATACGTCGGGCAACGCTGAGCGGGACCTGGTCAACGTATGCCGTTTGCATGTCTTCGTGGAAGACGGCGTTGTGCAGGTCACCGCCATCCGCCCGACCGTGATGAGCAGAGTGTTCCATGATCCGGTTGCGCAGGAGGCAGCCTCGTCGCTCGAGGAGTCAGTCGTGCACCTGGTGGACGAGGTCGTGAGTATCTAGCTACTGGACACAGCTGGAGTACTTCAGGAACACGCCGATCGCTTCGTCGATGAGCTCGTCGCGATCTCTGATGCCATCGTCGACGAGGCAGGTCTTCATCGAGTAACCGATGATATGCAGCCCTACCTGGTTGAGCGCACTCTTCGCCGCCATGATCTGCGTGAGCACGGCTTCGCAGTCCTTGCCTGAGTCGATCATGGTCTGGAGTCCGCGCACCTGACCCTCCAGCCGCTTGAGGCGGTTGATGATCCTGCGCCGTTCTTCCTCGTTCGAGATCGCGTTCTGAGCGGCGTCAGTCATGATGGGGTCTCCTTGTGTCGCCTTTGGGTTGGCGTACAATGATACAGTTTACGCAAATATACCCCCTGGGGGTATGTACGGCAAGAGGTGGGCGTCGTGGGCTACTCCAAACTCAAGGGCTCGATTGACAGCGATCGTGTTCGCGCGATCAAGCGCGTGCTGTGGTGGATCCTTCTGCTGAACGTCGCAGTGGCCAGCGCCAAGCTTGCGTACGGGCTGGTGACGGATTCCGTCGCGATGACAGCAGACGGCTTCCACTCGATGTTTGACGGAACGTCGAATGTGATCGGCCTGCTTGGGATGGGTCTCGCGGGCAGGCCGGCCGACGAGGATCACCCCTATGGACATCAGAAGTACGAGACGTTCGCCTCTGCGGTGATTGCCGTCATGCTCCTCATCGCCGCGTGGAGAGTCGGGTCGTCCGCGTTCGAGCGGCTCATGAATCCCGGTATCGGACCGCGGGTAGACGCGCTGTCATTCGTGATCATGCTGGGCACTCTTGCGGTCAATATCGGTGTGACGACATATGAGCGCAGAGTCGGTCAAAGGCTCCGCAGCGAGATATTGATCGCCGACGCGAGTCACACGGGCAGTGATGTCCTTGTGAGTTTGGGCGTAGTTGCCGGCCTCGTCGCGGTCAAGATGGGCTTTCCTGTGGCCGACCCTATCATCGGGCTTCTTGTCTCCGCCGTGATCGCACTTACTGCTATCAGGGTCTTCCGGTCAGCGAATGTCACACTCTCCGACCAGGCGAGGATGCCGACTCAGGACATATATGCCGCCGTGCTCAAGGTGGATGGGGTACTCGGCTGTCACGACATACGTACGCGGGGATCGGCAAGTGAAGTGTATGTGGACTTGCACATTCAGGTGGAGTCGGGTTCCACTGTCGCCGAGGGGCACGCGGTTGCCGAGGCAGTCGAGAAGGCCGTGTGCGAAGGATTCGACGAGGTGGTCGACGTGATCGCTCACCTCGAGCCCCTTGATGACTACCAGCGGCACAAGACCGAGCAGCAGTCTGCTGAGGGCATTATCTAGCATGCCTGGATCCCGCCCACGTGCAGCTGTCGGCCCCGCACCGGGGGAGCATCATCCGGCGACCGGATATGTCCTTGCAGCTATCGCTGCAGCATCCTGGGCGACGGGTGGTCTCGCGGCCAAGTGGCTGTTCTCGCCTGTGAACTCCCAGACCTCGGCATGGCCTTTCCCGCCGTTGGGTCTGAGCGTCGATCCGGTGTTGCTTTCTGCGGCACGCGCGATGGTTGCGTTCGCGATGCTGCTGGTCTACTTGCTGCTGCGACGTCGGGCAGCGCTCAGGATCTCACTCCGAGACCTCCCGTTTCTTGGGATCTTCGGGGTGGTGGGTCTGGCGCTCGTGCACTTCACGTACTTCAAGACCATATCGATGACCGGTGTGGCGACGGCGATTCTTCTTGAGTATCTGGCCCCGATCATCGTGTTCGTCTTCTCGGTATCGTTCCTCAAAGAGCGTCTCACATGGACGCTGCCCGGTGCGGTTCTCCTGTCCGTATCCGGGTGCGCGCTCATGGTAGGAGCTTTTGGTGAAGGCGGGGTCACAGTATCTGCCGAAGGTCTTGCGTGGGGGCTCTCCTCGGCGGTCTTCTTCGCGGGATACACGATCATGGGGAAGTACGCGGCGACTCGATACTCGTCATGGACCGTGCTTACCTACGGGCTCGGGTTCGCCGCATTATTCTGGGTCATCTACCTCAAAGGCCCCGGGGATGTATTCGTGCTGCTGTCGGACCCGAAGGGACTTGCAGCGGTGTCGTTCATCGCTGTCGTGAGTACTGTCATACCCTTTGGCGCCTTCCTGAAGGCCCTCCAGTACATTGAGGCGACAAAGGCCTCGGTCACGTCGACTCTCGAGCCGGTGATTGCTGGAATCGCTGCCTGGTGGATACTGGGCGAGGTCCTGACTCCTTTGCAGGTGCTCGGGGGCGTGCTGGTCTTGGGTGCGATCAGTCTCGCGCAAGCGCCGGTCGGCCGACGGATGGCACTGCCTCCGGCAGGCTGAGCCCTGCGGTCGTTTGCACCTGACCTCGTCGGAGAATATACATAGTGGTATGTAGTTTGCTACGCGGTGGCCTCGCCGCTTACTCTTCGAGCATCCGGAGGACGCTATGGACCTGATCCAGCGCCCTGAGCTTCGCCAGAAGATGACCCTGTCGCCCCAGGTCTACCAGGGGCTGGCTATTCTCGCCATGCCCGTGGTCGAGCTCCAGCAGCTTATAGAGGCCGAGCTCCTGGAGAATCCGCTGCTCGAGGTCGAGGAGTATGAGGACGACACCAGCGAAGCGGAGGATGAGCGTACCGAGGATGCCGAGGAGGAGCGCGCGTGGGATGAATGGCTCGACCAGTACGAGGATCTTGACGACATAGACCCCGTGGCGCAGAAGGACCCGAACACTGAGGAGATCAACTCGGAGGACTTCGTTGGTGGGGTCCAGACGTTTGGCGACTATCTTCTGCAGCAGGTGGGCATGCTCGATATTGACGATGACGTCGACCGTGCGGCGAGAGCGATCATCGGATCGTTAGATGACGATGGCTTCTTCGTAGGCGATTGCGCGGAGATTGCCGCGATAACGGATGTGAGCGGTCAGACCGCTGAAGCGGCTTTGTGTGTGGTTCAACAGCTTGACCCTCCGGGGGTCGGCGCGAGGACGGTGCGCGAGGCGCTCCGCATCCAAGCCGCCTACCTGGGTATTGAGAACGAGCTGCTTCTTGCGATCATCGACCGGTACCTGGACGACGTGGCCGCCAGTCACTTCCGCAAGGTCGCGCGCGCTGAGCACGTCAGTGAAGAGGATGTGAGAACGACAGTCGAGCAGCTGCGGCTGCTCAACCCACGTCCGGCAGGATCGTTCTCTCCCGGTCGGTCGCCGGCATACGTGCTGCCCGACGTGACACTTCGGAAGTTCGGGGATGAGTGGCTGGTCATCTCGAACAACGAGGCGGTCCCCGCGTTGCGCGTCAATCCGCGCTACCGTGCGATGCTTCGATCGACGTCGAATGTTGATGATGAAACGCGCCGGTACCTGAAGGACAAGGTCCGCTCGGCGGAGTCGTTCATGAAGAACGTTGACCGGCGCCGCGACACGGTCAGTCGCATCACGGAGATCATTCTGGACGTACAGCGTGAGTTCTTCGAGGATGGCAGAGGTGATCTGCGACCGCTGCGCCTTGAAGACGTCGCCGTTGAACTGGGAGTCCACCTCTCAACGGTCAGCCGGGGGGTTACCGGCAAATACATGGCCACGCCCTACGGCCTGTTCGAGCTCAAGCACTTCTTCTCCGGAGGATATCGGAGCTCAAACGGTATGGACGTGGCTGCAACGACGATCAAGCAGCGGATCAAGGATCTTCTGCATGATGAGGATGCGAATCGACCGCTCTCTGACCAGAAGTTGGCCGAGGCGCTAGCGGCGGACGGGGTTGCAGTGGCCCGACGAACGGTCGCAAAGTATCGCGAGGAGATGGGGATCGAGCCCTCCTGGGCCCGGAAGCGCCGATGACACACAACAAGCGGTCTGACAAGCACAGCAAGAGCCTCCATGATTCCGATGTGATCGCGCCCCAGAACACGGCTCGTGATGTCACTCTGATCGTTGCGTTGCTTGCCGTGATCACCGTGCTGCACCTGTTCACGACGACAAGCCCCGACGCGATGAGTATGCACTTGCTGTACCGGCGGCTCTACTACCTTCCCATCATGTACGCCGGATTCGTGTTCGGGCGTCGTGGCGGCTTCATCACTGCGCTTGCTGCGAGTCTGCTGTTCGCACCACATGCCCAACTGTCGTTGGGAGGACTGTTCGGCTCCAACATCGACAACCTGTATGAGATTGTGATGTATATGGCGGTTGGCTTGTTGTTCGGATGGCTTCGCGACTTGGAAGAGGTGAGAACCTCTGATTTGCGGCAGGTCAGTGGGCAGCTGGAGGACGCCTACCGCAAGCTGGAAGAACGCGCTATCCAGCTCATCAACATACAGGACTACACGCAGTCCATCCTGCGTTCGATCACATCGGGTGTCATCACCGTAGGGCCTGACGGTTCGGTGGCGACCGCCAACCCTGCAGCTGAACGCATGCTCGGGATACGCGAGGTGGATATGGTTCCCCGGCGAATCGGAACGCTGTTCACCGATGACGGGGGTCTCGACCAGGATGTCGACAAAGTCCTTGAGGGACGTCTGCCACGCATGGTCAGGGATGTGCGGATGGTTTCCCGTGCCGGGCGCACACTCCACGTCCAACTGTCCACATCGCGGATGCGCGACATCGACGGCCGGATACTGGGCGCTGTCGTGACGCTCGAGGATGTGTCCGAGGTCAAGGCGCTCACAGACCAACTCATCCGAGCAGACCGACTTGCGGCCATGGGTGAACTCACGGCAGGCGTCGCGCATGAGGTTCGCAATCCGCTCGGCATCATCAGGGCATCGGTGCAGTTGCTGGAGGACTCCAGCTCGGGGCCGGCCAGGGTGCACGAGGCGGCGTCGGTCATCAAGCAGGAGATAGACCGACTCGACCGGGTCATCAAGGCGCTACTGGACTTCGGCCGGCCTTCGAAGCCGACCCTCATGCCGACGAGCGTCGGTGACGTGCTCTCTGATGTCGTCCTGTTCACGAGGCGATTCGCCAGCCAGTCGCGCGTGGAGATAGAGGAGCGCTATGCTGAGAATCTGCCAACGGTCATGGCAGATGCCGACCAACTGAAGCAGGTCTTCGTGAACCTGATCTCGAACGCCGTTCAGGTCATGGAGGATTCCGGCGGGTTGATCGTCGTGGAGACAGCGACCGACAATGGTTTCGTCTCGGTCAGTGTCCACGATAACGGGCCTGGCATTGCCCCCGAGGACCAGTCGAAGGTGTTCGATCCGTTCTACTCGACGCGGAGCGAGGGCACCGGTCTGGGACTGACCATGGTGCACCGGATCGTGGATGAACACAGCGGACACATCGAAGTTGAAAGCGAGTCGGGTGCGGGAACCCGGTTCACGGTCTCCCTGCCCGTAACGCAAGATTAGGAGGCGCGTCGGTGGACAAGCGCGTGCTGATAGCGGATGACGAGAAGAACATGCGATGGGTCCTCGGGCAGGCGCTGCAGGCCGAGGGCTACGAGGTCGTCGAGGCGTCTGACGGCAAGGAGGCCCTCTCGGCGATAGCCGAGCAGACTCCTGACATCATGGTTCTCGACCACAAGATGCCAGCGCCCGATGGCATGGAGGTGCTGCGGCGCATACGGGCCAAAGGGCAGACCTTCCCGATCATAATGCTCACCGCCCACGGCAACGTGCAGACCGCCGTCGAGGCGATGAAGGCGGGTGCCAGCGAGTATCTGACCAAGCCCTTCGACCTGGACGAACTCAAACTCAGTATCGAGAAGGCGCTCAAGATCACCGAGCTCGCAGCTGAGGTCTCCCGGCTGAGAGAGGAGCTTGACAGAGACTACGACGTCGAAGGCATCGTCGCACAGGATCCGACGATGCTTGCGGTTCTCGAGACCGTGCGCAAGGTTGCACCGACCGGGGCGACGACGATCATCTACGGTGAGTCCGGAACAGGCAAAGAGCTTGTCGCGCGCGCGCTACATCAGTTGTCGCTTCGAGCTGCGAAGCCCTTCATCTCCGTGAGCGCCGGCGCGCTGCCGGAGACGCTTCTTGAAAGCGAGCTCTTCGGGTATGAGAAGGGTGCGTTCACCGGTGCGGTGACGGCCAAGCCCGGTCGCTTTGAGATGGCGAATGGCGGGACGATCTTCCTTGATGAGATCGGAGACGTCACGCCCGGCGTCCAGGTGAAGCTGCTTCGAGTGCTGCAGGAGCGCACGTTCGAGCGACTCGGGGGGACGCGATCCATTGAGGTCGACGTTCGTGTCGTAGCCGCGACGAACCAGGATCTGCAGCAGCTTATCGCCGACGGTACGTTCCGCGAGGATCTGTTCTATCGGCTGAACGTGGTGCCGGTGACCCTTCCGCCGCTACGCAAACGCAGGAGCGATATCCCCCTGCTGGTGGCTCACTTCTTGGAGAAGTTCAAGGCTGGGGACAAGGCGATCACGCCCGAGGCGATGCAGCTACTGGCGGAGTACCAGTGGCCCGGCAATATCCGTGAGCTGGAGAATACCATCGAGCGGATCGCCATCTTGTCCCACGGCGACGCGATTGGCGTCGAGGACCTGCCTGCCGAAGTCCGCGTCGGCGTGCGCACAGCCGATATGGGTGCGCGATGCTTCGTTCTGCCTGAGAGCGGGGTAGATCTGGAGGAGGTCGAGTTGGATCTGGTGAAGCAAGCCCTCGACCGTGCAGGCGGGGTTGCCCCGAAGGCGGCGAAGCTGCTTGGGCTCACAACGAAGACCCTCGAAGCGCGCATGCAGAAGTACGGCCTCTAGGTAGTTCCGTACTCCCTTGTTCCTGCTTGTCGTGACATCTGCATGCCTGCAGATGTCTTGGCATAACCCTTGCACTTATCCCGTGTCGGCAATCAGTGACTTGCAGGGAGACGGGATGGCCAAGATGCGTGCGAGGAGTGTGCTGCTCACAACTGTGGGAGTGCTCGCCGCCGCCGGCGCCCTGTTCGGCCTTCTGTTATTGGTGAACGCCGATTCTGGCTTCTCCGGGTGTACCGGAACGGCACGCTTCGGCTGGATGGCACCGTTACTCGCCGCGTCGATCATCGGTGGTCTGGCCTGGATACTTCTCGGTCAGGAACCGCGTACAGATGATCGAAGTGTGTTGGAGACCGCTTCGTGTCCGTCTTGCGGTCGAGACGTCCTTGGCAAGTGGCGGTTGTGTCCCTACTGCGGAAGCATGTTGTACCCGGAGCCGACGTCAGAGATAGACCCTCCTGAGGCTGACTGACAGGCGCGACGGAAGAAGGGCGCGACATGAGCTTCTGGTCCTACCTCGCTCTGGGGCTTGCGACAAGCGTGCACTGTGTGGCGATGTGCGGCGGTCTCGTCCTGACGTATGCCGTGAAGGGTGACTCTGGCCGGACATTGCCGGAGCGGGTCAAACCCCATCTTGCTTACCAATCCGCGAAGATACTGAGCTACATGGTGGTCGCTCTGGCGCTTGGCACCCTGGCGTCCCTTGCCGGTTCTACCCTCGACATCACCGGCATACGCAATTGGATCATGGTTCTTGCAGGCGCCTACATGGTCATTCTCGGTCTTGCGATGACGGGCGCATTTCCTCCGTTGCAGTGGTTGACGCCGCGCCCGCCGCGCTTCTTGGTGAGAGCTCTGACACGTAACCGTCGAAAGGCGATGGCGGAGATCTCACAAGGGGAGGCAGGTACCGGAACGCCGATAGTGTTCGGCTTGCTCACCGGCCTGATGCCGTGCGCTCCGCTGATGGCTGCACAGGCCGGCGCCCTGAGCGCGCCGTCGCCGCTTGGCGGCGCCGCACTGATGCTGGCATTCGGTCTCGGAACGGCCCCGTTGATGCTCGTCTTCGGACTGGCCACCTCCGCCCTGAGCAGCGCATTCAAACGCAGGATGTTGGTGGTTGCCGCTGTGGTGGTCGTTCTATTCGGCGTGATCATACTCAACCGGGGTGCGATGTTGGTGGGGTCGCCGGTGACGTTCGACTCTGTCGCGGCTGCCGTGACAGGAACATCGACGGACACGGAGGGCGGATACACCGTAGGTGCCGACGGTGTGGTGGAAGTGTCTCTGATGATACGCAACACGCGGTTCGAGCCGGAAGTGGTACGCATACCGGCAGACTCACGTGTTCGTCTGTTGGTCGACCGCCAGGAAGACAACAGTTGTTCGGATCAGGTGGCGCTGCCGCAGTTGGGTGTCCTCCAGAATGTGGCAGCATTCGCCGTGACCGCTGTGGATCTTCCTGCCACCGCCGCGGGTACGTATACACTCACGTGCGGCATGGGCATGATGTCGGGGCAACTCGTCGTAGGGGCTGTTTCTCCGGACAGGACCCCCCTGGTCATGTTCCTTGTTGGAGTCGTTGTCATAGGGCTTCTGCTGTTCGTCATGCGTCGCCGAACCGTCGGCCTTGCGCGTGAAGCTACCGGATCGAACGTGGCCCTAAAGTCAATGGGCCTGTCGACGATGGAGGCAGTGTTGATAGCGGTGGCGGTCGTGCTGGCAGCGGTCGCAGGTCTGATAGCAGGCGGAGTCCTGCAATAGCGCGGCCAGGAGACGCCTAGCCGCCATGACAGAAGGAGTTGCTACGAATGGCCGAGAACGTCACAAGTCGTTTTGAGACCACCGGGATGCACTGCCCGTCATGTTCGATGTTGATCAAGATGAGCCTCGCGGATCTAGACGGCGTGGTGGCGGCAGAGGTGGATCACCGCACGGGTATGACGGAAGTGATCTACGATCCGACCAAGTTGGACGACGACCAGATAGTCGCCGAGGTCATCAAAGCAGGCTACGGCGCGAAGCCCGTGTCCGAGTAGAGAAACTCACCGAAGGGATCACCTGCAATGAACATCGACAAGACAAACGATCCTGTCACCGAAGAGGCCGCACCCCGTCGCGGCTTGCGCAGAGTAGCGTTCGTGATAGTGGCAGCGGCCATACTCGTGTCCTTTCTTGCGGCATATGGCTTCGCCGCGTCCCGGCCGTCCGACGCAGCGTCTGCATGCGATGAGGGCTTCGTTGTCGCGGGTGCCGATGGTGAGTGTGCCTCCGGTTGCTGCAGCTCCGGTGAGGCGGGTCCGCTGATCTCCGGAGAAGCCTCTGTCTCCGGCGATGTACAGCGAGTGAGCGTCGACGTGTCGAAGGGCTACTTCGATCCGGGTGAGATCGTTCTTACGGCAGGCGTGCCTACCGAGATCACCTTCAGTGAGGGTCGGGGCTGCATGGCCGAGGTCATGTTCGAACAGTTCGGGATTCTCGAGGATCTGACTTCGGGCGGCGCGGTAATCACGCTGCCCGCCCTTGATCCGGGCACTTATGAGTTCTCCTGCGGGATGCGCATGGTGTTCGGTACGCTGGTCGTTCGCTAGGAGGCGACTGATGTTGACCGATGGCGATAAGGTAGGACGCTACTCCCTCTCGGTGGAGGGGATGCACTGTCCTTCTTGTGAGAGACTGCTCTCGATGAAGGTGGCCGAACTCGGCTGGGCCTCCGATATCGTGGCGGACAGCACTGCGGGCACGGTGATGGTGACCGCGGATGAGGCCGAGTTCGACCTGGGGGCGCTCCGCGAAGCTGTTCTGGCTGCGGGGTATGCGCCCGGCGATCACGCGGATGAAGTCGAGCTGACCTTGCCCGGTGATGTCGAAGATCCGGATGCGGGACTTACCGACACGGCCTGTGACATTGCCGAGGCGACCGCCTGCCCCGTGCTCCCTGTCGACGGCCCTGAGGCTCCAGCGGCACTTGAGGAGGCCTCGTTCGCCGTGACGGGGATGACGTGCACCTCATGTGCTGCGGTCATCGAGAAGACGCTCTCCAGGCAGGAGGGTATCGATCTTGCGGCAGTCAACCTTGCTGCCGAGAGACTGCGCGTGCGCTTCGACCCTGCCATGATCGACAGGATCGCGATTGCGAGAGCCGTGGCAGATGCAGGCTATGGCGCGTTGCCGCTTGCGGCTGCGACATCTCCGAGCAGTGGCAGACTCACCCTGGCGATCACCGGCATGACATGCGCATCTTGCGCCCAGATCATCGAGAAAGTGCTCGGCAAGGTGGAGGGCGTCCGTTCGGCACAGGTGAATCTCGCTGCGGAGACCGCGGTGATCGAGTTCGACCCGACGCTTCTCGGACCGGACGAGCTCATTCGTTCAGTCAAGGATGCCGGATACAGCGCAAGTGTGCGCGTTGAGCGTCGTGAGGGTGGCGAGGGTGTTGATGTGCAGCGGGAGGCCCAGGAGGCGTACGCGCGCCACCAGAGGAACCTGCTCGTCTTCAGCGCATCGCTTGCGATACCGCTCTTCGTGATCGCGATGGTGCCGCCGTTCATGATGATAGTCCCGGAGTGGGTTGCGGGTCTGTTCGGTGTCACAAGCGTGTCCGGAGTCATGTTCGTGCACAAACTCATCATGCTTGCTCTGGCAACGCCAGTTCAGTTCATCGCTGGCGCACAGTACTATCGCGGCTTCTGGCACGCTATCAAGCAGCGTGCTGGCAACATGGACACGCTCATCGCTATCGGGACGACAGCTGCGTATCTCTATAGCGTCGCTGCCACGTTCTGGTTGCACGACCAGCCGGTGTTCTTCGAAACGTCGGCGCTGCTCATCACATTCGTTCTGCTCGGCAAGTCGCTGGAGGCGAAGGCCAAAGGTCGGACATCTGATGCGATCAAGAAGCTGATGGGGCTTGCGGCAAAGACCGCGCGCGTCCTTCGCAACGGCTCGGAGATCGATCTGCCGATCGAGCAGGTCGTTGTCGGCGACCTCATCGTCGTCCGGCCGGGTGAGAAGATCCCGGTAGACGGGCTTCTCATCGAGGGTTCATCGTCCGTGGACGAGTCCATGCTCACCGGGGAGTCGATCCCTGTCGAGAAGCGTGCGGGTGATTCCGTCATCGGCGCCACGATCAACCGCCTGGGGAGCTTCCGTTTCCGGGCCACGAAGGTCGGCGCCGACACGGCGCTTGCACAGATCGTGCGTCTTGTAGAAGAAGCGCAAGGCTCCAAGGCGCCGGTACAGCGGTTTGCCGACCGGATATCAGCGGTCTTCGTTCCGACGGTCGTGTCCATTGCGTTTCTCACGTTCCTGTTCTGGCTGTTTGCCGGTCCGCGCATTTTCGGCGCGGCACCCGACCCGGCTCTGTGGCCGACGGTATTCGAGCCGATCCTGCGTTCGGCCATGACGAGCGGCTGGTTCGTGGCGGCGTTGCTCGCCGGTACCGCGACCGTGGTCATCGCATGTCCGTGCGCGCTGGGTCTTGCGACGCCTACCGCCATCATGGTGGGGACGGGCAAGGGAGCCGAGAACGGGGTGCTCATCAAGAGCGGTGAAGCGCTCGAGAACGCGTATCGCGTCAACGCCGTGATCTTCGACAAGACGGGAACGCTCACACATGGCCGTCCGGTCGTCACCGATATCGAGCTTCTCGAGGGACACGATGTCATGCGCGTGCTCACGCTGGCCGCCGCTCTCGAGCGCTCGAGTGAGCATCCACTCGCCGAGGCCATCGTTCATCGTGCCGAGAGCGAAGGAATCGACCTTCCATCTGTCGAGGGCTTTGCTGCAGTACCCGGGCATGGCGTCGAGGGCTCTGTCATGGGCATGCGGGTCGCATTGGGCAACCGCAGGCTCATGGAGCGCGAGGGTATCGACATCACCGCTCACGAGGACCGGATCCGTGCACTGGAGGCTCAGGGGAAGACGGTCATGGTCGTCGGCGTCAACGGCGAGAAGCCGGCCGGGCTCATTGCGGTGGCCGACACGGTCAAAGAGCGTTCCGCAGATGCCGTGCACCTACTGGACGCCATGGGTGTGGATGTGTACATGGTCACGGGAGACAACCGGCGAACGGCTGAAGCGATCGCCGCGCAAGTGGGCATTGCCTCAGACCACGTTCTGGCTGAGGTGCTGCCTCAGAACAAGGCCAGTGAGGTCGCCGCTCTGCAGGAACGGGATCTTGTTGTCGCGATGGTCGGTGACGGCATCAACGACACTCCGGCTTTGGCTCAGGCCGATGTCGGTATTGCAATGGGAGCAGGTACGGATGTCGCGATGGAGACCGGCGGAATCGTCTTGATCAAGAACGACCTCACCGACGTGGTCACTGCGATCCAGCTCTCCCGCGCCACGATGCGCAAGATTCGAAGTAACTTCTTCTGGGCGCTCGGCTACAACTCTTTGGGCATCCCGATCGCTGCGGTCGGGCTTCTGTCCGGCGCTCCATGGATCGCTGGTGCGGCAATGGCGTTCTCAAGTGTCAGTGTCGTGACCAACTCCTTGTTGCTGAAGAGGTTTCGACCTGCAGGTCGCGATACGGCCATACCCCAAGGGGCATGATACGGGTATAGATGTCACGGGATCGTATCTGCGATCTAGTGTCAGCACCTCTCGCTCAACAGCCTCCAATGAACGGAGCCATTCATGGAATCGAGTTCGATCACCCTGCTAAGCGCGTTCGCAGGTGGTGTTCTGTCGTTCCTGGCCCCGTGCGTATTGCCACTCATTCCGGGATACCTCTCCTTCATGACCGGTCTATCGAACTCCGAGTTGAGTGAGGGCCGGGGTGGTATGGGCCGTGTGATGATCCCGGCGCTGCTCTTCAGCGCAGGATTCTCCTCGGTCTTCATTCTCATCGGCGCCGCAGCAGGACTTGCCAGCCGCACGCTCGGTCCCGTTCTCAGCCGCTACGATCAGGTTCTGCAGTACGCCGCAGGCGTGGTTGTGGTCCTCATCGGCGTGTTCATGCTTGGGATCATCAAGGTACCCTGGCTCTACGGTGAAGCCCGCTTCGAGATGGGCAAGACGCGGCGGTTCGGGCGCGGCGCAGCGTTCCTCATGGGTATGGCTTTCGGGTTCGGCTGGACGCCGTGCGTGGGTCCGATACTCACGGTGATCTTGGGACTCGCGGCTCAGACCGGCGACACGCTGCGCGCGGCCGTACTCCTTGCTGCCTACTCGGCGGGTCTGGCTCTGCCCTTCCTGCTTACTGCGCTGTTCTTCGGCAAGCTCACAAGCACGCTGCGATGGTTCACGCGGCACTCTATAGCCATCAATCGTACTGCAGGTATCATCCTGATCATCATGGGCGTTCTCATCTTCACGGGTCAGCTTGGACGCTTGTCCGTACTGCTGCTCAACGCATTCCCCTTCCTGCGCGTTCTTGGGTGAGAGGGTGCGCGTTGTTCGGGTCCTCGGTGTGGACTAGGATGAAATCCTAGGCGGCGACTCGACGGGTGGTGCCATGCGGTCCTCGGGACCCAGCACGCAGAGTCTGATGCAGCGATTCGGATTGCTTGTTGCGGCGCTGATCGTTTCTACGACGGTGCTGCTCGGCCTGTCCGCGGCGTCAGGCGTGTATGAGATGGCCCGAGGCGAACAATCATCACGGCAGCGTGCGTACCTCAACGTTGCTGCCCAGCAGATCCAGACGCGCATCACGGTTGCCCGACGTGTCGTCACGACGCTGCGCTCGCGAGATGCGATCCTTGGCGGCGACGCGACGTCCATGCGTGATGCGCTGCGTGACGCGGTCATCGACAATCCCGAGTACATCGAGCTGCTGTTCATCGGCAGTCAGGAAGGTACGATTGCAGCTTCGTATCCGGGGGACCCCGGTCTTTCAGAGGGTGAGGTGCGATCGTTGACCAGCGGGGTACCGCAGCCCCGGCAGCCTGTGTTGATGTGGTTTGCGCCCACCGGAGATCGTGGGCCTGCGCTCTGGGAGGTCATGCCTTTCGTATTCAGGACAGGCCAAGAAGGATACATCCTCGCCCAACTGGACACCGCACCCATCGACTCGGCACTGGAGCAGGTTGCGGCTGCGCCTGGCAACCCCACAGTTGCCGTCCTGTCTGCATCCGGTTCGCCACTCTTCGTCGCAGGTGACCAGGACGTGATCGTGCGTGGTGATCTCGAGCTGGGTGACTCCCGGGGTGCGCGCGAGGGCGAGGTCTCAGGCCACCTGCCCGACGGAAGAGATTTCTCCGGCTACCACACTGCGCTCTCGGGCACGCTGGGCTGGGAAGTGGTCGTGTTGGAGTCGTCGGCGCGAGCGGTCAATGAGACGTGGGCGGCGCTGAGACCCGCAGTGCTGACATGGACTGTGACGGTTGTCGTGGTGATGATCGTAGCTTTGGCCATGGTCACCTGGCTAGTCCGGCCTCTGCGAGATCTTGAGCGGCGCGCCAACGCGGTGGCGCGTGGTGCCTATGCGGAACCTGTGGAAGTCACGCGTCGGGACGAGGTTGGACGGCTCCTTGAGGCGTTCAACTCGGTTGCTGCTCGCCTGGACCGGATGCACGACGTGTCTCAGGTCCTGGCGCGCTCGTCAGAACGGGATCAGGTACTCGACGGCATACTCTCTTCGGTCAGACATATGCTGGGCCGGGCAGACGTCGACGTGCTGCTGCTGACGGAGGATAAGAGGGAGTTTGAGATCTCACGTGCCGCTGGAGCTCTGAGCGGGCGTGTCGGGACCCGTCTGGCGCGCGATGAGTCGCGATGGCTTGCCCGAACTGTCATGGGTGGTGGCCCGGCACTCTTCGAGGGGAGTTTCACAGAGGACCCACTGCTCCGGTACCACGCTTCGAGCGGCGGCCATGCCCTCGCGGTGCCCTTGGTGGTGGGTCTGGAGACTCTTGGGATCATCGTGGTCGTCGGACGCCGGGACAACGAATTCACGGATGCCGAGGCGGAGATGGTCCGCTCGTTCACCGCGCAGTCCTCTGTGGCGCTACACAACGCCAGGCTCTTCTCCGACGAACGCCGGTCACGCCGTGAAGCCGAGGTGCTGCTCACCGTGTCTGAGCGCATCGCACGTGCTGGTGCACTTGCCGAGGCGATCGAAGAGGTACTGCAGGTTGAGTCTGAGCTGCTCGGCATGGTTCGCAGACTCGCCGCGATCGTTGATAGGGACGAGTACGGGCTGCCTCCGGGAGAGGAGTCCGGGCTGGAGCTGGAGCTTATCGAGACCTGGGCTTCTCTGTACGGTACGGCATTCGCGGAATCGGCCGGCATGCAGGTGCTCTACATCGTGGCTGAGTCAGCGGAACCGCGCCTGAGAGCATTCATGGGAGCCCTCGGTGCAGAGTGTATGGTCGTGACCCCGCTGGTGATCGATGACCGGTTGGTGGGTCTGCTGGTCGTGGGTTCTCCCACGGCACTTGTCCGGGTGACGCCCCGTCAGATGCGCGTTGTCGAGGTGATCGGAACGCAGGTGTCGCTGGCCCTTCAGAACGAGATGCTCTTCGAGCAGGCGAAGGGTAGGGCCGACAATCTCGAGACCGTGTTTCGGATCAGTCAGGCTGTGAGCTCATCGCTTCAGAGCAAGGTCGTGCTTAACCGTGTGCTTGACGTCGTGCAGAAGATCTTCTCGGCAGATGCTGTGATCCTCATGACCTACGACGCCGACAGGAAGACACTGCTCGTGCCGATGGCGCGCGGGCTGCTCCATCGAGATATGCTCGAGAGCGAGTTCGCACCCGGGGTGGACCTACCCGGCCGGGTGTTTGCGACAAAGCAGCCGGAGCGCTATGACTCGCTTGAGAATGTCGACACGGCATTGACCCGCGTAGCCCGCAGTCAGGGGCTGGAGTCGATGCTCGTCGTTCCGCTACTGGCGCGGGGCCGGAGTATCGGCGTTCTCAGCGTGCTCGCGCGAGGACATGCCTCATTCAGTGACGATGACATGGAGTTGCTGCGCACGTTCGCATCTCAAGCGGCGCTCGCTATCGACAACGCCAGGATGTTCAGCCAGGAACACCACGTGGCGACCGTGTTGCAGGAGAGCATATTGCCGTCCCAGTTGCCGAGAATACCGGGCATCGATTCGAGCAGCATATATCTGCCCGCGGGGTCCGAAGTCGAGATCGGCGGGGACTACTACGACCTGTTCACGACCCCCGACGGGCGCCTGGCCCTGACGATCGGTGACGTGTGCGGCAAAGGGGTGGTAGCAGCTACGAAGACCTCGATGATCAAGTATGCGATTCGGGGGATGGTCGTTGCCGGGCTCGAGCCCGCCGCTGTTTTGACTGAGATCAACAGGATGCTGATCGAGACAGGGGACACAGCCAACATAGTGACGTTGTGGGTCGGATTCCTTGACGTCGGGAACGGGCGGCTTGTGTTCGCCAACGGTGGGCATCCACCGGCGCTGCTGCTTCAGCCGTCGGATGGGCGACTTGAGCGGCTGGCAACGACGGGCGCGCTGCTGGGGGCTGTCGCCGCCGCAGAGTACGATCAGCAGACTGTCGAGGTCGAGCCGGACGCTATCATCCTGCTCTACACCGACGGCGTGACCGAGGCACGCAACAAGAACCGCTTCTTCGGAGAAGGAAGAGTCCGGCGAGCGTTGAAGCAAGGTGGATCGGCAGCTGTGGTGACACAACGACTGCTCGCGCAGGTTCAACGCTTCTCGGCGGGGGAGTTGCGTGACGATGCTGCCATCCTGACCGTTCGCCGGCTCTCGCGACCGCAATCGACGGTTTCGCCATGATACGCAGCGGGAACTAAGGCACTTGAGCGATAGAGTCCGCCGAGGAGGCGTTGGCATGGAAATGACCATCGAGCATGGCAATGACGCATCTGTATGCGTCGTGCGATTGCGCGGTGAGATCGACATGGCAACAGTCCCCGAGATTCGCTCGTCGGTGGAGTCAGCGGTGCTCAGCGGGTGCTGCAACGTTGTGCTCGATCTGGGCGCGGTCAGCTATGCAGACAGTTCTGCACTCGGCCTCATCGTATGGCTGGATCGGCTCTTGGACCCGCGCAACGGGAAGCTTATCCTTGCCGGAGCCAGCCGAGATGTTGCGCGAGTCCTGGAGTTGTCCGGGCTCGTGGGGCTTGCTCCGACCATCGTCGCGGCGGCGAGTGTGGGCGAAGCCGTGAGTGGCCTCGACATGCCGGACCGGGCAAGCGAGCCTGTATGGACTGATGCGCTGCTGCTCCCTGCCGACGTAGAGGCACTTCCCCGCATAAGGGCCCAGGTATGCGAACTGCTTGACGAGGTCGACATCTCCGACACTGCTCTGTTCGACGTACGTGTTGCGGTTGGCGAGGCTCTGGCCAACGCGATACGACACGGTTCTCCGGGTGGTGAGGCGGACACGGTACAGGT
The DNA here is from genome assembly GCA_002347365.1 of Actinobacteria bacterium UBA2279. GTDB lineage: Bacteria > Actinomycetota > Coriobacteriia > Anaerosomatales > Anaerosomataceae > UBA2279. The sequence continues at coordinate 78,299 of DDWT01000033.1, forward strand.
CACGGTACGGGCGTACGAAGATCGCGTGGCGATACAGGTCACCGATTCCGGCACCGGCTTCGATGGTCGGTCGAACGGAAGTGAGGATCTGTATGCGGCATCGGGACGCGGCGTCATGTTCATGCGCGCGCTCATGGACCGTGTGGATTTTGCGGCAGCGGTAGGCGGCGGTACTTCGGTCACGCTCGTCAAACACTTGGATGGTTCTGGCGAGGCTCACTAGGCCGTCACGCAACCGTGCACAAGATGATGCGCTTGCATCGTTATAACGCTATGCTCTAGAGGAGACACCCCGCCGCTGTGTGCTTCGGAGGTATCCATGGAACTCAAAGACGCGCTTCGCGCCAGACACTCTGTCCGCGTCTTCAAGAAGGACCAGATCGACGAGTCTGTGGTGAACGAGATCATCGAGAACGCCATAATGGCGCCGTCGACGTTCGATCTGCAGCCCTGGCACTTCCACGTGGCTTCGGGCGCGGCTCGAGATGATGTGATCTCGATCATCTCCCAGACGACGCAGTACCTCCAGGAGTATGTCGAGAAGATCGGACCGGAGGCTGTGGACTCGGCGGCGCGTTTCTATGCGGATCTCGGTGGCGCCCCGGTTGTGATAGGTATTTCTGCGCCCATTATCGAAGATCCCCTGCTCGACCAGTCGAACATCTGGCTGTCCATCGGTGCATGTATCGAGAACTTCTTGCTGATCGTCGCAGAGAGCGGTCTGGGTGCATGTAATCTCACGGTTCCGCGCTGGGTCTCCCACGACCTCTCTCGAGTCTTCCGCGTTCCCGAGGGGCGAGAGCTTGTCTCCATCATGATTCTTGGTGTCCCTGACGAGGAACCGGTCGACCACTCGCACAACACTGAAGTCACAACCTGGCTGCGCTGAGGCCCGTGCTCAAGGCGATATTCTTCGATGTCGGTAACACTCTTCTCTACCCGTACCCGAGTGTGTCCGAGGTGTGCCGTCAGGTGCTTGCGGATGCGGGGCACACGCACGATCTAGAGGCGATCGACAGTCTAATGCCCCTGGTCGACGCGTATTACGAGGATCGATATCGCGCTGATGATACGTTCTGGACCGACGAGGAAGAGACGTCGGGAGTCTGGGTCGGCATGTACTCACTGCTCTGCCGCAAACTGGGTATCGAGGAGAGTGCTGCCGTTTTGGCGCGACGGGTCTACGACGAGTTCGGCAGAATCGATCGCTGGCGCCTGTATGACGATGTCACTCCGGCGTTCGCTCGGTTGCGTGAACGGGGCCTGAGGCTGGGCATCATCTCGAACTGGGATCGACGCCTCGTACGCCTGATGGACGGGCTCGGTCTGGCTCCCTATCTGGACTCGGTGATCTCCTCGGCAGACATCGGCCTGCGTAAGCCCGACCCCCGCATCTTCGAGCTGGCGTGCCGGGAACTCGAAGTCGATCCGGGAGAGGCGGCCCACGTCGGCGATCATCACTACGCTGACGTGCTGGGAGCACGTGCTGTGGGGATGCATGCAGTGCTGGTTGACCGTCACGGTGTCGGTGCGGCACTCGTCGGTCCGCAACCGATACGGAGTTTCGACGATATCGAGAGCGCGCTCGGACTCTAGCACCGGTGGTCGAGGGGTCTGAGCAGCGGTATCATGCTAAGGAGCGCCGTGCGGCGCTGACTTTCCGAGGGAGGGCACATGGCCTTTAGCGACCTGCGTGACTTCATTTCGCTGCTGGAGAGCAAGGGGCAGCTGAAGCGCATATCCGCCGAGGTCGATCCGTATCTGGAGATCGGCGAGATCACCGATCGTGTGAGCAAGGCGGTGGGTCCGGCGCTGCTGTTCGAGAATCCGGTGAACCGTGCGACTGGCGAGCGGTATTCGATGCCGGTCGTCATCAACCTCATGGGGAGTTATGACCGCATGGCCTGGGCACTCGGCGTGGACGCCGAGACGGGCACGTGGCGGGATCTTGATGCCAAGGGCAAGCAGCTCATGGACCTGCTGCCGCTGGACATGCCCGCCTCGATGAAGGGCAAGTTGGATGCGCTGATGGGTCTCAAGGACCTGGCCGGTGCCGGTGCCAGAGAGGTGAAGGCAGCCAAGGCCGAGTGTCAGCAAATCGTGCTCCGCGGCGATGACGTCGATCTAACGAAGCTTCCGGTACTCACCACATGGCCAGAGGACGGCGGTCCGTTCGTGACGCTTCCGCTCGTGGTCACTCGAAGCCTGAAAGGCAAGCCGAACGTCGGTATGTATCGGCTCCAGGTCTTCGACCGTAGCACCACAGGGCTGCACATTCACGAGCATCATGACGGTGCCAAGAACATGCGTGAATGGGAGGCGGCGGGGGAGGCCCGGATGCCGGTGTCAGTGGCGCTGGGAGCGGATCCGGCAACGATATTCGCGGCCACTGCGCCCGCTCCGCCGATCATCGATGAATACCTGCTCTCCGGGATCCTCCGTGGCGAGAGCGTCGAGGTCGTGAAGTGTGTGACCAACGACCTGCTCGTACCGGCCCATGCGGAGATCGTTCTTGAGGGTTACGTTGAGATCGGGGAGACGCGTTGGGAAGGTCCGTTTGGTGACCATACGGGCTACTACTCGCTCGCGGACGACTTCCCGGTCTTTCACGTCGAGGCGATCACGATGCGCAAGGACGCAATATACCCGACGACGATCGTCGGTCAGCCGCCCATGGAGGACTGCTACATGGGGAAGGCGACCGAACGTCTCTTCCTGCCGGTCATCCGCGCGATGATGCCTGAGGTCGTTGACTACGATCTGCCTTTGGAGGGCGTCTTCCACAACTGCGTGATCTTCCAGATCAAGAAGGAGTTCGCCGGACAAGCGTTTCGGGTGATGAATTTCGCCTGGTCCATGGGTCAGATGATGTTCACGAAGTACGTCATCGTCGTGGACGAGGAGGTCGACTGTCACAACTACTCCGAGGTCGCCTGGCGATGCTTCAACAATGTCGACCCGAGCAGGGACATCCTGATGAGCAAGGGGCCGCTCGACCGACTCGACCACAGCAGCAACCTCGAGAGCTTCGGCTACAAGATGGGTATCGACGCCACCCGGCCGCTGCCGGGCGAAGGACACACGCGCGAGTGGCCCGAGCCGATGAAGATGACTCCCGAGGTCAAGGCGCGCGTGAATGCGATGTGGGGCGAGCTCGGCCTGTGAGCAAGGCTGCCGAGAAGATACGGGTACTGCTCGAACTTGTGAAGTTCGAGCACTCGATCTTTGCGCTGCCATACGCGTATCTCGGAGCGCTCTATGCGGCCTCACCGGGTTGGCCATCGCTGTCGGACCTCATCTGGATCACCGTCGCGATGGTTGGTGCTCGCAGCTTCGCGTTCGTTGTGAATCGCGCGGCCGACAAGGAGATCGACGCTCGCAATCCCCGCACCGCAGGGCGCGCGATCCCTGCTGGGCTCATCAAGGCATGGGAGTTGTGGCTCTTTGCCGTCGTGGTCCTTGCGGCGTTCCTGCTCTCGGTATGGCAGCTACATCCAATCACCCGCTGGCTATGGCCCGTGGTGCTCGCAGCCTTCCTCATCTACCCCTACACGAAGAGGTTCACGCCACTGTGCCACTACTGGCTGGGAATCTGTCTGGGGTTGGCACCGATCGGTGCCTGGGTTGCAGTATCCGGGAGGATTTCGGATGCCGCACCGTGGGTCCTCGGCGCGGCCGTGGCACTATGGACCGCCGGGTTCGACATCATCTACGCGACCCAAGACGTCGAGTGCGACATCCGTGACGGCGTCCATTCGATGCCGGCTGACCTGGGGATCGCACCGGCGCTTGTGCAGACGCGTGTCACACACGTGCTGACCATCGGGCTGCTCGTGGTCGGCGGTGTTCTTGTTTCCGCGGGTTGGCCCTGGTACGCGGGGGTATGTGTGGCTGCAGGTCTGCTGTGGTATGAGAACAGCATCGTGACGTCCGAGGATCTCTCGCGTGTCAACGCTGCATTCTTCACCGTGAACGGCATCATTGCAGTGATCGTCTTCGTCGGTGCGCTCGTGGACCGTTGCCTTGCCTAGGGAAGAGGGGCCCATGAAACACTTCATCGTTGTCATCACCGGAGCCTCCGGATCGGCATATGGGATGCGCCTGGTCGAACAGCTGCTGGTGTCAGGTGCTGAGGTCACGCTGATCTTCACACGGACCGGCGCCGAGGTGAGTGCGTACGAACTCGGGTTCAGACTGCCTGAGTCGGGCGCGCGGGACGCTGTGATGCGCTTCCTCGAAGTGCGTCCCGACCTGCCATTGCGCGTCATCCCGAATGACGATCTCTTCGATGCTGTGGCCTCGGGCTCGAGCCCTGTCGATGGCATGATCGTATGCCCTGCGTCAATGGGTTTCGTAGGCTCTGTGGCCAGTGGCCTTGCTTCGGACCTGGCGGAACGCGCTGCCGACGTCATGCTGAAGGAGCGCCGTCCACTGGTGCTCGTGCCGCGTGAGACACCGTTGAATCTGATACATCTACGCAATCTGACCGCTCTTGCCGAGGCTGGCGCGATCATCCTGCCGGCGATGCCGGCGTTCTATACACGTCCGGAGAGTCTGGACGACATGGTCAATTTCGTCGTGGGCAAAGCGCTGGACGTGCTCGGAGTCGAGCACGAACTGTTTCCTCGATGGCGCGAGTGACCGCCCGAAGGTTGACGGGAACCAGCGTTCGGTAGCACAATCAGGCTGTCAACAGGGTTCTTCGCAGCAGCACCACAGTCGTAGCAGTAGTCGTAGAAGCAGAAGGAGAACACAATGACCCTGGCTCAGGCGCGCAAGCGCTTCCCCCTCGTGCCCCGCGATATCCTGAAGTGGGCACTCGAGAACATCTCTGATCCTCGTGACCTGGAAGTCGGGTTGTACCGGCTCGACCAGGCCCGGCAGATTCAGGTGAAGTACGGCGTCTAGTAGTCCCAACGTGCGCAGTCTGGCTGGGTGCTCTCTCCGTCGCAACCCTCCTTCCTCCCCCTCGCCGCGGTGATATCCGGCCAGAGGCGCGCAAGATCGAGGGCCCGTCCCTGCCCCGGGACGGGCCCTTCTGCTTTACTGGAGGCGACGCCCGGATTCGAACCGGGGATAAGGGCTTTGCAGGCCCCTGCCTTGCCACTTGGCCACGTCGCCATCTTGTTTGGCGCTAGGAAGCGCCTGTCAAGCAAAGAAGGTCGGCCAGGAGGGCTTGCATGATGCCCCTTGGGCCGACCTCCGAAGTGTCGATGGAGCGGACGACGGGATTCGAACCCGCGACCCCAACCTTGGCAAGGTTGTGCTCTACCAGCTGAGCCACGTCCGCGCGCAAGGGGTAGTCTACCAATGGGTATGGGGCGGTGCAAGGAGGAATTCTCTGGGTTTCGGATTGTATCTCAAATTGGACTGGCGCATTCGCGGTGTCCTGCTACAATAGTCGTCGCCGTCCTGAAGGACGCATGTACGGGCGCTTAGCTCAGTGGGAGAGCACTTCCTCGACGCGGAAGGGGTCATAGGTTCAAATCCTATAGCGCCCACCACAATGAATCGAGGCCTCGGCGAAAGCCGGGGCCTCGTTGCATCTCGCTTGAAGCACGTCGCTCACAAAGCCTCTAATGAGTCCCTCAAGGGCTGCCGATATTCGCATCGAAGTCCACACTCTGCCCTGAAATTCCGAGGGAGGTGAGCCGGATGCGCTGTGATCGAGGCTTCACCCTGGTCGAACTCATGGTTGTTGTTCTCATTGTCGGCATTCTTGTTGCGGTCGCCATTCCTATGTACAACGATGCTGCGGATTCCGCGAAGACGAAGACGTGCTATGCGAATCTGCGAACGTTCGACGGCGCGGTGGAGCAATGGCGCTCGTCGGACCGAGTCAATTCGCCGACAACTCGCTGGGGCGTACAGACAGACGCGCCGCTCGACGGTGCAGGGTCGCTTATTGCCGATCTGTCGCCGTTCGTGAAGGACTGTGACAAGGCGGCGTACTGCCCGAAAGGTGGGCAGTACCATGTCACGGTGACCGCGGATGATTGGGTCGAATTCGTGTGTCATGACCACGGCGATGCCTACCGCTAGCGGCGTGCCGCCCGGGATCTGCCACTCGTTGCCCGGCTGAGCATGAGCCGGGTTCAGACATGTCTGTGCTCACGGTATACTCGTTCCACAACGCAGCGCGGACGAGAGGAGTGTCCCATGAGAGGTCGCATCAGTTGGACCGTGTGGACGCTTGTGGTCATGGCAGTGGTCCTTGCGGCTCCGTGCGCTGTGTCGGCGACCCCGCGAACGGCAGTGTGGCCGGATGGCTCGATTCGCGTTGCGCTGGACGCGCAGCGCATCTCGGGCCCGACCCGCTATGACACTGCCGCAGCGATCGCCCGAAGTGCGTACCCCGGCTGGACCGGCGTCTCGCGCGTGATCATCGCGTCCGGGCTGGATAGATCACTTGCGGACCCGCTCGCCGCGGGCGGGCTGTGCTGGGCCTACAATGCTCCCTTGTTGCTCGTTGACGGCACAAGCGTTCCTGCGGCAACTCAGGCCGCACTTCGAGAGATAGTCTCAGCGAACACGACAGTCACAGTGACGATCGTCGGTGGCGGAAGTGCCGTGTCTTCAGCATGCATGAGTTCGCTCGGCCGGATCGTAGGACCGGGGCGCGTCGAACGGCCCTTCGCCGGCGCGGATCGATTCGCCACCGCAGCGCTGATCGCTCGACGCGTCAGGGCCGTTGCGTCAGTCGATACCTCGTTGACCCAGGCGGATGTGGCGCTGATAGCGAATGGCGTGAATGGATACTACGATGCGCTCGCTCTGACGGCGGTGAGTGCGGCTACCGGCGCCCCGGTGGTGTTTGTGACTCGCGATAGCGTTCCCGCGGTCACGGCAGCCGTCTTGCGCGACCTTGCACCTGCCGAGCGTATTGTTGCCGGCGGTGATGCTGTCGTCTCGGCACGCACGTATGCGACACTGGGCGGCACGGATCGCTGGTACGGTCAGAATCGGTATGCGACCGCGGTGGCGATCGCCGAGAAGAGTATCGGCCGAGGTTGGCTGGACTCAGAGGCCTTTGGCGTGGCCGCGAATACCCCGGACGCACTCGTCGGGGCTACCCTTTGTGGCAAGGCGAGGATGCCTCTGCTGTACACGACGCGCAGTCAGGTCAGTCCCGAGGTGGCCCGATTCGCCGAGCGCTATGAGGACGGCATGACATCCTGTCTTGCCTTCGGAGGACCCGTGGTCGTGGCTGACGATGTCTTGCTCCAGCTGCGCGGAACGCCCGCCCGGCCCGTCATGGTCAATCCGCAGCAGGATGGCGGGGCGACCGCCTACATGCGGGTGAGCGCGAGTGTGGGCATCAACACCGGCGAATGCCTGCTCTACATAGGGGACACATTGGTGGCGAGCCAGACGGTATCCGCCTACCAGACAGTCGACTTCGGCAGGATAGCGATGCCAGCGACCGGCGGCACCTTGCGTGTGGTGGCCGCTAATCCGGAAGGACGGTCCGTGGCCAACGAGATCACCATCCGGCGGCTCACGTATCCGACCAGCACGTGCATCGTGATCGACAAGTCAGACTTCCGCCTCTACTGGATCAGAGGAGACGAGCTCATCAGGTCGTATCCCATCGCGATCGGTCGCGGGAGTATGGAAACGCCTGTGGCCATGTGGAAGATCCTCGCCAAGTACTACACCACGCCTACCAGCGTGTATGGTCCGCGCAAGATGCGCCTGTTCCGGAAGTACGGGAGTAGCTACGTCTACACCGCCTACGCGATCCATGGGACGAACGAACCCTGGGTGATCGGCACGAAGGCCTCACACGGCTGTATTCGCATGTACAACAACGACGTGCTCGAACTCTTCCCGCAAGTCCCGCTTGGCACCGTGGTTCAGACGCGCCTGTGATCAGGTCGACGGGTCTGGATCGAGCTCTGTCACCGTGGTGCCTTCCACGATGAAGGTGGCAGCACGCGGCAGCACGCGCGCAGACACGGGTGTGAACCGTGACAGTGTATCTCCGTCAGCCTGCAACGGCAGCGCAGGATCTGCAATCACTCGGATGTAGCTCGCCGTGTGGATCTCAAGAGCCGGCCGAGCGGGATGGTGACCCATCCGGTCAAGTAGCGCTGCCCAGACTGCGGGGATCAGCCCGGCCACACTCTTGGTCTTGACGACAACGACCTCGAAGAGACCATCACGTGCGTTGCTGCTGTGCGTGACCGCGAGATCGAACTGTATGCGCGCAAGATTGACGAACAATACAGCAATCCCCCGCGTCTTGATCCGGACCCCGTCGAGTTCGAGTTCGAAATCGGCTACCGTGGGCTGGAGGTTCTGGATCGCGCTGATGATGTAGGCTCCTTCGCCGATCACCGCCTTCAGTTCGCGCGCACCGTCCATGACATCTGCATCAAAGCCCGCGCCGGCGATGATCACGAACCCGGAACGGTGCTCCTCGGCAGTGCCTTCCGCGGTGATGAGCTCGCCGAGGTCGATCTGCATCGGCGTCCCGTGCAGAGTCAGCTCAGCCAGCTCATGGGTCTCGAGCGGCATCTTCAAGTTGCGCGCGAGCAGGTTGGCGGTCCCGGCGGGATACGCCAGTATCGGTATGTCGGTCCCGCGGAGCGCGTACGCGACAGATGAGACCGTCCCGTCTCCGCCGACAGCGACAACGCGGTCATAGTGGTCTGAGTCGCGCACAAGGTGGGCGAGTTCCGCGCCTTCGTTGAGGAATCGGAGGGTGACTTCTGTGCCGGCCTCTCCAAGACGTCGCACGAAGTCGTAGAGTCCGGGGTCTCCCCAGCCTGAGCGCATGTTTGCGACCATGAGGATGTTCACAGCGGCCCCCGCCACGGTGCGGTCGAAGCCCGACGGGCTTTGGGATACACTCGGTTCTCAACAATGATACGGCATCGGCGAAGTCAGACGAGAGGTCGGGTGTTTTTGTGTACATCACCGATTCGGAGGATCTTGCCGCATTCGCCGAGAGAATCAGCACTTCGAAGCTCATCGCTATCGACACGGAGTTCATGCGCGAGAAGACATACTATGCGCGCCTGTGTCTTCTGCAGGTCGGTACAGCAGATGAGGTTGCCGCCATCGATCCGTTCACGGTGGGCGACTTGAGCCCCCTGTGGCGCGTGCTCGAGCGTGCCGATGTGACCAAGGTCTTTCATGCCGGCGGTCAGGACATCGAGATCCTCTACCGCATCATGGGTACCACACCTGCCCCGGTGTTCGACACGCAAGTGGCAGCAACGCTCGTGGGACAGCCCTCGCAGGTCGGCTACGGCCAACTCGTGAATGCGGTGCTCGGTGTGGAGCTCAACAAGGGCGATTCATACACGGACTGGGCGGCGCGACCGCTGAAGCAGACGCAGATCGAATACGCGCTCAACGATGTGCGCTATCTACCGGAGATATACACTCGCCTGCACCATCAGCTCGTTGCGGATGGCAGGCTGGCATGGCTTGCCGAGGATTTCGAACGCATGGCTGATCCGGCGACGTACGATGTCATTCCTGAGGAGCAGTGGCGCCGAGTCAAGCGCGCTTCGTCGCTCGATCGTGCGGCACTGGCGGTGCTGCGTAGCGTCGCGGCGTGGCGAGAGCGCGAGGCTCAAAGACGCGATCTCCCGAAGCGCTGGGTCTTGTCCGACGAGAGTCTGATCGAGGTGGCACGACGCGCTCCCACCAGCACCGTCGAACTAACCGCCATTCGCGGGGTAGGTGACCGGGCGGCGGGTCGATTCTCGGAGGGGATCATCGCTGCGGTTGGCGAGGGGTTGCAGGTTCCCGAAGAGGACCGCCCGAGGCTTCCCAAGAAGCGACGCTCAGGGAAGGGCTCGGCGCAACTGGCCGACCTTCTGGGAGTTGTCGTGCGGGTGCGGGCGCGCGAACACGGTGTCGCACCGACCCTGCTGGCCACCCGGGACGATCTCGACAGTTTCGCTGACGGCGAGCGGGAGGGCAACGCCCTCATGTACGGTTGGCGACATTCACTGGTAGGCGCAGAACTGGAGGCGCTCGTACGGGGGGAGATATCCCTTCGGGTGTCCGATGGTGACGTTGTGATCGAGCACCGTGCTCCATATGTCAGTGACAAGGAGTAGAGTCGCCGGATGAGAGCAGGGGAGGGGCAGTGACCGCCGAGAATCGCGCGCTGAGTGTCTCGGACGCTATGCGTCTTGCGAAGGGGGCGCTTGAGCGCATCCAGGTGCGCGTCCTTGGTGAGGTTTCGGAGTGCACGGTGAAACCAGGCTACAAGGCGGTCTACTTCACAATGGGCGATGAGTACGCCGTTCTGCCGTGCCTCATGTGGCGTGATGCGTACGACGGGTGCGGCACGGATCTCCGCCCTGGAATGCTCATCGAAGCCAGCGGCACGTTCACGGCTTATGCCCCGAAGGGTCGTCTGCAGTTTCAGGTGAGGAGTATGGCACCGGCAGGAGAGGGCGTCTTGCGCCTACAGGTGGCCGCCCTGGCGCGCAAACTCGAGGACGCGGGACTGATGTCGCCGGAGCGAAAGCGCTGCCTACCTGAGTTTCCCATGCGCATAGGAGTAGTGACGTCGCCGAGGGGAAAAGCGGTCCACGATGTCATCCGCACACTGCGCAGACGCTATCCCGTGGCCGAACTGCTGATAGCAGGAGTGAAGGTGGAGGGCGAGCAAGCGGCGCAGGCGGTAGCCGAGGGGCTTCGAATGATGAGCTCTGATGCGGACGTCGACGTCGTTATCTTGTGCAGGGGCGGGGGAAGCTATGAGGACCTCATGCCCTTCAACACGGAGGAAGTGGCCCGCGCCATCGTCGCGTCACCCTCGCCCGTCGTCACCGGTATCGGGCACGAACCCGACACCACCATCGCCGACATGGTCGCCGATCTGCGGGCGTCGACTCCCACTGCTGCTGCTGAAGCTGTGGCTCCATCTGCCGAAGAGCTGGAGAAACGTCTTGAGGGCAAGGCCAGACTGCTCGCACGTGCACTCCATCACACCGTTCGCGGATACGACCATCGCCTGCGTCTCCTACAAGACCGGCCGGTTCTACGAGACCCGGTGTCCATGCTGAGCGCGAGAATGCAGTCGCTGGATCTCGCCGCAGATGCGCTCGGGCGAGCCCTGCCTGCAATGCTCGTGCACGGTCGAGATGCGACCATGCGGGCTGCCGATGGACTTGTGCGCGCGGGGTCGCGCCTTGCGGATCGTCACCGCGACCGCCTCGGACCTGTGTACGATAGACTCCTCGACGTAGCGCCGCGAGTTCTCGAACGCACGAGCCATGATGTCGCCGCATATGCTGCGCGCCTGGATGACCTGTCGCCTCTTGCCATACTGAGACGCGGATACGCGGTATGCTATGACGAGTCCGGCGGCACGGTGGTCCGCTCGGCCGCCGCCGTGAACGTTGGAGATCAGGTGACGGTACGTCTTGCAGAGGGTTCGCTCGGCTGCGTTGTTGAAGAGACAAGATCGGAGACGTAGATGGAAACGATGAACACCACGGCTGAGGAGCTATCGTTCGGTGCTGCTCTGACGGAACTGGAGCAGATCGTGAAGGCTCTTGAGGGTGGGCAGCTGGAACTTGAGGAGAGTCTCGCCCGCTACGAGAGGGGTGTCGCGTTGCTGCGAGCCTGCAAGACGAAGCTGTCCGATGCGGAGCAGCGGGTCACGATGCTGGTGGGTGAGTTGGAGGAGGAAACGCCGGACGAGTGAGGCCGTCCGGTCATGAGTAGTCTCGCGTCAGGAGGGGGTATCGTGTCAGAGTGCATCTTCTGCATGGTAGCAAAGGGTGAGATTCCTTCGAGGACCGTCTACGAAGACGATAGCGTCCTTGCGTTCGACGATATCGCCCCACAAGCACCAGTGCATACGTTGATAATCCCGAAGACCCACTACGCCGATCTGAGCGACGATGTGCCCGCTGCGCTGCTCGGCAGTCTGTTCAGTGTTGCGGCGCAGGTCGCGGTCATCAAGGGTATCGATAAGTCCGGCTACCGTGTCATCGTGAACTCGGGTCCGGATGCGTGTCAGACAGTGCATCACCTGCATGTCCATGTGATAGGCGGCAGGCCCATGTCGCACGGAATGGTCAACTTCGCAGACAGACCCTGAAACGAGTGGAGGAGCGATGAAGGATGTCGCGATCGTTACTGACAGCTGCGCGGACCTTACTCCAGAGACCTGCGCGCAGTACGATATCGCAGCTGTGAAGCTTGGGTTCACCATCGCGAATAAGGCATACCTGAACGATGATCTGACCCAGGAGGAGTTCTTTGCCGAGATGGCGAAGTCGCGTGAGCTTCCGAAGACGTCTCAGCCCTCGGTTGGCACGCTCGTTGAGATGTACCAGGAGCAGCTCGAGCATGCCAGGACGGTCGTGTCTGTCCACGTATCGAACAAGCTCTCAGGCACAATCGAATCGGCCCGAGAGGCGGCGCGTCAGTTTGGCGAGCGTGTGCATGTCGTGGACTCGCTGAACTTGAGCTGGGGCGAGGGCCTCCAGGTGTTGGAAGCCGCGAAAGTGGCCGCACGAGGCGCGAGCTGCCAAGATGTCGTGGCGGCCGTCGAGGACGTGCGTGAACGCGTGCAGATGATCGTCGGTCTCGATTCACTCGATAATCTGGCCAAGGGTGGGCGCATCGGCAAAGTCTCACAGTTCCTTGGGGGCATTCTGAACTTGCGTGTGATGTTCACTGTCAATGGCGAGGGATCGTTTGAACCTGTGGCCCGAAGCCGCGGTGCTAAGGCGGCACTGGATGAGACGATGAAGTGGGTTTCGGACAAGATGGGTCACCACACCCGGGGTCGCTTCGCGGTGATGCACGCGATGTCGCCCGACAAGGCCGAATGGCTTAGGGAGCGGCTCGCTTCGACATATGAGGTAGTCGAGATGCACGTTGTGAAGGCCGGCCCGGTGATAACGACACACACGGGTACGGGCTGGGGCGTCGCCCTCATCCCTGTCGAGAATCATGACGCCTGATACGGCGACGGTACGGTTTGAGCCCGGGGGGCTGACCGTCGAGGTCCCGGTGGGTACGACAGTGCTTGATGCCGCCTACCGTGCAGGCATCCATATCAACGCAACATGCGGTGGGCGCGGCACTTGCGGGAAGTGTGGAGTGCGGATCGTCCAGGGATCACCCGGCCCGGTGCTGCCGATGCCTCGTTCTGTCGCCATGCCCAAAGGGATATTCCTTGCCTGCCTGCTGACTGTGGAGTCTTCGATCACAGTCAAGCCCCTGAACATCATCAAGTCGTCCTGAGTGTGACCTGGAACGCGGAACGGCCCCGGTCTTCAGACCGGGGCCGTCCTATTCCTTCCCTGGTTACCCCTGAGTCTCTGTGGCCTTGAGTGGTTCTCGCGAACCACTTCATCGCGATGCCGGTCGGCGATGAGCCTACACTTGGTACGGAACGGATTCTCCGAAGCGCACCATCGTCAGGGAAGGGAAACTGCGTCTCTAGAGAACGGTATCGTATGAAAACGACATTTGCAACAGTTGTTACATGGCGAATTCGACCGCAGCGGAACCGAGTGTGCCGCTGACCGAGAAATCGCGACCGCCGACCTGAACTCAGCGGGGTCTTGACGCAAGACGACGCTACGATGGGTGTCGGGGACCACATGTCCCCTGGTTATGCCCAGCGGCGCATCCCGGACGCTCATGGGGTGTCCGAGGTCGTTTCTCAAGTTGAGGAGGCGAGAGTATGACGGATTCGAACGCCATCGAATCGCTGTCCCAGGAGTACCGCGTGGTTCAGCCACCGGAGTGGGTCACAGAGCGCGCGCACATCCAGAGCATGGAAGAGTACGAGGAGCTCTATAAGCGGTCTATCGAGGATCCTGAGGGGTTCTGGGGCGACATGGCGGAGGAGATGCTCCACTGGCACAAGAAGTGGGACACCGTTCTCGAGTACGACTTCCAAAAACCGAGCATCGAGTGGTTCAAGGGCGGCCAGCTCAATGTGACCTACAACTGTATTGATCGTCACCTCAACGGGTGGCGGCGCAACAAGGCGGCGCTCATCTGGGAATCCGACGAAGGTCGCACCAAGATGTACACGTATCAGTCGCTGTACTACAAGGTGTGCAAGTTCGCCAACGTTCTTAAGAAGCACGGGATCAAGAAGGGTGATCGCATCGCGATATACCTCCCCATGATTCCCGAGCTTGCCATCGCAATGCTGGCCTGCGCACGCATCGGTGCGGTGCACTCGATCACGTTCGCCGGCTTCAGCTCATCTGCGCTACGGGATCGCATTCAGGATTGCGGTGCCCGAATGGTCATCACGGCCGATGAAGGCATTCGCGGCGGTCGCGTCGTGCCGCTGAAGGCCGAGGCCGACATGGCACTCTATGAGTGCCCGACTGTCGAGTCGGTCATAGTCGTCTCGCGTGCTCGTACCCGTGTCGACATGGAGCCGGGGCGGGACTACTGGTACCACGAAGAGGTCCGCGCGGCCGACATCCGTCGTCACTGCGACATCGAGTGGGTTGATGCAGAGGACCCGCTGTTCATCCTGTATACCTCCGGTTCGACCGGCAAGCCGAAGGGCGTGCTGCACACCTCCGGTGGCTATCTGCTCTACACCGCAGCGACGTTTCGGTATGTATTCGACTACCACGATGAGGATGTCTACTGGTGTACAGCCGATATCGGTTGGGTCACCGGACACAGCTACATCGTGTACGGACCGCTCGCGGTCGGCGCAACGACCCTGATGTTCGAGGGCGTACCCACGTATCCCGATGCCGGACGCTTCTGGGAGATCGTCGAGAAGCATGGCGTCAACCAGTTCTACACGGCGCCGACTGCTATTCGCGCACTCATGAAGTCCGGCGAGGAGTTCCCGGCCAAGTACGACCTGTCGACCCTGCGGGTGCTGGGCACGGTCGGTGAGCCGATCAACCCCGAGGCGTGGATGTGGTACTTCAAGAACATCGGACACGAGAATGTCCCGATCGTCGACACGTACTGGCAGACTGAGACGGGTGGGCATATCATCACGAACCTGCCTGGTGCCACGCCGATGAAGCCTGGTTCCGCGACGCGCCCGTTCTTCGGTATCGAGCCGGTGATCGTGAACGAGGACGGTTCACCCACCCCGGTCGGTTCTGGTGGACGTCTGTGCATCACCAAACCATGGCCTGGCATGATGAGAGGGACGTGGGGCGATCCCGACAACACCCTCATGAAGAACGTCTACTTCTCACAATTCCCCGGTAAGTACTTCACTGGCGACGGCGCCCGGAAGGATGAGGACGGCTACTACTGGCTGCTCGGCCGTGTGGACGATGTCATCAACGTGTCGGGACACCGAATGGGTACCGCGGAGATCGAGAGCGCGCTCGTCAGCCATGAGGGTGTTGCCGAAGCTGCTGTCGTTGGCTATCCGCATGACATCAAGGGCGAAGGCATCTACGCATACGTGATTCTGAAGACCGGTGTTGAGGCCACGCCGAACCTGAACAAGATTCTCTCGGGTCATGTTCGTGAGGAGATCGGACCGATCGCCAAGCCGGACTACATCCACTTCGTGCCCGAACTGCCGAAGACGCGCTCCGGCAAGATCATGCGGCGCATCCTTCGCAAGATCGCTGGCGGGGAACGTGACATGGAGGCATTCGGGGACATCTCGACTCTGGCCGATCCATCGATCGTGCGCAAGATCTTGGAGACAGCGCCGAGCGAGTAGGCGCACATGTGACTGGTGGAGGGCGGTGGCCGAGTGGCTGCCGCCCTCTTGCGTATCTAGCAGACCCTCAGGCGCTGTATGACCTCGAGGAGTTCGGCGTGGACCTTGGGGTTGCCGGCGACCACATGGCGTGTTTCAGGCTTCCAGGGGCCTCCATCGTGGTCCGTGATGATGGCGCCTGCTTCTCTCAGAGCGACAACACCCGCCGCAGTGTCCCATGGCTGGAGACCGAACTCCCAGTAGGCGTCGGCGCGTCCGGTGGCGACATGGCAGCAATCCACTGCAGCGGAGCCATCCCTACGGATGCCGTGGACCGTGCTCATCACCTCGGAGAAGACGGGGAGCTGCAGTGCCAGGAGGCCCTCCCGGTCGTAGGGGAATCCCGTCATGATGAGCGCCTCGGCGATCGTGGATGTGTCTGTGCAGCGAGTATGCATACCGTTGAGTGTCACACCGCTGCCAGACGCCGCGGCCACCATCTCATCGGCAGGGACGTTGTAGATGGCACCGACAACGGGATCACCGTCGCGGAGCAGCGCGACACTCACGGAGTAGCACGGAAAGCCATGAACGAACGATGTGGTGCCGTCGATGGGGTCGATCACCCAGACCTCGGGGTCGTGAAGGGATCCTCGAGGGACACCGGCGAGTTCGTAGACCTCCGGTTCCTCCACGACGAATCGTGCCCCTTCGAGCCGCGCCGCGATGGCGGAGCAGACCGCCACGCCGGAAGCGACGTCGGCCTCGGTCACCATGTCGAGGCGGTTGGTCTTGGTGCGGATGGCGCCCATGTCGTGGCTGCGCGACACGAGCACTGCGCCCCCTACGCGCGCGGCCTGTGTGGCACACTCAAGCTCAAGGTTCACGACGCTTCCCTTCGACTCGTTCGGGTATCCTCAGTGTAGCGGTTCGTACCCCGGTCAAACGAAGTCAGGGAGGCCTCCTTGGAGCGTCATACTGGGTTTGTGGCACCAGTCCTCGGTTTGGATCTGGCGGTGGAGATCGAGCAGAGCGCACGCCGTGCTCGAGGTGCGGTGCTCACGATGACGACGATCGCAGAGTCCGGCCATCCCGGTGGTTCGTTCTCGTCCATGGAGATGTTCTCGCTCCTGTATGCGTTCGCACGCATTGACCCGCGTCGACCGAGGTGGGCCGAGCGCGACAGGATCGTGGTGAGTCATGGCCATACCTCGCCGGGTGTGTACTCTGTTCTGGCCGAGAACGGCTTCTTCTCGCTCGATGATGCTATGGCGCATTTCCGGCAGGCGGGTAGTCCTTTTGAGGGTCACGTCGAGCGCACGGTCCCCGGTGTGGAGTGGTCCACCGGCAACCTCGGCCAAGGCCTGTCTGCAGGTGTAGGCTTTGCCATCGCTGCAAGGATGACCGGCCTGGGCTGGCACACGTACGTTGCGATGAGTGACGGCGAACAGCACAAGGGACAGGTTGCTGAGGCGCGACGATTGGCGGCAAGACAGGGACTATCTGACCTCACGGTCGTCGTGGACCTCAACGGCATTCAGATATCCGGACGTACGAGCGATGTGATGCCTGTGGACGTGGCGGCTGACTTTGCGGCAGACGGGTGGGGCGTCATCGAGTGCGACGGGCACGACGTTCGAGCGCTCTATGAGTCGATAGCAGCGGCGGTCGCGGACCGGTCGCGCCCATGCGTCGTTGTCGCGCATACGGTCATCGGCAAGGGTGTCTCGTTCATGGAAGGCGAGGCCGAGTTCCACGGGCGCGGCCTGAAGCCTGAAGAGTACGATCGGGCAATGTCCGAGCTGGAGCTGGTGCCGGATCTCGAGCGTGTCCGAACGCTGCGCCAAAGCGCACCTGTCACCTCGGCAATCGATGTACCGGATCCGGCAGTGCCGTTGCAGAGCGGGAAACCGATCACATACCCGGCCGACAAGAACACCGATAACAGATCTGCGTGGGGCGGTGCACTTGTCGGTCTGGCTCGCGCCAATCCCCTGGCACCGATTGCGGTGCTGGACTGCGATCTGGCTGTATCGGTCAAGACGGACGGGTTCGCCGCCGCGTGGCCTGAGTCCTTCATCCAGTGTGGAGTCGGCGAACACAACGCTGCAACGGTCGGTGGAGCGCTCTCTGTGTCCGGAGTGCTCACGTTCTGGTCGGACTTCGGCGTGTTCGGTGTCGACGAGGTGTACAACCAGCAGCGCCTCAACGATGTGAACGATGCGGCGCTGAAGCTCGTAGTGACGCACTGCGGCCTGGACGTTGGGGAGGACGGCAAGACGCACCAGTGTCTGGACTATGCGGGGGCTTTTCGGAATCTGTTCGGCTGGCGCGTGATAGTACCAGCGGATGCGAATCAAACGGACCGAGCGGTTCGCGCCGCCGCCTCGATGGCCGGTAACGTTGTCCTGGCGATGGGCCGCTCCAAGATCCCGACGATCACCATGTCCGATGGCCGACCGCTCTTCGGGTCCGACTACCGATTCACCTACGGTGAGATCGCGTGGGCGCGCGAGGGCCGGGACGGCACGATACTCACAATGGGAACGGTCGCAGGGGCTGCGGTCTCGGCGAGCGACAGGCTGCGGGACGAAGGCTTGAACGTGGGAGTCGCGATCGTCTCCTGTCCGCTTGATCTTGACGATACGCAGATGCGTGTCGTCTTCTCAACGCCGTGGATCCTGGTGGCAGAGGACCATCACTGGCGTACGGGTCTGTGGGCATCTGCGGCCGAGTGGGCTACTCTGCATGGCTGCGCCGGAACCCGCGCGGTGCCCCTCGGTGTGACGGCCTACTCGGCGTCGGGCGCCGCCGGCGAACTGATGGCGACGGCAGGTCTGGACGTAGCGGGGATCGCCAATGCAGCGCGAACCGTCGCACATGCATGATTCTCACGGTGTCTTCACTGTTCCTTCACACGTGGGGGACATGATCAGGCAGACGATCGAGCCTATGACGGGCGGTGGGATGAGTGTCGCGCAGCGTTCTTGTCGTTGACGATAACGCCAAGATAGTCGATGTGTTGTCGGCATACTTGAGGGCAGAGGGATTCGATGTGCAGACGGCCCAGGATGGACCTGGCGCCGTGCTGTCGGTGCAGGAGCATCGACCTGACATCGCGCTTCTAGACATCATGTTGCCAGGCATAGACGGCATCGAACTCACGCGACGGTTCCAGCGCGAGTACGGGCTACCCGTCATCCTGGTGACAGCTAAGTCCGACGAAGTCGATCGATTGATCGGACTTGAGGTCGGAGCGGATGACTATGTGTCGAAGCCGTTCAGTCCACGCGAGGTCGTGGCACGCGTCAAGGCGGTTCTGCGGCGGGTCGAGGGTGCGGTGTCTTCCATGGGCGGCGTGACGCGTCTCGGGGATCTGGAGATCGATGCAGAGCGCCGAGAGGTGAGGGTGAGCGATCGTATCGTGGAGTTGACCCGCACGGAATTCGACATCCTGTCGACCATGGCTGCGCACCCGGGACGTGTGTACACCAGGCTGCAACTGCTAGAGGCTGCCTCGGGCGATGCCTTCGAAGGATATGAGCGGACTATCGACGCGCACGTGAAGAACTTGCGCAAGAAACTCGGGGATGACCCCAAAGAGCCTCGTTATGTGCGTACGGTGTTCGGTGTGGGTTACAAGGTGGATGTCGGATGAGTGACTCACGCGACACACATCAGCGATCGGGCGGTTCCCTCGTCCTGGTGACATTCGCCTCGATCGTCGTGGTCGCACTTGGCTCCATACTGACGACCGGACTGATCGCCCGCTCGACGCTGTCCGCCGCATTCACGCGCTACGTGGAGGGCGCGGCCGATGGTGCGTCGGTTGTGGGTCCCGGTCGCGGGATGGGTCGAATGATGCTGGGTGTGGCCGAGCAGACCTTCCTGAGCGCCACTGACCAGGGAATCGCCATATCCGCACTCATCGGCATCGCCATCGCGGCTGTCGCCGCGATCCTTCTGGCTCGCTCCCTTGCGCGACCGGTGCGCCGATTGACCACAGGTGCGCAGGCACTTGCCGGCGGCGATCTCGAGCACCGTGTCGCTCCTCAGGGGCCGGTTGAGCTACAGGACCTGGCTGCGGCCTTCAACGAGATGGCCGACTCCCTGCAGGAAGGTGAGCAGCTGAGGAAGCGTCTGGTCAGCGACGTTGCGCATGAGTTGCGCAATCCGATCGCCGCGCTGCGGGCACAGACGGAAGGCGTTGCGGAGGGCGTCCTGCCGTTGGATGAAGCGCGGCTGGCATCCATCGTCGATGATGTCGCCCACCTGTCGCGTCTGGTGGACGACTTGCAGGAATTGTCGGTGGCGGAGGCGGGCCGTCTGCGCTACGACTTGGCCACCCTCGACATCAGCGAGCTCGTGCAGCACGAGGTCAGCCGAGCTGAGGCTCTGGTAGCTGCGGGCGTGAGGTTGAGCGCCCGGTACCCCGACATCCCGCTCATGGTCACGGCCGACGAGATGCGTGTGGCACAAGTGCTCCGCAATCTGTTGGCCAACGCAGCCCGTCATACGTCGCGCGGATCCATCGTGGTGATGGTGACCGCGACAGACGATATGGTTCGGGTATCTGTGGTTGACAGCGGAGAGGGGATACCCGAAGCGGATCTGCCGTACGTGTTCGAGCGCTTCTACCGCTCAGACGCGTCCAGAGCGTCAGGAACGGGTGGAAGCGGCCTGGGCCTGGCGATATCGAAGCGCATCATCGACGACCACGGAGGGCACGCCTACGCCGAGAGTAATGACGCCGGGGGCGCCACGATCGGGTTCGATCTTCCAAGAGCCGACATCTAGTGATCGCGACGTTTGTCGCGCATCTCATCGTATGCAGCACGTACCTCAGCAAGGAAGGGTTCTGCATCGGCGTTGTCGATCTCGGTGAACGGGATACCCCGCTCGTCGAGCAGCGTGAGTGCGGCGGCAACAGCGCGGGGGATAGCGGCTGCAACTGGCTCAGAGAGTCCGATGGTGAGCTCGACGGGGCTCATGTCCAGAACCTGGATGCCTACACACTCCGCTTCCGGCTCGATGCCGATAAGCATGGCAGAGTTCAGCACATCGACGAATCGCACATCGTGTAGTCCGTGCAGGACCTGATTGGGAGCGAACTCCGCCGGCGAGACCCGGACCACAGTGCCGGCAGGGTGGTCGGTGCCGTCGATCGCGTCGATGACGAGAAGGAAGTCGATGCCGCGGAACATGCTGATCATGCCAAGGCCCATGGTTCCTGCGTCCACCAATTCCGTACCCTCGGCGAACGTGTAGTGAGCGATGAGTTCTTCGAGGACGCGGACGCCTATGCCTTCATCGAGCATCAGCGGGTTTCCGATGCCGAGCACGAGCACGTGTTCCGGTGTAGACATGAGAGACCTTCCTGGTTGCGAACATCCTGAGACAAAAGCGTAGGGCCTTGAAGTCGATGCTCCAAGACCCTACGTCACCCGCAGGAGGACCGGACGCGTAGTCCGGTCCTCCACGGCGGGTCACATCTAGTGCTTGCCCTCCGGCAGGGTTTCTTTCCAAAGGAAGATGATCTTGCTCGGAGCGAAGTTGTAGATGTTCGCCAGGTAGGCGTGGAGCATCGTGAACAGGATGAATACCCACATACCGAAGTAGTGGATGATTCGCATGTTCATGACGCCGCCGACCAGGCTGGCACCGCCTGCGAACAGGCCCGCGTCCATAAACGGGGCGTAGATCGCAAAACCGGTGTAAGCCTGGATGAAGGTGAGCGGTATGGTCGCCAGATACGCGATCTTCTGGAGCGAACCGTACTTGCCCGAGATGACGCCTTCCTTGCGGAAGAACAGGTAGTACTTCAGAGTCTCGAAGAACTGGTGCTTGTTCTCGGCCTGCGGCAGCCAGTTCTTGATGTCCGTGTCGACCTCACGACTTCCGAGCTGGTTCGCGGACTTCACGAAGAAGGCGGCGATGATGCGGAAGACGAGGTTGATGAGAATCACGTACATCGCGACGAAGTGCATCCCGCGGGCGACACCCATGAATCCCGCCGAGAAGAACGGGAAGTGGATGTAGAAGCCTGAGAACGCGAGCATCACCATGCAAATCAGGTTGACGTAGTGAGTGATGACGAACACGAGCGGATGTGCCTCACGATAGTGTGCGTGAGAACCCATCTACATCACCCCCATCGGCGAGGACATCACAGTCGTTTCCTTGCCGGTCTTTGTGTCCACCACGTGGACAGCACAACCGATTCAAGGATCGAAGCTGTGTGCGATACGCAGGAGCTCGAGCGGCTTCTTGACGTCCTCACACGGTGCGCCGACAAGTGCCTGCTCCATCGGGCCAAGCACGCCAGCGGCGTCGCGAGGTGCGATGTCCCAAGTGGTCGGTGCAACGACCTGATAGCCTTGGATCTTGTTGTTCTTGATGTCGATCCAGTGACCTACGGAGCCACGCGGGGCCTCCCAGAGTCCAGCACCGGCACCATCGAACGTCTCACGGGCCTTGAAGTAGCTTGAATCGCCACCCTTGATACCAGCGACGAGCTCGCCGACCCACATGAGTGCAAGGTCGGCCACGTAGGCCGCTTCAAGGTTGCGTGCAGCGATACGGCCGAGCAGCGACACCA
This sequence comes from Actinobacteria bacterium UBA2279, assembly GCA_002347365.1. GTDB lineage: Bacteria > Actinomycetota > Coriobacteriia > Anaerosomatales > Anaerosomataceae > UBA2279. The sequence goes on from DDWT01000033.1 coordinate 100,543, forward strand.
GGATCTCGGGCTTGCCGGCCACGCCGAGCGCCTCGAGCGTGAGGTCGATGAGGGCCTTAGGAGTACGTACAGATCCTGCCCACTCGTCGGGCACCAGGCTCTTTCCGCCAGCCTCGTACACATAAGCGGCGACCATGCGCGCCAGAGGACCGACCTCAGCCGGCTTCTCCTTGCAGCGAGCGGCCTTGCCGTAGGAGTACTTGGCATCGACGTTGTACTCGTCGAACTTGACATGAGTCTCTCCCTTGGAGGGGTTGAGACCTGAAGCCGAGTCGTACCAGGAGTGGTCGACATACTCGGTGACGTCGTCCGGGCCGACTTCTTCAGCCTTCAGGCCGCCGGTGACAAAGCCGCGGGGCAGGAACCGGTTGTAGGGATCCATGTCCGAAGCTTCAAACACGCCCCAGCTCAGGAAGTTCCCGCAGCCGCCGCCGTATCCTGCGGTATCCAGGATGAAGGGCGCGATAGCCAGGGTGTCCGGGATGAGCGCGGTGTCGATGAAGTCCTTGACCTTGGTGAAACGGAACAGGATGTCATCGAGCTTCTGCTCGGTGGGCACGAATGCCGTGCCGCCCGGGACCGAGGTCATCGGGTGGGGGAACTTGCCGCCGATAACGGCGACGATCTCATTGGCCACAGCCTGCATCTCGAGAGCCTCGAGGTAGTGCGCGGTGGCGATGAGGTCAAGCTCAGCTGGAAGAACGTAGCCGGGGTGATCCCAGTAGTGGCCACCGAAGATCGACAGCTGACCATTCTCCGCGAATGCGGTGAGGCGCTTGGCGATCGCACCGAAGTCCGCGACGCGGGTGCCGGCGGCCTGCGCGAGTGCGTAGGTGTCGGCGATGTTCGCGGAAAGGGCGTTGATCGGGCTCACGAAGTCGAGAGCCGCCAGTGTGTAGAACCACAGGATGTGGCTGTGCAGGTACTGGGCCGCCTCAAGAATGTTGCGGATGATACGAGCGTTGTTCGGGATGGCGATCCCGAGTGCTGCTTCTGTTGACATCGATGACGCATGGCTGTGTGAGATAGGGCAGACTCCACAGATGCGCTGGGTGACGTAGAACGCATCCTCGGGGTGACGGTCGAGCATGACCGTCTCCATACCGCGGTAGAGCGTTCCGGATACCCATGCGTCTGTGACTTCTCCGCCGGAGACCTCACATTCGACACGAAGGTGACCTTCGATTCTAGTAACCGGGTCTATGACTGCGCGTGCCACTACTTATCGCCTCCCTTCTTCGCGAGACGCTTACGATCGTACTTCTTCATCTCTTCCATGGGAGGTCCGTCGCCTACGCGGCCGGCGGCCTTCATGCCGAGACCATGCGCAACCAGTGCGACGGCGGCAGCGCCACCGACGACGGCGCCCACGGAGCCGGGCTGGACGTTGCCGAGCGCATCGCCCATCTGCATATCGGAGAGCCTGTGGAAGAACGGGGCGTTGTTGTCGACCCAGTTCAGTCCACCACAGCCGATGCAGGGGCTTCCGGCCTCGACGCACCAGCTGGTCCTGCGGTTCCACCGCACGATCGGGCAGTTGGTGAACGTCTGCGGGCCCTTACAGCCGACCTTGTAGAGGCAGTAGCCCATGGCCTCTTCCTTGCTGCCGAACTCGGTGACGAACTCACCGTTCTCAAAGTGACCGCGGCGCGGGCAGTTGTCGTGAATGCTCTGGCCGAAGATACCCTTAGGCATGAGCAGGTCGACCTTGCCGTACTTGCGATCGGTGTACGTGCGCGTGACCCACTCGGTCTTCTCCACGAACGCGGCGACATCACGGTCGGCGACGAGCAACAGCTGGACGACCATGGCGACGATCCACTCGGGGTTGACCGGACAGGTGGGCAGGTTGACGACCGGGGTCGTGATTCCTTCGTGGTTCAGCCACGCCTGGACGCCCGTCGCCTCGGCAGGGTTGGGGTAACCATAAACCCAGCCGCCGTCTACCGCGCACGATCCCACTGCGATAACGGCTGCGGCACCCGCAGCGGCCTCGGAGAGGATCTCGGTACCTTTCTTGCCTGCGACCAGCAGGGTGTTCCCATCCTGGCCAGTCATGACAGAGCCTTCATAGATGACGATGTAGCCACCTTCGGCGATCGTATCTTCGATCTGCTTCTCCGCATACTCACCCGCTGCAGCCATGATCGTCTCGAAGTAGTTGGTCGAAAGGTAGTCGAGAACGATCGTAGCAACGTCGGGGGAGTCCACCTGTGCGATGGACTCGGTACAGCCGGTGCAAGATCCGCCGTTGAGCCACAGAGCGGGCATCAGCTTCGGTGCACCCTCGAGGGCTGCGGCAATCTGGGGAGCCATCGTCTCGGACAACCCGAGTGCGGCGGCAACGCTACCGCAATACTTCAGGAAGTCTCGACGGGTTACGCCGCGGACCGCGAGCAGGTCGGACAGCGTGTTACGCCCCTCATGCGCCATGCCATACACCTCCTTGGTGTCATAACGGTACCTACAATGCAGAAAACCTTGGGCGTCGGGCCGTATTGCCCGACTATCGAGCGAGCACGCCTCCCTTCTGGATCTCGATGTGATTCCTTATCGCCTCGAACGGGATCACGGCGACACTGGACCGGCTGCGTGTCGTGTGCCCGAGGCTAGCGAAGGGATACAGGCGAACGCTGAAGCGGACGTCGCCTTCGGAGTGTGCGGTGAGTGGGTGAGACAGGACGGATCGTGCCGCGCACGATGGGTCCTGGGGCAGACCTGCCCGCGAGGGAGCTCAAGTGTTGATGGCGGCAGATCTGAGAGACGACGGTGCTGCGGGGACGAGCTTTCGGCGCTTGTGACCGAGTCGGTCTTTGCGCTCCGAGTCCGTGCATGTCATGGCGTACGACTGCCGACTCTCTCCCATAGCCCCCTCGGCTCCCTCTTGTGAACCTACTAACCAGTTAGTGTATCAATACGGGCGCGTGTACGGAATGGCGAACAGGTGGAAGAATTCAAGAACGGGGTCGATCTACCTGTGGTCATGAAGTTGGAAGGCGACGGTCGGCAGGAATCAGGGGCCGAGCGACTAATTACCAGGGGAGGGGTTACGATGTGTGAAGAGAAGACGACACGGGAGGCTGCGTTTGGCGACGCGCCTGTCAGTGGCGGATCCGGCGAAGACCTCGATGCCCTGCGTGACAAGTGCCGCAACGAACGCGATACGATGGAGCCGCATGAAACGGCCGACTGCGCGGGCACTGACCTGGCTGAGGCATACGAGAACGAAGACGACGGTGGCTCGTAAGCCGGTGGCGGTTGTGAAGGTGGCAGTTTGAGCAACGCAGCGAACGGTCTGGTAATGGACCTGAGAGGGCTGACTCCCGCGATGCGGAGGCCAGTTGTCTTCGCCGTGGTGGACAAGATGCTGGAGACTGACTGCCACGACAGTGTTGTCATCATCTGCGACCATGATCCATCGGGCCTTGGATATCAGCTGGACCTCAGGCGGGAATCACGCGGGTGTTTCGAGTTCGATACCGATCAGCGGCTCGACGGCGCGTGGGTGGCCCTGATCCGCAGACGGCTAGTCTAGAGCTCCATGAGCCGGGGCAGTAGCTCTGCCAGATCCGACAGGCTACCGCGATAATCGGCCGCTGTCGCCGGGTCCGACCCAACGTAGAATGTTCGCATTCCCGTGTCGGCTGCCGGCATGTCGAGGAAGCGGTCATCGCCCACCATCAGACAATCGGCCGGCGAGACACCCATCATCTCAGCCGTCTGCCGAAAGTACTCAGGCTGTGGCTTGCACGAGTACATGTTCTCGTAGCTTGTGATGATCTCGAATCCCAGATCGTCCAGGCCGGCCCATGCGAGCCGATGCTTGACTGCGGCCAGCGGGAAGATGGGGTTCGTTGCAATCGCGACACTCAAGTCAAGCGATAGCGCTGTGTCTACAGCCGAGCGCGCTCCGAGCGCAGGGCCGTAGCCGGTCCCGAGTGCGGGAAAGACGTCGGCATAGAAGCGCTCGAAGGCGTTCCTCTCCGAAGCGAGATCCAGACCGGTGAGCCGCTTGAAGTCCGAGTAGAAGACTTCTCGGTTCGTCGTCCCAGGATGCGGGCGCATCATAGCCGACACAGCATCCTTGATGGCGCGCATGATTCCGGGCGCATCCCGATCCGTGGCCAGTGTCGCCGCCACGGTTTCCAGCTCGGAGAAGTAGCGCTGGAGGAAGGACTCGAGTTCGATGTCGAGCAGGGTGCCGTCAAGATCGAACAGTATCGCGCGCACAGGTCTCCTTCGGCAATCATCATGTGTGCATCTGCTCTGCGCATGGTAGCACGGGTACGTGAGATTCTCGGCACGGCAGTTGCTCGCGCGGCGTTGACCACGGATACCGAGGGGGGTATGCTGGATTATACCAGCGGGGGTATGCCACGGTTCAAGCGTCGGGGGGATATGCGCCCGACGGAAAGGACGATTCTGATGTCAGTTGTGAACGAGCGCGTAGAAGCCCAGCTCAAGGAGATCTTCGGCGAACGGGTGAGAACCGATCAGGTAGAGCGGAAACTGTATTCCGCGGACATCGGTTCATTGCCCAAACTGGTGAAGCCGTTCATGCCTACGGGTATCGCCGGGGCCGTCGTGCGCCCGGAGATCGAAGCGGAGATCGTTGCGCTGCTGAAGCTTGCGAGAAACGAACGGGTTTCGGTCGTGCCTCGCGGTATGTCGACTTCTGGATATGGCGGAGTACTTCCTCTGCCGGGCGCGATAGTGGCGGACATGTCGGCGATGGGCAAGGTGCTTGAGATCGACGCCAAGGCGAAGACCGCTCGTGTGCAGGGCGGTACGTTGTGGGAGCCGCTCCAGAAGAAGCTGAATGCGATTGGTCTTGATCTTCGTCTGTACCCGTCCTCGTTGCCGTCATCGACGGTCGCCGGTTGGCTGGCCCAAGGTGGAGCCGGATTCGGCAGCTACGAGTACGGTTTCTTCAAGGAGAGCGTTCATTCAGCACGGGTAGTCCAGCCGAACGGTGAAGTCGAGGTGTTCGCCGGTGAGGAACTGGAGATGCTCGTCGCCGACGCCGAGGGTATCACCGGCATCATCACCGAGGTCACCATCGCCCTGCGCGAGCTCGAACCTGAGGTGCATCGCGTTCTGTCATTCCCGAGTATCGATGCCCTCCACTCGGCACTGAAGGCCATCTCGGTACAGAAGCTTCCGATCTGGTCGTTGACGTTCCTCAATCCCGAGTCTGTTCATCTCAAGAAGACCATTCCGCACCGGCACGGTCACCCGTACGAGCATGCTCACCTCGGGTACGAGCCCGAGCTGCCGGAAGCGTTTCTGGCTGTGATCGCGTATCCGGAGTCCAGGCGTCACGCGATCGATGCTGCCCTGGGTGCGATCATGCATGCGAGCGGTGGCGAGGAACTCGAGGCTGAGGCCGCTGAACACGAGTGGGACCAGCGTTTTGCGCCGATGCGCTTGAAGCGCGTCGGACCGTCGATCGTCCCGACCGAGGTGGTCGTGCCTCTTGAGGAACTAGGCACCGTTCTCGCCGAGATCGGCGATAGGGTGAAGCAGCCTTTCGTGCTCGAGGGGATGCTCGGCAAAGGCGACAAGGTGGTGCTTCTCGGCTTCATTCCTCACGACGAGCGCACGCTTGCTTTCAACCTCGCGTTCGCCCTGTCGCTCGTTGTGATCAAGATCGCTAAGCAACATTACGGCGGCGCGTATTCGACGGGCTTGTTCTTCCGTCAGGAGGCGAAGAGCGTGCTTGGCGAGAAGAAATACGCCAGGCTGCAGGAGCACAAGCGTTCCAAAGACTCTGCCGGGGTCATGAATCCGAAGAAGATCCTTGGTATGGGTGCCGTTAACGCACTGATGGGGGCTGCGCTCGCGTTCGAGCCTCTGGTCAGGCCGATAGCGAACGCCGCGAAGGCGCCGACCGGAGATATGGTGGGCACCAAGGAGAAGCACGGCGTGCCTGCTGACGTGGCCTTCTACTCATATGCATGCGCACAGTGTGGCTACTGTGTGCCGACGTGTGAGGAGTACAGCGTACGAGGCTGGATGTCTCACTCGCCGAGAGGCAAGTACCTCTACCTGCGCGAGGTAGTCGAGGGTCGCGAGAAGTTCGACCAGCACATGGTCGACACGTTCTTGGTCTGTACCACCTGCGAAGTCTGCAACACGCGCTGCCAGTTGCAGCTGCCGGTCGAGCACTCGTGGATGGCAATGCGAGGCAAGCTCATCGATGAAGAGAAGCGGATGACGTTCCCGCCCTTTGAGATGATGGCAGCCTCGTTGCGGGGAGAGCGGAATATCTGGGCCGCCAAGAAGGAGCACCGCGCGGACTGGGTGCCGGAGCACATGAAGCCCAAGATCGACGAGTCCTCTGACATCCTGTACTTCGCCGGCTGCACTGCGAGCCTGGTCAACACCGACGTCGCGCAGGCCTCAGTCGAACTGCTCGACCGTGCCGGCGTGAAGTTCAACTACATGGGCGAGGACGAGGCTTGTTGTGGTATCCCGATGAAGGTCGCCGGCAAGTGGGATGTCTTCGAGGAGATCTACGAGCACAACACGTCCGAGGCGCGTAAGCGCGGAGCCAAGACCATCGTCACCTCGTGCCCGGCCTGCGCTCTGGTCTGGAAGGAACTCTACGCCAACCTGGCCGCCGAGCGCGGTGAGGAGTACGAGTTCGAGGTCAAGCACTACTCCGAGCTGGTCGCCGACGCCATCGCCGACGGCACGCTCGAGTTCGATCATGAGGTCAACAAGAAGCTGACCTTCCACGACTCGTGCCATATGGGACGCGCTCAGGGTAACTACGAACCGCCGCGCGACATCATCAAGGCGATTCCGGGCGTCGAGTATGTGGAGATGGAGCACCACCACGAGGACGCGCTGTGCTGCGGTTCGGTACTGACGCTCATCGGCGAGACTCCCGTGGCGCCCGAGCTGGGCAAGATGCGGCTGGATGAGGCGGTGGCCGTGGAGGCGGACGCGATGGTGGCGCTCTGCCCGTGCTGCCAGGTCCAGTTCCGTGACTCGGTGGCCAAGAAGGGCATCCCGATGGAGGTCGTCGACCTTGCCCACCTGGCGATGGACGGCCTTGGCATCACTCATCCGGATCCTACGGCTTACGCGAACGAGATGTGGGGCCATTTCGAGAAGTTCATCTGGCTCATGAAGCCGGAATCGATCGCTGACATCATGGCGGCACTGCTGCCTCAGATGATGAAGGCGATGCCGGGCGGCATGGTGCCGATGATGAAGGTCGCACGCTCGATCCCAGGCGGATTGGCGATGATGGGCAAGATGATGCCGGCGATGATGCCGAGGATGATGCCGGCGATGATGCCGCAGGTCATGCCCGCGATGCTGGACGAGGTATCTCGGCGCGTCGGTGCATTGCCCGATGACATGGAAGAACTCATGCCCGACCTGCTGCCGGCAACCATGGACGCGCTGCTACCCAATATGCTGCCATCGGTGATTCCAAGCCTGCTTCCCCGGATGCTGGAGTACATCAAGAACGATCTGTAGACTCAACGCGTACGAAGGGCGGCAGGTTTCAAACCTGTCGCCCTTCGTGTTTACTTGAGCATGAGACGCCGCAGCACAGCGCGGTCTGTCTTCAGTCGGAACGGGAACTCACCGATAAGGAAGCCATGAGCGCTCCATCGAAAGCCAGCATAGTCGGCAAACTGCGGTCGTTTGCCATGTTCGCAGACCTTGCGGAGGCGGACCTGAGCACCCTCGCCGAGATGATGACCTTCAAGCAGTTTTCGAAGGGCTCATTCGTCGTTACGCAAAACGAGCGGGGAACGGCGATGTACTTCCTCGTGTCAGGACGCGTGAAGGTCTCTCTGGCTTCTCCGGAAGGCAAGGAGTTGGCGCTCAGCTATCTGGAGGCGCCTGCTCACTTCGGGGAGATGAGCCTTGTTGATGCCGAGCCCAGATCTGCGGACGTCATCGCTGTCACCGACATAGAGGTGTTCACCCTCGATGCGAGGGATCTGTCGTCCGCCATCCAGCTTCAGCCGCGACTGGCTCTCACACTGATTGCGACATTGTCCCGACGAGTCAGACAGATGATCGGTCGCCTCGAGGATATGGCCTTCAATGATGCCACGCATCGGGTGATGAGAGTGCTACTCAATGTCGCGACCGCGTCATATGAGTCGACCGGTGTCCCGATCGTCGAGGGCCTGACGCACTACGAGATCGCCACGCTTGCAGGAACGTCACGCGAGACAGCAAGCCGGGTGATCTCGCAGCTCGGCAAGGATGGGGTCGTGGGCACGAGGGGCAGGAAGATAGTGGTCGACCTGATATCGCTCGGCGAACTTCTGGAGAGCGACTAAGGGGGCCCTATAGGTTCTGAGCGGACTGCATTGGGGACAAAAGGTATCTGAGGAATGCTGAACGGCTACCGTTGAGCCAGAACCATTCGTGTGTGTGACCCGCATCACGTCTTGCTTCCTGCTCGCTGACGATACCTTCCGTGTATGAGCGATGCATGGAAGGGGCGCCACGACATGAAGCGGGTGCACGCGTTGTCGGGAATCGCGATGCTGGCAATGACGATCATGCTCTTGTCCGCGGTGCCTGCTGTTGCCGACGAACCGGTTCTTGTGGATCGGAGAGTCGAGACGGTCAGCGGCGCACAGCTGGCCAGGGACATAGTCACCAGCGTGACGGATGTGGATCTGGGTTCTGACGGTGCCACCGTTACGCTCAATGTCGATGGTGAGGACAAGTCGATCAACCTGAACGTCGGTTCCCTTGGCGGCAAAGGTGCCGTGGGCGGGATATTCGGGATCGCTGCGCTGTCGGGTGTGGCAGCCACATCGATGAAGCTCATCGGCAGATTGGCCAGGTTGTTCCACTAAGCCGCCGCGCATCTCACTTCGGAAAGGGGAAGAACTCCAGTAGTCCATTCGACCGTATGGAGGCTGCGATGAAGGAGTTCACGCTCGATGATCTGAAGCAATTCGACGGCACCAGGGGCAAGCCGGCGTACGTGGCGTACAAAGGAATGGTCTACGACTTGACTGAAAGCGCCATGTGGGGCGACGGCGATCACGAGGGCATGCACTCGGCAGGCGAGGACCTGACCGAAGCGCACGAAGAGGCGCCTCACGACGAGCACGTGCTTGACTTCCCGGAGGTCGGAAAGCTGGTCTAGAGCGCTTCCAGTACAAGCACCGTCTCAATATGGTAGGTCTGAGGAAACAGGTCGACGGGGATGGCTTCCGTCGGCCTGTATCCGTGATCAGCGAGGCGCGCAGCATCACGGGCGAGCGTGGCCGGATCGCACGACACGTAGGCGATACGTCGTGCTCCGGTTGCCGTCATAGAGGCAACGGTGCTATCGGCCAGCCCCGCGCGGGGAGGGTCGACGACCAGGAGGTCGGCGTTGCCGAGCGTCGGCAGGATGCGATCAGCATCGCCCGGTTCGATCTCGGCGAACAGTCCATTCACTTCCAGGTTGCGCCGCAGGTCTGCGATCGCATGCCGCGAGGATTCGACGGCGATCACGTCGCCCGCTAGCTCAGCCAACGGCAGCGTGAATGTACCGACACCGGCGAACAGATCGACAACAAGGTCGCTGCCGTCGGGCTCAAGGGCATCGATCACGACTCTCCTGAGCTGTCGCGCAGCAGCGGTGTTCACCTGGAAGAATGATGGCGCCGAGACGAGATATCGATGCTGGTCGATGCGCTCTTCCCACATCCCGGGACCGCTGAGTACCTCGACTTTGCTGACATTCCTCGCCTTGAGATCGCCTTTGAAGAGCACCCGCGTGATGGTCTTTGCGCCGACAGCATCGGTGAGTATCTTCGCAGCGAGCTGCCTGGGGAATGGTCCGGGGGCGGTCCACAGGTCGACCTCGATGTTGCCGGCTGTTGAGACTCGAAGTGCGACCCGTTCGACGGCGGTGTCGACGCGGGAGTTGAGATAGCGAAGCGCGCCGGTCAAAGAACGTGGGGCGCGCTCGAGTTTCTTGGGCAGTAGAAGACATCGATCGATGGGAAGCACGTGCGCGGATCCCGCTCGCGAGAAGCCGAGCACCAGACCCTGTGGGCCGGCCGCGCCGGAGAGTTCGATCTTGTTGCGGTATCCGTACGAACTCGAACTGCCAAGGGTATCGCGCACCGGGACATCGAGTTTGCCTATTCGCTGCAGCGCATCGGCAACAGACCGACGTTTCCAGTCGAGCTGCACCCCGTAGTCGATGTGCTGCCACTGGCAGCCGCCGCATTGGCCGAAGTACGGGCAACGTGGAGTCACTCGATCTTCAGAGGGCGTCAGGATCTCGCTGATCGATGCCTTGCGGAATCTCCCATGGTCCTCGAGTATCTCGACGCGCACGATGTCGCCCGGGCAGGCCCCTTCGACGAAGACGGTGACACCGTCCTCGGCACGTGCCACGCCTGCACCTCCGTATGCTAGGCTTTCAATCGAGAGTTCCACGTATGCTCCTGTCAGCTTGCCTTCGGCGACCATCATACGTCAGCGACACCGTGGGTATGTTATTGAGTCAGGGCATACTCATGCCGATAGGTAGAGGAATGTCGGTTCCCGCGGGATCATCCCGCGATCATGTTTTGGCATGCACCCGTCGAGGAGGTCACGAGCACAGTGGCAGGAATCCAGGTTCTCATCGTTCACGACGATGCCACGTACTTCGAGAGAGTCAGTGGCGCGATGAAGGCAGCACTCCCGGACGCCGATCTGTACAATGCCATCTCCGGCCCGCGCGGGCTGGGGATTGCGAAGCAGCGTACACCTGATGTCATCATCGTCGACGGCGATCTTGTGGGGATGGACGGTTTCGCCTTCACCCAGGAGTTGAAGGCTGACCCGGATCTCTCGAGCATTCCCGTGATGATCGTCTCAGCGCTACCCAACGACGCTACCGCGCTCAAGGCGCGCCAGGTCGGTGCTGCCGCACACATGCCGAGTTCGGCGGATAGTGCAGCGCTTGTTCAGAAGATACTGTCCATTGCGAAGGTCGAGGCCACCGTGGCTCAAGTGGCAGCTGCGGATCAGCCGGCCTCCGGAGGGTACGGCACTCCGCAGCCTGCCCCGGCGGGGTACGGCGCGCCGCAGCCCGTCCCTGCGACGGCGCCGGCACCACAGCCGGCGGTATCCCAGAACCCTGCATCCGCCGGGCCGAAACGCAACGACAACGTGCACATCGATGACCTGCTGCGCCTCATGATCGATCGAGGCGGCTCCGACCTGCACATCGCAGTCGGGAGTCCTCCCGGTATCCGTCAGCGTGGCGAGCTGCTTCCGGTCGAGAACATGCCGTTGCTCACACCGCGCGACACGCAGGAGATGATCCTGAACCTGTTGTCCGAGGAGCAACGCAAACGCTTCGAGACCGAGTTGGAGCTGGACTTCGCGTACAGCATTCCGGGCCTGTCGCGCTTCCGTGCCAATGTGTTCCAGCAGCGTAACTCCCTGGGGGCGGTGTTCCGGGTCATCCCGATCAAGATCCCGACACTCGAAGATCTCAATCTTCCGAAGGTATGCCGTTTTCTGGCCGAGCGACCGCGTGGTCTCGTGCTCGTCACCGGACCGACCGGGTCGGGTAAGTCCACGACACTGGCGGCAATGATCGATCACATAAACACGACAAGGTCCCTGCATATCATCACGCTTGAGGACCCCATCGAGTTCATGCACAAGAACAAGAAGTCGTACGTCAATCAGAGAGAGATCGGTGAAGATACGCACTCGTTCACCTCGGCTCTCAAGCGAGTGCTGCGGCAGGACCCGGACGTGATCCTGGTGGGCGAGATGCGCGACCTTGAGACCATCGCGGCTGCGATCACCGCTGCCGAGACCGGTCACCTTGTCCTCGCGACCCTGCACACGACAGGTGGTCCTGCGACCGTCGACCGTATCATCGACGTGTTCCCCCCGCACCAGCAGCAACAGGTGCGCATGCAGTTGTCCGGTACGCTGGAAGGAGTTCTGTCGCAGGTCTTGCTGCGCTCGACGGATGGCAAATCCCGGGTGATGGCAATGGAGATCATGCTCGGTATCCCCGCGATCAGCAACCTGATTCGTGAGGGAAAGACGCATCAGATGCCCACGATCATCCAGGGTGGCGCGTCCATGGGCATGCAGACGCTTGACCAGCATCTCAAAGCACTGCTGCAGGCGGGCAAGGTCACCTACGAAGAGGCCATAAGTAAGGCCCAGGAGCCGCGTGAGCTCGCGCAGATGGTCGGACGGAAGCTCTAGAAGCCGCGGCATCTGAAAGGGGCAAGATGGACACGGTGAAGGTCAAATGGAATGGCGGACGCCGCTTCGTCGCATGGGATGAGGCTGGACACGGCGTCGTCATGGATGCTGCGGCCGCGCACAAGGGCGACGGCAGCGGAGCGCGTCCCCTTGAACTCGTTCTCTACGCGCTCGGGGGCTGCACGGGCATAGATATCGTGGCGATCTTGGAGAAGCAGCGGCAAGATGTCCGGGATTTCGAGCTGTTGATCACTGCGGAACAGCGTGAGGAACAGCCCCGGTACTACGACCGAATCAATATCGAGTACGTACTCAGCGGTTCAGGCCTGAAGCCGTCCGCAGTAGAGCGAGCGATCGCGCTTTCCGAGGACAAGTATTGCTCGGTCAAAGGGATGTTCGGTCCGGGCGTCTCAGTGACCACGAGCTATCGTCTCATCGATGTCTGAGCCGATAGTCCCGTGTACCGGGGGCGCCGACGCAGTGCTCATACCGGTGTACAACGAAGCCAAGACGGTGAACTCTGTGCTTGACGCGGTCCTGCGCGGATTTGAGGGAACCGTGATAGTCGTCGACGATGGCTCTACCGACGGTACGCGCGATGCGCTGAAAGCCCGCGACGATATCGTATTGCTGGAGCACGGGCACAACGAAGGATACGGTCGGGCACTCGCCGACGGGTTCGCGCTTGCGCGGGTGCGAGGCGCACGGCGCCTCGTTACGATGGACTGCGATGGTCAGCACGAGCCGACGCGGGTTCCCGCCCTGCTTGACGCTCTGGACGTGAGCGGCGTGGACATCGTGTCAGGCAGCAGGTATCTGCCGGACAGCCCGGTCGTCGGCACTGCGCCGTCACAGCGACGTGAGGTCAACAAGCGCGTGACTTCTCAGATCAACCGGGTAACCGGATGGGGTATCACTGATGCCTTCTGCGGCTTCAAGGCGTACTGCATGGAGTCGCTCTCGGGACTTCGGCTCAGCGAGCCCGGGTACGCGATGCCCATGGAGCTATGGGCACGTGCTCATCGTGCCGGCTTGCGCGTGACTGAGGCGCCGGTGGAGCGCATATACTTCGACAACGACCGGACGTTCGGGGAGGATCTGGATGACCCGGAGAAGCGCTACAACTACTACATGCGCGTGTGGCACGATGCGCTGGATGGGGAGTGAGTATGGCTGACGTCGTATGTATCGGGGCACACCCCGACGATGTTGAGATCGGCATGGGTGGCACGGTTGCACAGATGACCGCTCAGGGGCTTGACGTGGTGATCGTTGACCTCACCGATGGTGAGCCCACGCCGCATGGTACGCATGACCTACGGATGGCCGAGGCTGCGAGAGCGGCGCACGTGCTTGGGGCAGCTCGCATGACGCTTACCTTGCCGAATCGCTACCTGTTCGACTCGGTCGAGGCTCGCACGGAGCTTGCCGAGGTGCTGCGATCGTTGAAGCCCAGGGTGATCTTCGTCCCGTTTCCCGAAGATGCTCATCCCGACCACATCGCAGCGGCGGCTATCGCCCGCGGAGCGCGCTTCTATGCGAAGTTCACCAAGACTGAGATGAGCGGAACGCCACACTATCCGGCGCGCGTCTACCACTACATGGCGGTGCATTTGCGACTGGTGCGTGAGCCGTCCTTTGTCGTGGACATATCGAAGTCGGTCGATGTCAAGCTGGATGCCTTGCGGTGCTACGAGTCTCAGTTCCGTACGAATGAGGCGAACCAGGGCATCGTCCCGATGATGGAGGCCGCCGCTCGCATGTGGGGAATGCAGATCGGTGTCACCGCAGGTGAGCCGTTCTTCTCGGCAGAACCCATCGGTATTCGCGCCGTCACAGATCTGGTGTGACTCGTATGGTCCATGTGAGGCATACGACGCCTGTAGGTCACGGAGAAGTGCTCACCGAGCCGGAATACCGGCAGTGGCATGCACGGGCGATTGAGAATGCGTCGGCCGCGGCCGGGTGGGACTTCGCCATCGGTGGAGTCTCGGCCCGTGCGCTGCGCCGACTGGCGCGACGAGAAAGTGTGGCCGAGGCGGGAGCTTACTCGCATCGCATGGGCATTCAAGTCGCCGAGGTGCCGATAGAACCTGAGCTGCTGGTCGTCACGGGGCATCAGCCGGAGCTCTACCATCCCGGCGTGTGGGTCAAAGATTTCCTGCTCCAGCGCTTCGCAGACGAGACGGGGGCCGCAGCACTCGATCTGGTGGTCGATACCGACTCTTTCGATCGGGTCGAACTGAGAACACCGTGCATGCGCCCATCGGTCGGGCGTTGTACGTCGGTGCTTGCGACCTCTGACGCACAGGAGTGCTTCGCGTGCTCGAGGGTCCCGTCACGCGATGAGGTCGACGACTTCTGCGCTGCTGGCAGCGAGGCGCTCGCGACCTTGCCCGCGCCCGCCCTCGGCAGGCATTTCACTGCGTTTTGCAGCGCGTTATCCGATTCACTCGAGCATGCCGATGACCTGGGCCAGGCCATGACGGGCGCGCGACGCCGGTTTGAGTCACCGGCGGGTACCGACTATCTGGAGCTCGGTGTCTCGCGCCAGGCGCGAACGTCCGCGTTCCGACGCTTCGCTGCGGCACTGGTTTCGGATGCCGAGCGATTTGCCGGGGTGTTCAACACGGAGTTGGCCGGGTTCCGTGCGCGAACCGGCACCCGGTCGAATGTGCAGCCATTCCCCGATCTTGTCGTGGACGAGACGACGGTCGAGCTGCCCTTCTGGGTGGTGTCAGGTGGCATGCGGCGGCCTGCACGGGTCACCCGAGGCGAGGCGCAGACACTGTTGGTCAACGGGGAAGAGGTCTGCGACCTGCCGCAGGACGTTGAGGGCGTCATGGCATCCCTGGAGCAGGCGGATGCGCTTCTTGTGCCTCGTGCCCTCACGTTGACCATGTTCAATAGGATGTTCGTGGCCGATCTGTTCATCCACGGGGTCGGCGGCGGTCGCTACGACCGTGTGACGGATGCCGTGGTGCGCGCATACTTCGGCGTTGAAGCACCGTCGTTCGCGGTGGCGTCGATGACTCTGTATCTCCCCCTGGGCGCACATGTGATCAGTGAAGAGGAGATCGCGGCTCTGGAGCAACGGTTGAATAGACTGGAACACAACCCCGACCAGTTGCTTGATGAAGTAGAGTTCGAGGACGCTGGTGAACGGATCGAGGCCCAGCGACTGGTGGCCGAGAAGTGCATGCTCGTAACGGATATCGCGCGCGACGGTGCGGACAAGAAGGCGATCGGGGAGCGCATCCGGGCGGTGAATGCACGCCTCGGAACGATCATGTCACCCGTCGTGCTTGAGACCAGTGAGAGGCTGGATGCCGCTCGCGCACAGCGAGAGACTTCGCAGGTCCTGTCGGACCGGACATATCCGTACTGTCTGTGGAGTCCGCTTGAAGTCATGGACAAGGTGCGCTAGCTTCGGCGAGCGGTGGTATCATTGTGCAACCCCCGAGGGGGCATCGTCGGTACGTCGAAAGGACCACTGGAAATGGGTAAGCCCGTCGTCGATCCCGATCTCTGTACTGCTTGCGGCATCTGTGTCGATGAGTGCCCTACCAGCGCTCTCGACCTCGAGGACATCGCCGTCCTGGCTCGTCCTGAGGATTGCACCGAGTGTGGCACCTGCGCCGATGTGTGCCCGAATGAGGCAATCGAGCTCAAGTAGCCCGTCACTTCTCGATGTCGCAGCCGGCCCGCGGGGTCGGCTGCCTTCGTTTCTAGCCTGTCGGCCCCTGACGATCGTTGACGTAGAACTTGGGCTCCTTGCCAGCAAGAAGGCCCAGGAACCGTTTGTGATGCGCCGCATAGACGACGAGGCCCATGACGGTGGCGAAGATCCAATCCGGTGATCTCAAGAGTATCGCGGCGAGCGGCACCGTGAACGACGCTACCACCTGTCCGGCCATCATATAGCGGCTGATGGCGATGACTGTGAGCCCGACGACAACGACGGCCAGGAAGTAGCGCCAGTCGTAGGCCAGGAGCGCGCCTGCGCCGGTCGCGAGTCCTTTTCCTGTGCGCATGAAGTGCCTCTTGACGATTGCCAGCCACAGCGAGTAGTTGTGGCCGAAGACCGCACCTGCGACCGCAGCCATCGGCACGTAGTAGAAGGGGTTGAGCGACCACTGTGAACTGACGGATGACAGTGTCACTCCCCAAGGCTGGACCAGAAGCGCGACGCTTCCCATGACAACGAACTTGGTCACCGCCACAGGGGCGAGGCCCTTGAGGAAGTCGGCGGCCATCGCGATTCCGAACCACCTCCACGAGCCTGTGGTGCGCCGGACATTCATCGCCCCCACATTGCCAGAGCCGTGGGCGGTGATGTCTTCGCCCGAGACTCGCTTGACGATGAGGTAGGCGTTCGGAAACGACCCGACGAGGTAGGCAGTGACGAACACCACCGCGGCGATCGCCGCGTTGCCGATGGTCGTGGTCGCTCCGATCATGCGGGTCTAGGAACGATGACTTCGATGCCACCGGGAATGATGGTGACCTCGTAGTGATCGTCGAGTAGCACTTCGCCGTCGACTTGACCCGCGATCGGGCCGTCAGACCAAAGCTCCACATTCGCATGACGCTGCATATGCACCATGGACATCCACTCGTGCTTGCCCGTGACGACGAAGGGGAGACGCCACAGGGCAGAAGGGAGCGAGAGCTTGTCGATCACGCACATGTCCAGCAGCCCGTCGTCGTCGACAGCCCTGGGAGTGATGAAGAAGCCGCCGCCGTACGTGGGTCCATTGGTGAGCGCAACAATGAGGACATCACGCTCAACGATCGGACCGTCATCGACTTTGAGGCGAACCGAGTGCGAGTAGAACTGTCGGAGTAGCACGAACATGAGCGCTCGGAAGTACAGGGGCAGACCGGACCAGCCTGTTGTGACCTTGAGTTCTACAGCCTTCGCTGTCACCCGTGCATCGAGCCCGATGGCGAGCGAGTTGGCGAAGTGGATCCCGTTGCACACTCCAACGTCGACGCGCTTGCGGTCGCCGGAGAGCACCTGCCGAACAGCGGTTGCAAGATCCGTGGAGATGCCCAAGGTGCGGCGCCAGTCATTGCCGGATCCGGTAGGGAACAACGACATCGCAGGCCGGTCGTCTTCCGGGCGCGTCATGATGCCGTTGAGCACCTCATGAGCGGTGCCATCGCCACCGACGGCGATGATGACGTCGAAACCGGACGCATTGCGAGCGAGTTCGGCCGCGTGGCCGGGTCTCTCGGTGAGGACCGTTTCGTGCTCCACCGTCGATTCGAGCAACTCCTCGATCACTGGTATGAGCGGCGCTGTCTCACCGTGCCGAGCTGTTGGATTGATGATGATCAGCGTCTTGCCGAGTGCCATGGGGCCTCCTCGGTCCTGCCGGGCCGCCGGGGGGAAAGCTCCACTAACGTGCGGCTCGCGCCGCCTCCCCAGGATAGCCGTCGTTGAGCGGGTTGGAAACCGTCCCGGGCTATGCTACTGTCTCGGGCGAAACACACCACCGCCCTCGTAGCTCAGCGGATAGAGCGTCTGCCTCCGGAGCAGAAGGCCACAGGTTCGAGTCCTGTCGGGGGCACCATAAAGAAGATCACGAAGGCCCGATCGAATGGATCGGGCCTTCGTTCGTCTTGCGATGTCCCGCGAGCCTAGTGACCCTCGGCCCGCTCCTTCTCGTATTCCTCGATGATCTTCTTCGCCAGATCGCCCGGAACCTGCTCATAGCTGTCTATCGAGATCGTGTAGCTGCCGGTACCGCTCGTGATCGAGCGGAGGTGCGGCGAGTAGTGGACGACTTCTGCGTACGGGGCCTGGGCTTTGATGACCTGGACTCCGGGGCGTGGCGCGTCCATGCCGAGGATGCGACCGCGAATCGAGGAGATGTCCCCCATGACAGCACCGGCGTAGTCGTCGGGAACAGAGATGTCCAACGTCGCCATCGGCTCAAGCAGTACCATGTCCGCCTTCTCGGCTGCGGCCCTGAATCCGATTCGAGCAGCGGTCCGGAATGCCATCTCGTTGGAGTCGACCGCATGGTAGGAGCCGTCGTAGACCGCGACTTTGACGTCGACCACGGGATAGCCCGCGAGTACGCCGTGCGTCATCGTTTCCTGGACACCCTTGTCCACGGCCGGGATGAAGCCGCGAGGGATTCGTCCGCCAACGATCTCGTCCAGGAACTCGTAGCCCTTGCCGGGGTTCGGTTCGACTCTGAGCCAGCAGTCGCCGAACTGACCGCTCCCGCCTGTCTGCTTCTTGTGGCGGCCCTGCGCGGTGGCGGTCTTCCTGATCGTCTCGCGATACGGGACGCGCAGGTCTTCAAGCTCGGCCTCCACGTGGAAGCGTTCGTGCAGCCGGGACAAGACGACGTCGATGGCCGTCTCACCGAGCGCGGACAGAACCGTCTGGTGCGTCTCCTCGTCACGCCGGAGCACGAGGAGGGGGTCTTCATCCACGAGGCTCTTGAGTGCCGTACCGAGCTTGTCCTCATCAGCCTTGGTCTTCGCAACGATCGCCACGGGGTACAACGGCTCCGGTACCGGAAGGGGAGCGAACACCGTCTCTCCACCTGCGGACAGTGTGTCGTTGGTGAGTGTATCGTTCAGCTTCGCCAGGACGGCGATGTCGCCGGCCGGTGCAGCTTCGATGTCAGTGGTCTCCTTGCCGAGCGTCTTGAGGACATGTGCGACGCGTTCCTTCTTGCCCGTGCGGGAGTTGACGAGTTCCGTGTTGGGCTTGAGTGTGCCGGCCACGACTTTGACGAAGGACAGGCGCCCGACATATGGATCGGACATGCTCTTGAACACGAACAGAGTAGTCGGCCCGTCGATGCTGACGTGTACTTCGTCACCATCGATAGTCGGAAGCGGGCCGTGTGCGGTGGGCTCGGGGAAGAACGAGACGATCTCGTCCATCAGGTCGCGAATGCCGATCAGTCCGGTGGCCGAGCCGATGAACACCGGGATGAAGATGCCCTGGGCGATAGCGAGGCCCAAGAGACGCTCCAGGTCGTCCTGAGTCAGCTTCTCGCCCTCGAGGTACTTCTCCATCAGGTCGTCGTCTGCCTCCGCAACCAACTCAAGCAGCTTCTCGCGCGAGTCGGCTGCTGCATCAGCAGGCTCTGCAGGGATATCGATGATATTCACGGCATCATCGTCGCCGTGCATGTAGGCCTTCATGCGGATGATGTCGATGACACCCCGGAAGTCCTGCTCGTTTCCGACGGGTATCTGGACTGCACCGACGCGATGCCCGAAGGCTGTTTCGAGAGCGGCCATCGCCGCTTCGAAGTCCGCATGCTCCTTGTCGAGACGATTGATGAACACGGCCCTGGCGATGCCCATTTCCCCGGCGATATCCCAGAGGTGGGCGGTCTGTACCTGCGGGCCCGCGACTGCATCGACAACGAAGAGAGCCATCTCGGCCGCCTCCATGCCGGCGATCGCATCTCCCACGAAGTCGGCATAACCGGGTGTGTCGATGACGTTGATCTTCACGTCTTTGTAGACCAGAGGTGCGAGTGAGAGGCTGACGGTCATCTTGCGTTTGATCTCCTCGCTGTCATAGTCAAGCGAAGAGTGGCCGTCATCGACGCTGCCGAGGCGCTTCGTCTCTCCGGCCATGAAGAGCATCGCCTCGGCAAGGGAAGTCTTCCCCGCGCCCCCATGGCCCACCAACACGACGTTCCGGACCTTGTCGGTGCCTGGCGCTCCCATGCGCATCGCCTCCTGTGGCTCACAAACTGACGACGGTAAGTGGCCGCGGTCGTCGGGTCCGGCGTCCGCGGTGAGCCGCGCGGGTCATGCGCGACTCGATGTTGCTACGAACGATCAAGACGTGAAAAGACGCAACGCAAACATAGCATATCGGTGCAGTATCGAAGCGGTATCCACTGCCCATGAGAGTCGGGTTACTCGGTGGTTGCAGCATTGGTAGAATGGGGCGGACTGTTACCGGCAGGACACTCCATAAGGAGGAGCCGATGCACGTTTCTGGGATCGAGCTGAACGGCAACGAGGTTGCCACCATCAACACGTCCAAAGGTGTTGTCAGGGTGGAGTTCTTCAGTGATGTCGCACCGAATACCGTTGCCTCCTTTGTAGAGCTGGTGCGTGACGGGTTCTATGATGGGATCAAGTTCCACCGGGTGGAGCCGAACTTCGTGGTCCAAGGCGGAGATCCTCTGACCAGAGAGCTCAGCCCGGATGAGGTGCGTGAGATCGTGCGCCGTCAGAAGGCGCGGATGTACTCGCCATCGGACCCCGCGCTCGGCACCGGGGGCCCGGGTTTCAACATCGCAGCGGAATTCAGCGATCGGCCACACCTTGAGGGCACGCTCTCGATGGCGCGGTCCCAGAACCCGGATTCCGCCGGCTCGCAGTTCTATATCTGTCTCGGACCGCAGCCGTTCCTTGATGGGCAGTACACTGTGTTCGGCGAGGTCATCGAAGGGATGGACATCGTCCACTCCATCGGAGTGGGAGATACCATCGAGTCCGTCACCATCGAAGAGCGGCAGTAGCCGAGACAGGGGACGTTGTGGACGACGCGCGATTCCAGCAAGGCGTTGAGGCATACGAGGCCGGCGACTACAGGGTTGCGGCACGAGAGTTCCTCGGCGCGACCACGGGCAATGGAGATGGCCCTGCATATCATCAGGCGGGCAATGCGCTCATGCGTCTGCAGCGCTTCGACGACGCTATCGCGGTATACACCAAGGCGCTCAATGACGAGTCATACCCTCGCCGTTCCACGGTGCAGGCGAATCTAGGCACCGCGTTCGGAGCAGCCAAACGCTACGAGGATGCTGCCGAGGCGTACCGCGCGGCATTGGACGATCCGGACTATGAGGCGCGTTACAAAGCACTACAAGGTCTCGGCGGCGCGCTTTTCGAACTCGGGAACACCGCGGATGCCGCCGATTCGTACCGCCGCGCTGCACTCGATGATGCGAATCCCGACCCGGGCAGGGCGCTCAACAACCTCGGTATGGCGTTCATGAAGATGGGTCGACCCCAGGATGCAGTTGAAGCGTACCGGGCTGCAGTCGACATGGAGCGTTACGCAGGACGCGGTAGGTGCTCCGCGAATCTCGGGATGGCGTTCGTGGCGCTCGGCATGCACGACAAGGCCGTTCGTGCGTTCGAGCGCGCTCGCGATGAGTTCGGGTATTCTCTGCCGACCGCAGCGGAGGCCGCCTACGAGGCGAGCACGAGTGCGCTCGGAACGCCTGAGCTCGTGGAGGGTTGGCGGACCGGTGAGATGCCTCCCCTGGATGTCGTGCAGAGGCGCCACTCGAGCGAGGAGTTCGAGGAGCCCGAAAGCGAGTTCTTCACGAGGACCGACAGTGACATGAAGGTTGCCGACAAGGCTGCGCGGAAAGTCGAGCGTACAGAGCGGCGCGGTGCCCGCAACGTGTGGGTGGCGGTTGTCATCTGGAGCGCCGTAGCCATCGTGCTGCTCGGAGGGCTTGCGTTTGCATGGTTGTCAGGTCTGGGCTATCCGACGCAATCCATGACGGTCGGCGGACTTCTGGACGCACACGCCGCGGGCGCTTCGGTCGCCGAGTTCTGGGTCGCGGTGCCTACTGCCGATGTCGAGAAGGAGATGGGCAATCTTCCGGTCGACTTCACCTATACGATCGGCGCGATCGAACGTTCGGCCAGAACGTCAAAGGTCGAGGTCACCGTCATGCTGGAGACCGGAGCGCCCCTGAGCTACCAGGTCCTCATGGTGCGCGAGGGTGTGGGCTGGAAGGTCAACGGGATCACCAACGACTGGCGCTCCACGGGTGGCGGCTCGTAGCACTATGTGAAGGATTCGGGTTGCGCGCGGCGAAACTTTGTTGCTATATGACACAAAGTTGTTTCGCCCCCCACCGAAAGGAGAGCGCGTGATCCAGCAGACGTACGTCATGGTCAAACCCGATGCCGTCGCCCGTGGTCTTGTCGGCGCCATTGTTGCCCGCTTCGAGGCGGTAGGCCTCACGATCGAGCGCCTGGAGCACGGTACGGTCACTCCCGAGCAGGCCGCCGCGAACTACGCCGAGCATGAGGGCAAGCCGTTCTATGCCGGTCTTGTCGAGTACATCACCTCAGGTCCCGTCGTGAAGATGGTGCTCTCCGGAGAATCCGCAGTCCCTGTCGTTCGCAAACTCATGGGTGCCACCAATCCCGCAGACGCAGCTCCCGGTACGATTCGCGGGGACTTCGGTCTGACCCTAGATGCGAACATCATTCACGGATCCGACTCGCCCGAAAGCGCCGAAAGAGAGATTGCGATCTTCTTCGGCTAGAGCCAGACGGCCTGTCGGCTGTCGTGACCCGCATGAGGGGGCCTCAATGTTCTTCCGCGTAGTAGACAAAGAGCGCCTGCCGGACCTCATCGCCGGACTGTCGTCCGAGTTCGAGGTTGTCGGCCCTGTCGAGAAGGGCGGACGCTTCGTTTTCGCGCCCGTCACGGATCCCGCTGAGGTTCGTCTTGACTACGATACGACGCTTCTTCCACCGAAGAAGTGGTTCATGCCGCCGGAGGAAACGATCATGCGTTTCCGCAGGGCGGACGAGGAAGTCGTGGACGACGAGGTGTTCGCACCTCCTCGAGTGCTCTTCGGGCTGCACCCGTGCGACATCAACGCGCTGCTGCTGATGGACAACGTGTTCACTCAGGACTACGTCGACCCGTACTACAAAGCCCGCCGTGACAACACGTTGATCGTGGGCGTCTCATGCATTCCGAGCGAGACGTGCTTCTGCAACATCTGGGATACCGATGAGGTCCACTGGGGCTTCGACATCTTCCTTACCGATCTCGGCGATCGCTACTTCGCCTCGCTGCGAACGGTGAAGGGTGCCGAGATTCTCGATCGGCACGTGGAGAACCGCTCCGTCACTGATGAGGACACGCTTGAGTTCCAGCGCGTCGTGCACGTGTTCAAAGAGGCGTTCAGCAACACAGTCGATACGACGCAGCTGCCCGTGCTTCTCGATGCCAAGTTCGATAGCCCGATCTGGGACCAGTTCGGGGAAGCGTGCCTCTCTTGCGGCGCGTGTTCCATGGTCTGCCCCACCTGCTACTGCTTCGACGTCACCGATAGGCTGGAGCCTGATCAGAAGACGGGTACCCGTGTGAGGACGTGGGATTCCTGTCAGTTCAAGCAGTTTGCGGCGGTTGCCCACGGGCAGAACTTCCGAGATGACCGCGCGAGTCGCGTGAAGTACCGCTACTACCACAAACAGTGGGGATATCTGTCGAAGTTCGAGCGCGTATTGTGCGTCGGCTGCGGCCGATGCGCGCGTGCATGTCCTGCCGACATCAGTCCCGTGAAGGTCGTTGAAGCGCTGCAGACGGGGGGTGTCCGGTGAATCTCACTCACGCACACGAATGTCGCTGCCCGAGCGGGGAGAACCCCTACCGCCCCTGGCCGGCTCGAATCACATCCATTCGAGACCTCACCGACAAAGAGAAGCTGTTCGAGTTGCGGCTCATCGACCCCGGCGTACGCGAGGCGTTCAACTTCCACTCGGGACAGTTCGTGGAGTTGTCCATTTTCGGGGTCGGGGAGGCGCCGGTCTCTATCAGTTCAGCTCCCAGCAAGCAGGGCTTCATCGAGCTCTGTATCCGCAAGGCCGGTGATGTCACTGGTGCGATGCACGCCAAACAGTGCGGCGACATCGTGGGACTGCGCGGTCCGTTCGGCCGAGGTTTCCCCTTCGAGGACATGAAGGGGCATGACATCCTGCTGGTGGCGGGTGGACTCGGCATCGCCCCACTGAAGTCGCTCATCAACCACATCCACGATGAGCGTCACGAGTTCGGCAAAGTGACGATTCTTTACGGGTCACGCAATCCCAGTGAGGTTCTGTTCCGATATCAGTTCGACATGTGGAAGCATCGTGACGATTTCGATCTCATCCTGACCGTCGATCAGCCGGATGACACATGGGACGGAGAGACCGGCCTGGTGACGAAGCTGTTCGATCGTATCGATGTCGATCCGGACAACACATTCGGCGCCGTGTGCGGACCTCCTGTCATGTACAAGTACGTTATCGATGAGATGCGCAAGAAGGAGATGGATGTAGATCGTATCTACATGTCCTTCGAGCGACGAATGAAGTGCGGCATAGGAAAGTGCGGCCACTGCGGGGTTGGCCATCAGTACACCTGTATCGACGGCCCGGTGTTCAACTACTGGGAAGCCATGAACCTGCAGGGGGCGATCTAGATGGCACCGAGAGTCGTGGTCGTCGGACTGGCGAGTGACTTTGGCTGCCAGGTCCAGATGACGAACATCGAAGATAGCCTGTTGGATGTTCTCGGCTTGGTCGACCTTCAGTACTGGCAGCTTGCATCTTCGGGGCACATGCCCGAGAGCTACGATGTCGCGATCATCGAAGGTGCCGTCACAACCGACGAACATGTCGAGCTGCTGGGGCGCATACGCCGTACCGCTGCCGCGGTGATGACGATCGGATCATGCGCCAACACGGGCGGCATACCCGCGCTTGCCAACACCGCGGACCTTGACGCCCGCTATGCGTCGGTCTACGGGTCGGGTCCGGCAGTCGCCCGGGGTCGCCGCGTGGCCGCACCGGTGGATGCGATCATCGACGTGGACTATCACGTCCCGGGTTGCCCCATCGACATGGGAGAGTTCGTCAGCGTGCTGTCTCGAGCCCTTCAGGGTCTGTCCGACAGAGTGCCTGCTGATCCGCTGTGTGCGATCTGCAAGACCAAAGAGAACGTCTGCTTCTTGGATCGCGGAGAGGTCTGTCTCGGGCTGGTGACACGCACGGGTTGCGGCGCGAAGTGTACGACGCTCAACCGGCCGTGCACGGGCTGTCGCGGTTTGGCACCTGATGCCAACTTCTCGGCGGCGCGTGATGTGTTCATCGCCAAGGGGCTCGACCCCGCTGAGCTCGAGCGACGCTACGATTTGTACAATGCCGTCCGGGAGGTCACCGTATGAGCCTCATTTCCGTCGAACACGTAGCTCGCATCGAGGGCCACGGAACCATCAGTGTCGAGCTTGAAGGATCCTCGGTCAAAGACGTCAGAATGGATGTGGTGGAGCCGGCGCGGTTCTTCGAGTCGATGGTCGTCGGCCGTCGCTTCGACGAAGTGTCGCTGATCACGAGCCGCATCTGTGGAATCTGTTCGCCGAACCACGCCGTCACCTCACTCAAGGCCATTGAAAACGCGCTTGGAGTGCAGGTGAGCGAGCGGACGAAGTTGCTTCGCAAGCTACTCGTATACGGCTCCTACCTGCAGAACCATGCTACGCACCTCTACATCTTCGCTGCTCCGGACTTCGTCGGGCTGCCCAGCGTCTTCCCGTTGGCACAGACGCATCCGGATGTCGTGGAGCGCGCGCTGAAGATCAAGAAGATGGGCAATGAGTTGACTACTCTGGTGGGCGGGCGCCCAGTGCATCCTGTCACCGCGGTCGTTGGCGGGTTCACCATCGAACCCGATCCGAGAGAGTTGGCGCGTTTCCGGGACATGCTCGCCGCTCTCGTCGATGATGCCGTCGTCACGACGCACCTGTTCGACTCGTTCGAGGTGCCCACGTTCGCGACATCGGGCGACATGCTCGCCATGGTGTCGGAGGACGACTATGCGATCTACGACGGCGAGATCGGTTCGCTCGACATGGGCTGGCGACGGCCGGTGAGCGAGTATCAGCAGTTCATCAACGAGGAGGTCTTTGCGCACAGCAATGCGAAGCACAGCACCTCCGGCGGACGCAGTTTCATGGTGGGCTCACTACCGCGAGTGAACCTCTCACGCGACAAGCTCATGCCGCGAGCCGCAGAGACACTTGCATCTTTGGGCATAGTGCCTTCCGAGAAGAACACCTTCTACAACAACGTTTGCCAGGCGGTCGAGCTCATCGACGCGTGTGAGCGGTGTGTCGCGTACTGCGATCGCCTGCTCAACGACGGTGGTTCGAGCGAGCCGGTCGACTTCGCCATCAAGGCAGGTGCAGGTGTCGGGGCGACCGAAGCTCCGCGTGGGACCGTGTATCACGGTTACGCGATCGACGACGACGGTTTCGTGACTCGCGGCAACATCATCACGCCGACGGCACAGAATCTGGGTAATCTTGAGGCGGACATGCGGGCTTTCGCACCCACGATCGCCGACGCTCCACGTGAGGAATTCATTCTGGGTATGGAGAAAATGGTGCGGGCGTACGACCCGTGCTTGTCCTGTTCGGTACACTAGCCGTTGACCGTCCGAACGCCACCGTTCACGGACGGTGGCGTTCGTGTTTGCAGGAAGAGCGGGTCGCATCGGCGAACACCGTCTGACCTGACGGGTCGACCCGGCGAGGGGGTAGGGGACTTGGCGAAAGGCGCGTTCAAAGGCGGTATCCACCCGCATGATCGCAAGGCGGCGACGGCGGACATGCCGATCGCGTGGGCACCGGTGCCGGAGCAGCTGATACTGCCGATGAGCCAGCATCTCGGCGCGCCGTGCGTTCCAACGGTCGAGGTGGGTCAGCACGTCGTACGCGGCGAGATCGTGGGATCGGTGGAGGCGTTCATCAGCGCGCCGGTGCACAGCCCGGTGGACGGGCTGGTGAAGGCCATAGGACCGTGTCTCACTGCGGGTGGGACCCGTGTGACCGCGGTAACGATAGTGCCGGATGCCGAGCAGGATCTTGATGCCTACCGCGCAGTGGCTGCGGATGACTCTCGTGGCATGGTCAAGGCAGCCGGCATCGTCGGCATGGGAGGGGCGACTTTTCCGACCACTGTGAAACTGTCGCCGCCTGCAGATTCTCCCGTGAACACCGTGATCTTGAATGGCTGTGAGTGTGAGCCGTTCCTCACCTGCGATCACCGACTGATGGTCGAGAGTCCTGAGCGAGTGGTTGATGGCGCTCGAAAGATCGCCGCTCTGGTTGGAGCGTCACGCGTGGTCATCTGCGTAGAGGATAACAAGCCCGATGCGGTGGAAGTGTTGCGTTCCGTGGCCGGAGACGACGTGGAAGTCCGTTCCTTGCCGACTCGGTATCCACAGGGCGCTGAGAAGCAACTCATCTGGTCGATCCTGGAGAAGGAGGTTCCGCACGGGAAACTCCCTGCTGCGACAGGCGCGCTAGTCCACAATGTGGCTACTGCCGTCGCGATCGCCGATGCCATCGACAAAGGCAAACCATTGACCGAGCGCGTCGTGACAGTCACGGGAGCCGTGGCGCGACCGGGCAACTACCGGGTGCTCCTCGGCACGCTCGTATCGGACCTGCTTGAGTATGCAGGTGGAACCGTTGGAGAGGTCGGGCGCATCATCGCAGGTGGGCCTATGACCGGTCCGGCGCTTGCCTCGCTCGATGTGCCGGTTGCCAAGGGCACGTCGGGAATAGTGGTGCTCGCGGCAGAAGAAGCTGCACCTGCCGTTGAGGACGACCAGCCGTGCATACGCTGCGGACGGTGTTCGGAAGCGTGCCCGATGTTCCTTCAGCCCTACGCGATCGCCAATCACGCCGCGCGACAGGACTGGAACGTGGCGGACCAGTACAGCCCGCTGGACTGCATCGAATGCGGATGCTGCTCCTACGTGTGCCCCACTAGTCGACCGCTCGTGCAACTGATCCGCCTGGCGAAAGCCGCTGCGATGGCGAAGGGGGTGAAGTTGTGAGCATGGATGCGCCGGTCGAACGTCGTGCAGTAGTCACAGCTCCACCGCATATCTGGTCGGGAACAACCTGCACCGGGATCATGCTCTGGGTTGTGCTCGCTCTTGCGCCTGCAGCGATATGGGCTTGCATCAGCATGGGCTTGCCTGCGGTTCGTATGTTCGCGCTGAGCATCGGCTCCGCGCTTGGCACTGAGGCGGCATGGAATGCCATCGCAAGAAAGCCGCAGACACTCAAAGACGGCAGCGCGCTTGTGACGGGTGTGCTTCTGGCGATGAGCATGCCGCCGATGACTCCCTGGTGGATCGCCATCGTCGCCGGCTTCATCGCCATCGCTTTGGGCAAGCTGATCTTCGGCGGTCTCGGGTTCAACCTGTTCAACCCCGCTCTGGTGGGTCGCGCATTCGTTATCGTCTCATGGGCGGGCGTCATGGCCACGGCTCCAGGTCGGGGCTGGTTCAGGACTCTGGACGTGGCTGCGACCGGTGGGTACGACGCCATCACAGGCGCCACACGGCTGGCAGTCGCCGCTGCCGACCGTGCGGCCGGCGGAGCCTATGGCTTCAACCTGGCATCACAGTATCAGCCCCTGCTGTGGCGCAACCTGGAGGGTTCGCTTGGCGAAGTCTCGGCGGCACTTTTGGTGCTCGGTGGTGTGGTACTGCTGGTGAAGGGCATCATCGATTGGCGGATCCCGGCTGGCTATATCGGCGCGATGGGGCTGCTCTCGTTCGCGTTCGGTTCCGATCCCATCTTCAACGTTCTGGCCGGCGGGGTTCTGCTCGGAGCGTTTTTCATGGCTACCGACTACGTATCCTCGCCGATGACCAGGAACGGGCGCTTGGTGTACGGCATAGGGTGTGGTGTGCTCAACGCGGTGGGCCGCTTCTACGGTTCGATGCCTGAAGCAACGACGTTCGCGATCCTATTCATGAATGGTCTGGCACCGTTGATCGACCGCATGTTCAGGCCGCGAGTGTTTGGGTGGGTGAAGCGAAATGGGTAGGTCCCTGAGGCTGGTCGTCGCTGTCGTCATCACGTGCCTGGTGGCAGCCAGCGGTCTCGCGCTCACGTACGGGCTGACTAAAGACCGGATCGCTGAACAAGAGCGTCTGGCCGAGGAACGGTCGTTGAACGCCGTTCTGCCGGATGCGGCTTCGTTCGTTGATGCAGGTCCCGACGTCCTTGCCGCGGCGCAAGAAGCGGCGGGCGCTGTCGCATGCTCAGCCGTGTACCGGGCCGAGTCGTCCGATGGTGACCTTGTCGGCTGGGGAGTGCGGGTTGCTGGACGCGGATACGGCGGTCCGATTCAACTGGTTTTGGGATTGGATAGCGCCGGTAAAGTCACGGGTGTCACTATCCTCACAATGGCCGAGACACCCGGTCTTGGCACCAAGGTGCAGAGCGAGAAATGGTTCTTGGAGCAGTTCACTCAGCTTCCCGAGGCATTTAGCTCGGCGGATATCAAGAAGCTCGACACGATCAGCGGTTCGACGAAGTCCTCACGGGGAGTACGCAGTGGAGTCGAAGCGGGCGGACGTATCTATGCCGATGTGTTGGCTGCACTCTCGGGGGGTGAGTGACAGTGAGTGAGTGGATGAGGACGTTCAAGCAAGGCCTGTCAATCGAGAACCCGCTGACGGTGCTCATGATCGGACTGTGCGCCACACTGGCTGTATCGACACAGGTTCAGGGTGCGCTATTCATGGGACTTGCAGTCATCTTTGTTCTTACGATGAGCAACACCATCATCAGCGTGTTTCGAAAGGCCATCCCCAATGAGGTTCGCATACCGATCTTCATTGTTGTGATCGCTTCATTCGTGACGATCGTGGATCTGACGATGAAGGCATTCGTGCCGGGGGTCTATCAGTTCCTCGGCATCTGGATCCCGCTCATCGTTGTCAACTGCGTGATCCTGGGTCGCGCAGAGGCGTTCGCATATCACAATCGAGTCTCTCTGGCGGTCGCTGACGGGCTCGGTATGGGTGTGGGTTACTGGATAGTGATCGTGGTGCTTGCGTTCGTGAGGGAGTTCATTGGGACTGGCAAGATCGTTATCTTCGACACGACTCTTATGGCCCTGCCATCGGGATACGCGCCTCCCGGACTTGTCCTTCTGTTCCCGGGGGCATTCTTCATCTTCGGGTTCATGATCGCTGCCACACGGGCACTCAGCGACAGAGCCGCAAGGCGCAGGAAGGTGGCGACGTCATGAGCACATTCAGCCAGATGGCGTTGTTGTTCGTGGGAGCCGCTCTGATCAACAACATCTTGTTGACGCGCTTCATAGGGCTCTGCCCGTTCTTCGGCGTTTCCGGGAACTTCGAGACGTCGCTTGGGATGAGCCTCGCGGTCGTCTTCGTCATGACGCTGGCATCCACGGCGACCTGGGTCGTCTGGACGTTCATGCTCGAGCCGCTCGGCGTGGGGGAGTTTCTCTACATCCCGGCATTCATCCTCATCATCGCGTCATTGGTCCAATTCGTGGAGATGTACATGCGCAAGGTCAGCCCCGTTCTGTACAGGGCGATGGGTATCTACCTGCCTCTGATCACCACCAACTGCGCTGTGCTCGCCACTGCAACGGAGGCCGCCAAGCCGGGATTCTTCAAGATGAACCTCGATCTCGGCGCCTCTTTGGGACTCGGCGAGGCCCTGGTCTACACCCTTGGTGTGTCCGTGGGGTTCGGGTTCGCACTCCTGACGTTCGCCGCGTTGCGCGAGCGGCTGGACATCGCGCCCGTACCACGGGTGATGAAGGGCAATCCGATGGCATTCATAACTGCCGGGCTACTGTCGCTTGCCTACGTCGGCATAGCCGGCTGGTTCGGGCTGTAAGGGGGAACTGTGGATCTGATGCTCGTAGTCAAGGCCATCGCAGCGCTGAGTGTGCTGGGCCTCGTGACGTCTGCGGTTCTCTCGACAGCTGCACGCAAGTTCCATGTCGAGGTCGATCCCAGGGTCGAATCTGTCGCGGAGACACTGCCCGGGTCGAACTGTGGAGCGTGTGGTAACCCCTCGTGTTTCGCAGTCGCCGAGGGAATCGTGGCGGGGACCTTGCCGGTCAACGCGTGCGTTGCCGGAGGGCAGGCGTGTGCCGACCAGATCGCGCTGCTCATGGGAGCGGAAGCATGTGCTGTCGCATCCGTCGTGTCCGTTCGAGCATGCGGCGGAGGAACGAACGCGCAGCGGGCATACGACTACGGTGGAGTTCAGTCCTGTGCAGCGGTGGCACGATTGGCCGGCGGACCGCTCATGTGCAGTGCGGGTTGCCTGGGACTTGGGGACTGCATGAGCGCGTGTCCGTTCGATGCGATCACCATGGATGACCGTGGACTGCCGGTCATCGATCTGGATGCTTGCACCGGTTGCGGGGTGTGCGTTCGTGGCTGCCCGCGTGGCGGGATAGGGCTTCTGAGTATGTTGACTCAGGATGCGCCGATCATCGTGCGCTGCAATGCGCACGACAAGGTCAAGGCTCGCAAGGCCGGGTGTTCCGCTTGCTGTATTGCGTGCAAGAAGTGTGAGCGAGCGTGTCCTTCGGATGCCATTCACGTCGTCGATATGCTTGCTGTCGTCGACTACGACAAGTGCACAGGATGCGGGACGTGTGTGTCCGTGTGTCCGCAAGACTGCATCGACGTCCATGGCAGATCGTCCATGATCCCGGCCGCGATGACGGATGGGAAGGGCAAGAACGCTCCTGGTTTCCAGATTGCTGACACAACCCTGGCGACTGAGTAGAGAATCGCGATGACGAGGGCTGATCGCATACTCGCGGTGGTGATTGCTCTGGTGGCACTGGTATCGATCCCGGTCATCGCTGGAGCATCGGGCCACGGTGACGGTCGAGCCGTTGTGAACGGTCCGGCAGGACAGACGGTGGTTGATCTTGGAGTCGATCGCACCGTCGTCATCGCCGGGCTACACGGAGATGTCACGGCGGAAGTGTCAGGCGGGGCTATCCGGGTGACCGGGTCCGGTTGTCCCGATCAGATCTGCGTACACAGTGCAGCGCTAGACGAGCGTGGAGGCGTGATCGCGTGCGTCCCGAACGGTGTGACGATCACTGTCGGCTTTGCAGGAGAGCGAGGCCTCGATGCGATCGTCCGCTGAGTACTCATCGATACTGGTCGAGTCGCCCATCGCAGGATCGCGACGGGTTGCCCTCGCTGGCATGCTGCTGGTCTGCGCGGTGGTTCTCGGCCTCGTCGAGTCATACTTGCTGGCTTGGGCGCCGGTACCGTGGCTGCGGCTCGGGCTAGCCAACATAGCGGTCCTTATCGCACTCTCCTGCGTAGGCGCACGCTATGCGTTCGCCGTCAGCATGCTGCGCGTGATGCTGGTCGGCGTGGCCACCGGGACGCTCTTCGGCCCCGGTACGCTGCTCGCCGTTTCGGGCGCCACCTGTGCATTCGGCGCGATGGTCATCGTGCGTGCAGCAGGTCCGCGGTTCTCGGTCGTCGGCTGGTCGGTCGCCGGAGCGTCGGCGCACGTTGCCGGGCAGTTCGCCGCTGCAGCAGCGGTCACAGGCTCCATCGCACTACTCTCCTTGGCGCCTCTGTCCATTCTTGCGAGCGTCCTCCTCGGACTCGCAACCGGGCTTGTGGCCCGGTCCCTCGTCTCCCGCGTGAGTACAGCGGTCTGACGGGGAAGGGGGCGCTTCATGGCGCCGCGGCTGATTGGACGATGCATAGATGCGCGCACGCTGGTGTTGGAGGGGCGTGCAGAATCTGTTGCTGATGCCGCGCTTCTCTCGGTCGTGTTGGGCTTCTCCGAGGAAGATGTCGCACGCGGCCTTCTCACGGAGTATCCGATGCCGGATGCGTTCTGGCGGGTGTCTGCGGAGGACCTGACTGCCTGCCCGGGAGTGGGACCTGCAGCTGCCGCGCGACTCCTCGCTTCACTTGAGATGAGCAGGCGCTGGGCTTCGTACCCGGGAAGTCCGCGTCCGGTCATCTCGACCCCCGAAGACGTTGTCAGGATCTGCGGGCCCCAGTTCCGCGGGTTGGATCGCGAGCATTTCTGGGCACTGGCGCTCAACACCAAAAACCAGCTGTTGCGGATCGTCGAGGTGTCGATCGGCAGTTTGAACGCCTCGATCGTCCACCCTCGCGAGCTGTACAAAGAGGCCATCCGACTCTCGGCGGCGTCGATAGTCGTGGTCCATAACCATCCGAGCGGTGATCCAACGCCCTCCAGCGCAGACCTTCAGCTGACGAGACGACTGATCAAAGCTGGCGATGTGATCGGCATTGAGCTTCTCGACCACGTTATCATCGGGGATGGGGGAGCACACACCAGCGTGCGCGATCTCGGGCTCATGTAGACAGACACATACAACGACCTGCGCTGTTGCTATACTGATGCTGGGCCGAGAGTAGGCCCTGCTGCGCTCTATGCTAGACTTGCGGTGATGTGCGGATGCGACCGCGCGGCATCTGACGGTTGCCGCGCGTTCTTTTGCTTGCCCAGTGTAGACGGGTCGAGAGCCGGCGATGTAGACGTCGCGGTGTCGGAAGGAGAGCGACTTGTCGCTTGTAGATATGTTCTTCAACTCCTGGGGCGGCGACATGGCCGTCGACCTCGGTACTGCGAACACGCTTGTGTCGGTTCGGGGTCGCGGCATCGTGCTCATTGAGCCGTCCGTGGTTGCGGTCGAGAAGGACACGAAGCGGGTTCTTGCCGTTGGCATCGAGGCCAAGCGCATGCTTGGCAGGACTCCCGGTTCTATCGTTGCCATTCGTCCTCTGAAGGACGGGGTCATCGCCGACTTCGAAGTCACTGAAGCCATGCTGCGCTACTTCATCAACAAGACGCGCGTCAAGCGATTCCCCTGGCAACCCAAGCCTCGTGTCGTCGTGTGTGTGCCCTCTGGCGTGACCGAGGTGGAGAAGCGGGCCGTCTTTGAGGCCACCATGCAGGCCGGAGCGCGCAGCGCATATCTGATCGAGGAACCAATGGCGGCTGCCATCGGCGCGGGGCTTCCGATCCAGGAACCCACGGGCAACATGGTCGTCGACATCGGCGGCGGGACTACCGAGGTTGCGATAATCTCGCTCGGTGGGATAGTCGTTGCGCAGTCCATACGCATCGGCGGGGACGAGTTCGACGAAGCGATCATTATGCACATCAAGAAGGAATACAACGTGCTCATCGGGGAGCGCACCGCCGAGGAGATCAAGTTCGAGATCGGCTCGGCGTTCCCGCTTGCCGAAGAGCTTGACGTCGAAGTGCGCGGACGCGACCTCCTGACAGGCCTCCCGCGGACGATCCAGCTCTCATCCGAGGAGATCCGTACCGCCGTCGAAGAGCCGACAGCCGCTATCGTCGCGGCGATCAAGGGCACGCTCGAGAAGACACCGCCCGAGTTGTCGAGCGACGTCATGGAGTATGGGATCGTTCTTACAGGTGGTGGCGCTCTGCTCAAGGCACTGGATGATCGGTTGCGCCACGAGACGGGCATGCCAGTGCATGTCTCGGAAAACGCGCTCATCAACGTCGTGCTCGGCTCAGCCATGGCCCTGGAGGAGATCGACGTCCTCAAGAAGGTCCTCACGGTCTCACGATAGGCCGGGAGGCGGATGCGATGAAGGTCACACTGCAGGACCAGAAACGCGGCAACCCTGCGCTACTTGTGGCATTGATCGTTGCGTCTCTGGTACTCGTGACGGTCTACTTCCGTGAGGGTGACGACGGCATCGTGCACAAGATGCGTACGGGGATGCTCAGCGTTGTGGCCCCTCTTGAGAAGGTCGGGGACGCGATCGCCTCGCCGTTCGAGGCGGCCGGGGGGTGGTTCTCGAATCTGACCATATCCCGGGATGATCTCGCGGCGCTTCGAACCCAGAACGATGAACTTCGGGCACGGCTAGCCGAACTCGAAGAAGCGCGTCAGGAGAACGAGCGCTTGCGGCAACTCGTGGAATTCGCCGAGGAGCGGAAGCTCACCAAGCTCGGCGCACGTGTCATCGGGCGTCCGACGAGTTCGTGGGAAGGCGTGATCACTATCGACCGCGGGTCGGTAGACGGCGTGGAGCCTGGCATGCCCGTGCTTGCCGCACAAGGCCTTCTCGGGCAGGTCTTCGAGGTGTCGGCACATGCTGCCAAGGTTCGTTTGATCACAGACCAGCGCAGTGGTGTCGCGGGTATGGTGCAATCGACGCGGGTCGCCGGCGTCGTGAAGGGCTCTATCGACGGCGAGATCACCCTCGACTTCGTATCGGCTGAGGTCACGCCCACTGCCGGAGACGTGATCATCACTTCGGGCCTGGGCGGCGTCTACCCCAAAGGACTCGTGATCGGCGATGTCGTGTCAGTAGAAGCGCGGAGAGGTGAGTTGTTTCCGCGCATCATAGTGGTCTCTCGAGTCCGCGTGAATCAGCTCGAAGAGGTGCTCATATTGGTTGGACCTGTCGTGGAGACTGAACCTGAGGGCGGAGGTGTCGAGTGAGGCGCTTCTGGTCCACTGCAGGTGCCATCGTGGGTGCTATCGTCGCCCAAGTCATGATCGCACCGCACATCACGCTGCTCGGCGCCGTGCCCAGCTTCCCGGTGCTCGTGGTCATCACGCTTGCGATCGTCGAGGGTCCCGAGGCAGGCGCAATATCCGGGTTCGCTGCTGGCCTGGCGCTCGATCTGCTGGGCGCCTCTCCTGTCGGGGTCTGGACGCTCGTTCTTGTCGTGGTTGGGTATGTTGCGGGGCTGCTTCAAGAGAATCTGTTCGCCGAGGGCTGGCTCATGCCTGTGACCGTTGCTGTGGTTGCGGGGCTACTTGCCGAGTTCTCGTACCTGATCGTTCTCGAGATTCTCGGGTCGGGACCGGCGTTCTGGCGTGCGGTATGGACGGTGGTCCTTCCGCGCGGCGTGTACAACACCGTCCTGGCGTTGTTGTTGTATCCGTGGTTGGCGCGCTTCTTGCGTTCGGACCAGTCTATGAAGTCGTTCCGCCGGTTCGCCTGATGAGTCGTTCAGCGGACGGGATGCAGGGCGGCTGCGCGTTCGGGAGTCGTGCTCGATGAGTAACTATCGCCAGGATCTCAAGTCGCGCTTCGCGGCACTCGGAATCGTCATCATCATCATGCTGGCGGCGCTTCTGGTGCGCTTGTGGACTATGCAGGTCCTGCAGGGCGATTCGTATGCTGCGCAGGCCGAGAACAACAGAGTGCGCGAGATATCCCTGGAGGCGCCTCGGGGTCGCATCTACGATCGCAACGGTGTGCCCCTCGTGGTGAACCGCGCAGCGCTTGCGGTGAGCGTCAATCCCTCGGAAGACGCCGTCCGGCTGTTGCTTGTCCGATCCCAGAACTCGGAGAGTAGCGACGACCCCACCAAAAGGGAGATCGAGGAGCGTTTCGGCATGCTGGGAGATCTTCTCGGGATGACCGCCTCAGAGGTGTGGGAGAAGGTATCCGATACGCGCGTGGCAGCGTTGCGACCGCGCGTTGTGGCCGTTGACGTACCTATTGAAGTGGTCTCTCAGCTCGCCGAGCAACAGACCAAGTTCCCGGCGGTCGAGGTCGACGAGATCGCAGTACGAGAGTACCCGCAGGGCAGCATTGCAGCACACCTACTAGGCTACACCGGGGAGATTTCCGAGAAGGAACTCGCTGCCAGTGACTCGAGCACCGGCTACGAGCTTGGCGACATCGTCGGCAAGACGGGCGTCGAGGCCCAGTACGAGAATGTGCTGCAGGGAGACAAGGGTTGGCGTCGCATCGAAGTCAACGCAGCGGGCAAGGCTCAACGGATCGTCGACGAGCAGGCACCTGTGCCTGGGCGAGACGTGAAGCTGACGATCGACATCGAGGTGCAGCGCGTTGCGGAGAAGGCGCTGTCCGATGCGCTGAATGAGGCGCACAGACAGAACTTCTCCAACGCGAAGGCTGGCGCGGCGGTGGTCCTGGATGTCAAGACCGGCGAAGTCATCGCCATGGCTAGCGCTCCAACGTATGACCCCTCCATCTTCCTGGGTCCCATTTCCACGGTGAAGTGGCAGGAACTCACCGACAAGGCGAGCGAGTACCCGTTGAACAACCGGGCCATCATGGCAGCGTATCCACCCGCATCGACCTTCAAGGCGGTCACCGGACTGGCAGGCTTGAACTACGGTGTCACCTATGAGAACAAGACGTACACCTGTCGCGGGAAGTGGACCGAGATGGGGGAGCAGTGGCCGAAGTGGTGCTGGAATCACTCAGGACACGGCACGATCACCTTCAGGAATGGTGTCAAGGATTCGTGCGACGTCGTGTTCTACGAGATCGGCTATGAGTTCTACAAGCGCAAGCAGGAGGAACTGCAGGCGATGGCTCGCAGCTTCGGCCTCGGCGCAAGGCTTGGCATAGATCTGCCCGGCGAGGTGAAAGGCCGGGTACCGGATGCCGCATGGAAGAAGGATTTCAACGCCGACTACCCCGAGTACCAGATGTGGCTTCCGGGCGACACCGTCAACATGGCTATCGGACAGGGCGATCTACTGACGTCGCCCCTGCAGATGGCGGCGGCGTACGGTGCTATTGCCAATGACGGCAAAGTCATGACGCCGCACGTGATGCTGGAAGTACTGCCGGGCATTGGCGAGGAGTCGAGGATATACGAGCCTACGGTCGCAGCATCCGCAGATGTCAGCGCCGCAAGTCTGGCTGTGATGAAGCGGGCGCTTGTGGACGTCACGACCAGGGGGACAGGGC
Organism: Actinobacteria bacterium UBA2279; assembly: GCA_002347365.1. Taxonomy (GTDB): domain Bacteria; phylum Actinomycetota; class Coriobacteriia; order Anaerosomatales; family Anaerosomataceae; genus UBA2279. The sequence goes on from DDWT01000033.1 coordinate 138,095, forward strand.
TGAGCGCATTCCGCGGTTTCGGTGTGACTGTTGCGGGCAAGACCGGCACTGCACAGGTTGCGGGCAAGGACGACTATGCGTGGTTCACGGCGTTTGCGCCGGCTTCAGACCCGCAGTACGCGGTGGCAGTGGTGGTCGAGCAAGGTGGGCACGGTGGCTCGGTGGCCGGGCCTGCGGCACGGCAGATTCTCGCCCAACTCTTTGGTCTCAAGGTAGAGCAGGTTCACGCAACGGACAATTCGAGGTAGCGGTGGACAAGACTCCTTACAGGCGCTTCCGCAATGCGGTCAACATGCCGTTGGTTGTGTGGACCATGATGCTTCTTGTATACGGAAGCATCATGGTCTCGTCGGCCACCACTGGCATGGGTGGCGGCATGGTCCGCCGGCAGCTGATAGGTATCGCAGTGGGCCTCGTGCCTCTCGGCGTGGCGTGGATGCTCGACTACAAGTTGCTCAAGCATTGGACGGGTCCTCTTCTCATCGCATTGAGTCTGCTCCTGATCAGCCCGCGTATCCCCGGTCTTGGGTATGAGGCCGGGGGGGCCACTTCCTGGCTTGCCGTGTTCGGCATCCGGCTGTTTCAGCCCTCCGAGCCAGCGAAGCTGATCTTCATTGCCGTCATGGCTGCTGTGGTGTCGGATTTCAAAGGTCGAATCGAGAAGCCGGGTGACGTGCTTCGCGTCATGTCCTACCTGGGACTCGCGATGGTGCTCATTCTTCTACAACCAGACCTGGGAACAGGACTCGTGTTCGTGGCCATCACCGCCGGTATGTTGCTCGTTGGTGGAATGAAGGGTCGTTGGTTCCTGGTGTTCGGGCTCGCCGCGATCGTGGCCATCGGCGGCATACTGGTCGCCGACTCAGCCCTGGACAACATGGCAGGTCGCGACGTTGCGCTGAAGGATTACCAGAAGGACCGTCTGCTGGTGTTCATTGACAATGCGCGTGATCCGCGTGGTGCAGGCTACAACTTGGCACAATCCAAGATCGCCATCGGTTCAGGCGGAGTATCCGGCACAGGGCTTGCCGCCGGCACCCAGTCGAATCTCCATTTCCTGCCCGAACGGCACACGGATTTCATCTTCGCCGTACTTGGTGAGGAGCTTGGATTCACCGGTGCGGTGATACTGTTGGGCCTGTATCTGGCCCTGCTGATCAGCGCCCTTGCGATATCGACGTCTTCGCGCGACCTCTACGGGGCGCTGATATGCGCGGGTATCATCAGTATGTGGGCGTTCCAGATACTGGAGAATGTTGGAATGACTGTTGGAATGATGCCGATCACGGGTATCCCGCTCCCATTCATGAGCTTCGGAAGCTCCGCCATGGTCACGAATCTTGGCGCCGTGGGGATGCTCTTGTCAGTATGGTCGCGTCGGTACGGTACCTGATGCGCCTGCCGAAGAGGAGATGATATGACATGGCGACACTGCCTGTTGATGTACGAGACCTGCTGAAGGCAGGAAAGAGGCTTAGCCAGGATCGCGATCTGCCGATTCGGATCGCGGTGCTCATCGAGGTCGACGCACCTGATGAGCTCATCGATCTGTTGCGATCAGAGATCCGACCCCGTACGAGCAGCGCTTCACTGCAGATAGAAGTGGTCGAACCCGGTTCGCCTCTGCAACTCGGCACCGCCACCGACGCAGTCATCCTTGTCGCGGGGAGTGGGACTCCGGCACTCGCGGAGGCTATGACCGTCCCGCGTGCGTCGAAGGTCGCAACGGCGGTCGTAGCTCTTGGCGATGAGGTGCACGGCGATCATCTCGCTGACCTGCTGCTTCAGCCTCTTGCCGACCTCGTGGTCGCAGAGTCCGCACGGGAAGCGGTAGACAGGCTCGGCCGATGGCTTGCCGAGAAACTGCCCTCCAAGCGTCTTGCTCTGGCGCACAATTTCCCGTTCATTCGGAGTGCGGTGGCCGAAGAGGCCGTCAAGACGACTGCGTGGCAGAACGGTCTGATCGGCTCCGTCGCTATCATCCCCGGGGCGGATATGCCGCTCATGACCGCGAACCAGGCCAAGATGTTGCTCCAGATCGCTGCAGCCTACGGCGAAACCCTCGGGACCGATCGTATCAAAGAGCTAGCGGTGATCGTCGGCGGCGGTTTCACATTGCGGACCATCGCCCGGCAGCTACTGACGGTGGTGCCGGTGATGGGCTGGGCGGTCAAGGGAGGAATCGCTTTCGGAGGGACCATGGCGATGGGAAAGGCGGCAATAGCGTACTTCGAGCAGGGTGCCGATGTCGTGCAGGTTGCCCAGCGCCTCAAGGCTGAGGCTGTCGCCCATCTGCCGAAGGGCCGCGGTATCGAGCTCGAGTCCGGGAGCATCAGCCAACCAGAGTTGCCGCTGGTCGTTGCTGATGCGGAGGCAGCCGTTGACTGATCTCTGGCCGCAGATAGAACCACTTCTGACCGCGGTCGAGCGCCCGGCACGATACATCGATCGGGAGTGGGGCGCTCTGCATTCGAGTGATGCCGAGTATCATGTGGCCCTCGTGTATCCCGACACCTACGAGCTTGGCATGGCGAACCCGGCACTGGGCATCCTCTACGAGCGACTGTCGACCATACCCGGGGTAGCGCCTGAGCGTGCTTTCGTTCCCTGGAAGGACATGGCTGTGCAGCTCCGCACTCACGCGGTGCCGCTATACGCTCTTGAGTCGTGCACTCCTCTTGGCGAGATGGACCTGCTCGGCATCACGCTGCCTTATGAACTCACGTACTCCAACATCTTGGAGGTACTCGACCTCGCAGGCATACCGCTTCGTGCTGCCGGTCGATCCGAGGATGACCCGCTTGTCATAGGCGGCGGTCCCTGCGCGTTCAACCCCGAACCGGTGGCGCCCTTCTTTGACGCGATCTTGATCGGTGACGGTGAGGAAGCGATTGTCGAGATCGTGAACACTCATCGGGCCGCACGAATGAACGGTCTGTCGCGGTCCGAGACCCTCGTCGCCCTTTCCGGAGTGCGAGGGGTCTACGTGCCTTCGCTATACGATGTCTCAGGCGGAGCGGCTCTTCCGCGGGATGGCGCGCCTACACGGATCGCAAAGCGCGTCTTGACCGATCTCGGTACAGTACGCCCGCCGGTCTGCCCCATCGTTCCGTTCATGGACGTGGTCCACGATCGGGTGACCGTTGAGGTGCTGCGCGGTTGCACGCGTGGTTGCAGGTTCTGCCAGGCGGGGATGGTGTATAGACCCACCCGGGAGCGGAGTGCGGACTCCATCGTGAGGGACGTTCTCGCCGGTCTGCAGTGCACCGGTCACGAAGAGGTGTCTCTGACATCACTGTCGACGGCCGACCACTCTCAGCTCGAGGACATCCTGCGGCGGCTGTCGAGACGGCTTGAAGGAACCGGCGTGTCGGTGTCGCTTCCGTCGCTTCGCGTTGATGCGTTCAGTGTCGAGCTGGCGCGTCTGCTGAGCGGTGGACGCAAGGTGGGGCTGACCTTCGCTCCCGAGGCGGGTACGCAGAAGATGCGTGACGTCATCAACAAGAACGTCACCGAAGAGCAACTACTCGATACGGTACGGCAAGCATTCTCTGCTGGCTGGCATCGCATCAAGCTCTACTTCATGATCGGCCTGCCTACGGAAACGGACGCAGATGTCGCCGGGATCGGAGCGCTCGTACACAAGGTGCTGGATGCGGCGCGGGACTCGGTCGAACCTTCGAAGCGTGGTGGGATCCGGATCGGCGTATCGGTGTCGACGTTCGTACCGAAGTCGCACACGCCATTCCAGTGGGACGCTCAACTGACGCTGGAAGAGGTGCGCCAGCGCCAGCAGGTGCTGCGCGATTCGATGCCTCGTCGCGGCATCGACCTGTCCTGGCATGACCCCGAGGTTTCCTTCCTTGAGGGCGTTTTCGCTCGAGGTGGTCGTGAGCTTGCGGACGTGATCGAGCATGCGTGGCGAGCGGGTGCCAAGTACGACGCATGGAATGAGGAGTTCGACCCCGCCAGATGGCATGAGGCGTTGGACGTGTGCGCTGTGGATCCTTTGGCCATCGCTTCACGTGACCGCGATGTGTATGAGGCACTGCCGTGGGGCCATATCGATGCGGGTATCTCTCCTTCGTATCTGCGAATCGAGCGGGACCGGTCGCGGGAAGGGGTCAGGACTCCAGACTGCAGTTTCCAGGGCTGTACCGGTTGCGGTGTGTGCCCGACACTGGGCGTCGATCTGGTATTGAGTGGTGAGCGGACGTGAGTGAGGGATTGTTCAGGATCCGGCTCACATACCCCAAGGCGGGTCGGCTGCGCTTTCTTTCCCACCTCGAGGTAACGACCGCTTGCGAACGCGCTGCACGGCGCGCAGGTTTGCCGTATGCTGTGACCCAGGGGTTCAACCCGAAGATGAAGGTAGCCTTCGGGCCTGCGTTGCCGGTGGGTACTGGCAGTACGTGCGAGCGGTTCGATCTGTGGTTGCGAGCATACATACCGGCACCTGAGGTGCTGGCTCGGCTGCGGATGATGTCACCGCCGGACTGCGCTCCTACCGAAGCATGCTACGTGGGGCTGCGCGTGCCGTCACTTACGGCATCGCTGACGATAGCAGGGTACGAAGTCGTGATTGAAGGGGGTGCTGGAGCAGAGGACCTGCAAGGTTCTCTCGACGCGGTGGTCGGAGCCGGAGAACTGGCTGTCGAGCACAAGGGCAAGCAAAAGGTTTTCGATCTTGCACATACGCTCCCGAAGGAGCCGACGGCACGATCGATCAACGGGAGGACAGTCGTGGGAATCACGACGCGCATGAGTGAGCGAGGCTCGCTCCGCCCGGAGGCCCTTGTCATGGCAGCGTTCGAACGGTCCGGAACCAGCGGTTCGGTTCTGTCCGTGACGCGCACACTTCTTGCCGAGGAGGACGAGGTCGTGCGCCGGCTGTGATGGTGGTCGGTACAAGATGGGCGACATAACACGCGAGATCCTGATCTCGCACGACTCGCACGAGACCCGTGTCGCGTTCGTCGAGGGCCGTCAGCTTGTCGAGCTGTATGTTGAACGACCGAAGAAGAGCGTGGTCGGAAACGTGTATCTCGGCAAGGTTCGTGACGTCTTGCCGGGAATGCAGGCGGCATTCGTCGATATCGGACTCGAGAAGAACGCGTTTCTCTACGTAGATGAGGTCGTGACCCCCGAGGACGTCAAAGACGTGCCCCGACGTGATATCCAGCAGTTGCTGCGTCCCGGGCAACAGATCATGGTCCAGGTCCTCAAGGACCCGATGGGCACCAAGGGAGCACGAGTCACCACCGAGGTGACACTACCCGGACGCTTTGTCGTACTCATGCCGTTCTCGCCATTCGTGGGGGTCTCGCGCAAGCTGCCCGAGGAAGAGCGGGACAGGCTGCATGACATCATTGCCCCGCTCGTTCCCGAAGGGTTGGGTGTGATCGTACGGACTGCTGCATCCGGCTCCGCGGAGAAGGAGCTGGAGAGTGATATAGAGTTCCTGCTCCGTCTGTGGAAGCGAGTACAACACCAGTCACGGGAGGGTCTTGCGCCGGAGGTCGTCTACACAGAGATGGATCTCGCTCTTCGCATGGTGCGGGACGCGTTCTCGGACGACTACAGGAGACTGATCGTCGACGACAAGCGTGTCTACGAGAAAGTGGTCTCATTTCTGAAGAAGACCTCGCCGAAGCTCGTCCGTCGTGTGGTCTTGCACAAGGATCGGGTTCCGCTCTTTGAGGAGTACGGGCTCTACCCGCAGATCGACAGTGCGATGAGACGGGAGGTCTCGCTTCCAAGCGGAGGCCACATAGTGATCGACAAGACGGAGGCGCTCACTGCTATAGATGTGAACACCGGTCGGTTCGTCGGAAAGAAGAACCTTGAGGACACCATCCTCCGCACGAACCTCGAGGCTGCCGACGAGGCAGTGCGGCAGGTGCGCCTCCGTGACATCGGGGGCATCATCGTTATCGACTTCATCGATATGGAGGAAGCGAAGCATCGAGCCGAGGTCTTCGCTCGCCTGAACAAGGCGCTTGAGCGTGATCGGACCAAGACGCGTGCGATGGAGATATCGCGTCTCGGATTGGTGGAGATGACTCGGAAGAACGTCACGGATGGGCTCTACGGCGTGCTCACGGAGCCATGTCCGTGCTGCGGAGGCGAGGGTCGGATATTCTCGGACAGCACTCGTCGCATCGCGGTCGAACGCCGCATGCGTGAGATTCTGGTTGGCGGGAAGTCCTCGGCATACCTGTTCGGTGTGGATTCCGAGACATATGCGCTTATCACTGCGGCGGGAAACAACTCCGTGGCCATGCTGCGAGCCGAGACAGGTAAGCATGTGTCTGTTGTCGCGGTTCCCGAGTGCGAACCGATAGAGGTGAAAGTACTGATAGAAGGGCGTGTCGGGTCAGCCGACGCGTTCGAGGCCTGACAGTTGTGATGGGATGGCGACGCCCGGTGGCGTGTTGACGCTGGTAGGACCCTGTGCTAGCATTTCCCCTCGCGTGAATTCCCGAGACTGGAGCGATATAGATGTATGCAGTCGTAGCAACCGGCGGCAAACAGGTGAAAGTCGAAAAGGACAGCCTGGCCGTCATTGAGAAGCTCGACGTCGCGGTTGGCGATACCGTTGAGCTGCCCGTTCTCCTCTTCTCCGATGGCGGAACGATCGTCGCGGATCCCGCTGCTCTGGTCGGCGCGACCGTCACCGCGACCGTTGTGGAGCACAAGCAGGGCGAGAAGAAGATGGTCTTCAAGTTCAAGAAGCGCAAGGGTTACAAGCGCCTGAAAGGTCATCGTCAGTTACTGACGGTGGTCCGTATCGGCGATATCGCATTGGACGGCGCGAAGAAGGCCGCTCCCGCGAAGGCTGAGAAGAAAGTAGCTCCGAAGGCGGAGCCCAAGGTCGAGGTCGCTGCCAAGACGGCTCCGGTCGTTGCAGAGGCTGCGTCAGAGCCGGGGCAGTGCGCCGCGGTCAAGGCTGACGGCACTCAGTGTGCCAACAAAGCCAAAGAAGGTTCGAAGTATTGCGGCGTACACGCGAAGAAGTACGAGGGCTAGACGGAACCGCACCTTGTGGAGCGATGATACCGTCTGCGGGACGAAGGTGAACTAGAGATGGCACACAAAAAGGGCCTTGGCTCTACCAAGAACGGCCGCGACTCTAAGGCGAAGCGCCTTGGGGTGAAGCGGTTCGCCGGTCAGATCGTAACCGCCGGCTCTATCCTCGTGCGTCAGCGCGGCACGAAGCTCAAGCCGGGCGTGAACGTGGGTATCGGCAAGGACGACACGCTGTTCGCCAAGAGCGACGGCGTTGTCGACTTCACGCGCGGCAAGGATCGCCGCGTGCACGTTCGACCGCTCGAGGGCTAGCAGGCCATTCGAGCAGTACGTATGAGTTCGAAGGCCCTCCGCCGACCGGTGGAGGGTCTTCTTCGTTGAGGTGGACCGATTGGCCTATCATGTTCGATATGCCGAGTGGTCATGGTGATCGGGGCACAGATGTTCGTCGACGAGGCCAAGATAAACGTCCAGGCGGGAAACGGCGGGGCGGGATGCAAGTCATTCCGCAGGGAAGCGCACGTCCCCAAAGGTGGTCCGGACGGCGGCGACGGCGGCAGGGGCGGAAACGTGATCCTGGAGGCCGATCAGGCGATCTCCACGCTGATGGACTTCCACTACAAGCGTCACTTCAAGGCGCAAAGAGGCACCCACGGGATGGGTTCTGGCATGGACGGTGCGAACGGCAGCGATATGGTACTGCACGTGCCGGTTGGAACCGTCGTACGGGACTCGGAGACGGGCGATCTGATCGCTGACCTCTCGCATCACGGGCAGAAGGTCGTCGTGGCACGCGGCGGTCGCGGAGGGCGGGGAAACCGCGAGTTCGTGACCCCTACCAGGCGTGCCCCTGCTTTTGCGGAGCTCGGTGAACCCGTGGGCGACCGGTGGATCGACCTGGAGCTCAAGCTGCTAGCCGACGCGGCGCTCGTGGGCTTCCCGAGCGTGGGGAAGAGCTCGCTTATCGCACGGATGAGCGCTGCTCGTCCGAAGATCGGGGACTATGCCTTCACGACGCTGGTTCCCAACCTCGGCGTGGTGGCTTCCGGCGGACGTTCGTTCGTTGTCGCGGACGTGCCCGGACTCATCGAAGGCGCCAGTGAGGGAGCGGGTCTCGGTCATGCGTTCCTTCGCCATATCGAGCGTACCGCGCTCATCTTGCATGTGGTCGATCTTACCGGGAGCTATGAGGCCCGTGACCCGGTGGCCGACATCGGGATCATCGATGCGGAACTGGCCGCCCATGCAGCTGAACTCGCCGACCGTCCCCAGATCATGGTCGGCAACAAGCTGGACGTGCCGGGTGCCGAAGAGGTGTCCGCGCGTGTCGCCGCATGGTGTGAAGAGAACGACAGGCCATACTTCGCCGTGTCTGCAGCGACAGGAGAAGGCCTTGAAAGCATGGTCCGCGCCGTGGCGGAGCGAGTTCACCAGCTTCGCGAGGCGAGTGCCGCCTCAGAGCCGCGCTACGAGGGCGTGTTCATCTATGAGCCACCCACCGAGCGCACCATCACCATCGAGCGCGTCACGGCCGATGAGTACATCGTGCATGGGGGCGCCGTTGAACGCATGGTCATCATGACCGACATGGGTAACGAAGAGGGTGTGGCCTATCTTCAGCGCAGGCTCGCGAAGGCGGGGGTCGAGGCGGCGTTGATCACTGCCGGCGCACGCAACGGCGACACCGTTACCATCGGTCCCGCCTCCTTCGAGTTCGAGACTGTCGGGAGGGGCGAGGAAGAGGGCGAGGACGAGGATGGGTAGGCGTGTCGTCGTAAAGGTGGGGAGCTCGACCGTCACAGGTACGGACGGTCGTATAGACCGCGACGTGCTCTCCTCTATCGTGGCGCAGATCGCACAGCTCATCCAGCGGGGAGACGGCGTGGTTCTGGTGACATCCGGTGCTATTGCGGCAGGGCTGGAGACACTCGATCTGGGTTCGCGCCCCACAGATATGCCCACGCTGCAGGCGACTGCTGCCGTGGGTCAGGTCAGACTGGTCGAAACATATGCCTCACTCTTTGCTGAGCGAGGACTTGTCGTCGGACAGGTGTTGCTGACGCGGCAGGATACGGGACACAGGCAGCAGTACCTCAATGCCTGTCACACGCTTTCGCGGCTGATGGAGCTCGGGATCGTCCCCGTCGTCAACGAGAATGACACGACAGCTGTTGATGAGATCAGGATGGGCGACAACGATCACCTGGCCTCGCTCGTGGCGGTCATGGTGCATGCCGATCTTGTCGTTCTGCTCACTGATATCGATGGTCTGTACTCGTCGGACCCTCGCAGCGATACGGCCGCCACGCTCGTGGAGCGTGTCGAAGACGCGCTTGACGAGCGGCTATCAGCGGCTGGAGGACCGGGCTCTGCACTCGGGTCGGGCGGCATGGCCACCAAAGTCGAAGCAGCCCGGATGCTTATGAAGGCGGGTATCCCTATGGTCGTTTGTGACGGCTCCCGCGAGAACGTCATTGTCGACGCCGCTGAGGGCGTTCCCGTGGGCACGCTGTTCGCGGGCGGTTCGGTGGCGCTCAAGGGTCGCAAGCTCTGGATCGCGTACGCGGGTCGCCCCGCGGGGTCTGTCTCGATAGACGCTGGCGCGAAGGACGCGCTATGCTTGCGAGGCGGCAGCCTGCTCCCGGCCGGTGTCACTGATGTGTCCGGGAGCTTTGTCGTCGGTGACGCGATCACGGTAGCTGACAGGTCGGGCGTGGTCGTCGCGAGGGGCCTGGCGGCGATGTCTGCCGAGGACCTGAAGAAGGTCAAGGGCCACAAGACAGCGCATATCCGAGAGGTGCTGCCCGACTGGGACGGTGAAGAGGTCATACACAGGGATCATCTCGTGATCCTGTAGACCCAGGCCTGACGAAGGGATCGTAGATGTCCGAAGTGACGATGCTCGCGACCCGCGCCCGGGAGGCGGCCAATGCGCTTGCCGCCACATCGACGGATCAGCGCAATCGTGCGCTGCTGTCGATGTCTCACGCGCTGTTCGCGAAGCAGGATGAGATCCTCTCGGCCAATGCGCTTGACGTTGATGCCGCGCGCGCGAAAGGGACGGCCCCTGCGTTGGTCGATCGCCTTGAGCTGACTCCCGCTCGTATCAAGGCCATATCGGAGTCTTTGAAGAGCCTAGCGTTGCTGCCGGATCCCATAGGTGAGGTCGTCTCGGGGTCTCGACTAGCAAACGGTATCTGGCTCCAGCAAGTCCGAGTGCCGATGGGTGTTGTCGCGATGATCTATGAGGCGCGACCGAATGTGACCGCCGATGCGGCAGGCTTGTGTGTGAAGACGGGCAACGCCGTCATCTTGCGTGGCGGTTCGATGGCGACCCACTCGAATCTGGCGATCACCAAGGTACTGGTGAACGCCGCCTCCGGCGCCGGACTGCACCCTGCATGCATACAGTCTGTGGAGTCTCCCGATCGGGAGGCTGCCGAAGAGCTCATGACCCTGCATGGCATGATCGACGTGCTCATTCCGCGTGGCGGCGCGGGACTGATAAAGAGCGTCGTGGAGAATGCCAAGGTGCCCGTGATCGAGACCGGTGTCGGAAACTGCCACGTCTACATTCATGAGAAGGCGGACCCGGCGATGGCGAAACGGATCGTCATCAACGCGAAGTGCCAACGCCCCGGGGTATGCAACGCGATCGAATCGCTGCTTGTAGACGCCAGCGTGTATGAGCGGGTACTCCCTCCGATACTGAAAGCCCTGGAAGACGAAGGCGTGATGATCATCGCCGACGAGAAGACACGCTCACTTGGCGCAGTGATGCGCATTCAGGCGGCAACTGAAGAAGACTGGGGCACGGAGTACCTTGACCTCAAGATATCCTGCAAGGTCGTCAGCGGACTGGATGAAGCGATACGGCACATCAACGCATACGGTACCAGTCACAGCGAGGCGATCATCACCGAGGACTATTCGGCGGCGACGCGATTCCTGAATGAAGTGGACGCCGCAGCAGTCTACGTCAACGCTTCGACACGCTTCACGGACGGCGGCGAGTTCGGCCTCGGTGCCGAGATCGGGATATCCACGCAGAAGCTACACGCGCGAGGTCCTATGGGGCTCACAGCGCTTACAACGACCAAGTTCATTGCGATGGGGAGCGGTCAGATACGCGAGTGAGAAAGAAGATGCGTCTCGGCATAATGGGCGGGACGTTCGACCCGATCCACTACGGTCATCTCGTCACCGCTGAGGAAGCGCTGGTCCAGTTCAATCTGGACCGGGTCGTCTTCATGCCCACCGGCGTCCCGGTGCGTAAGACGCATCGCACGGTCACTCCGGCCGAGCGGCGGTATCTGATGACCGTCATCGCCACGGCAAGCAATCCGGATTTCGAGGTCTCCCGCATGGAAGTCGATCGTCCGGGCCTGACCTACACCGTAGACACTATGCTCGCGTTGCGAGCGGAGCATGGCCCCTCGGCAGAACTCTACTTCATCACCGGCGCGGATGCGGTGTGGGAGATCCTTACGTGGAAGGACTCCGAACGGCTGGCCGATGTGTGCACGTTCATCGCAGCCACACGACCTGGATACGATCTGTCGCGATTCGAGCAGGATGAGGTGGCGCGGCACATCAATGTGGAGTTCATGGAGGTGCCGGCGCTGGCCATCTCGTCGACCGATATCCGGGATCGCATGGCGGTTCGCCGTCCCGTGCGCTACCTTCTGCCTGAAGCGGTCGCCGCTTACATCATCAAGACCGGTCTGTACCGGGACGTGCGATCATGACAGCCGAACGCTACCCTGACGCCATGAACGCCGTCATGACGCACCTGCAGCGCGATAGTGCCGAGCATTCCGTACGAGTCGCGCAGGCCGCTGCTCGGTTGGCCGAGGCGTATGGCAGTGACGTCGAGGATGCACGGATCGCGGGCGTGCTGCATGACTGGTGCAGAGATGTCGGTGGTGCCGAACTGCTGCGTCGGGCCACAGATGCGGGTCTGCCGGTCACAGCCGTGGACACTCGCACGCCGTACCTGCTCCATGGACCCTTGGCAGCAGTTGAGCTTCGAGTCGAGTTCCCCTGGCTATCGAGCCAGGTTCTGGATGCCATCGCAGTGCACACGTACGGATCGGCCGATATCGATACGCTCGGGATGATCCTGTATGTCGCCGACAGTATCGAGCCAGGTCGCACCCATGAGGGCGTTCAGGAGCTTCGTGAGGCTGTGGGCGAAGTGCCGCTGAGCGAGCTCTTCGCACGCACATACGCGGCCTCATTGCGCCATCTCGTGGCTGCGCGCCGTCCGATCCACCCTGCGACCGCTGAGACATGGAACGCACGCGTGGCCGGTGATCGCCCATGAGCTCGCGCCGACACGACCGCAAGACGGACGCGGAAGTCAACCAGACGGCTGCGGGCGAGGCGGACTATCCCCGCCGACGTACGCACACGGAGTCCGCGGCACCCACAGGCGGGTACCGGTCGTCGAAGCGGTCCTCGCGTTCGGGCAAGAAGGCGCGGCGCGCGGTGCGGACGGAGCAGCGCCGCTCCGACGTCAAGGAGAAGGCAAGCCGCACCGGGCAGAGTCTCGCCGCGATCGCGAGACGAGCTGGAACGGTCATGGCGTCGGTCGTTGCGGTGCTGCTCGTGCTCGTGCTGCTGGCGACTGGCATCAACGCGCTTGCACGATACCTCGCGAAACAGCAGTCGGTCGCAGAGACATCACCGGAGGCGCTGCGCGAGAAGGCCAAGGAGAACGTTCTCATCATCGGAGTGAACGGCAAGCAGGGTGCCGACTTCCTTGCGGTTCGTCTCGACGAGAAGGGCGGTCAGATCTTCGGGATCGCTGTCCCGGACGGCGCGTTCATGGAAGTGCCCGGTCAGGGTTTCGAACGGATCGGCGACAGCTACGGTGCGGGTCCAGAAGTGTCGCTGGCAGCGATATCGAACTACCTCTCAGTGCCCTTCGACAAGTACGTAGTGGTGGACAAAGACACATACCAAGAGGCGCTCACCAGCCAGTCACTCGCTCGTGTCATGGAACGTGTGGTCGCCACCAACCTTGCTGATGCCGATCGGGAGCGCATGGCCTCGTTCATGGGGACCACCTCCAGCGACAACGTTGCGTTGGTGCCGCTTCCGGTCAAGCCGATCAGTCTTGGCGACCAGACCTTCTTCGAGCCGCAACGCCAGGAAGTGGCCGAGTTGCTGCTGTCGTGGTGGGGCGTCAAGGTTGGCGCCGAGGACAACATCATCCGGGTGATCGTCTACAACGGTGCGGGCGTTCCCGGCATCGCCGGAGAGGCTGCGCAGGAGTTGATTCGCAACGGTATGCGTGTGGTGGATACGAAGAACGCCGACCGTTTCGACTACAATGAGTCGCTCATCGTCGTCCAAGACGGTGAGCTCGCAAACGGTCAGCGAGTGAAAGACATACTGCGCGTTGGCACTATTGTCGATCAGCCATCTGAACAGGATGTGGCTGATATCATCGTCATCATTGGATCTGACTACGTGCCAGCCGGTCCGGCTGATGCGTCGACTGGAGGGTGAGTTTGCTGAATCCGAGAGAGTACGCAGTACTGGCAGCTGAGGCCGCCGCCGAGAAGAAGGCAGCCGACGTCGTGATCCTCGACGTGGCTGCGACGCTCGTGATCACCGAGTACTTCGTGCTCGCAACAGGAAACACCGATCGGCAGGTCCGCTCGATCGCCGAGGACGTCGAAGTCGCGCTGAAGGCCGCTGGCCGTCCCGCGATCGGTCGCGAGGGCGTACGGGAGGGGAAGTGGATCCTGCTCGACTTTGCGGATGTGGTGGTCCACGTGTTCCAGCCCGATGAGCGCGAGTTCTATCGCCTCGAGAAGCTGTGGTCTGACGCGCCTCGCGTTGAGCTTCCCGCTGATATCGCCAACATCTCTCAGGGTTCCGCTTCGGCCGTGGAGGCGGCAGACGAGTCGTGAGGCTCTCGACCAGGCGTACATGGGTGACGCTCGCGCTAGTGGGTGTAGCGGCTGTCTGGGGCGGCACGTTCGTCATGGTCAAAGATGCCGTGTCCAGGTATCCCATCTACGGGTTTCTGGGGCTTCGCTTCCTGATAGCGGTGGTCGCATTCATCATCATGTTCCCGATGTCGTTCAAGCTCTTCAGACGCGGGACGGTGCGCGTAGGCGTCCTTGCCGGTCTGATGCTGTGCGTGGGGTACATCTTCCAGACATGGGGCCTGCAAGCGACATCGGCCTCGAAGGCCGCCTTCATCACCGGCATGTTCGTCGTGATCACTCCCGCACTCCAGGCGCTGTTGCTGCGCAAACCGCCGAGGGCTACGACGGTCGCGGGCGTGGCGCTGGCTGTTGTCGGTCTGTGGCTGCTGTCCGGTGGTACGGATGGGGGATGGAACGTAGGTGATACGCGGACGCTGCTGTGCGCTGCCGCGTATTCTGCACACATGATCGTGCTTGGGGGCATGGGGCGCGAGCATGATGCCCGACCGCTCACGCTGGTACAGCTTACGACGGTCGCAGTGTTCTGTGGCAGCATCGCAGTGGTGATCGAGAGGCCGTCCCTCCCGTCGGATGCCGGTGTTTGGATCGCACTCGTCGTTACCGGAGTGTTCGCCTCGGCGGTGGCGTTCGCAGTCCAGACGTACGCGCAGAGGATCATATCTCCCACCAAGACGGCGCTCATCCTCATAATGGAGCCGGCCTTCGGCGGACTGTTCGGCTGGATCGCGGGCGAGAAGCTCGGTATCGGCGGCGTTGCCGGTGCTGCTCTCATCCTCGGCGGCATGGTGGTAGCGGAGCTTGTGGGGCCGCAGGTATCCGAGGAGGGACGCGTTGTTCTGGAGCCCACACTCGAGGGTCCTGCTGTGCCTGTGATCGAGCGTGATGAGTAGCTGCCGGTCACGCTTGACCGCCGCAGAACGCCTGGTATACTGACGCTTGCGCCTTTCGGGCGCCCAGCGATGTGGGGCCATAGCTCAGCTGGGAGAGCGCATGGCTGGCAGCCATGAGGTCAGGGGTTCGATCCCCCTTGGCTCCACCAAGAATATATGACGCCCGTCGCGAAAACCGCGGCGGGCGTTCGTGCGTCATAGTGTGTGAATAGCGTGGTTGTGGAGGATGGGCAAGGGGGGTGTCGGTCATGAGAAGGACTCTGCTGTTGATCGCGATGGCAGTGGCGCTGCTTGCGACGGGCTGCTCGGGCGCGGCGTCGGAGATCAAGGTCACGCAGGCCGATGATGGCGGCGAGGTCACGGTTGGGATCGGTCAGGTATTGGTGGTGGACCTCGAGGGCAACCCGAGCACCGGCTTCACATGGAGTGTCGCCGACAAGCCCGGGTTCCTGACTGCGATCGGAGAGCCGGACCTCAAGGCGGATGGCGACCTCGTGGGTGCATCAGGATCGCTCGAGCTGCGGTTCTCGGCTGACGAGCCCGGGCAAGGATCGCTCGAGCTGTGGTACGCGCGGCCGTGGGAGAGTGTGCAGCCTGAGCAGACGTTCCGCATCGACGTGACGTGCAGGTAGGCGTCATTCTCGGCGGCATCGGCTACAATAGTCGGCACGTCTGATGAGCGCCGGGAGGCTATCTGTGATCCGACAGTACGAACCGCACGAGATCGAGGAGAAGTGGCAGGCGGTCTGGGATGCCGAGGGACTGTACTCGGTCACCGAAGACTCCAGCAGGCCGAAGAAGTACGTGCTCGAGATGTTCCCGTATCCCTCGGGCGACATCCACATGGGTCACGTGCGCAACTACTCCATCGGTGACGTGATCGCCCGCTACTTCACGATGCGGGGCATGAACGTGCTGCACCCCATCGGTTGGGACTCATTCGGACTTCCTGCCGAGAACGCCGCGATAAAGAGCGACTCGCATCCGGCCACGTGGACGTACGCCAACATTGAGAAGCAGGCGGCATCGTTCCGCCGCATGGGCTTCAGCTATGACTGGGACCGCCGACTGGCGAGCAGCGATGAGGAGTACTACCGCTGGGGCCAGTGGATATTCGTGAAGTTCTGGGAGCGCGGACTGGTGGAGCGTAAGAGCTCGCCGGTGAACTGGTGCCCAAGCTGCAAGACGGTGCTCGCCAATGAGCAGGTCATCAACGACGGCGTTTGCTGGCGCTGCAAAAGCATCGTGGAGAAGCGCGAGCTCGAGCAGTGGTACTTCAAGATCACCGAGTACGCACAGGAGCTGCTCGACGACCTGGACGCGCTGCCCGGCTGGCCCGAGCGCGTCAAGGCGATGCAGGCCAACTGGATCGGTCGCAGTGAAGGCGCGGAGGTCGAGTTCACGCTCTGCGATGAAGCGGGACAGCCTACCGCCGAGAAGATCACCGTGTTCACCACTCGCCCCGACACTCTGTTCGGGTGCACGTTCTTCCTGTTGGCACCGGAGCATCCGCTCGTGCACGAGCTCGTGCACGACACCGTGTTCGCAGGTCCCGTATCAGACGTCATCGATCGGGCAGCGAAAGAGACCTCCATCGATCGATCTTCGACCGAGAGGGACAGAAACGGCGCCTTCACCGGCCGCTACGTGATCAACCCTGTCAACGGCGAGAAGGTGCCCGTGTGGGTTGCCGACTATGTGCTGATGGAGTACGGCACCGGTGCGGTGATGGCGGTGCCATGCGGGGATCAGCGCGACTTCGAGTTCGCCCGGAAGTATGGCTTGCCGATACCGCCGGTCGTGGTGCCGAAAGACGATCCGCTCTACGAGCGTTTGAAGGACGAAACGGAGCGCGTCGTCAGCGATGTCGACTGGGAGTCGGCGCATGCAGACGAAGGCATCATGGTGCAGTCCGGCTCGTTCACCGGTACGCCGACCGGCAAGCACGGCGAAGGTGTGACCAGGGTCATCGCGTGGCTCGAGGAACGCGGACATGGCCGTGCGTCCATCAACTTCCGCCTCCGGGACTGGCTCATCAGCCGTCAGCGCTACTGGGGCAACCCTATACCCGCGATCCACTGCCCTGTGTGTGGACTCGTGCCCGTCCCGGTGGAGCAGCTGCCGGTAGTCCTGCCGATGGACGTCGATGTCACCAAAGGCGAGACGCTCGCCGACCATCCTGAGTTCTACACGACGACGTGTCCCGAGTGCGGGGGAGCGGCTCGCCGCGAGACCGATACGATGGACACGTTCACGTGCTCAAGCTGGTACTACCTGCGCTACTGCGACGCACGCAACGATGACGCCATATGGGAGAAGGACAAGGCAGACTACTGGATGCCTGTCGATCAGTACATCGGCGGTATCGAGCATGCGATCTTGCACCTGCTCTACTCGCGCTTCTTCACGAAGGTCTTCCGCGATATGGGCCTCGTGGAGTTCGCCGAGCCGTTCACCAACCTGCTGACGCAGGGCATGGTCAAGCTGGATGGTCACACGATGAGCAAGTCACGCGGCAACGTCGTAGCGCCGGAGCTGATGATCGAGCGCTACGGCGCTGACGCGCTTCGCGCATACATCTTGTTCATGGCGCCGCCGGACAAAGACCTGGAGTGGAGCCAAGAGGGTCTCGAAGGGATGTATCGCTTCCTCAGCCGTGTGTGGCGCTACGTTGCGCAGACTGCCGAGGCGTCACCGCTCGGCGAGACGGATCCCGGTGAGGGTGCTCAGGCGCTGCGTCGTGAACGGCACCGTGTCGTGGGCAAGGTGGAAGAGGACATCGAGCGTTTCCAATTCAACACCGCTCTTTCCGCTGTCATGGAGTTGCTCAACACCGCAACAGACTACCGTCGAGCTGCAAGTCAGGAGCAGCGAGATGTGGCCCTGGAGCGAGAGGTCGCGGAGACACTCGTGCTGTTGCTTGCGCCATACGTCCCGCATATGGCCGAAGAGCTATGGCGTGAAGTGCTTGGGCACGATGGTTCGGTGCACCGGGAGTCCTGGCCGAGCTGGGACGCCGCCGCAGCCGCCGCCGAGGAGATCGAAGTCGTGGTGCAGGTGAACGGGAAGGTCCGTGCGCGCCTCATCGTGGCTGCCGATGCCCCGGAGGAGTCGGTTCGTGAGGCAGCACTGATATCGCCGAAGGTCATTGAGCACATCGCGGGGAAGACCGTTCGCAAGGTCGTGATCGTTCCCGGCAAACTGGTCAGCATCGTGGCCACCTGAGCCCGGAGAGCAGTATGACTTTGGCACGTCTTTGGTAAGACCCGACCTGTAGTCTCTATGTGAAGTCCCGACGCCCCCTCCGTCACGACGGAGGGGGCGTTGTGCATTCCGAGATGCACGAACTGGCGAACGATCTTCTTGCGCGCGCTGGGCTGACGGGAGTGAAGCGGGCTGTGGTGGTCGCAGCAGCAGTTCTTGCTGCGGTTGTGATCGCGTACTCGCTCGTGCGTTCCGGGACAGCGCCGCCTGTCGAATTCGTATCCGCTGAATCCGAGATGGCGGAGGCGGAAGATCCTGCTCAGGCCGAGAGCGTGCCGGCCGTGACAGTGGTGATACACGTCGCCGGAGCGGTATCCGCACCCGGAGTCTATGAACTGCCAGATGGCGCACGGGTGAACGATGCGCTCAAAGCTGCAGGCGGTGCACTGGGAAGTGCCGCGGTCGACACTCTGAACCTTGCCCGGATTCTTACGGACGGGGAGCAGGTGTACGTGCCCACGCAGGACGAGATCGCCGAGGGAGCTGCGGGGCCGGGAATGTCGGCTGCAGCCGCGCCATCGAGTGGCGCTGCCGGGGTGGTGAACCTCAACACCGCGTCGGTTGCAGAGTTGGACGCTTTGCCGGGCATCGGACCGTCCACGGCGCAGAAGATCGTCGATGACCGTGCGGCAAACGGCCCGTTCGGCACGGTGGACGACCTGATGCGCGTCAGCGGTATCGGTGCCGCGAAGCTGGACTCACTGCGCGAGTACGTGACGGTCAAATGACCGTTGCCGAGTGTCGCCGTCCGACGATACCGCCCATCG
Source organism: Actinobacteria bacterium UBA2279 (assembly GCA_002347365.1). GTDB lineage: Bacteria > Actinomycetota > Coriobacteriia > Anaerosomatales > Anaerosomataceae > UBA2279. The sequence continues at coordinate 157,010 of DDWT01000033.1, forward strand.
CGTGGTTGGCCGTGGCTGCGTGGTGCGGAAGCGTGGCGGGCGAGTCACTGTGGTGGGCATCTCGAACACACGGGAGAGTGGAGACGTCGTTGGTCGGCGCGGCCCTGGCATTCGGCATCATTCTCCTCACGGCAGCGCGGCGCTCGAGGTACCGTCCTGTAGCGGCGCTGGTCGTTTGCGGCGTCGTGTTCGGTGCCGCGCTCTCCGGGATTCAAGGCGCGCGATGCGACAGTGTTTCCCGCGTACTGCAAGACGCGGGTGCTCGGGAGTGGACGGGGAAGGTAGCCGCAGATCCGAAAGAGGGCGCCTACGGAGCCCGCGTCAATGTCGCGCTCGTTGGACCGCCATGCGACGGGGTGGTGGCTTCCGTCCGCTGGCCGGCGTCGGCACACGAGCCTGAGATCGGACAGGCGGTACGCTTCAGGGCGATTCTTGAACCTGCGGTGGCTGATGAGGTGTATGGCCGGGAGAACGTCCGAGCGGGCGTGATGGCGTCAGGCAACGCCTGGGTGGCAGATACCGTCGGCTGGCCCACCGACGTGAGCGGTAGACTGTCGCGTTGGCGCGCCCGAGCTAATGCGAGTCTGGCCGAGGATGACGGGTCCGGTGTCGCACTGTTGCGAGGGATCGCGCTGGGCGACCGAAGAGCGCTGGGCGGCAGCGCTGTGGAGCAGGACTTCCGGGTCCTGGGGCTCTCGCATGTGCTTGCTGTCTCAGGGATGCACCTCGGACTGATGTGCGCACTGGCGTTTGGCGTGAGCAGGCTGCTGCGGCTGCCCCGAAGAGTGGGTCTTTTGGTAGCGGTTGTCGTCGGGACATGTTTCGTTCTGGTGACCGGTGCGCCCACTTCGGCGGTACGTGCCCTGCTGATGGTGTGCGTGGGGGCGACGGCCGAGGCGATCGGCGTACGTCGCGACGGGATCGGCAGTCTGGCAGCCGCAGTGATAGCGCTGGTCGCCGCGTCTCCGTGGGGCGTGTTCTCGCTGGGTCTCCAGCTTTCGGTGCTGGCTGTCGCCGGGCTTCTGCTATACGGACGCCTGGCGTCTGCGTGGGCAGCTAGCGGCGCCGGCCGGTTTGCGCGGCCGGCGGAGTTGATGTCACTTACGATCGTCGCTCAGGTAATCACCGCACCGGTGACAACACCCGCATTCGGCATGTTCTCGATACTCGCTCCTTTGGCCAATGCGATCGTCTTGCCGTGTCTGCCTCTGGCACTCTCCGCGGGCGTGTTCGGTCTACTGCTGAAGAGTGGACCAGCGGGTGGGATAGGACATGCGGCGATCTTCGTGGCCGAGACGACGCTGGCTGTACTGGCGTGGATCGTGGCGCGTGTTGCCGCTCTTCCGGGCGCTGCGGTGATGATGGGCGGAAGCGCCGCATCGCTCGGCGCCGTGATAGTGGTACTCGGCGTTGGGGTGTGGATCTGGTGGCCCGTTCCCGATAGTGAACGGAGTGCTCGGGTTGTGATCTGCGCCGCGGGTGCGCTGCTTGTCATCGTTGCGGTTGGTGCACCGGTCGGCCGGGGAGCGAGCATCACGGTGTGCGATGTGGGGCAGGGCGACGCCGTGCTCGTGCGCGATCACGGGCGGACGCTGCTGGTGGATGCCGGCGCCGACGAGACCTCCCTGCGTGAGGCGTTGGCTCGCGCGGGGGTACGACGGCTCGACGCCATCGTTCTCACACACGCTCACGATGACCATACAGGCGGGCTCGAGGGACTCACAGGAGTCGTTCAGGTCGGATGGGTCGGACTGCCGGCAACGATCGAGGAGCGTGCCCGCAGCGACCTGGAGATCATCATCCATCGATTGACGCCTCGTGGCCGTGTCCAGGTGCGCACACTGCGCGTCGGCGACTCGTTCACGCTGGGCGCCTCCAGAGTGGAAGTCCTGTGGCCGGAAGCGGAACACCCGGTCTCGGACAACACGAACGACACGAGCGTCGTGCTGGCTATACATCGCGGGACATTCGATGCAGTTCTGACCGGCGATGCCGAGGGACCGGTGCAGGAGGCTCTGGCGGCAGCGGGAGCGCTCGAGGACATCGAGGTGCTCAAGGTCCCCCATCACGGGAGCGAGAACGGACTCACTCAGGTCGGACTCGCGTCGTGGAGACCTGAAGTGGCGGTGATCAGCGTCGGTGAGGGGAATCGCTTTGGGCACCCGCACGACTCAGCACTCGAGATGTTGATGTCGAGCGGTGCGCGAGTGTACCGCACCGATCAAGAGGGTGATGTGACCATTGAAGTCGGGGAGCGTGGATTCCGTGTGACGACCCAGCGCGTGTGCGAGAATGTGGTGCACAGTCGCGCGAGTATGCGTGCATCACCGTAGGCAAGCGACCGGAGTACATGTGGCAGGCAAAGGTCTGGCGGAGCTCAAGCCCGTCTATCTCATATGGGGAAAAGAGGAGCTGCTTCTGACGCAGGGCGTCCAGAGGTTGCGTGATCGCGTGGCCGAGGTCGCCGATCTCGATTTCAACTACGATGTGTTCGACGGTGAGAGCGCCGAGGTTGGCGCGATCATCTCCGCAGCCAACACTCTGCCGTTTGCCTCGGAACGCCGGCTCATCATCGTGAAGAACGTGGACAAGATGGCTGCGGCCTCTCACGCCGAGCTGGCTGCCTATGCGGCGAATCCGGCGCCCACGGCATGCCTGGTTCTTGTCGCGGCAGGTGTCTCTCGGACCGGCAAGCTCTTCAAGGCTGTCGACGCACTGGGTGGGGCGGCCGAGTATCGGGCGCCGAAGCGCAACGACTATCCGTCCTGGGTCGTGTCTCACTTCTCCTCGAAGGGTAGGGAACTCTCGTCGGATGGCGCGGAAGCGCTTGTTCGCGCGGTGGGCCGTGATCTCAGACGCCTTGACGTTGAGGCCGAGAAGATCATCGCGTTCATCGGGGACAGGACGCGAGTCAGCCGTGAGGACGTTGAAGCGGTGGTGTCCGAGACCGCCCCCACGAGTGTGTTCGAGTTCCTGGATGCGATCGGCGCGCGAGAGTCAGCCAGTGCCCTCGGGCTACTGGCCGACCTCCTTGACGGCGGAGAGTCGGTCATCGGTATGCACGCCATGGCGGTTCGTCACGTGCGAACACTGCTCAGCGTACGCGCCCTTCTCGATCGTGATGCGGGTCAGCATGAGATCGCGGGCCAGATCAAGGCGGCCGACTGGCAGGTCCGCAACTACGCCCGTCAAGCACGTCGGTTTGAGGAATCCGAACTGGTCGGCGCGCTACTTGCTGCTACAGACAGTGAGATGAGCATGAAGACGGGCGCAGAAGATCCGCGTGTAGCGCTTGAAAGATGGATAATCTACGTCTGTCGGGAGTAGTCGAGAGCCTTGACCAGGGCATTGGCTGCGACTACCCTATTGTTGTGCACAGATTCGTTCAGGTAGTGCTCGCACGTGAGACTGGGACACATGGGAAACACGCGCACGTTCGAACTGAAGAAGCTGGCCGTGAGCGCACTCGTGGCGTTGGCAGTCGTGGCCCTTCCGGCCACGGCTTTGGCGTTTTCTGACCCGAGTTTCGAAAGCCCCTTCACCTGCGATCAGTGTCACTCCACGAGCAGCGCGTCGTCAGCTGATTGGGAAGGCAACGGGCCTCACGGGCTGTATAGCGCAACCACCCAGAAGTGTGGGGTCTGCCACTCGGTTCATGAGGCGCCTGCCGATGGGATACTGCTGCTCGCTGAGGCAACCGTGTCCGGGACATGTCTCTCGTGCCACGATGGGACGGGTGGAACCGCCCCGTACAACGCGATCGAAGCACGTGGCGGCGTCGTTCTTTCAGACCATTCGATAGACACGACCTCAGTCGTACCCGGTGGGTCTCAAGAACTGTCTTCCGTACTCGGCTGCAGTGACTGTCATAGCGTTCACGGAACCGGCGTCGTTGCTCCCTTCTACAGGGATAGTGGCGTTGCGCTTGGCGCTCAGGTTCTCACTCAGTCTGACTCTTTGCTCCGCAGTGATGTGAACACCACCGCGGCAGGAGCGTTCCCCGTATATGGATCACAGTGGTGTGCCGCGTGCCATGATGACCGGCACTCGCAGTCGGGTGGCGCGATCAACCATCCGGTCAACACGAGCTACACGTTCGGCTACGGGGAGATCACCACGACTGAGGGCCTGCTGCCTGGGAATCCACCCCGAGCGTACGGGGATGGCAGCGATGGGACCTACATCGTGGGCATGGGGATGACGAACGCGGGCTACATCATGGCGCCTGCGACAGCGTCCGCCGACGGTCGTGTTGAGAACCGTCAGGATCCCATTTGCCAGCAGTGCCACGAAGACGCACGTGACGTCGATACCACGTTCAACGCGGACTACTCTGATCCGAATCCGATAGCGGCTGGCTACAACCCTTTGTACCTGACGTTCCCTCACCAGAGCACCAACCGGCGGTTGCTCGTCGAGACGAACGACGACCTCTGTATGAACTGTCACGCCTTAGCCGCGCTGCCGTAGGGTACCCATCGATCTGAGAAGACGAAGAGGACCGCGGGATCGTTCCCGCGGCCCTCTCTGCATTTGAAGCGTTAGTGCCGGCCTACTCCATGCCCGCTACGCGGTTCATGACTCCCGACTTGCGGTTAGAGGCCTGGTTCTTGTGAATGACGCCCTTGCTCGCGGCCTTGTCGAGAGCGCGGCTGGCAGCCAGCGCGGCCTCGGCGGCAGCGTCCTTGTCACCGGTGGTGACGGCGGCGTCGACCCGCTTGACCGCAGTCTTGAGCGCGGACTTGACGGCCTTGTTGCGCTCCGTCGCCTTCGCATTGGTCAGGATGCGCTTCTTCTGGCTCTTGATATTTGCCACTGTGTGTCGTTCCTTCCGAAATCAGGTGGTGCCCGTCGCAGTGGGGTGCGGACGAACCTGAGTAGGATAGCACGGGCTATCAGCGCCCGCAACGAAAGCGCATCGAAGAATGCGATTCGTCACATAGATTGTGGCAGCGGGTGCCGATAAGGTAGGCTAAGGCAGCAGAAGGCGACACAAGCAAGCCAGGTGGCGCGTTTTCGCGTACTCCGAGAAGGGCGGTATCGTGTCAACTAGGATGCGCTGGCCCATGACCATCATGATCGCGACCGTTGTCGTGATTTTCTCGGCTGGTGGCCTTGCTGCTATCACCGAGACTAATGCGCGTGATGCGGTCTCGGGTTCGGCCCCTTCATCTAGTGCTGGTTCGCTCCCTGATTCAGGTCTTGGTAGCGGGTTGCCGGCGAGCGGAGAGGTCTCGCCGGGCGAGGTTTCGGTCTCGGGAGAGCGCGCGTTGGTCGGCAGTACGAATGTCCCGGTCGCAGGGCTGCGTGGGCCCGTCGCTCCCGGTGAGGATGTCGGGGGTTTCAAGGCACGCGACGATTCAGGACTCCCTACATCCACGCCGCCGACCGAACCTGTCACAGGCGATGCGCCGGCTCCGACTGTCGTGGCTGGCGATATGGCTGACACGGTGTCTTTCGTTCCCCCTACGGGCGCACTTAGGGCGCGCATCGTCTTAGTCGATGGCAGCTCGCGTACGGTCGTGGCCAATCTTGACTCCTCGCGTACGCACGTCACACTCCCCGTGGACTCGGCGGGATATCGGACGTATCAGGTCGAGTACACCATGAAGGGCAGACGCGTCCTTCGGTCGGTGACAGCAGTCAACGACCACGTTGAGATGTCTGCCCTGGTCGGCGTCGAGGGTGAGCGATTGCGTTCGTCCAACGGCGAAGTGGATCTCACCTTGCCCGCCGGCGCATTCGAATCGTCTACTACGGTGTCGGTCGTGGAGCGAGAGGAAGATCTGCCGTCGGCCGGCATCCTGAGGCTTGCCGGGGTGTATGAGATAACGCCCTCGGGTCCATTGGGCGCATCCGCACGCCTGCGCGTCCGCTATGACATGGATGTGGAGCACTTCCAGGTCGCGGCCCGTCTGCTGGCTGCTGCGGGCATCATGACATTGGACGAAGTGAGCGGGGAGTGGGTGACAGGATCGCCGGACACCACCCGGTCCGCCGATGGCTACATCGAGGGCTCGCTCGATCACTTCAGCTATTGGACTGGCGCGACCATCCAGCCTCATGGCACCAACCCGACCAAGACCGACTACTGCACGGGGGTCTGTCACGATCTGTCGAGTGGTCCCGGCTCCGGCGTGAGGCTGGAGGCCCGTGACTCGGCGGTCTGCTACAACTGCCATGGCAATACGACGCATACCGATGGCCCTGCGGGAGCCACCGGCGATAACGTAGAGGGGTCTTTCTATCAGTGTGACGGGCAGACCACGCCTGCCTCGGCCAGTACCCATCCGGTCGCCGAGGGCGATCTGTACTGTACGACCTGCCACAATCCCCATGGCGACCCTGCGAAGACCCTGGGCCTCTTGCGCTCCTACGACGCCATCACCGGCAAAGCCGTCACTTCAGGGGAGGCGTACTGTTGGAGCTGTCACGGGGCAGTCAAGAACCGTAAGATCGACCAGCTCGTGCCCGGCTACTACACGCGTTCCGACGGCGACAAGAAGACATATCTGATGGGCACAGCCCACGCTGCAGTGGAGAGTACCGGCAGCTCGGGCTCGGTCTGTGCAACCTGCCATGCACCACACGGTTCTGCCAACGGTTCGCTCATCAAAGCAGGTGAGATCAACGGTCAGTCGGTGACAGGCAATGACGCCTCACTGTGTCTTGCCTGCCATGACGCACCGGTCGGCGCGTATGCCGGTGAGACCATGTACCAGGGCACGCTGCACGGCACAGTCTCAAGTTCGACCGCCGCCGCGACGGTACTCGCAAGCTCCGGCGCGAGCGCTGGGGGCTGCCAGAACTGTCACGATCCACATGGCACGGCGAACGCCGATTACCTGGTCAAGCCCTCGAGTGAGCTTTGCGCCGGTTGTCACGATGCTGCGGGGCTGACATACCCTGCCGACTACAGCTACCGCGGCCCGACGGCGTTTGACGGCTCCGGTCACAGCAGCATCACGCGAAGCCTCACTCGTGTCAGTCTCGACCCCACCGGCGACGGTTTTGCGGCCTGGGAGTCGGCCGTTGAGCCCACGCCGTCTTCGCCCGGACAGGCGATCGGTGAGGCCGGACTTGCGGCGCTGCGATCGCTCGATAGCACCCGACAGACGACAGGGTTGCAGACGACGACGGGTGCCTACGACTACCAGATGTACCGATTCAAGTTGCCGGTGACAGTCGGGAATGTCCTGACCGCGACCCTGTCATGGGCCGGATACGGTGAGGAGACCGCAGGCTATCCTGTGGTCGTGTCTCTGTGGCGACCCGGGTCCGGAACATGGGAACCGGTCGCGAATCGTGTCATGGGCACACAACAAGCCGTCGAGGCAGCGATTCGGACCGCCGACCACGTTGACGCGCAGGGCTACGTACATGTCATGGCCAAGGCGCGCTATGTCAACGACGGACAGATAGTGTCCGGCCCTACGTTCACGACTCTTACTAACACGAGTGTGCGTGTCGACTGGGTGACGGCCGGGAACACGACCTCGTGGGTGGACCACGGTCTTACCACCGCCTACGGCACGAGCACCGGTTCCGACACACGGTCTACCGCGCATTCGGTGACGATCGCCGGCCTGGGCGTAGGTACGTGGCACTTCCGCGTGCGCTCGGCCTCCACCAATCCCGGCGAGAGCTACAGCTCGGCGGACTTTGCATACGCGATTCCTAAGCCTACGGTGACTACTGCCGTACCCGGCTCCCAGACCTGGCTGGGGACCCCCCTCACCACGACCGTGAATTGGAACGCGATGGCCGGTGCCGCGACGCCGTACTCCTACCGGGTCCAGCTCTATCACGGCTACAAGGGAGGAACGCTTCTCAGTACGTCCAGCTGGCTAGCGGATCTCTCCTATACCTACACTGACCTGAACGCTCCAGGCTATTACTCATGGCGTGTGGAGGCACGAGACAAGGACGGAGTCTCTCACGGTTGGTCGGACTACGGCCTGTTCTACTTCGGGGACGGAACGGCGACCGGCTCCTGCCCGTTCCTCTTCACTGGGACCGGTGAGGAGTATGTCTTCGAGGCGGACCTCTTCACGGCTTCCAGGATAGGCGGCCAGAGCGCGACGGGGTTCATGCAGCCCAACCCGAATGATGCCTACATCCTCAAGAACCTGCCTGCCGAGGTAGACGGCAGGGTCGGTTTCAAGCTTGTCGAGGAGCGCTACGAGGTCGATTACCTGGACTCACTGCGGTTGTACGCCATCGACGCGCCGGCCGGCACGCGGCTGTGGGCGCAGAAGGCTGTGGCCGGTAAGCGCTTCTTCCCCGCGATAGAGGACGCCGTGCATACCACCCGCATGCTGCGGTCGCCCGTCTCGGCGGTGAGGACGGACACCGGCGCCGACATCTTGGTATCGATCGCAGAAGACGACGGCACCATAGTCGAGCTGAACGAGGACTCCGAGACCGACTTCACCTACAAGACGCTGGAGATCGACTTGGGGCCTGATGTCGCGTCCGCCCCGCAGGTGAAGATCGTCATGAACGCGGTGTCGGAGTTCCCGGTCACCCCGGAGGGCATCGAGCGCCGCTTCACCTTCGGGCTGCCAACGTCGCTGCAGGTGCAGGATCTCGACGGCACCTGGCGGGTGGTTCCAACGACGGTGGGCGCCGTGCCCGCCGCGCCCGAGTTCGTGCGGCCATACGTCTTCGATCTCACCAACGCCACGCAAGGGACCACCGGCAAGGTGCGCTTCACCTTCCTGTTCCGCACGCTGATCGATTGGGTGGCGGTCGATACGACCGCGGACGAGCCCGTGACCATCACTCCACTCCCGCTTGAGCGCGCTTCTTTGAGCTATCACGGCGTGGATGAGGAGATCAAGACGCCCGGCGCGCCGACGATCGAGTACGGCCTCAATGTGACGGACGGTGCGTACTTCCCCGGGGCGTACACCCGCTACGGCAATGTGGGGGAGCTCCTGGTCGACGATGACGACCGGTTCGTCGTGATGGGCCAGGGCGATGAGATCTCCCTGGAGTACGGCGTCGCTCAAGTTCCTGCAGTGGGTCAGGAGCGCTCGTACCTCTTCACCGCGATGGGCTACTACAAAGACATGAAGACCGCAGTGCCCAAGACGGTGGAGCCCCTGCCGTTCGCGGCAATGAGCAACTACCCGTACCCCGAGACGGAGAGCTACCCCACGGATGCTTTCCACACCGACTACCTGCAGACCTACAACACGCGTGTCGTGGGAGAGGACGGCGTGGGCCAGGCATCTTCCGTAAGCGTGTTCCGCTCCATGCTGCGGGAGCTTGTCTCGGTAGCGACGGACATCGGCGCGGAAGTGCTGGTTTCGGCCGACGGCAGTGACGGGCTGTTCCCGGTAAACCATCGCTCACTCAACACCGACCAGGTGTCTTTGAAGCTGACCGTGGACGGGTCGTCAGCGGACACGGGCGCGTGTCTCGCCTGTCATGCGGTACATGGAGCGACTGAGGACGGCGAGGAGCTCACAGGAGGTCGTTCGGCGTCGGACGGACGCACGTGCACCGCCGACGGCACCGGAGGGTGCCACGACAATGCGGCCAACTCCGCCTCGGGCATCGATATCCGCGGGCGGTTCACCGCCAATGCCGACCCGCGTGCGCATCACGACGTCTTGCGCGCCGACCAGCTGAACACGGGGGCGCGCACCGCCTGTGGTGACTGCCATAACCCGCATGCGAACAACGCGGTGGACAAGTACGCCGACCCCGACGACATATCGGTGTCGCCCGGGTCGGCGCTTGCGTCGATGCTCTCGGCGAGCGGCGAGGTCTACGTGTTGGTCGGCGCCGCGCACGACGCCACGAACCCGGTGATCTCCAATATCGCGCGTTCTGCTCCCGGGGCGAGCTATGCTTCGCCCACGATCACGTGGACGACCAACGAGGGTGCCACATCCTGGATCGACTGGGGTGTCACGACCGCCTACGAGTTGGGCAACCAGAGCAGTGGTACTCCCTTTGGCAACAACGTGCGCGTGACATCGCATGCCGTTCAGATGACAGGACTCACCCCTGGAACCACATATCACTACCGGATTCGCACGGCAGACGCGCTGGGCAACACGTCGTATTCGGCGGACTTCACCTACAAGCCGGTCGCGCCGCCCACGGCGCCGGTGATGTCAGACCTCACGACCGTGACCGGTACCACAGGGTGGGGTCCGGTAGCCGCTCCACTCGACGCGTCCACGGTGGCGAGCAGTGACGGCCACGGTGTCGAGTATCAGTTCTACTACTCGGGCTACTACTCACCGTGGCTGGCAACGCCGGCCCATACGACTCCTGCCATCTACTACGATGGTCTGGGGTCGGCACGGGTGCGTGCTCGCGATGCGGTGGACACCTGGGCGGTCTCGGACTGGTCGGCCTACGACATCTTCTCCATCACAAACGCCGCCGACACGGGCTCCTGTCCGTTCTTGTTCTCATGGGATGGTGCGAACTTCGCCTGGGAGGGCGACCTCTACACGACCGGCAAGCTTGCCAGTCCGCGTGCGAACGGCACCTATCAGAAGCCGAACCCACATGACTACTACGTGTTGGACAACGGTCCGGCTCTCAAAGACGGTCAGCTCGAGCTGAGACTCGTCGAGGAGCGCTTTGAGACCGACTACCTCGACACCTTCAAGCTGTTCGCCATCGACCTTCCGGCGGATCAGTCCATCGCTGCCGAGAAGATCCCGCAGGGGGGCGTTTACGAGGACCTGGCCGAGATCGTCCACACTGTATCGGCCATACCGGCATCGATGCCGGCGACCGTCTACCCGGGTGGCGAGGACGTCTCCACGCAGATCGCAGCATCCGACGGGGAGCTTGCGCTTCTCGGTGATGATGTGGAGCAGCCTTCGTACCACTCGCTGGAGCTCGATCTTGGCGACCTGGCAGGTGCCGAGACGGTGCGCCTGATCGTGGAAGGCATGTCCAGGTTCCCGGACACCGAGGAGGGCAAGGCGCTCTCCACTGCCGGCGTTCGTCAGAAAGTCGAGATCATCGGTGGCGATGGTCAGTGGACCGCGCTGCACGGCACGTGGCCCAAGCCTGCGGAGTTCGCGCGCCCGTATCTGCTCGACCTCACCGGCGTGTTCCCCACCGACGACCATCGCGTGCGGCTCACGTTCCTGCTCAAGACCTACATCGACTCGGTGTTGCTGGAGACCGGTCCCGCCTCGGCGTACACCGCGACGGAGGTCCCGTTGGCGTCGGCCGACCTGCACGGACACGGCATGGACGCCAAGTCCTCGGACGGCGACGTTTACCAGTACGTGTACGGTGAACCCAACGACTCGCGGGGCTACTTCCCGGGGAATTACACGAAGTACGGCGAGGTGTCGCCGCTGCTTGCCGAGACCGACGACATGTTCGTGATCTTCGGCGGTGGTGATGAGGTGACCTTCAGGTTCGATGCGTTGCCCGAGCCTGCCGAGGGGATGACGCGGCACTACGTGGTCTACGCGTGTGGGTACTACAAGGACGGCAACACCGACGTGCCCAAGACCGTCGACCCGCTGCCGTTCAGTGCGATGAGCAACTACCCGTACGGCGCCGATGAGCACTATCCGGATGATGCCGCGCACCAGGAGTATCAGGTGCAGTGGAACACGCGTTTCGAGGAGACCGTCTACGACCGCTCCGCCGCTACGGTGGCTGCAGTAGCGAGCGCTCCCGACGATGTGGTCTGGCGCGAACTCCACACGCCTGTCGCGCTTGCCGAGGTCGAGACGGAGTTCTCGGTCGATACTGACTACCTGCGTCTGGCGTACATGCGTGGAGACGACACCACCTCGACGGCCTCTCCGGCCGCCGGCTGGGAGTCAGAGTCTGCTGCGGGCTCCAAGCCCACGCCAGCCGTGCCCGGCACTGCCGTCTCGGGCGGTACGCTGGGTAATCTCTCGGCAGATGACGGGGTCTACTGGCGCACCAACCTGGCGTCGGCGGACGGTCGTTGGAACTGGCAGTTGGTCCGCTTCGATCTGGGTGAGTCCGCGCTTGCTGACCTCAAAGACCTTGGTGTCATATGGAACGGGCACGGCGAGCCGACCACGGGCTATCCCACCGCGGTCTACATATGGAACCCGCAGACCAGCGCTTGGGTGCTAGTCAAGCAGGCACAGATGCCGAGCGACAACACGGTCTCGCACGCCGGCAGGTCGGTCTCGGATGACTTCTGTATGAGCTGTCATGATGGCACCCCTCCCGACGGTGTGGTCTTCCCCGCGAGCGTGAGAAACATCGGACCGGGTTGGACGAACACGAGCACGGGCGACATTCACGGTGACCGTGCCGGAAGTGGATACGGCACCGCCGCACTCAAGGCGCCGTACTCGAGGGGCCAGGACGCCATCTCGTGCGCGGTGTGTCACGACACGCACGGCGACGCGAGCCTCTATCACGTGCCGGAGGTCGTGAACGGGCGTCCTATCGCACCCGTGGCCAACAGCGCCGGTATGGCCGACTTGTGTCGGTCCTGCCATGAGGGCAGCGCCTACGAGTGGCACGACAACGCGTCAGGGGGCTGCTGGTGTCACTACGTGGACAAGTACGAGCCTGGCGGGCATGACGATGCGTTCGACCTCAACGACAGCATCGACTGTCTGTCGTGTCATGGTCACAGTAAGAATTGGACCCACCCGGGAGTCGACTGTGAGGATTGCCACAGTGACATCGGTACCGGCAGGGCCTTCTAGCGAACAGGGGCGTCGCGAGAGCGGCGCCTTTGTTCGCGTTCCCCCCGGCCTCGATGCCTGATACACTACGCGTCTGATGACTGACCCAGCGTACATACGAAACTTCTCGATCATCGCGCACATCGATCATGGCAAGTCCACACTTGCTGATCGGGTGCTGCAGTTGACGCATACCATCGCCGACCGCGACATGATGGAGCAGGTGCTCGACTCGATGGACATCGAGCGCGAGCGCGGCATCACCATCAAGGCCCAGGCGGTTCGCGTGATGTATGACGCCGACGATGGCAAGACCTACCAGCTGAACCTCATCGACACTCCCGGCCACGTCGACTTCACCTACGAGGTCTCTCGTTCGTTGGCGGCGTGCGAGGGTGTGCTCCTGGTCGTGGACGCCGCGCAAGGCGTTGAAGCCCAGACCGTCGCCAACGCGCTTATGGCGATGAACGCGCATCTCGAGATCATCCCGCTTATCAACAAGATCGACCTGCCGGCAGCCGATCCCGAGCGCGTGCGTCACGAGATCGAGGAAGCCTTAGCGATTCCCGCACACGATGCGGTGCTGACGAGCGGCAAGTCCGGCATCGGCGTACGTGACGCCCTGGAGGCGGTCATCGCCCGCGTACCGGCACCCGAAGGCGATCCAGACGCTCCGCTGAAGGCTCTGATCTTCGACTCGTACTTCGACGCATACCGCGGCGTGGTCGCTTTGGTGCGCGTTGTCGACGGCGTGCTGCGCAAGGGCATGAAGGTGCAGATGATGGCGACCAGGACGGTGACCGATGTCGAGGAGGTCGGTGTCCGCCGACCTGCCAACGTCCCGGTCGACGAGCTTGGTGTAGGGGAGGTCGGCTACCTGATCACCGGCCTCAAAGAGCCGGCGCTTGTGAAGGTGGGCGACACGGTCACGCTGGCCAAGCACGGTACCGAGGAGCCACTGCCCGGCTATCGCGAAGTGAAACCGATGGTGTACACGGGCCTGTTCCCGATCGATGGTGATCAGTACCCTGAGCTTCGCGACGCGCTCGACAAGCTCCAGCTCAACGATCCGGCGCTCATCTACGAGCCTGAGAGCAGCCACGCGCTCGGGTTCGGCTTCCGGGTCGGGTTCCTCGGCCTGTTGCACATGGAGGTCGTCAAGGAGCGTTTGGAGCGCGAGTTCGATTTAGATCTGCTCGCCACCGCGCCGAGCGTGGAGTATCACGCGTTCAAGACCAATGGCGAGATGGTCGCACTGCACTCTCCGCAGGACCTGCCCGACCCGGGCAGCATCGAGCACATCGAAGAGCCGTACCTGAAGGCGACCGTGCTCGTTCCGCCGGAGTTCGTCGGCGCGGTCATGGAGCTGGCCGAGGGACACCGGGCGACGTTCAAAGATATGCAGTATCTGTCGGCCACCACGGTCGATATGCACTACGAGATGCCGCTTTCCGAGCTCATCATGGACTACTTCGACCAGCTCAAGAGCCGGACGAAGGGCTACGCGAGTCTCGATTATGAGTACATCGGCTACCAGCCGAGCGAGCTCGTGAAGCTCGATGTGCTCCTGGCGAACAAGCCGGTGGACGCGCTGTCGTTCATCGTGCACAAGGACAAGGCGTATGCCCGGGGCAAGATGCTCACCGAGAAGCTCCGGGCCATCATTCCCCGGCAGATGTTCGAGGTGCCGATCCAGGCTGCTATCGGTGGCAGGATCATCGCTCGCGAGACGGTCAAGGCCAAGCGCAAAGACGTGCTCGCGAAGTGCTACGGCGGAGACATCACACGCAAGCGCAAGCTTCTGGAGAAGCAGAAGAAGGGCAAGAAGCGCATGAAGAACGTGGGCAACATCGAAGTTCCTCAGGAGGCCTTCATGGCCATCCTGAAGGTTGATGAGTAGCGACTCGCATTGTCGCCGACAGCATTGCTGACCTGGGCTGACACCGATACCTTTCTCACCCTTAGGATTCGTGATATATAGTTGCTGTCGACGCTTCTATACCGCCCTCGTCATCAGGCGGGCGTCTCCCGGTGACAATGCGAGGGTGAGGGCACAAGTATGTGGGGACGCACGCTGCCGAAGGTAGTGCTGGGGGTTGTGCTCCTGTTCGTCGTGGTAGGTGTCGCAGTCGGGTTCGTCGTCGGCGCAGCCACCCCAAACCGCGATGTTCCCGCTTCTGGAGAGATCACGCCGGCCACATCGGCCGATCACAATGGCGGCTCTTCCGGCGCTCCTTCGCAAGCCGTCGGCGGTGTACTCGCGGGCACAGCTGCCGAGGATAGCCTCGAGCAGGAGGAGCCGGCTGCTCGCGAAAACGCGACCGCCCCCAAGCCTGGTGCGGCAGACCCGCTGGTCCCATCTCTCGATACCCCCGATGATCCTGCGGACGTTGTTCCCATCGATCCGGTCGACCCCCCGGTGCCGGCAGTCCTTCCCGGCGCAGCTGCATCTGTAGCGTGTGTATCGGGCGATATGGTCGACATCGTGTCTTTTGAGCCGCCCGCCCAGGGGGGCGCGGTCACCTCGTTCGCGCTGCTCCGCGCGACATCGGCCGACGGTCCGTTCAGAGAGGTGGCGACAGCCGCTGCAGACGCCGATGGGTTCCGCTACTCGGTTGACGAGACGGCTGCCGCTCTCTACACGGTGGTGGCCCGCGGCCCCGGCGGGGAAGGCCCGCGCTCCGAGGTGGTCGACAACGATCGGGTATCGATAGCTGCCGGCGTGTCCGCTCTCGGCGCGACGCTTCGCTCCTCCAACGGCGAGGTCGTGCTCGTGCTCGCCCCGGGCTCGTTCGACTCCACCACCACGGTGACGATCGACGAGGTCGCGGGATCACCCACCGGCGGGATCATCTCACTTGCCGGCATCTACAGGATCGAGCCTTCGGGAGAGCTTGACGCTCCCGCTACACTCTCGGTGGCATACACGCTCGCCGTCACTCACCACCAGGTCTCCGCAGCGTTGCTGAAGGCCGCGTGTCTGATGACTTACGACCAGGCGGCGGACCGGTGGGTCCCTGGAGCAAGTGATGTCCATGCAGAGGCCGGCTATGTCACCGGAACGCTCGGCCACTTCAGCGAGTGGGTACCTGGCACGATACAGCCTCACGGTACGAATCCAGAGTCGGTAGACTACTGCTCGGGTGTTTGTCACGACTTGGAGACATCGGCGGGTTCAACGCTCCGTTACGCCGCGAGAGACTCCCAGGTCTGCTACAACTGCCACGGCAACCCTGACCTGGCAGCGCCGCCTGTGGGCGCGAGTGGAGCGAACGTGCAGAACTCGTTCACGGGTGCGTCGATCGTCTCCAAGCACCCCGTGGCGACCGGTGGGTTGTACTGCACCGCGTGCCACAACCCGCACGCAGATCCGGTGGCAACCCCGGGACTCCTGCGGGCGTACGACGCGGTCACAGGCAAGGCTGTTACGGCCGGCGCTGCGTTCTGCTGGACCTGTCACGGCACGGTGGCCAGCAGAACGGTCAACACTCTCGTTCCTGGCTACTTCACACGCACTGGCGGCAATAAGAAGACGGCGTTCAACGGAGCGCATAATGCAGTGAGTTCGAACACCACGCGACTTGACTCATCCGAGGAGCTCGCACGAGGGTTCCTGGCGAGTACACAGGTTCAAGCTGACGGGACGGTCACGATCGCGCAGACCCCCATCGAACTGCCTAAGACCGCGGCGGTGATTCCGATTCCT
Organism: Actinobacteria bacterium UBA2279; assembly: GCA_002347365.1. Lineage (GTDB taxonomy): Bacteria > Actinomycetota > Coriobacteriia > Anaerosomatales > Anaerosomataceae > UBA2279. Next base: position 173,387 of record DDWT01000033.1, read on the forward strand.
GCGATCACGGGCGATTTCGCGCATTCGCCGCCTGACCCGGGGCACGCATACGATGGCTCGGTGGCCACCAAGGTGTTCTGGTCTGCCGATGCCATGGGGGCGAGTGCCGACAATGGCTGGATCGGGACGAGCAGTCTGACGATAGACCTGGGAAGCATGACCAGGGTTACCACATTTGAGAGTTACTTCATCGCCAACACGTCCACAGTGCCTGATATCGTCGAGATACAGACGAGCAGTGACGGCGTCACGTGGACCAGTCTTGTGAGCCAGGGCAGTCTCGGCGTCGGACGTCCCATTTCGGGTGTCACTTTGAATGGTGATGCGGACTGCCGATACGTCCGGTTCGTGTTCTATCGCGATTTCACGAGTGCACCCACCGGCCTGGTGTCGATCGCCGAGATCACCGTACGAGGCATGTCTTCTCAGGGGACGTTCGAGTTCCGACCGGACATCGCTCGAAAGGCGACGTACACAGGCGGAGTCGTCAGGTGGGCAGCCTCCGTCGTATCTCCTGCAACGATGACAGTCACAGCCCGTGCCTCGATGAACAACGGGTCGACATGGACGGCGTGGGGGCCGGTCGTCAATGGAGGTGCGTTGTCGCAGATTCCTGCTGGATCGAGTCTCGAGAATGCGTTGCTTGAAGTGCGAGCGACATTGGCCTCCGGTGGAGTTGTCACGCCGGTGCTCGATTGGGTCGAGGTCACTGTGACGCGCGGCGCGATCACCGGGGCCACACCGGTGTGGACTGGTTCTTCGCCTGCCACCGAGTGCCAGCGCTGCCATGCGAGTCACGGAAGCAGTGCACAGGGGCTACTCACTGTCGGCAGTACTGTGGCGTGCACGACGTGTCATGTGGCCGCGTACGGCTCATATTCGGGCCAGTCGGCGTTCAGCGCGTCGGTCCACTACGATCTTGAGTGTGCCGAATGCCACGGTTCTCATGGCAAGTCAAGCGGCTCCAGCGGCGTGTACGCGTTCCTTCTTGACGATACTCGTCGGGAGGCGTGTCTGTCGTGTCACGGCGTCGTCAAAGCCGCGTTCAACGCGGCACAGAACGCGGACTCACAGTGGGGCAAGCACGACATCTACTCCGCCGAGCAAGTCAGGACTGGAAGCAGGATCGCATGTCGCAACTGTCACTCGGCCCACTCCTCGACGACTGGTCTGGTGAACCCGGATTCTATCGGCACCTCTTTCGAGACGCTCATCGATGACCCGACATCTATCCCCACCACGGAGATCGTGGTCTACGCCTCGAGGGACACGGTGCTGGATTCCACCGTCGGGCAGGAGAGCTGGAACTACGGCTCCAGCAGCCAGGTCACTATCACTCAGTCGAATCGGGCGCTGTTCTACTTCGATCTGAGCACGATTCCGGCGGGCGCCACGATCCAGAACGCCACTTTGGTGCTGTGGGGCAGCAATCCTAGCTACACCGTCTACAAGGGTGGCTACACAGTCTATCCGGTGACCCGGGACTGGCTGGAAGGCACGGGTACCGGCTCCGTCAACAGCGCCGCTGTCAACGGGGCCACGTGGTTGGAGCCAAGCTTTGGTGCGGGCTGGACGACGCCGGGGGGCGACTACGGGGCGGCCGTGTCTCCGACCGCGTACGGCATCAGGGCGCTCAACATCACTGCACTCGTGGTTTCGCTCAAACAGGGTGCGAACTACGGGATCGGGGTTCGACCTAACACCGCAGACACCAATCTGCCCATGTACATGCGTGAGACAGCGACAGCGCAGTACCGTCCGAGACTGCGGATCGTGTACAGGACCGGGCCGGCGACACGTCAGGTTGTCGACGACATCACGTTCTGCAACAAGTGTCATGACGGTGCGATGCCCCTGGGTCTCACCGGGCAAGGAATGACCGTGATCGCCAATTCGTACCAATACCAGGCGCACGGTGGTGCTAAGGGGCTGGGACCGGAGTCGTCCGCTTTCGATTTCTACTCGGCCGACGCGGGCGGGGGTGGCCTGAAGGCGCCCTATTCGTACGGTATGGACGCGCTGCTCTGTACGACATGCCACGATCCGCACGGATCACGTCTGCCGTACCACCTGAAAGAGGTCGTGAACGGCCGAGACATGACGACAGTGTTCTCCGCCGGGTGGAGTCTGTCCACCGTGTCGGAGGGTAAGTCGCTTGGATACTTCTGCGGCGCGTGCCATGTCTTCCCGACGAATCACACAGGCTATGAGAGTTCCAGTATGGCCTGCGCCTCTGGTTGCCACAGCCACGGTGGCAAGTAGTCGGACGCCGGCGATGTTCGGTTTGACCCTTGTTCGCTTGCGACCTATCATCTGGTGGCGCTTGGCGCCGTGAGCCGGAGAAGGGCGCGGCCCACGGCGACATCACGTGCAGTCGCCAACCGCCGGAGAAGCCGAAGAGGGGCCGAGGTCGCATGAAGAACGCCGGCACCGCGCTCTACGTTCACGTCCCGTTCTGTGTGGCCAAGTGCGCGTACTGTGATTTTGCTTCGCGCACCCCGCGCGATCCTGCCGAGATGTCGGCGTATGTCGATGCGGTGCTTGCTGAGACGACCGCATGGCGCGATCGTGGTCTTCTCGGCGATGTGAGCACCCTGTACTTCGGCGGCGGGACACCCACGCTGCTCGGCGACGAGCTGCTGCATCTGGTCTCCGGCATCCGGCAGCGCGCCGTGCTGCGCGACGGTGCCGAGATCACCGTGGAGACCAACCCTGAGACGACTTCGCCCGTGCTTGTCCCGGCGCTTGCAGCTGCGGGCGTCACGCGTATGAGCCTGGGTGTGCAGTCGTTCGATGACGACGTGCTGACTACTCTGGGCAGAAGGCATGATGCCGCCACGGCAGAGGGTGTCGCCGGCCTTCTCGCGGGCAGCGGGATGCGCTTCGCTCTCGATCTGATATGCGGAGTGCCGGGCCAGTCGATGACGTCGTGGCGCGACACGCTCGAGCGGGCGGTTGCGACGGGGGCGGGACACCTGAGTGTCTATCCGCTCGCCATCGAGGACCGGACACCCCTGTGGCGTGAGATCGCGGCGGGCCGGATGGTGGAGCCCGACCCCGACCTTGCGGCCGACATGATGTTGCTGGCCGAGGAGGTCCTCTCGGCGGCGGGCATCATGCGGTATGAGACCGCCAACTACGCCCGTCCGGGTGAACAGAGCGTTCACAACTCCGCCTACTGGACGGGAGTTCCCTACATCGGCATCGGACCGGGGGCGCACAGCATGGTGGCGGCGGGAGAGTTCGATCGCATCGCCCGTGCGGAAGGCTGGTACGCCGAACCCTGGAACCTGGAGCCCGGTGCTTCAACGGCCGCCAGGGTCCGGTTCTCGGTCGGCGAGGACATCGTCTCCTACGTCCATCAGCCTGTTCGCCCTCCGCAGGTGGCAAGCTTCCTGACGGCCGAGGAGGTCGGCGCGGAAGATGTCATGCTTGGTCTGCGGATGACCGCCGGAGTGGACGCCGCGCTCGTTGACACCGCCGGCCTCGGCACCGTGATGGAAGAGCTTGCGGCCGAGTTGCTGGTGGAGTTCGCAGATGGTCGCTGGCGCACGACGTCGCGTGGCTGGCTGCTCGGCAACGAGGTCTTCGGCCGAGTCCTCGAGGGCTGAATCTTCGATCGGTGCGCGGTATCGTGCAGGTGGATGCGGTTCACACGTGTCTTTGCGGCGTGCTACCATCATTCAGCACTCACACGTCGAGAGTGCTAACGGAGTGATCATGGCAGCAGAACTCAATCCCAGACGGCGCACAGTGCTCGCGGCGCTTGTCGAGGAATACGTCAGAAGCGTGCAGCCGGTTGGCAGCAAGGTTCTTGTGGACCGCTACAGCATCGGCTGTTCGCCCGCGACCGTACGCAGCGAACTGGCGGCCCTCGAAGAGACCGGCTACGTCTATCAGCCGCACGTCTCGGCGGGGCGTATTCCCACGGACAGCGGCTACCGCGCGTTCGTCGACGACATGGCCGAGCAGAGCACGCTCAGTGCCGAGGAGGTCGACGCGATCCACGTCCGGTACGACCGGCTGGAACGCGAGATGACCGATGTGATGCGCGAGACCTCGGCAGTGCTGTCCGCGCTCACCAGCTACGTCGCCGTGGTGGCTGCTCCCACGCTTCGCCGAGCGCGCATCCGCCGCATCTCGGTGGTGCCGATGGGCGTGAGGCGCGCGCTGGTCGTCGTGGTGACAGACTCCGGACAGGTCGCGAATCGCTCGGTGGAGTTCCCGTACGATACCGATGCGTCGGCTCTGTCGGATGTCGAGGCGTATCTGAACGGCATGCTGGACGGCATGGTGGTCGTGGATGTGCTCCGCGTCCGCGAGGGCGTTGCCGTTGAGCGGGACGTGCGTGCCCAGGCTACGCTACGCATCCTCGACGAGGTCATCGACTGCATGGGCGAGGCCGATGAGGACCGGGTGCTGACAGGCGGCGTGTCGGCCCTGCTCTCACAGCCTGAATTCGCCGACCCGAGTACGGTGCGTCCGTTGCTCGGACTGCTCGAAGATGGCCTCTCGATGCTTCGCGTGCTCTCTGACGTCATGTCGACCGGGGACGTACTCGTTCGCATCGGTCACGAGAATCGCATGGACGCGCTCGAGCGTGTCAGTTTTGTCGCCGGCAGGTACGGCGATGGCGACGCCGGCGGCATCGTCGGCGTCATAGGTCCCACCCGAATGGACTATCCGCGTGCCGTTGCGAGCGTTCGAGTCGTAGCTGACACGCTGTCCGACATCCTCGGCTGACCGAGGGACAGGAGACGACTCACGTGGCTGCAGCATCAAAAGACTACTATGCCGCTCTCGGTGTCGAGCGCGACGCCTCGGTGGACGAGATCAAGAAGGCGTTTCGCCGCAAAGCGCGGGAGACCCATCCCGACGTGGCAAAAGGCGATGGTGCCGAAGAGGCATTCAAGGAGATCAACGAGGCCTACGAGGTCCTTTCTGATGCCGAGAAGCGGGCCAATTACGACCGGTTCGGTACCGCCGACCCACGCATGGGCGGATACGGCGGGGCCGACGCGGGGGACTTCTTCGGCGGCTTTGAGGATATCTTCTCCGTCTTCATGGGCGGCGGCATGGGCGGTCAGGCGCGGCAGGTGCGCCGCGAGGGTCGCGACATGCGCGCGCAGATATCGATCACTCTCCAGGAAGCAGCGACCGGGATCACCAAGGACATCGAGCTGACCCGGGATGCTCCGTGCGCAACATGTAACGCCTCGGGAGCCGCACCAGGCGGAAGCGCGCAGCCGTGCGTCGCGTGCGCGGGCACCGGGCAGAAACGCTCCCAGCGCCGGACCATCCTCGGCGTGATGGAGACCGTCGTGCCATGCGACCGATGTGGCGCGACCGGGACGATCGTCGAACCGCCTTGCACGACCTGCGGCGGCAGCGGTCGTGCTCGCGCGACCGAACGCGTGAGCGTTGAGGTGCCCGCCGGCGTGGCGGACGGCATGGGCGTGCGCGTACCAGGCAAGGGTGAAGCGGGACTGCGCGGCGCTGCTGCAGGCGATCTCATCGTCACCGTGCGGATCGCGGCGCACGATTTCCTGCACCGCGAGGGTGACGATCTCCACATGATGCTCAATATCGACATCGCTCAGGCGTCGTTGGGCGCCACGGTCGAGACACCAGGACTGTTCGACCCCGTCGAGATCTCTTTCGGCGGCGGCGTGCAGACCGGCGACACCGTCAAGCTCAAAGGCGAGGGCATGCCCCGTCTGCGCGGCGGCAGTGGCGACATCATCGTGCATCTGAAAGTGGAGGTCCCGCACAAGCTCAACAAGCGGCAGCGCGAGTTGCTCGGCGAGCTGGCCGAGACGTTCGGGACAAAGGTCGCCGAACCCACACCGCTGCGCAAGATCAAAGACTGGCTGACCGGCTGATGTCAGCGCACCGCTTCTTCCTTACAGGTCCTCTCCCGGAATCAGGCGCCTTGCCGCTGAGCGATGAGGACGTGCATCATCTGAGCACCGTGCTGCGTCTGGGTCCCGATGATGAGATCGTCGTGGTGGGCACCGACTCGCGTGTCGGGCTGGTACGCATCACCTCCGTGGGCGACGAAGTGGAAGCTGAGTTCCTGGCCGAGATGCCCGCTCCCGTACCGCCTCGCGTGACGCTGGTACAAGGTATCTGCAAGGGCGAGAAGATGGATCTTGTCGTCCGCCAGGCAACCGAGCTCGGTGTCGAGCGCGTCATCCCGATGCAGAGTTCGCGCGGAGTAGTGCGGCTCGATGACGCCAAGAGGGCCGCTCGCCGCGAGCGCTGGCAGCGAATCGCCGCAGAGGCTGCAAAGCAGTCGCAACAGGTGCGTGTGCCCATCGTGGATCCCGTTGTCGACCTGGTGGACCTCGAACGGGCCCTGAAGGGCCTGACGCGCATCCTGGTCTGTTGGGAAGAAGCGTCCGGTCGCAGTATCGGTGAAGCGCTTCGTGACTGCGGGGCGACTGTGTCGGAACGCGTCGCTGTGATCGTCGGCCCTGAAGGCGGGTTCTCGGCAGAAGAGGTCGACGCGCTCGTCGCCTACGGCGGCATGCCGGTATCGCTCGGCGACACCATTCTGCGTACCGAGACCGCAGGGACCGTGGCCTCGGCCATCGCCCTGTATGAACTCGGTGGCCTGGGAGGCGCGCCTCGTGAGTGAGCTCGCTGTGGCGATGCGCACGCTTGGCTGCAAGGTGAACCGTGTCGAGGCCGAGAAGGTCGCCGCGCGACTTCTGGGTAGCGGCGTCCGCATCGTGGATGAGGAGGACGCGTCGGTCATCGTCGTGACCACGTGTACGGTGACTGCCGAGGCGGACCACAAGGCGCGCAAAGCTGTTCGACATGCGCTGCATCTGCCGCAGGAGCCCATCGTCGTCGTGACCGGGTGTCTGGCGTCCATCGATCCGGAGGGCCTTGCAACACTCGGCGAGCGCGTCGTGGTGGAGACCGACAAAGAGGCGGTAGCCTCCCGCGTGGCGTCGCTACTGGGTGTGAGCGTTGACGCGGATGCGATCGTGCCGCGGACCGGGGAGGGGTTTCGCACGCGAGCGGCCATCAAGGTCGAGGACGGCTGTGACGCGTTCTGCGCATACTGCATCGTGCCGTTCGCGCGAGGAGTGCCACGCTCGGTGCCTCTCGATGAAGTCGTGGCCGAGGTCGCCGGGCTTGTCTCGGCGGGAGTGGCCGAGGTCGTGCTCACCGGCATCAACATCGGACGCTACGCTAGTGACGGCGCGGGGCTTGCCGAGCTCATGGAGGCGGTCGCGGATACCGGCGTGCGCCGGCTGCGTATCTCCAGCATCGAGCCCGGCGACGTGGATGGGCGATTCCTTGCTGCCGTCGCAGGGCTGCCAGCGTTCTGCGCACATCTCCACGTGCCGCTGCAGTCCGGGTGCGATCGCACGCTGGCGGCGATGGGCCGCACGTATGACACCTCTGGTTACTCGGCAGTCCTGCAATCGATCCGCGAGGCGCTTCCACATGCCGCCATCACGACTGACGTGCTGGCGGGCTTCCCCGGAGAGCGCGACGCTGATTTTGCCGAGACGCTGGCGTTCGTCAGGGACTCGGGCTTCGCACGGCTGCATGTCTTCCGGTACTCGGCGCGGGCGGGGACGGTTGCCGCGAAGATGGCCGGCCAGGTCGCACCCAAGGTGAGATCGGAACGGGCGCGGCTGTTGCGTGCTGTGGATATGGAGTTGCGCGTGTCGTTCGAGAAGAACCACATCGGCTCTGAGGCGGAAGTGCTTGTGGAGCGTGTCGGGACCGACGGCTTGGCCGAGGGCACGACCCGAGAGTATCTCCCGGTCACACTGGACGGGGAGGGAGTTTGCCCGGGTGATGTGGTGTCCGTGCGTCTGACAGGTATGGAGCGCGGTCGAATGACCGCTGCGTGGTAAAATGTGCAACGGACGGACCGGCCCGGAGTGGCACGGTCCGTATGGCGTCGCCCCTGGTCGTGGCCGCGACACATATGAAACGGAAGGTGCGCGAATCGTGCAGAACACCACCCAGGTTCGCCTGGTCGTTCCCGGTGACCTCGACATGGTCGATCTTCTCGGCGAAGGTGATCACCTTCTGAAGCTCATAGAGGACCAGTTCGAATCGGACATCTCCGTCAGGGGCAATGAGGTCTCGATCTCCGGAGAGACCGGGGAGGCGCAGGCGGTTTCGGCACTTCTGGCCGAGCTCATCACACTGGTCGAGAAAGGCGAGCGACTGACGCCGGACAGCGTTGACCGTGCCATCGAGATGCTCAAGCACGGCGAGTGCCGCCCCTCGAGTGTGTTTTCCGACGTGCTCATATCGCACCGCGGCAAGACGATCCGTCCCAAGACTGAGGGCCAGAAGCAGTACGTGGACGCGATTCGCAAGAACACGGTGACGTTCGGCATCGGTCCCGCGGGTACAGGGAAGACATACCTCGCGATGGCGATGGCCGTCGATTCGCTCAAGAAGAAGGAAGTCGGGCGGATCATCCTGACCCGGCCGGCTGTTGAAGCGGGGGAGAAGCTGGGATTTTTGCCCGGCAATCTCACCGAGAAGGTCGACCCCTACCTGCGCCCTTTGTATGACGCGCTGTTCGACATGATGGACATCGAGAAATCACAGGCGCTCACAGAGCGCGGCGTCATCGAGGTAGCTCCGCTCGCGTTCATGCGCGGTCGGACACTCAACGACAGCTTCGTGATCTTAGACGAGGCACAGAACACGTCTCCCGAACAGATGAAGATGTTTCTGACGCGCCTTGGCTTCGGCAGCAAGGTCGTCATCACCGGAGACGTCACCCAGGTCGACCTTGCCGGCGGGAAGTCCGGCCTCAAAGAGGTGCGCAACATCTTGCAGGGAGTCAAAGACGTGGAGTTCGTGGAGCTGAACTCCCGTGACGTCGTGAGGCATCGCCTCGTGCAGCGCATCGTCACCGCATATGGCGAGTACGAAGAGAAGAAGGCGCGGCAATCTGATGGCTAGCGTCCTCGAACGCATCACGCGGCTGTGGCCGCGCAGTGGGCCGCTGTCGACCATCAATGGGCAGCGCGTGCTGCTCGGCGTCGTGGTGATGATACTGGCCGCCGTTCCACTCGCTATCCGCACGGTGCCCATCGGCCTGGAGGAAGGCACCCCGGCGCCGCGCACGTATCGTGCGACGCGCCCGGTCCAATTCATCGACCAGGAGGCCACCGACGCGTTGCGGCAAGCCGCATCCGACGCTGTGAGCCCCGTATACGTCTTCGACTCCCAGGCTCAGTCTGAGGCGCGTCGCAGTGTCGTGGAGTTCTTCTCCTCGGCATTGTCGATGAAGACCTCGTTCTCGGAAGACACCACCGCCCAGATCGGTTTCATGACGGATCGATACGCCAGCCGTGTCGATACTGAGACCATCGAGGCGGTGCTGGCGCTTGATGACGTCTCCATCGAGACCGCTGCGCGCAATACCGAAGCGCTTGTCGGCGGCATCCTGTCGGCGCGCATCTTGGAGGGCGACCTGGCCGATGCGAGAAATCAGCTGGTGCAGAGTGCAGACCTGATCCCGCTCTCGCTTGGCGAGCGATACGTCGTCATCGCCGTCGGTACCGCGTTTCTGGAGCCGACGCAGGTGATCGATGAGGCCGCCACGACACGGGCGCGTGCCGAGGCATCCGATCGTGTGTCGCCTATCGTCGTCCTCAAGCAACAGGGCGAGAATATCGTCGAGAAGGGCGACATCGTCACGGCTCGTGATATCGAGATCGTTCGCAGTCTCGGCGGTCTGGAGCAGGGCGTTGACGCACAGTCCGTGATCGCCGGCATCGCGCTGATGTGGCTGCTGATCGTCGCCGTAGGCGGCTATCTGCAGCGCTTCGTCCAGCCGGTGTGGTTGCGCTTTCGAGATCTGCTGATCATGTCTGTACTGCTGCTAGGCATGATGTATCTGACGCGAGGTACCGCGCTGCTCGCGCCCGAGATATCGCCCTACGTCATGCCGGTGCCGCTCGCGGCGATACTGGCGACCCTGCTCGTGGGTCCCACTGCTGGGATTCTCATGACGCTGCTCACCACCGTGGCAGGGCTGTTGCTCGGTTTCTCGGGCGGTGTCCAGGTCGTCGCGACGCTGCTGGCCAGTGCCGCCGCCGTCGTGGTCATGGCCAATATCAGCCAGCGCAGCCACCTGTTCTACGCCGCTGCGGTCGTGGTCGGACTCGTGGGCGTCGTCGCGTTCGGTGCCTCGCTCGCTTCCGGCAGTGCGATGCGGACTGCGCTGCCTTCCGGTGCATTCGGCTCGCTGGGCGGTCTGATCACCGCGATCCTGACCCTGGGTATGTTGCCGTTCTTCGAATACATCTTCGGTGTGACCACCGACATCAGGCTCCTCGAACTGGGAAGCCCGAGTCACCCGCTGTTGCGCCGTCTGATGACCGAGGCGCCCGGCACCTATAGCCACTCTGTGATGACGGGCAATCTGGCCGAGACGGCCGCTGAGGCGATCGACGCGAATCCCGTGCTTGCGCGGGTAGGTGCGTACTTCCACGATGTGGGCAAGATCCGGCGTCCCGGCTTTTTCGTGGAGAATCAGGCGGGTGGAGATAACCCGCATGACACGACCTCACCCACGCTCTCGGCCCTCATAATCACCGCGCACGTGCGGGAAGGTGTCGAACTCGCGCGCGAGTACCGCCTGCCCAAGGAGATCGTGGATATCATCCGGCAGCACCATGGCACCTCGATGGTCGCGTATTTCTACGACAAGGCGTCCCGCAACGGCGAGACCGTGCTAGACTCCGATTTCCGCTATTCAGGAGAGCGGCCGTCCTCACCGGAGGCTGCGCTGGTCATGCTCGCCGACAGCGTCGAGGCTGCCGTGCGCTCGATCAGCAAACCGACGCCTCCCAAGATCGAGGAAGCGATACGCAAGGTCGTCGCGGCGAAGATGGCGGACCATCAGCTGGACGACGCGGATCTGACGCTTGCGGACATCGAGCGCATCATCCAGGTCTACGCGCGCATGCTTGCGAGCGTCTATCACCCGCGGATCGAGTATCCGGAAGCCGAACTTCGGAAGGAACAGCATGCAGGTCAGCGTAAGCAGCCATCGGGAGCCTGAGCCGCTCAGTCTGGAAGCGTTCGAGCGCCTCGGCCTGTTCGTCTTGCACCTCGAGAACGTTCCGGATGAGGCAGAACTCTCTGTAGCGCTGGTGGCCGAGGACGAGATGGCTCATCTCAATCAGCAGTACCGCGGCATCGAAGGTCCCACTGATGTGCTCTCTTTCGGCTGCGACGACCCATGCGCAAGCGTGGGCGGCGAGCCGATCACACTGGGTGATGTGATCATCGCCCCGGATGTGGCAGTCGCGCAGGCGACCGAACTGGGCACGACTGTCGAGTCCGAGCTGAATCTGCTGCTGGTGCACGGCATCCTGCACATCCTCGGCTACGATCACGAGTCCGATGATGACGCTGCAGCGATGCAGGCCCGCGAGCAGGTCGTGCTCGAAGCATACGCGGCGGAGTAGACGCCATGCGCAGCAGATCGCTGCTCTGGAGCTTCAACTACGCGATCGATGGCATCGCCTATGCGCTTCGCACCCAGCGCAACATGCGCATCCATGTGGCAACGGCGATCATCGTACTGTTCGCGTCGCTGTTCTTCCGGATCGAGCGCGCGGAATTCCTGGGTGTCGTGTTCGCCGTGGCCTTCGTGTTGGTGACCGAGCTTGTGAACACGGCTATCGAAGCGACCGTGGACATCGTGACCGAGAGCTTCGAGCCGCTGGCCAAAGTCGCCAAAGACGTGGCAGCGGGCGCGGTGTTCGTCTCGGCCATCACTGCGCTGATCGTCGGCTACATCGTGTTCTTCACCAGACTCACCCATGTGGCCGACATTCTGCTGGTCCGCGTTCGCGAGACGCCGCTGCACATCACGGTCGTCGCATTGGCGGTCACGTCGCTGGCGGTGCTCGCGATGAAGGCGTTCACGCGCGAAGGCGGCACGTGGGTGCGTGGCGGGTGGCCGTCGGGACACACGGCCTTTGCGGCTGCCGGTGCGGCCGCCATCGGGTACATCACCGGCAACGCCACTGCAACGGTCATCAGCCTGTCCGTGGCGGCCCTGGTGGGGCAGAGCAGGGTCGAGTCCGATGCTCACACGATCCCGCAGGTGGTATGGGGCGGTGTGGTGGGGCTGCTCATCACCACCCTGATCTTTCAGCTATTCTGGGTCTAGACTCATGCGGAAAAAGACAGAAAGACAGTGATGATGACGTTCACGCTCTTCATAGAGATCGTGCTGGTGGTGCTGTTCGTCTCGGCGATGGCGGTACTTTCGGCCGCCGATGCCTCCATTGCGCTGCTCACGCGCAGTCGTACGCGTCGTCTCATCGAGGCTGAGCGGAAAGGCGCCGAGGCGGTCGATGATCTGACCGAGCGGCCCAGCCGTCTGGCCGGTGCGCTGGCGATAGTCCGCGTGCTTGCGTATGCGATCTCCGCGGTGGCGATCGGCGAGTTTGCGACGGTCATCGTCGGTCCGATCACCCTCGGACTGTGGATACCGGCTGCCGCCTTCGGCGCCGTCATCTCCTTCGTGGTCGGCGAGACACTGCCGCGTGCTCTGGCGGTGCACAACCCCGAGCGTGTCGCTCTCGCTGCAGGCGGTCCGGCGCTTGCGTTGACCGCTGCGGTCTATCCGCTAGCCAGGCTGTTCTCCGTCGGCTGGTTGTGGCTGGTGGGTCTGGTGGCCGAGGAACGCGTGTCGGATGTATGGGTGACCGAGGACGAGTATCGGGCCGTGGCCGCCTCCGACGAGGAGGAGGTCGCCCGCGAAGAGGCCGAGGAGGCATTCATCGACGCAGTGGCGGACTTCACGTCCAAGATCGTGCGTGAGGTCATGGTGCCGCGTCCCGACATGGAGTGCCTGCAAGACACGGCGACATCGGCAGAGGCTATCGAGGCGATCGAGCGCAGCGGGTACTCGCGACTGCCGGTGTACCACGAGTCGGTCGATGACATTCTCGGCGTCCTGTACGCGAAAGACCTGCTGGTCTGCATGGGCCACGGGCAGTGCGAGCCGTCGATCGCGACGCTCGCACGGGAGGCGTACTTCGTGCCCGAGACCAAGCCGATCGAAGAGTTGCTCGTCGAGATGAGGTCGCGCACGCACATCGCGATCGTCGCCGACGAATATGGCGGTACCGCAGGTCTGGTCACCATCGAGGACCTGCTGGAAGAGATCGTCGGGGAGATCTTCGACGAGTACGATCGCGCCGAGCCGGTGATGGTGGCGCTTGAGGGCGATCGCTATCGCGTGGACGGGCGCATGCCCATCGACGATCTGAACACCGCGTTCGGGACAGACATAGACATCGAGGCGGACACGGTGGGCGGGCTGTTCATCGAGTTGGCGGGACATATCCCTGACTCGGGCGAAGAGATCGTGGTTGAAGGGCTGCGCCTCACCGTGGAGGATGTAGAGGGAAACCGTATCCGACGGGTGATCGTCGAGCCGGCAACGAACGGAACAGACGAGGAGGACAATGATGACTGAGATCACTCAGGCCGACCTCGCGCTGCTCGCGTTCGCACGCGAGGTGCGGAGCAAGGCGTACGCGCCATATTCGGAGTTTCGTGTGGGTGCGGCGGTATTCGCAGGCGGAGAGATATACCAGGGTGTGAATGTTGAGAATGCCGCGTACGGTTCGGGCATCTGTGCCGAGCGCGCTGCTGCTCTCGCGGCCGTGACCGCGGGTGCGACTGACTTTGCTGCGATCGCTGTGGTAGGCGATTCAGAGGCGCCGACGGTCCCGTGTGGCGCATGCCGGCAGTTCCTGGCGGAATTCAATCCGGAGCTGCGGGTGATCATGGGCGGCAGGACAGACGCCGTGATGGTCATGGGATTGGACGAGTTGCTGCCCGAGGCATTCGTGCGCGGCTACCTGGACCAGGACGACGGCAGCGACGAGGAATGAGTATGGACCCCAACGCTGTCGTGCGGAGCGGGTTCGTCGCGCTTGTCGGAAGGCCGAACGCGGGGAAGTCCACGCTGACCAACGCGCTGGTCGGGGTCAAGGTGGCGATCACCTCCAACACACCTCAGACGACCCGGCATCGGCTGCGCGCCGTCATCGACCTCGAAGACGCGCAGATCGTGATAGTGGACACGCCGGGCATGCACAAGCCCCAGGACGCTTTGGGTGAAGAACTCAACCGCTCCAGCATGCTCGCGCTTTCAGACGTGGACGTGGCCTGTCTGGTCATCGACGCGTCTGTGAAGGTGGGCAAGGGCGACAAGTGGGTCGCGCACCGGGTGCTGGAGAGCAGTGCCAAGAAGGTGCTGGTGCTGACGAAGGCGGACCTCGTCTCCCAGGAGGAGATGGCGGACCGTCTGCATTTTGCGCAAACCCTCGGCGAGTTCGATGATGTCGTGGTTGTTTCGGCCGTAGAGGGCTTCAACCTTGGCGGCTTTGTGGAGACCGTGAAGCGCTACCTGCCGGACGGGCCGCGCTACTTCCCGCGCGACATGCCCACCGACCAGCCTCTCGGCGTGATGCTGGCTGAGTTCATCCGCGAGAAGGTGCTTCGCAACACGCGCGATGAGGTGCCGCACGCCATCGGCGTGGAGATCGAGGATCTCGAAGCGAGCGCCGACGGCGAGCATACGACCGTGCAGGCGATCATCTACGTGGAACGCGAGTCGCAGAAGGGCATCATCATCGGTAAGGGTGGCGAGATGATTCGCCGCATCGGTACCGAGGCACGTGGCGATCTGGAACGCTTGCTGGGCACGAAGGTCTTCCTCGACCTGCGCGTGAAGGTGAAGAAGGACTGGCGTCGTGACGCATCGCAGATCCGCCGCTTCGGATACGGAGAGGGGCTCTAGGATGATGATCGATCGCGTGTCTATGGCCGCCGCCATCGACCAGACGCTGCTCAAGCCGACGGTCGGCTACAACGAAGCTGCGGCGTGGATCGAGCGCAATGCTGAGCAGGGCTTCGCGGCATTGTGTGTGTCGCCGTTTCTGACCGCGTTCGCCTCACAGCGACTTGCGGGCACCTCCACTCGCGTGTGTTCGGTGTGCTCGTTTCCTCTGGGTTACAGCAACACCGAGTCGAAGGCCGAAGAAGCCGCGCACCTTGTGCAACTGGGCTGCCACGAGGTGGACATGGTCATGAACATCGCCGCACTGCTCGAAGGCGAGCTGGAGTTCGTGGGCGATGACATCCGTGCCGTCTGCGATGCAGTTCGCGAGGAGTCGACCGGCATGTCCATCGTGAAGGTGATCCTGGAGACGGGGTACCTGACCGCCGAGCAGATCGCGGTCGCGAGTCGTGTCGCGGTAGACGCGGGTGCTCACTACGTCAAGACGTCGACCGGTTTCGGGCCGAGAGGCGCTTCTGTCGAAGACGTCCGGATCATGCGCGAGACGGTGGGACCGGGCATCGGCGTCAAGGCGGCCGGGGGTATCCGGGACCTGGGCACGGCGCTTTCGATGCTTGATGCGGGCGCGACACGCCTGGGAAGCTCCTCGGGACTGGAGATCCTGGACGCATTGGACGCGCGCTCCTAGAGGGGCGTCATAGCCCATGTCGGCCACTTACCGGGTGCGTGCACTTTCCCTGAAGAAGACGAAGCTCGGTGAGGCCGATCTCATCGTGACGTTTCTTGCCGCCGACGGTTGCCAGATACGGGCTGTGGCCAAAGGCGCCCGCAAGACGAAGTCGCGCTTCGGTGCCCGCGTAGAGCCGTTCTCCGTCGTCGACCTTATGCTTGCCCACGGGCGTTCGTTGGAGATCATCACCGAGGCTGAAGGCGTCACGAGTCACGATGTTCTCCGCGGCGACCTCGATCGTCTCTCAGCCGCTGCGGTCGTCACCGACTTCTTGGACAAAGTGTCTGTCGAGTGTCAGACCGAGGAGCGCTTGTTCGCGCTATCGACCACGACGCTCGATGTGATGGAGATCGTTCCGGTCGATGAGTTGCGGGCGCTCGTCATCGCGTTTCTGGTCAAAGGTATGGCGATGCACGGGTACCGACCGCAACTCTCGTCGTGCGCGTCGTGCGAAGCGGCAACCGGAGGGTCCGGGAGTGCCCGCTTCTCACTGTCTGCAGGTGGTGTCGTGTGTAGCGACTGCGCCGGCGCCGATCCAACGGCTCTGAGCGTCTCCCCGGACGTGCCCGGCGCATTGGCGGCGCTTCTGGGCAGTAAGATGGCTGACATCGGCGCACTGGCGATCCCCGAGCCGGTTCTGCGCGATACGCTCGTGTTGTTGCGGTCGTTCATCGCCTATCACGTACCGTCGCGGATGAAGGCGCTGGACATGTATGGTGGCGGGGCGCTCTAGCGTTCGAATGCGACCGGGTACGAGTGCGGCAGAGCCGACGCTGCAGGGCCGACACGGCCGAGCCGAAGCGGCCGAGCCAAGGGCGGAGAGCGGGCACCCCCTCTACGCGGGTGATCGACCGGCATCGATATCCGAGCGCCACCATCGACCCCCATCGATATCCGAGCGCCACGATCGACTACGTTCGATATCCGAGCGCCACGATCGACTACGTTCGATATCCGTGCACCGCCATCGACTACCTTCGATGTCCTCATCGATGCGTATCGATCGCAGCACCCGGATATTCACGCATATCGATCAAGGCGCCAGACGGTGCGTCTCTCCGGAGCGCCCGCCGATGACTGAGCACCCGCGCTTGCCCGTGGTGTAAGATATCCAGACGTCATGCGGTATCGCCGCGGACGCCCAAACCGCAGCATTCAGGGAGATTCCACGTATGAAACCGTTCGCATTCCAGGACATCATCCTCACGCTTCAGCGCTATTGGGCGGACCAGGGTTGCGTCATCTTGCAGCCGTACGACAGCGAGGTTGGCGCAGGGACGTTCCATCCCGCCACCACGTTGCGCACGCTGGATCCTAACCCCTGGCGAACCGCCTACGTCCAGCCGAGCCGACGTCCTACTGACGGTCGCTACGGGGAGAACCCCAACCGCCTTCAGCACTACTACCAGTTCCAGGTGATCTTGCAGCCCAGTCCGGATGACGTCTTGGACCTGTACTTCGGAAGCCTTAGGGCGATTGGTATCGATCCTGAGGAGCACGACATCAGACTGGTCGAGGACGACTGGGAAAGCCCCACGCTCGGTGCCTGGGGTCTCGGCTGGGAAGTCTGGCTCAACGGCATGGAAGTCACCCAATTCACCTACTTCCAGCAGGTTGGCGGCATCGAATGCCGCCCCGTGCCAGCGGAGATCACGTACGGTCTGGAGCGTCTCGCCATGTACATCCAGGGCGTCAACAGCGTCTATGATCTCACTTGGGTTGAAGGCTTCACGTACGGGGACGTCTTCTTGGAGAACGAGCGCCAGTACTCGAAGCACAACTTCGAGCTGGCTGACATCGACATGCTCTACCACCTCTTCGACACCTACGAGGCGGAGTGCAAACGGCTCCTGGACGGCGGCGTCGTGTTGCCTGCCTACGACTACGTTCTCAAGTGCAGCCATGCATTCAACTTGCTCGACTCACGCGGTGCTATCGCGGTGACGGAGCGCGTCAGCTTCATCGGCCGGGTACGAGATCTGGCCAAGCGTTGTGCTGAAGGATACGCCGCGATGACGAGGGGCGGTGATGCCGAATGAGCCGCGACCTGCTGTTCGAGATCGGCGTCGAGGAGATCCCCTCGGGCCCGCTGTACAAAGCTATCGCCCAGATGAAGGCGCTCGTCGAGAAGGCCCTGAGCGATGCACGTCTCGGCTATGAGGACATCAGCGTCTATGGCGCGCCCCGCCGGCTTGCCGTTGTCGTGACGGGTCTGGCGGAGCGACAGGAAGACGTGATCCTGCGTGCGAAAGGACCGGCCGCGAAGGCGGCATTCGACGACCAAGGGCATCCCACAAAGGCTGCAGAGGGCTTCGCCCGCGGCAAGGGCATCGATGTCGGCGAGCTCGTCATCGAGGACACGGACGCCGGAAGCTACGTGTTCGCAGTGATCGACATGCCAGGCAAGCCTGCTCTTGAGGTGCTCCCGGGCATCCTCACGGCATTGACGGACGCCATCGACTGGCCCAAGTCCATGCGTTGGGGTTCAGGCAGCACGCGTTTCATCCGTCCCGTGCGCTGGCTTGTCGCGCTCTTCGGGGAGCAGATCGTCCCTGTCGAGTACGCGGGGATGATGGCGGGGCGCACCAGCATGGGTCATCGCTTCTTGTCCGGATCGGTGGAGATAGCCACTGCCGGCGCATATATCGAGACGCTCAGGGCCGCATGTTGCCTTGCTGACCAGGAGGAACGCGCCACCGCTATCCGGGGGATGATCGACGGCGCCGTCCCTGCGGGTTCGCGCCCGGTGGTGCCCGAGAAGACGTTCGCCGAGGTCGTGAACCTCGTGGAGTGGCCGTCGGTAGGCGTGGGCCATTTCGACGAGGAGTTCCTTGCGGTGCCGCGCGAGGTCGTCGAGGAGGCGATGGAGTCCCACCAGCGCTACTTCCCGGTCGAAGGGCCACAGGGTGCGCTGACCGCGGACTTCATCGTCGTGCACAACGGGGATCCGGAGCGGACGGACGCGATCATCGCGGGGCACGAGCGGGTCATCCGGGCACGTCTGGCCGACGCGGCCTTCTTCTATCGCGAGGACCTTGCGCAGCCGCTGGAGGCCTGCGTCGCGCGCCTCGACTCGATCGTCTTCCAGGAGAAGCTGGGATCGCTCGGCGCGAAGGTGTCGCGCATGGAGGACCTCGTTCGCGCGCTGGCCGCGCAGGTGGACGCCGGCCCGGACGAGGAGGCGTACGCGCTGCGTGCCGCACATCTCGCCAAAGCCGACCTGGTCACGCACGCCGTCATCGAATTCACATCGCTGCAGGGCGTCATGGGCTACCACTACGCCATAGCATCCGGCGAGGCGGAGGAGGTGGCCGAGGCGATCGTCGATCACTACCGGCCGCGCTTCGCCGGCGACAGCTTGCCTCGCTCGGTCGCCGGCAAGCTGGTATCGGTTGCAGACAAGCTCGACACGATCGCGGGCATCTTCGGGATCGGTCAGGCGCCAACCGGCTCTGCGGACCCCTACGCGCTGCGTCGCGGCGCCATCGGTACGCTTGCGATGATCCTGGACGGCGGCCTGCGCCTGAGGCTGGACGACGCCATCGGCGCCGCTCTGGCCGGATACACCGGATCGCTGGAATCGCTGGATATCGAGGCGATCGGCACGGCGATCAAGGAGTTCATCGCCTTGCGGCTCGATGGCGTGCTGCGCGATCGCGGGCATGCGTACGATACGGTTCAGGCGGTGCTCGCTGTCTCCGTTGACGATCCGGCCGACGCTCTTGCCCGCTGCGAGGCGCTGACGACGTTCCGCGCCGCGAGTGATGACATGGAAGATCTCTCGGTCGCGTTCACCAGGGCGAAGAATCTGGCCAAGCCCGACCTGGGCACTGAAGCGGATGTATCACTCATGGGCATGGAAGAGGCGCGGCTGGCCGATGCGCTCGTCGAGGCCGAGCAAGCGTCGGCTGCAGCGTTCGCGGCCGGTGACTACATGACGGTGCTCGGCGTGCTGTCACGCCTGCGTGTCCCGATCGACGCGTTCTTCGACTCGGTACTCGTTATGGATCCGGATGAGAAGCTGCGCGACAACCGCCTGCGCCTGCTCAACCGGTTCGTTGCACTGTTCATCGGGTTCGCCGACTTCAGCGCGCTGGCAGGGTAGGGGCCGATGGCCGCCGAGCGGACCATACTGATCGTCTCGGACGGCATTGGAGAGACGGCGCACCAGGTCGCCAAGGCGGCGCTGGGGCAGTTCGAGCCGGGCACGTTCCGCGTGGTGCGGCTTCCGAAGATCATGACGACACAACAGCTGGCCGAAGCGGTGCAAGACGGCTGTGCCGAGGGCTGCATCTTCCTCTATACGCTCGCGGACCCAACGATGCGTGCCGAGATGGAACAGCTTGTGGCCGCATGCGGAGCTCCGGCCGTGGACATCCTCGGGCCGGTGATCGACACCTTCTCGGCGTCTGCAGGGACCGAACCCCTCGGAGTGGCCGGCACGATGCGCAAGATCGACCGCAGTTACTTCGAGCGGATAGGCGCCATGGAGTTCGCGGTCAACCACGACGACGGCCGCGGTGCCGACACTCTGGATGAAGCCGATATCGTCATCATCGGCGTGTCGCGCACATCGAAGACACCGCTGTCGATGTATCTGGCGTCACGCGGATACAAGGTGGCGAACATACCGCTCGTACCGGGCAGCGATCCGCCGGAGGAGCTGTTCCGTATCGAGCCCCGCCGGGTGTTCGGTCTGATCGTCGAGAGCGACACGCTCACTGAGATCAGGGCGAAACGCATGGGTGAGCTGGGCGGCTACACGCGGCGCTATGCAGAGCCGGAGACGGTTGAGCGCGAGCTCGAGTGGGCGCGTACGGTCATGCGCAGGATAGGGTGTGTCGTCATCAAGACCACCGGCAGAGCGATAGAGGAAGCCGCGCAGGAGATACTGCGCTACTACAACGCGTGAGCGCTGCCCGGGCGCCCGCTGCACGCAGAGCTACCTCCACGCGCAATCATGCGATACGATAGCCCGTGACTCAGGCGACCCGTAAAGGGGTCAGTGGCTCAGTCGCATTCGCGGCGAGCCGGTGAGGTCGTCTGCCCCGTCAGCGAGATGAGTGAGGGAGTAGCTAGTGGCCGACGTCAAGCGTGTGTACGCGTTCAGTGAGGGCGACGCTTCTATGAAGTATGTCCTTGGTGGCAAAGGCGCCAACCTTGCCGAGATGACCAGGCTGGGACTCCCGGTTCCTCCGGGGTTCACGATCACCTGTCAGGCGTGCGTGGAGTATTCCGAGGCAGGCAGTCGCTTCCCGGAAGGCCTGGATGAGGAGATCGAGCGTCACGTTGCACAGCTCGAGGGCGCGATGGGCAAGCGCCTCGGTGATACCGCCGATCCGCTGCTCGTGTCGGTCCGTTCCGGCGCGCCATTCTCAATGCCCGGCATGATGGACACCATCCTGAACCTGGGTCTGAACGATGAGTCGGTCCTTGGCGTGATAGCCCAGACCGGCAACGGCCGTTTCGCGTGGGACAGCTATCGTCGCTTCGTGCAGATGTTCTCGAAGGTCGTTCTCGACGTTGAAGGCGATCTGTTCGAGAACGCCATCACGTCCATGAAGCAGTCCCGTGGCGTACGCAACGACACGGACCTGACCGCCGAGGATCTTGAGAAGCTGGTCAGCCAGTTCAAGGAGATCGTCGCCGAGCACGTCTCGGCAGACGCGTTCCCGGCGCTTGCCGTTGATGGCAAGGTGCACTTCCCGCAAGACGTCGCCACACAGCTGCGGCTCTCCATCGAAGCGGTCTTCAAGTCGTGGATGAACAAGCGCGCGATCGACTATCGTCGCCTCTACAAGATCGACGACTCACTGGGAACCGCCGTCAACGTGCAGTCGATGGTCTTCGGCAACAAGGGTGACAGCTCCGGCACGGGTGTGGCGTTCACGCGCAACCCGGCCGACGGCACCAACGAGTACTACGGTGACTTCCTCACCGACGCCCAGGGCGAAGACGTCGTGGCCGGCATTCGCAACACCCAGCCGATCATCGAGCTTCTCGACGTGCTCCCCGAGGCAGGCAAGGAGCTGTGGAAGGTCTTCGAGACGCTGGAGAACCACTATCGCGATATGTGTGACATCGAGTTCACCATCGAGCAGGGCAAGCTGTGGATGCTGCAGACCCGTGTCGGCAAGCGCACCGCGCGCGCCGCACTGAAGATCGCCGTGGACATGGTCGACGAAGGCCTGATCACTCGCGAGGAGGCCGTGCTGCGGATCGATCCGGAGCAGCTCGACCAGCTCCTGCACCCGATGTTCGATAGCTCGGCGACGTACGATGTCCTCACCAAAGGTCTGAACGCGAGCCCCGGTGCGGCCGTCGGCGAAGTCGTATTCACTGCCGAGGACGCCGAGAGACTCAACGGCGAGGGCCACAAGGTCATCCTCGTACGCTGGGAGACCACGCCTGACGACCTGCACGGCATGGTCGCGGCGCAGGGCATCCTGACCAGTCACGGCGGGAAGACCAGCCACGCAGCGGTCGTCGCGCGAGGCATGGGAACGCCGTGTGTCTGCGGCGCCGAGGCGCTGAAGATCGACGCGAAGAACAAGGTCGTTCGCGTCAACGGTACCGAGATCCACGAGGGTGACATGCTCTCGATCAACGGTACCACCGGCGACGTCGTGCTCGGCGAGGTCGCCCTGGTAGAGCCCAAGCCGTCAGGCGAGTTCGCCACCGTGCTGGGATGGGCCGACCAGTTCCGGGCGATGGGCGTTCGCGCCAACGCCGATACTCCCGACGACGCCATTCGCGGTCGTGAGCTGGGCGCTGAAGGTATCGGCCTGTGCCGCACGGAGCACATGTTCCTCGGCGACCGTAAGCAGATCGTGCAGGACATGATCCTGGCCGATGACGACGATACGCGCGAGGCATCGCTCGCTCAGCTTCTTGATGTGCAACGCGAGGACTTCGTGGGCATCTTCAAGGCTATGGATGGCCTGCCGGTGACGGTTCGCCTGCTCGACCCGCCGCTGCACGAGTTCCTCGACGACCCCCGCGAGCTCGAGGTGGAGATCGTCAGGGCCGAATGCGCGGGCAAGACCATGACCACGGAGCGCAAGCTGCTGGCGCAGATCGATAGCATGACCGAGGCCAACCCGATGCTCGGTTTGCGCGGCTGCCGTCTGGGCATCATGTTCCCTGAGATCTACGGCATGCAGGTCCGCGCCATCACAGAAGCGGCGTGCATGCTCAAGAAGGACGGCTTCGACCCGCGCGCTGAGATCATGATCCCGCTCGTCAGCGTGGTCGCCGAACTCGAGACGCTGCGCGGCGAGTCCGAGAAGATCGTGGCCGAGGTGCAGAGCGAGCAGAGCTGCACGTTCCCCATCGCGATCGGCACGATGATCGAGCTTCCCCGTGCGGCTCTGACCGCCGATGAGATCGGCAAGGTCGCCGACTTCTTCTCCTTCGGCACCAACGACCTCACGCAGACGACGTTCGGTTTCTCGCGCGATGACATCGAGGGCAAGTTCCTGCCGCGTTATCTCGCACGCAAGATCCTGCCGCGCAACCCCTTCGAGACCATCGATCCCGGCGTGGCGAAGATGGTCGAGATGGGCTGCGAACTCGGCCGCAAGGCGAATCCCGGCATCAAGCTGGGCGTCTGTGGAGAGCACGGCGGTGATCCCGAGAGCGTGAAGGTGTTTTTCAAGATCGGCCTTGACTACGTAAGCTGCTCGCCGTTCCGCGTGCCTCTCGCACGTCTGGCTGCGGCTCAGGCGACTCTGGCCGAGAAGGCCACGGTCTCCGACAACAGATAGGCATACGGTCCCGTCCGGTGACCGGCCGGACGGGATCACCTCTGCGTGCCAGGGGGCTGGATGACCCACAGGACGAAGCTGTACCAGCAGGCCAGATCGCCCCTGATCCAGGGACGGTCCAAGATTGAACGTCCGATGTGGGAAAGTGCTATCGCCGGCGGCGTGCTCGCCTTTGCGGTGTGGGCTGCGATGCTGGCGGGTGACGTTGCCGGCAACCTGACCATCTTCGTCAACACACCGGGATTCGAACTGATCGACCTGGTACCGGCTCCGGCGCTCGCTCTGTTGGGGGCTGCCGTTCTCGGCGGGTATCTGGGTTCGGGCCTGGCGCTCGGCATGGGCTGGCACAAAGGGTGGAAGACGGCCTTTGTGGTGGCTTTCGTCGCCGACATCGTCGCCTACCTGATCGTCCTGTGATTCGTTCGCTTGCGAGGGGTCGTCCGTGGAGATCATGACGCGCAAGGAGTACGAAGCCGCCGAACACCGGCTTCTTTCACCACGGGCCGCCTTCTCCGATCAGTCCCGGGGCCGGGAACGGCCGATCGAGCCGGATCCGTTGCGCAGCGAGTTCCAGCGCGACCGCGACCGCATCATCCACTGCAAGGCGTTCCGGCGGCTCTCTCACAAGACGCAAGTCTTCCTGGCGCCCGAAGGTGATCATTACCGCACCCGGCTCACGCACACGCTTGAAGTGGCGCAGATAGCGCGGTCGATCGCCCGTGCGCTCCGCCTCAACGAGGATCTGACCGAAGCGATCGCACTCGGCCATGACCTGGGACACACACCGTTCGGGCATATCGGCGAGGACGCTTTGAATGCCTGTCTTGAGTCGCTGCGCGGGCACTTCCCCGATGCGCGCTATCCCTTCCGACACAATCTGCAGTCGCTGCGGATCGTCGAGGAGCTGGAGTACGACGGCAAAGGCCTCAATCTCACGTGGGAGGTGCGCAACGGCATCGCTCACCACACGGGTTCGAAGCGCGCGTCCACCCTTGAGGGGCAGATCGTCGCCATCGCCGACCGCATCGCTTACGTGAACCACGATATCGACGATGCGATCCGTGGAGGCGTGCTTGCCGAGGTAGATCTGCCGCGGGCGCCCACCGACGTTCTGGGCCACAACCATGGCGCACGCATCACGACGATGGTGCAGGACATGGTCGCCAATTCACTGGACGCCGACGAGATCTGCATGAGCGATGTGGTGTGGAAAGCCATGATGGATCTGCGTTCGTTCCTTTTCGATCACGTATACCTGAGTGAGTCCGCCAAAGCGGAGGAGCCCAAGGCTTACGGTGTCGTGCAGACGCTGTTCTGGCACTTCATGGAGACACCCGGGGATCTTCCCGAAGACGAGCGCCCTTCGGAGACTGACGTGCACTCCGCCGAGCTGCCCGACCGCGTGACCGACTACATCGCCGGCATGACCGACCGCTTCGCGATCCGCACCTACGAGAAGCTCTTCGTGCCCAAGAGCTGGATGGTCTAGGAGCTGCCGTGCGTCGGCCGTGGCTGGATGTTCTGAAGGGCGCGGCCATGGCTCTGGTCGTCGTCAACCATGCGATCTTGTGGCCGATGCGCGCCGGAGATGGCAGCGCGGCATTCCTCTACGGGACTGCGTACGGTACCGTCGCGGCGTTCGCGGCGGTGACCGGCTACATCGGAGGTATGCGTCCACCTGCCGAGAGTCCCGGCTCCGTTCTGCGCCGTCGTGCCTATCAACTGCTGCTGCCGTGGGCGTTCTGGGCGTGTCTGTACGCGCTTGCGCCGTTCGTCTGGCGCTGGATCGGTGGCCCGGCTGCGCTTCCCGTGGGATTCTCGCCCGGCCCCTGGGCGCTGGCGGTTCTTGCCGGCGGGGGGCCGCTGTGGTTCCTGCCGGTCATATTCGTGGCCGCGGTCGTAGGGACGCTGCTCGACCGAAGGACGAGTTCGTGGCGTCCGGCGTGGATCATGGTGGCGCTGTACGTCGTCATCGCTGCGCTGGCGTGGCTGGCGGGACGTAGCCCGCTGGCGCTGGGGGAAGGCACGTTCTGGGCGGTGTCGCCTCTGTATGTGGCGTCGTACTGGGCCGGCCTGCGCCTCGCTCGCGACGGTGTTCCCGAGTGGGTGTCCGGTGTGGCGCTGCCCACGCTGATCGTCAGTGCTGTGCTGGCCGGAGTGGCCACATATGTGCGTGCCGAGACGCGCGCCTCCGAGCTGATGTGGCTGCCGTACCTGATCGGGCTGCCCGGCGGTTGGGCCGCACTCGTGATGGCTGCCGGCGCGAACGGTGAACCCGCACATGCGTTGAGCCGGTTCCTGATGCGCGTAGGAGTGGCCTCCCGAGGCGTGTACGTGCTGCATCCGATTCTGGTCGCGCCGATGATGCTCGCAATGTCGACGGTGGGGCACTCAGGGCCTGCATACGTGTTGGCCTCTATCCTGGTCGCCGTTGTCGGCGTATGGGGTTCCACGCGTCTGACCGAGGGTATCCGCCGGACGCGGTACGGCCACGCCGTCGTGTGAGGGCTTCCCGTGGTTGGGGTCGGGTTCAGGTCTCGGTCAGCTCTCGGTCCGCTCTCGGTCTGCTCTCGGTCGGCTCTGGGTATGGGTCCCGCGCTACCGTGGTCCGCACGGGATCCGGACCCTTTGTCAGCGCCATATCGACCGGCATCGATATCCGGGTGCTCCGATCGACCGACATCGATATCCGGGTGCTCCGATCGACCGACATCGATACGCATGCTGCCGTCGATGCCCTGATCGACCGACATCGATACGCATGCTGCCGTCGGTGCCCCGATCGACCGACATCGATACGCATGCTGCCGTCGGTGCCCCGATCGACCGACATCGATACGCATACTGCCGTCGATGCCCCGATCGACCGACATCGACATCGCGAGCGACATCTGCGTCCTTCGCGGATTCCCTCATCGATGGGCTTCGATGAATGGTGTCGGATATCGACCGCTATCGATATTGCGTGAAAAGGGTGGTGTCTAGCCGTGTACGACCCGTTCACCCCACAGAGTGCAGAGAGGATGTTTCGCGCGCTGGGGCAACCCGTCAGGCGCCGCATCATGGAAGCGCTTGCCCAGTGCCCGATGAGCCTGATGACCCTATGTGAGTACGCGGGCGTCTCGCAGAGCACCGTCTCGTACCACGTCGAAGTGCTGCGCGAGGCCGGTCTTGTCTCGGCAGGTCGAGGAGGCATGTGTGTGGACAAGGAGGGCCTCTGCGGACTCATTCACTACATCAACGGCAATCTGATGCACTAGGGCGCACACGTCCCTGGAGGCAGGCCAACATGCATGCTTGCGTTGCCGTTCTGTTGCCCCATCCGCTCGCATCGCATAGAATCCACCAAAGCGCCGCAGAGGGAGCGGCGACGCCGTGTCGCGCGCGCGAAAACACAACCCGCAGCGGCGACAGCCCCGGAAGGTATGCAGGAAGGAGAGTCAACGTAAATGGCTGACTGGATAGTCTGGCTGGCGCCTGTTGCCGCTGTCATCGGCTTCAGCACCGCGGTCTATCTCGCAGCGTGGGTCCTCAAGCAGGATCCGGGCAACGAGAAGATGCAGGAGATCTCGAAGGCGACCCAGGAGGGCGCCCTCGCATTCCTTCTCCGCGAGTACCGCGTTCTGATCATCTTCGCGGCCGTGGTGTTCGTGATCCTCGGCTTCGCCGTTAGCTGGCTCACGGGTGTTGCGTTCCTGACCGGTGGCCTGCTGTCCGCCGGTGCCGGTTACTTTGGCATGTACGTGGCTACGCGCGCTAACACGCGCACCGCTCAGGCTGCCACGACCGGCGTCGCCAAGGCGCTCAACGTAGCCTTCCGTTCGGGTCTCACCATGGGACTTACCGTCGCCAGCTTCGGCCTCGGCGGTTTGAGCCTGTGGGCGATCACCATGCTTGTCATGGGTAGCGATCCTGTGGCCAACGCCGAGATCGTCAACGGCTTCGCCATGGGTGCAAGCTCCATCGCTCTGTTCGCTCGTGTCGGTGGCGGTATCTACACCAAGGCCGCTGACGTGGGAGCAGACCTCGTCGGCAAGGTCGAAGCCGGTATTCCCGAGGACGATCCGCGCAACCCCGCCACCATCGCCGACAACGTCGGTGACAACGTCGGTGACGTTGCGGGCATGGGCGCTGACCTCTTCGAGAGCTACGTCGGCTCCATCCTCGCCCCGATGGTCCTCGCGATCTCGCTGTGGTACGTCCCCGGCGTCGCCAAGAGCATCGACCTTCAGTACGGCCTTGCCGTGCCGCTTCTGATCGCGGGTTTCGGCATCATCATGAGCATCTTCGGTCTGTTCGCAGTCAACGCCAAGGAAGGCGACGACCTGCACAGCGCTCTCAACAAGGGGACCTACCTGGCCGCCGGCCTTGAGATCGTGGCCATGTTCTGGCTGTTCTACCACTGGTCCACGCGCGCCGGTGCTGAGCCGGAGCGTCTCTGGTACTTCGGCGCAGTCGTCGCCGGTCTTGTGGCTGGCATGGCTATCGGCAAGATCACCGAGTACTACTGCTCGGATCACTACAGCCCGGTGAAGAAGATCGCAGAGGCCTCCGAGACGGGCGCCGCGACCAACATCATCCAGGGCCTCGGCACCGGCATGATGTCCACCGCACTCCCGATCCTCGTAGTCTGTGCAGGCATCGTCGGCTCGTACATGATGGGCAACGCTGCCGTCCCCGGTAACGACCTTTCCGGGATCTACGGTATCGCGCTCGCCGCACTCGGCATGCTCTCCATCACCGCTATCACGGTCGGTGTGGACGCCTACGGCCCTGTGGCCGACAACGCCGGCGGTATCGCCGAGATGGCCGGCATGGGCAAAGACATCCGCAAGATCACGGACAGCCTGGACAGCGTGGGCAACACCACCGCTGCCATCGCCAAGGGCTTCGCGATCGGTTCTGCGGGTCTGACCGCCCTCGCACTGTTCGTAGCCTTCCGCCAGAGCCTGCAGGTCGGCTTCCTCGACCGCGGCATGTCGGCAGATCAGATCCTCAGCACCATCAACATGTCGCTCGAGAACCCCTATGTCATCGCGGGTCTGTTCATCGGCGGCATGCTTCCGTTCCTCTTCGGCGCCCTGACCATGGGCGCTGTGGGCCGTGCGGCCTTCGCCATGATCGGTGAGGTCCGCCGCCAGTTCCGCGAGATCCCCGGCATCATGGAAGGCACCGGCAAGCCGGACTACGCCGCCTGTGTTGACATCTCCACCAAGGGCGCTCTCAAAGAGATGGTCGTTCCGGGCGCTATCGCCGTCGCGGTGCCGATCGTCGTGGGTATCCTGGATCTCTCCATGCTCGCCGGCCTCCTCGCCGGCGCGCTGGTGACCGGATTCTTGCTCGCGATCTTCATGGCGAACGCCGGTGGCGCGTGGGACAACGCGAAGAAGTACATCGAAGGCGGCGCGCACGGCGGCAAGGGCTCTGATGCCCACAAGGCCGCTGTTGTCGGCGACACCGTCGGTGACCCCTTCAAAGACACGTCGGGTCCGGCCATGAACATCCTCATCAAGCTCATGACCGTCGTCTCGCTCGTGTTCGTGCCGCTGTTCCTCAAGATCCACGGCGCATAGTTCTCCCCGCCACGCGTCGTAAATGGCGCGCGGCGTAGTACAATGCTCCCGGGTGCGACCCTCGCGCCCGGGAGCATTCACATTCCCCGGCCACCTGGCCGGAAACGCCACGCGAAAGGAGGTCAGGTGGGCCGCATCTCCGACGAAGACATCCAGCGCGTCCGCGACGCCACCGACCTCGTCTCGCTCATATCCGAGACAGTCGTCCTCAAGAAGAAGGGCCGGCTGTTCTGGGGCCTGTGCCCGTTCCATGGCGAGAAGACTCCCAGCTTCAAGGTGGATCCCTCCACTCAGCTGTGGCACTGCTTCGGCTGCAGCGAGGGCGGCGACGCGTTCGGCTTCGTCATGCGGACCGAGAACCTCGAGTTCCCTGATGCCGTGCGCAGGCTTGCCGAGCGCGCCCACATCGAGATCGTCGAAGAGGGCGGTGGACTGCCGGCGGGACGCAAGGAGCGGCTCATCGCGGCGTGCGAGGCAGCCGCGGCCTTCTATCACGCCCAGCTGACGACGGCCCGCACGCCCGGGGCACAGGCGGCGCGCGAGTACATGAAGGACCGCGGCTTCGGTATCGACGTGGCAAAGCGCTTCAACCTTGGCTACGCACCGCACGGGCGCGACAACCTCACCAAATCCTTGCTTCGCGACGGCTTCTCGCGTGAAGAGCTCGTGGAAGCCAACCTCGCGATGGCGGACGGCGCCAGCCTCAAGGACCGCTTCTACAACCGCGTCATGTTCCCCATCGCCGACCTGTCCGGGCGCGTCATCGCCTTCGGTGGCCGCGTCGTGGGCACCGGCGAGCCGAAGTACCTGAACACCGCCGAGACGCCCATCTTCTCCAAATCGGCCAACCTCTACGCCATCGACCGGTCCCGCAATGAGATCGTCTCCAGCGGTACTGCGCTCGTCGTGGAGGGCTACACCGACGTGATCGCGCTGCACGAGGCCGGCATCGCGTACGCAGTGGCCACGCTGGGCACCGCGCTCACGGAGCGTCACGTGCGCCTGCTGGGCAGGTTCTCCTCGCGTGTCGTCTATCTGTTCGACGGCGACGCCGCAGGGATCCGCGCCGCGGACCGCGCTGCCGAGTTCATCGACTGGCACGCGACGCCTGAGGCCGGGAGTTCGAAGACCGACCTGCTGGTAGCGATCATCCCTGAAGGCGCGGACCCCGCGGACTACGTCGCGGCCAACGGCGCCGAGAAGATGCGCGAGCTTATCGCGGACGCACAACCGTTGCTGCGCTTCGTCATAGACCAGCGGTTGGGCCAGCACGATCTGGGCTCTCCTGAGGGCCGCCTTCGCGCGCTGGAGGCTGCCGCGGTCGTGCTCACCCGCGTGCGAGGATCCATCCTGGAGCAGGACTACACCAACTACCTTGCCGACCGTCTGCTTACCGACTTCACAACGGTCAAGCGTGCGGTCTCCTCGGCCAAACCGGAGCCGAGAAGGGGAGAGGCGAGCACCGCACAGGGTGTCGCAGGTGACGGTGCGCCGTCGTCGGGCGGGCCTCCTACGCGGCCGAAAGCGGATGGGCCGCAGGAGAAAGCCGAGCGAGAATTGCTGAAACTGGCAGTTATGTTGCCGGCAGCTCGCGGTCGGGCACGCGAATTGCTTGCAGAAGGGCTCATCACAGGGGAGGATGTCAGGCACGTCGTGGGCCTCGTGATCGAGGCCGGTGACGCGCGCAGGCGGGAGCTCTACGACGCTGTGGCGCGCACCGATCGGGCGGCCGCGGAAATGATCAGTTCGTGGTTGATGGACGCCGCTGAGGTGGAAGAAGTAGAATACGCAGTCCGTGAGATTGCAGCGAGACTCAAGGATTTTGACCTCGCGCGTCAAATCTTAGCTAAGAAGGCTCAACTTCGTGGGCTCGATGCCGAGAAGGACCGGGCCGCGTTTGATGGTTTGTTCAGAGAGATCGCGGAGTTGCAGCGCCAGCAGGAGACTGTGCGGCGCGGCCTGCGTGACATGGAACGATCTGGAGGCGGAGACGCGGAGTGAGTGCAAACAAGAAGACCGGCTCCGACAAGAAGACCGCACCCGAACTCGAACTCTCGGCAGTCAAGACACTGGTGAAGATCGGCACGGCCAAAGGAAACCTCACTGAAGAGGAGATCCAGGGCGCGCTGAGCGACATCGATCTGTCTGACGACCAGTTCGAGAACGTTTACTCGCACTTCCAGAAGAGCGGCATCGACATCCTGGACGAGAGCGTGACCGACGTCGACATCCATGTGGACGAACTGGACGCGCCGCGCGAGGACGATGACGATCCGCCGGACGATGTGACGGTTGAAGAAGCACCCGAAGAGGTGCCGGTGGTGGCGGAGAAGCCCGCCCCGAAGCCTCGCAAGAAGGCGAAGCGCCGGGCGGACTCTTCGTCGCTTGCGCCTCTGACGAGCGACCCGGTACGCATGTACCTCAAAGAGATCGGCAAGGTGCCGCTGCTCACGGCGCGCCAGGAAGTCGACCTCGCCCGCAAGATCGAGTTCGGACTCGAGGCCGTCTTCACACTCGAAGAGGCCGAGGAGAAGGGCGTCAAGCTCGATCGTGCCGAGGTACGCCGTCTGGAGCGCATCGAGAACGTGGGCATCCAGGCCAAAAAGCAGCTCGTCGAGGCCAACCTGCGCCTCGTTGTCTCTATCGCCAAGCGGTATGTGGGTCGCGGCATGCTCTTCCTCGATCTGATCCAGGAAGGCAACCTGGGGCTGATCCGCGCGGTCGAGAAGTTCGACTACACCAAAGGCTACAAGTTTTCCACGTACGCCACCTGGTGGATACGTCAGGCCATCACCCGCGCTATCGCGGACCAGGCACGCACGATCCGCATCCCGGTACACATGGTCGAGACCATCAACAAGCTCATCCGCGTGCAGCGCGGTCTTCTGCAGGACCTGGGCCGGGAGCCCACGCCCGAGGAGATCGGCGACCAGATGGAGATGACGGCCGAGCGGGTGCGCGAGATCCTGAAGATCTCGCAAGAGCCGGTCTCGTTGGAGACGCCCATCGGCGAGGAAGAGGATTCACAGCTGGGAGACTTCATCGAAGACTCCGAGGCGGTGGTTCCTCCGGAGGCCGCGAGCTTCTCGATGCTGCAGGAACAGCTGTCCAAAGTACTGGACTCGCTGTCCGAGCGCGAGCGCAAGGTGATCGAGTTGCGCTTCGGACTGGATGACGGACATCCTCGTACGTTGGAGGAGGTCGGGCGTGAGTTCGGCGTCACACGGGAACGAATACGACAGATCGAAAGCAAGACGCTCTGCAAGCTGCGACATCCTTCACGAAGCAGCAAACTCAAAGACTACTTGGAGTAAGGCGCGACCCACCGAAGACCCACAGTTCGCAGGGCCTCCGCGTGCGCGGGGGCTCTGTCATTGGAAAGGTGCTGAACCGTATGGCCACTGCTGGTCCCCGCAAGAGCTCGTCCCGTCGAGTTCCCGAGCCCCACACTCTGGTACCCATGAGCACCGACTCGGTGCGGGTGTACCTGCGCGAGATCGGGAAGGTAGCGCTGCTCAACGCGCGACGTGAAGTCGAGCTTGCACGCAAGATCGAGACGGGGCTGGCTGCCGTTGAGAAGCTGATCGAGGCCGAGGACGCCGGCGTGACGCTGGAGCGCCCCGAGAAGCGCCGCCTGGAGCGCCAGGAGGCCGAAGGCATCGAGGCGAAGAAGGAGCTGATCTCGGCCAACCTGCGTCTCGTGGTCTCTATCGCGCGCCGCTACGTTGGACGCGGGCTGAGCCTGCTGGACCTGATCCAGGAAGGCAACCTGGGTCTGATCCGTGCGGTCGAGAAGTTCGACTACACCATGGGCTTCAAGTTCTCCACCTACGNNCAGGCCATCACCCGCGCCATCGCCGACCAGGCGCGCACTATCCGCGTGCCCGTCCACATGGTGGAGACGCTCAACAAGGTGAGCCGGGTGCAGCGCGACCTCATCCAGGAGCTGGGCCGAGAGCCCACGCCTGAGGAGATCGGCGAGGTCATGGAGCTTTCTGCCGAGCGGGTCGAGGAGATCCTCAAGATCGGACAGGAGCCCGTGTCGATCCATACGCCCGTAGGAGCCGAGGAAGACTCGCAGCTGGGGGACTTCATCGAGGACTCGGATGCGATTGCGCCGCCTGACGCCGCAAGCTTCACGATGATGCGTATACAGCTGGCCGCGGTGCTCGACTCGCTGACCGACCGTGAGCGCAAGGTGATCGAGCTGCGCTTCGGGCTGGAGGACGGCCATCCCCGCACGCTGGAGGAGGTAGGCCAGGAGTTCGGCGTGACGCGCGAGCGCATCCGGCAGATCGAAAGCAAGACGCTTGCGAAGTTGCGCCATCCCTCACGCAGCGGTCGGCTGAAAGAGTATCTCGACGACTAGCGCTGCAGGCGCTGTATCTCGGCGTTCAGACGCGCGATAAGCGAGTTTTTGACGTCCACCTCGTCGGTGAGCAGGCTCACGGCAGTGGTGAGTTCCTCGTTGGCTTCGCGCAGGCTGGCGACCTTCTTCTCGAGCTTGTCCACGAGGCGCGCGTTGTACTTGCGCAGGATCTCTTCCTCGGGTGCGGCCGTGGGGCGGGACTTGAACAGCCTGGATGCCCCCGACCGGACGAGTCCTTCTACGGCCAGGACGACCTCAGTGGCCTCCTGAGGCTTGCGGAGGAACGCATCGGCTCCCAGGGTCAATGCGAACGCCTCGTCCGCCTCATCGACGTACGTGGCGCTGTAGAAGACGAAGGGGATGCCGGCCAGGGCCGGGTCGTCGTGCCAGGAGCTGCAGAGCTGGTAGCCGTCCATGCGGGGCATCAGGATATCGGTGACGAGGGCGTCGGGCGGATCTTGGTGCGCCATAGCGAGAGCATCTTCGCCGTCCTGAGCGGTCCGGACGCTGTGGTTGCGTGATGCGAAGACGGTTTCCAGCAAGAATCGTGATGACGGGTCGTCGTCGACAAGTAGGACGCGCATGGCTTCTCCCCCGATAGTCCGTTTGTCCCCTAGCGAGTATAACGTCAGGTTCCCGGAAACAGAAACGCCGCCCGGAGGGGCGACGTTTGGGTTTGTGTGGCTCCTCAGGTAGGACTCGAACCTACAACCCTTCGGTTAACAGCCGAATGCTCTGCCAATTGAGCTACTGAGGAATATGAGGTTGGCGCGCCACGCGATTATACGGATACGGTGGGGTGGGTGCAAGGCTTGAGGGGTGCGTCGCGCGGTGGACGGCAGCGGGTGGTGGGGTGCCTCTATTTGGCACGTATCGATGGGCGTCGATATCCAACCCGTCCCATCGAACCGCATCGATCATCGCGTCGCGCAGCCCACTGAGTCCCGGCGGTCACCTCGGCAATCATCGCGTCAAGCAGCCCACTGAGTCCCGGCGATCACCCCGGCAATCATCGCGTCAAGCAGCCCACTGAGCGGCCCACTGAGTCGCATCGATCGCCCCATCGGTCGCCCCGGCAATCGCCCCATCGAACCGCATCGATCGGAGCACCCGGATATCGACGTCTGTCGATGCGTCGCAATCAGAGGGTGACCCGGCTCACACCGTCCCCGCCCGTCGCGCAACGACCCACAAACACTTCGCCCGACACGTCGTCTGCGGTATAGTGTCTTGCGCAGCACTGAACCTGGGTCGAGCGGGCTCAAGCACATCCGCTCCCGGCCTCAAGACGTGTACCGGTGTGGGCCCGTAGCTCAATGGTGGAGCAGGGGACTCATAATCCCTTGGTTGTAGGTTCGAATCCTACCGGGCCCACCAACGTGCGCGACGAAGCGCAGCAAAGAGGCACCACAATGGTCAGAAGCAGAGTCGCGCGTCGCGGCACGCAGCGCGAGCGCAAGAAAAAGAACGCCGTAGTGCTCGCGGCCGTGGTCGGCGCCGTTGCAGTAGTGGCTCTCGGCACCGCTGTGGCGATCGGCCTGAACGCCAGTCGCACGCAAGCCGTCAGTGCCGACAGCGCGGGGATCCCTCAGGAGATACTCACCGCCGCTTCTTCACAAGACCTCACTCCCACAGTAGCTCCTGACGCCGCCACCGCGCTGATCGAGGTGCCGGACGTCAAGGGTATGCAGCTGGAGGAGGCCGAGACACTTCTCGCGGTCGCCGGCTTCAGCGTTCTGCGGGTCTCGACTCCCGCGGGTGACGCGATCGTAGGCACCGTTCTGGCGCAGCAGCCCACGGCGGGCAGCAAGGTGGGAGCTGGATCGGATGTGTCGCTGGTTTACGCGGATCCGGATGCGGTGCAGGAGCAGAAGACCGTCAACGCCGGTAGCGAGAACATCGTGGTGTGCATCGACCCCGGCCACCAACTGAAAGCAAACCTGGATCCGGAGCCGATCGGCCCGGGTTCGCAGGATACGAAGCCCAAGGTGACCGGCGGAGCGACTGGCGGCACCACCAAGCAGCCGGAGTACGCACTCGCACTCGCGGTCTCCGCCAAAGTGCAGGCGCGCCTGGAAGCCAAGGGCATCACCGTGGTCATGACGCGTGTGAGCGATGCCGTGGACATCTCCAACCGCCAGCGTGCCGAGGTCGCCAACAAGGCGGGCGCCGCGCTGTTCGTCCGCATACATGCCGACGGCTCAACAAACGGCGACGTCAAGGGCATCTCCACGCTGTATCCGGCGGGCAACTCGTGGGTGGCGCCCATCGAGGCGCGCAGCTTGCGTGCGGCCAACCTGATCCAGGCCGCTGTGGTGAAGGCCACCGGCGCCCAGGACCGCGGACTTTCGCAGCGCGGCGACATCGCGGGGTTCAACTGGAGCAAGGTGCCGTCGGTCCTGGTGGAGACGGGCTTTCTCTCCAACCCCATTGAGGATAAGCTGTTGGCCACGGGGGAGTACCAAGACAAGCTTGCTGACGGCATCGTCGCAGGCATCCTCACGTATCTGGGCATGCAGTAGGGGGAGTCGCGCTCAATGAACGGTACCGGCCGGACCGTCCTTGTCGCCGCCTTGATCACGGTTCTCGTGGTCGTGGGTGGCGCAGCATACTTCTTGACCACAGGTACCCGGCTGCCATGGAGTCCTGCCGAGACACCCACGCGGTTCTTGCTGGTGGCGGGATCTGCCGATGATGCCGGCGCCGTGGTGGCGCAGGTGATCGCCCTGGTTGATACCGGGCAGCAGACGGTCACGGCTGTGGCGCCGGACCTGGCGGTCACCATTCCCGGTACCACGTACAGCGAGCTTAAAGACGCATACCCGTTCGGCGGTGGCGCGGCGGTGGCCGAGGCGTACGCCAAGGCGACAGGCACCACGCAGCTGCCCTACATCGCGATCTCTCCCGGGCAGCTGCTGCAGGCCATCGACGGGCTTGCCACGGTCAGCGTGACGCTGCCGGCAGACATGGACGTTTTCGACGGCGACACGCTGTACTCGTTTGAGGCAGGCACGTGCTCGTTGAGCGGCGCGGAGTTCGCCGCGGTCGCCAAGGGGCGCCCGTATCTGACGCGCGCCCAGCGCACGCAGCTTGATGATTCGCTGGCC
>DDWT01000029.1 GCA_002347365.1 Actinobacteria bacterium UBA2279
GCCAGTCAAGTACGACTGCCGACGCTACTCCTCACGGGGCCCCTCCGGCACCGGCCTTCTCGTGCCTGCTGCGAGCAGTCCGCACAACAACCACAACGGTTTGAAGTACAGAAAGTACTGAAGCATGCTGCCGAGCAGTGGCGTCGCAAGCCCGGTGACAACGGCCATATCCACGGCACTGAGACCCTCGCGATACCTTCGCCGTGCCGTCGTATACAAGACCACGAGTAACGTTATCTCGGCAAGCAGGCCGGCGACACCTGTCTCGGCGATGAGTGCGAGCGGGACCTGGTGCGGATGCGTCACGCGCAGCAGCGCTCCCGGCTTGCGGTACTCGGGATAGGCTTCCGAGTACGCGCCGAGTCCGGTGCCGAACACCGGCCTGTCAAACGCCATCTCCACGGTCGATCCCGCCATGAACAACCGGGTCGTGGTCGACGATCCGTCGTCCAGAAGCAGTATGGACGCCACCCGACTGAGCAGCAGA
Organism: Actinobacteria bacterium UBA2279; assembly: GCA_002347365.1. GTDB lineage: Bacteria > Actinomycetota > Coriobacteriia > Anaerosomatales > Anaerosomataceae > UBA2279. The sequence goes on from DDWT01000029.1 coordinate 488, forward strand.
TCGGGTCCGACGAGCGTTCCGCCGACCAGTATCACGGCAACGAGAGTGCCGACGAGTGGCAGCCTTGACCGCTTGGAGCTGGCGATGAAGAGCATGACCAGTCCGAACGCCAAAGCCAACCATGCGGAGCGCGAGAAGGTGAGTACTACGCCCTCGAGCATGACCGCTGCGGGGACAAGCCACCATCGCGACCGTCCGCCGACTGCCGCAAGCGCAAGCGCACCCAGAGAGGTCAGGGCGAGGTGCGCTGCAAGGAAGTTGGGGTCGAGGTAGAAGCCTGCCGGCCTTGTCAGCATCCTGCCGGGCAGATCACTCCCCTGTATGTGCACGACTCCGATACCCAGATCGGGTAGGGCCCATTGGACGATACTGAAGACGGCGATCAGGGTGCCCGCTCCCACGAACGCGATCAACGCGGTCCTGCGCGCCGCTTCGTCTGCAAGAGCCCGGGATGTGGCGATCGCTGCCACCCACAGCACCAGCAGGCGGACGAGACATATGAGAGTGGTGGCCTGGTCGAGGGAAGCACCCAGCGACCACACGCCGGCCGCCAAGGGGGCCAGGAGCGCCCACTCCAAAGAAGAGAGTCGGGGCATCCGGAATCGCCGACGTTTCAGGGCGATCAGCAGACCTGCGAGCGCAAGACCGGCCAGAATGCCGGTGAATACGTCCACGCGCATCTGGCCGAGAGGAATGGTCGCATTCTTCAAGGCGGTAGCGGCAAACAGCGCGGCAGTCGCATAGACGAACCCGCGGGGGGCGATGCACACTGCGGCGGCAACAAGGACTGTGGCAGCGAGGAAGAAGGCCCAGGCGCGTTCGTCAGATGAGGGCGCTATTGCCAGAGCCGAAAGCGCCAGGACGGCACAGGCGGCTGCCGCTGCGTTGCGGATCGCATCACTCCGAGGTCGTGTCAGTTCTCTCACGCATCAGCCTTCATAGCAGCAGAGTACCCTCGCGGTCGATGGCCACAGCATGCACGCGAGAGCGCCCCTCAAGGGATGCCAGCAGCGCATGTGCCCGGAGTGCGGCGTCTCGAGCCCGCACGAGCGCTGCATCGTCATCCTCGGCCAGAACGAGTCCGATAACGCTCGGCCCGGCGCCCGAGAGAGCCACGCCGTCACATCCCGCATCCATGAGTGCCTGCCTGACGACAGCGAGGTCGGTGATGACAGCCGCTCGATACTGCTCGTGGATCCGATCCGCAAGCCCCTCGCGCACCAGCGTGGGATCGCCCGCTGCGATCCCCGTGACCAGCAGTGCAGCGCGGCTCGCGTTGAAGGCTGCGTCGGCGTGTGGCACGACTGTCGGCAACACTGCGCGGGCCGCGGCAGTGGGAAGCTCGATATCGCTGATAGACACCACCGCCGCCAGGCCGCTTCCCGGCTCCACCCGAAGCGCGTGGGGGCCCTCGTCTGTCTGCCAGCACACGGTCATCCCGCCGAAGAGTGCCGCCGCCACGTTGTCGGGGTGGCCCTCGAGTTCGGCTGCAAGTTCGAAGATGCGCTCGAACCCGAGCTCTGCACCGATGAGTGCATCGGCGAGCACGAGTCCGCCAACGATCGCCGCCGACGACGAGCCGAGTCCCCGGCCGACCGGAACGAGGTTGTGACAGGTCACCGTCGCGGCCTGGCCGGGTACGCCTGCCTCGGCGAACACGCGCGCCATCGCCTGCGCCACCTGGTTGCCGGCATTCTCGAGCAGCACGCCGGCGCCCTCACCCTCGACTGCCACGGACCAGTCCGCAGCAAGTTCGCCCGAGAACTCGTTGCGCAACTTCAGTGCGATGCCGAAGGAGTCGTAGCCGGGCCCGAGATTCGCGGATGTCGCGGGAACGCTTACCGACTGCGTCATCGCGCTAGAGGTCCTCGACGCGAATGACCGAGCCCACCGCCTGGACAGCATCCATGGCGCGGATGCTTGCAAGGGCGGCCTGGACGTCATGCTCGGCGGCCCGATGTGTGACCCACACGATCTCGGCCGCGCCGGACTCGTCGGTACGCTTCTGGATGACCGAACCCAGCGAGACGCCGTTGTCGCCGAAGATACCCGCTACCCGTGCGAGCACGCCGGGTTCATCGCTGACAAGCAGACGCACGTAGTACTCGGTCGTGAGCTCACCGATGTCACGGACCGGGAGATCCTCGTTGCAGGTGCAGCCGACCAGGCCGAGACAACCCCTGCCGATGTGACGGGCCACCTCGATGATGTCACCCACCACGGCTGAAGCCGCTGGCAGCGAGCCGGCTCCTTCGCCGAAGAACATCGTCTCGCCCACAGAGTCGCCGACAACGTAGATGGCGTTGTAGACACCGTTCACCTTCGCGAGGGGATGGTCGGCTCGAATCATCGTCGGATGCACCCGTACGTCAATGCTTCCGTTCACACGCCGTGCGATCGCGATCAGCTTGATCGTGTAGCCCATCTCCTCGGCGTAGGAGATGTCTTCGGGCGTGATGGCGCGTATGCCCTCTACGGGCACCTGGCTGAAGACCACCCGGGAGTTGAACGCGATGGAGGCAAGGATGGCGATCTTTGCGGCGGCGTCCAGACCGTCGACGTCGGCGGTGGGGTCCGCCTCGGCAAAGCCCTTTGCCTGTGCTTCGGCCAGTGCCGTGTCGTAGTCCAGTCCGTCCTCGGCCATGCGCGTCAGCATGTAGTTGGTCGTGCCATTCACGATGCCGAGTACACTCTGCACCTCATTGCTGACAAGTGAGTGCTTCAAAGGACCGATGATCGGGATACCGCCACCCACACTGGCCTCGAACAGTATGTCGACACCATGGGTCTCGGCGGTCTCCATCACCTCCTGGCCGTGACTGGCCATGAGCGCCTTGTTCGCCGTGACAACGCTCTTCCCCGCCCTGAGGGAGTCCAGGACGACATCACGCGCCACGCCGGTCCCGCCGATGAGCTCGACGATGACGTCGACATCCGGATCACCGATCACATCGGCGGCATCCGAGGTGAAACGATCTGCCGGTACGCCCAGAGCGAGGGCACGAGCAGGATCGCGGTCCGCGAAGCGCGTGATCACGATGTCCACGCCTGCGCGACGACGGAAATCCGTCGCGTGGCGCGCGAATATCTCCGCGACGCCCGAACCAACGGTGCCCAGACCGATGAGACCGACATTGACCGTACGCATGACGTCCCTTTCTGCCGAGGAATCTGCGAGACGATTCCTTCGAAACGCGAGGTCAGAGTAGTATAGCGCAGCCTACCGGAGCCTCGCCGACCCAACGAGGCGCGCGACTAACCCAACTCGTTGCGCAGCAGGTCATCGTAGGTCTCGCGGCGCACCACGAAACGCCACTGACCGTCCCTCACGAAGACGATTCCGGGGCGCACCTGTTTGTTGTAGTTGCTGCTCATCGACTGGCAGTAGGCCCCCGTTGCGCACACGCATAGAACGTCGCCGACCTCCACCCGCTGCAGCGGCGCGTCGTTGATGACGATGTCACCGCTCTCGCAGTGCTTGCCGGCGACCGTGGCCACCATCTCGCGCGGCTGATCCGCTTTGTTCGCGATCAGCGCCTCATAGTGAGCGCCGTACAGCGATGTGCGGATGTTGTCGGACATGCCGCCGTCCACGGCCACGTAGGTGCGAATGCCCGGGATCTCTTTGATCGAACCGACTGTGTACAACGTCACGCCGGCGTTGGCCACCACGCTGCGGCCCGGCTCCACGGCCATCGCGGGCACCACGAGACCGTGCTTCTCGCACTCCTCTTTGATGCCGTCAACGACGACCTTGCCGTAATCCTTGATCGTGGACGGTTCATCCGGCAGACCGTAGGCGATGCCGAGGCCGCCGCCGGTATCCAACATGCCTACGTCGACCCCGGTGCGTTCTTTGATCTCCGCGATGAATTCGACGATGACCTCTATGGCCTTCGAGAAGCTGTGCAGCGCGAATATCTGGCTACCGATGTGCATGTGCACTCCGTCGAACTCGATGCCCGGCAGCGCGATGGCGCGCTCGACAGCCTGCATCGCGAGGCCCTGGTTACGGCCGAAACCGAACTTGGAGTCCTCGGCGCCGGTCATGATGAAATCATGTGTATCGGCCTCGACGCCGGGTGTGACGCGGATGAGTACCTTCTGCGACACTCCCCGCCCGGCCGCAAGCGCCGAGAGGCGATCCATCTCTTCGAAGCTGTCGACCACAACGCGCCCCACTCCGGCATCGAGACACTCGGCAAGCTCAAGCGGGGTCTTGTTGTTGCCGTGCACGTAGATGCGCTCCATGGGGAAGCCTGCACGGCGCGCGAACGCCAGCTCGCCGCCGCTCGAGACATCGAGGCAACAGCCCTCCTCGGCAACGATCTTGAGCATGGCGAGCGACATGAACGCCTTGCCGGCATAGACCACGTCGACGTCCGGCCAGTGATAGGTCGTCCAACGTACGTACTCCTGTAGCTGGTGGCGAACGGACATCTCGTCCATGACATAGAGTGCCGTCCCGGCCTCACGCGCGAGTTGCACCGTGTCCACGCCGCCGATCCACAGATGCCCGTCGGCGACCTTCGCCGTCATCGGTAGGACAGGTGCCAGATCCGCAGCGGTCTTGCGATCCGGCGTTGCAGGCGGTCGAGGTGCAGAGGGTCTGCCGGCCATGGGTGCCTCCCCGTTGTGCGGTCGGTATCTTGCGCTTAGTCTATGCTAACTCTTGGAGTTCGCAAGCAATTCCACACTACATCCGCTCGGGAGCGCTCACGCCCACCAGGGCGAGAACACTCGCGAGCGCAAGGCGTGTCGCGTCCGCCGCGTACAACCTTGCGGCCGTGAGATCAGGGGCGTCGGGATCGACGACCCTGCACTGCGTGTAGAACTGGTGGAATGACGAGGCCAGGTCCTCCGCATATCGCGTCAGCTTGTAGGGAGCCAGCTGTACTGCCGCGTTCTCTACGACTTCGGGGAACTCTGCAAGCTTGCGCATGAGAGCGAGTTCCGCGTCGGCGGAGAGGAGTCCGAGCGGCGCATCTTCGGAGACAAGACGCGCCACGATCGCCGACGCGTCGGCACTCTCGTCACTCGTCTCAACGCCGGCTGCCTTGCGCAGGATCGAGCAGATGCGTGCGTGCGCGTACTGCACGTAGAAGACCGGATTCTCGTTGCTCTGTTCTTTCGCGAGACCGATATCGAAGTCGAGTGACTGGTCCGTGGACCGGCGCAGGAAGAAGTAGCGTGCTGCGTCAGGTCCGACCTCATCCAGCAGATCTTCGAAGGTCACCATCTCGCCGGTACGCTTGGACATACGCACCACTTCGCCATCTCGAAACAGGTTCACGAGCTGACCGATGACGACGTGGAGCTTGCCGGGGTGGCCGAGCGCTGCCACGGCCGCCTCCATGCGCTTCACGTAGCCATGGTGGTCGGCACCCCAGATATCAATGACCCTGTCGAAACCGCGGTCGAACTTGTCTTTGTGATACGCGATGTCGGCGGCGAAGTAGGTGTAGCTGCCGTCTGCCTTCTTGAGCACGCGGTCTTTGTCGTCACCGAACGGCGTCGACGCGAACCATGTGGCATCGTCCTTCTCATAGATGTGACCGGCCGCACGTAGCGACTCGATGGTCTCCTCGACCTCACTCAGGCCACCGTTCGGGCCGGGCGCATGAAGTGTGCGCTCGGAAAACCACACGTCGAAGTCCACACCCATGCCGTGCAGCACATGCTTCAGGTGTTCCAGCACCTGCATGTACGCTGTCTCCTTGAAATACGACTCGCGCGCCGCAGGATCCGCATCGGCCCATTTCTCTCCCTCGGCATCGAGGATCTCACGTGCGATCTCTGTGATGTAGGCTCCGCGATACCAGTCCGCGCCGAACTCGACCTCACGGCCACACAGTTCGAGGTAGCGCGCGGCCACCGACTTGGCGAAGGTATCCATTTGCACGCCGGCGTCATTGACGTAGAACTCGCGCTGGACTTCATACCCGGCATACTCCAAGACGCGCGCCATGCTGTCGCCGAGCGCCGCCCAGCGCCCGTGCCCGACGTGCATCGGGCCTACAGGGTTGGCCGAGACGAACTCGACCTGCACACGACGACCCGCTCCCAAGTCGACTCGACCGAATCGATCCGTTTCGTTTCTCGCCTGCCGGAGCACGCGCTGCAACGCATGGGCAGACACGCGTAGATTGATAAAGCCGGGGCCAGCGATCTCCACCGCGTCGATGTCGGGATGATCGGCCATCGCATCGGCAAGTAGCTGGGCCAGCTCACGGGGGTTCATGCCGGCGGCTTTGGCAGTGCGCATCGCGACGCTCGTCGCCCAGTCACCATGCGACGGGTCGCGAGGACGCTCGACTGCCGGCTCCGGCAGTTCGGCGAGCGTGACCAGCCCGCTTTCGACGGCGGAGCGTAGTGCCTCGGACACGAGCGACTCGATGACCTCTCTCACGGGCGATGACTCCTCGGTGATGCACAGGGTCGGATATGGGCAACAAGGATACCCCGCTCGGCCGTGGGCGGCAACGCACCTACGCTATACTGAATTCGTTCGTCGCCGCACGAAGGAGGTCACATGCGCATCGACAGTCACGACATCGTCGCTGATGGCAAACGAGTAGCACGGATTCGCCTGGACAGGATCGGCAATGCGGGCGACAAGTCACTATGGTGGGTCGCCGAGGCGTTCGAAGACGAGACCACCAAACCCGAGGGCATGTTCACCGACGAGGCGGCCGCCCGGGCTCTTGCCCAGTCTCTCGCCGATCAGTGGGGCGTTCCAGTTTCGGTCTCACAACCGTCTTGATCCTCCCCGGCACCTGTTGAGATAGGCCGTCAGGACGCGTCGGCTGGTGGTCTCGATTCGCGCTCGTTCCCGTGTGGGCGCTGCCTCCCAGTCGTCGGGATCCCGTCCCATGCCGAGATTGAAGCGGATGTGGGCAAGCCCGAACCACCCGTGTGCATACACATCCTGGAGACAGTGCAGCGCCCGGCCAAGCGCAACCAGATCGCAATCCGAGACGGCCTTTCGGTAGTACGCCGCTCCCCACATCCACGCGGTCGGCGCGAAGTGCCTGCTGAGAGTAGCCGGCGAACGGCGGGCAGGATACTCCGCGTCAACGCCAAGATCCGCACGGGCGATCGCCTCCGCTTCCTCGACCGAGTATCCGATCCCTCGCGCCCATTCGAGCGTCAGACGGGAATGTACGTAGGGGCCCATCGCGTCACCGGTGATACGGTTCATTGCGGATGATGCGAAACGCTCGGTAGACCTGCTCGAGCAACACGACGCGCGCAAGCTGGTGCGGCAGGGTGATACGACCCAACGACAGACGCTCGTCAGCTCGTGCGAGCACATCCGCGGACAGACCCGCCGCCCCGCCCAGCACGAAAGTCACAGCGCTACGGCCGTCCAGGCCGAGGGCGGCCAACCGCTCGGCGATATCTGTTGATGAGCGCAACGTTCCATCGACGTCCAGCGCGATCACGTGGGCACCGTCGGGAATCGCCCGCAGGACGTCTGCACCTTCCTCCGCGAGAGCGCGAGCTTCATCCCGCGTGACATCGCGATCCGTCACCTCGATGAGGTCGAGTGTGGCATAGGGGCGCAGGCGCTTGATGTACTCCTCGGCCGCCTCACGCCAGTGGCGTTCCTTCATGCGACCGACTGCCACCACAGATAGCTTCACTGGGCACTCGCATCCGACCCGAGCGTGATGTCGAGTGTCAGCGGCTCACCGTCTCGAACGATCCGAACGGCAACGGTCTCCCCCACCTTGTGCGCGCGAACCGCAATGAACACATCTTCAACGCTTGTGACCTCCGTGTCGTCGATGCGCAGAATGATGTCTCCGCGCTGCAGACCGGCGTCCTCAGCAGGCGAGCCCGGCGTGATGCTCTGCACGAGGGCCCCGGAGTCCACGCCGAGCCCGAAGCGAGCGGCGATGCTGCCGTCCACCGTGACAGTGCCGACTCCCATGAACGGATGGGCGACGCGACCGGTGGCGATCAGTTCATCCGCGATCTCGATCGCGAAATCGATCGGAATCGCAAACCCGATGCCAGCCGAAGAGCCCGACGTGGACTGAATGAGCGTGTTCACGCCGACAAGCTGGCCGGACTCGTTGCACAGTGCACCGCCCGAGTTGCCCGGGTTGATCGCGGCATCAGTCTGGATGAGACTCGTATACACGCTGAGGCCCTCGGTTCCCTCGGCCAGACTCGAACGACCGAGCGCCGAGACGATCCCGGATGTCACGGAACGCTCGAGTCCGAACGGACTGCCGATCGCGACCACGGGTTCGCCTACCCGGAGTTCGGATGACTTGCCGATCTCGATGGCGGGCAGCCCGGTGCGATCGATCTTGATGACCGCTAGGTCACTGGAAGGATCCGTCCCCACCACCGTCGCAGCCACATCCTCGACTCCGACAGTGACGATGATCTCATCGGCTGATTCGACGACATGGTTGTTGGTGAGGATATAGCCGTCCGAGCGAATGATGACACCGCTCCCGTTCCCAACGGTCTGAACGATCGATTGACCGGTGAACCGGTCGATCCCGCTCTGCCCGATCGAGACGTTGACCACCGAAGGGATCACCTTGACGGCCACGCCCTCGGCATACGTCGCATCGGTATCTGCGACATTGATCGTGACATCGCCGGATGTGACCGGGTCTGCCGTGTTCGAGACCCCCGTATCCCGCGTTGGCAGACCGAAGATGCCGACAGCGATCGCCGCCAGCAGAACGGCACCGATGATGCCTCCCCCCACAGCCGAGAGGAATACGGCGCCTCCCGAGAACCGATGCTGCGGAGGGCCGGGGGGAAGCGTCCCCTGTGCCGGCGTAGGTGGCACGTATGCGACGGGAGGACGCGCATCGGCCGGTCCGATCGGGGGTGAAGGGTTCTCATGCATGGCGCTCGCCTTCGCTTCGACTGCTCACGAGACAGGAATATACCCCAGCGCCGTGAGGAACCTATGGAGTGCCCCTGTACGTCAGAAGGAAACGCCGAGATACCCCAGTAACGGTGATGCGACTACCCCGACCAGCAACGTCGCGATGACAAGTAGCCCTATGGCTATGGCCGCGGGCAGACTGCGCGTGACCCGGGACGCGAAAGCATTCTCGCCGAAGAACGCCTCGCGCAGCATGCGCAGGTAGTAGCCGGCAGAGACGACGGCCATCACCACGGCAAGAATCACCAGTCCACCGTAGCCTGCGCTGAACGCCGAGGTGAACAGATAGAGCTTTCCGAAGAACCCGACCATCGGCGGCACGCCAATGAGCGAGAGCAGGAACACGACGAGCGACCATGCGGCCCACGGGCGTCGGTTCGCAAGACCGGCGAGCCGGTCGAGGGCCGCTCCTTCTTCACCCGCCACCAGCACGACGGCCATCGACGGCAACGCGTACGCGACCGTGTAGAACACGGCGACTGCCGAGCCGGTCGCCGTACCGGCCACGAGGGCCAACACCACATACCCGACGTGCGCGATACCCGAATATGCCATGAGTCTGCGGATATCGCGCTGCGGGTACGCGGCGAAGTTGCCGAGCACCATCGACATCACCGATACGGCAGCCAGAAGCAATGGCAACTGCGGCGCTCCGGGCGCGAGCACCTCGATCAGACGGACGAGCGCGATCGTCCCTGCGATCTTGGGCACGGTCGAGACGAACGCCACAGACGATATGGGCGCGCCCGCATATGCATCGGGTGCCCAGTAATGGAACGGGGCAGCTGAGAGTTTGGCGAACAGACCCACGAACACGAAGGCTATGGCCAGGACGCCAAGGACTCCGGCACCTGTCACGTCCATGCCTGCGTACAGAGTAGTGCCCGTGATACCGAACAGGAACGAGAAGCCGTACAACATCACGAGGCTGGTCGTAAGGGAGAGCAGGAAGTACTTGAGCGCACCTTCCAGCCCGCGATCGTCGTCCCGCCGATAGCCCATGAGCACGTAGGCCGGCATGGTTGCCAGCTCGATAGCGATGAACAGCGTCACAAGATCGCGAGCGCCGACCATCAGCATGGCACCGACCGTGGAGAACAAGGCGAGCGCCGTCGCTTCATACGAACGTTCCGAACCGGTTCCGCGACCCGCGATCCACAGCAAATACGTGCCGGTGAGCGCCGCCATAGCGACGCGCGCGAACACGGACATGGGATCGAGCACCAGCATCCCGCCGAACAGCGGGTCAGATGTACCCGCAAACCACGCCACACCAGCCGCGGCGAACGCTATGAGCGAGCCGAGCATGGCCGAGGAGCGCTCTCCTCCCGGCAGCAGGTCGCCGAAGAGCGCAGCGACAGCCCCGACCAGCAGCAAGTACTCCGGTGTCAGCAGCCAGTAGCCCGACATCTACGCCCCCAGTATGGCGGTGATGCTTCTCACCGCGGGATCGACGAACCGGAGAAGCGAGTCCCAATACACACCCACGACGAGCGTGAGCGCCACGAGCGGGAGAAGGACTGCGATCTCACGCGGCTCAAGATCACCGATGTCGGCAACCGTGTGAGAAGGAGTACCGAGCACGACGCGCTGTACGAGCCAAAGCATGTAGGCAGCCGCGAGCAACACCCCTACGGCAGCAAGAATGACCCAGCCGGGCCACATCTCGGAACGCCACGCGCCCACAAGGCTCAGGAATTCACCGACGAATCCGGATAGGCCCGGCAGTCCGAGGGAGGCGAACGATGCGAATGCGAGCAGCCCGGCCGCAACTGGCGTCTGTGACGACAATCCGCGCACATCGTCGATCACCCGGGTATGCGTGCGCTCGTAGACCATGCCGACCAGCAGGAAGAGCATGCCGGTGACCACGCCATGCGAGAACATGACCGCAACCGCGCCGGCAAGGCCCTCGGCGGTTCCGGAGGCAATGCCGAGCATGACAAAGCCCATGTGGGAGACGGATGAGTACGCGACCAGCTTCTTCATGTCCGTCTGCGCGAATGCCACGGCGGCGCCGTAAACGATCGAGATGGCGGCGAGCGCGGCCAGGAAGGGCGACCACTGCGCAGCGGCATCGGGAAGTACCGGCAAGGAGATGCGGATGAATCCGTAGGTACCCATCTTCAGCAGAACGCCGGCAAGCAACACCGATGCTGCTGTGGGCGCCTCGACGTGAGCATCCGGCAGCCATGTATGCAGGGGGAACACCGGCACCTTCACCGCAAAGCCGAGGAAGAACGCCGCAAACACCCACCACTGGAAGTTCGTGGGCAAGCCTGCGTTCGCAAGAGCCACGATGTCGAACGTGCCGGTCTGCAGATACAGGGCGACGATGCCCACCAGCATGAACACGGAGCCGAACAACGTATAGAGGAAGAACTTGAGCGCCGCATACTCGCGCCTCGGACCACCCCATGTGCCGATCAGGAAGTACATCGGGACGAGGACGAGTTCCCAGAAGACGTAGAAGAGCACGAAATCAAGCGCCATGAACACGCCGTTCATGCCGACTTCAAGCAGCAGGATCATCGCGAAGTACGCCTTCGGCTTGGCCTCGATCTTCCACGATGCAACCACGGCGATCAGGGTGAGCAACGCCGAGAGGAACACCATCGTCACCGAGATGCCGTCTACGGCGAGGTAGTACTGGATGCCCACCTGCGGGACCCAGCTGAACTTCTCGGCGAACTGCAGGCCGCCCGCGACGTCGAAGTTCACGACCATGAGGACCACAAGGATGAGATCGACCGCGGCGACAACCGTCGCGATCCACCTCGCGGAGTCCTCGTGCTCTTTGGGTACCAGCGCGGTCAGCAGCACGCCGACCAGCGGGAGGAAGACGATGATCGAGAGCATAGTCGTCTAGACCCCTTTCACGACGATCCACAGCATGAGTGCGACGAGCACGCCTGCCACGAGTCCCTGATATGCCTGCACTCTGCCCACCTGAAGCGTGCGCGCTCTATCGCCGACGACCCTTACGAGTCGGCCGACGCCATTGACGGCGCCATCCACTACACCGTTGTCGAAACGCCATCCGATCAAGGACAACGCTTGCCACGCGCGTCCGACGCTGTTGACGATGCCATCGATCACGCGACCGTCGAATCTGCCGAGCCAGGCGGCGAACCGACCGTACGGCCGAATGATGAAGTGTTCGTAGGTGAGGTCGAGGTAGAGTTTGTTGACGAGCGCACCGTAGACGTAGCCCGCACGCTGCTTGATCGCGCGCGTGTTCACGACTTTCGTCCTTCGCCCGTACATGAACCATCCAAGCAGAAGACCCGAGCCCGCGACGACTGTCGAGGTGAGCGCCATGCCGATCGCCGGCCATTCGCCCTCGTGTCCCAGGAAACCGGCGAATGCCGGACTGCTGAAGCCTATCAGGGCGGTCACGGCCGCAAGCACGCCCATGGGGACGAGCATCTCGGTGTGTGCCTCGTGCAGATCGTAGGTCTGCTGGGGACCCGTGAACACCCGGAACCACAGGCGTGCAACGTAGTACGCGGTCACGAACGCCGCGAGAAGCGAGATGCCGAGGGCCACGAACTGTCCTTCGTGCAGAAGGACCGTGAGGATCTCGTCCTTGCTCCAGAAGCCTGAGAAGGGGAACACGCCAGCCAGTGCCAGGGATCCGATCGTGAAGGTGACCGTGGTCACCTTGAGATGCTTGCCCAGTCCGCCCATCTCGCGCATGTCCTGTGTATGCGCCGCATGGATGATCACACCCGCTCCCAAGAAGAGCAGCGACTTGAAGAAGGCGTGCGTCACCAGGTGGAACATACCTGCCACCAGACCGCCCGCGCCGAGCGCCACGAACATGTAGCCGAGCTGGCTGATCGTGGAGTACGCCAGCACCTTCTTGATGTCGTGCTGGACGGCGGCAAGCAATCCGCCGATGAGCGCGGTGATCGATCCGATGATGAGGGTGACGGTCAACGCCACGCCGCTGGCCTCGAATATGGGAAGCGCCCGGGCCACGAGATAGACGCCTGCCGCGACCATCGTGGCCGCATGGATCAACGCCGAAGCAGGCGTGGGGCCGGCCATCGCGTCGGGCAACCACACATGCAACGGGAACTGGGCGGACTTGCCCATCGCGCCGAACAAGAGCAGCAGCGCGACCGCTGTCGCTGCCTGCGGCGCCCAGTGCATGCCGTGCAGTACGACGGCGTAGTCGAACGTCCCGGCCACGTTGAACATCACAAGCAGGCCTACTGCGAAACCTATGTCCCCGACCCGGGTCGTGAGGAACGCCTTCATAGAAGCCTTGCGCGGCGCCTCTTGTTCATGCCAGAAGCCGATGAGCAGGTAGCTGCACAGGCCCATGACCTCCCACGCCGCATAGAGCTGCAGGAAGTTGTCGGACAACACCAGAGTCAGCATCGCGGCGGTGAACAGCGAGAGGACCGCGTAGTACCAGCCGATGCGCTCATCCCGGTGCATGTAGCCGATCGAGTAGACCTGCACGCATAGCCCCACCAGGGTCACCACGATGAGCATGGCCGCCGAGACAGGATCGAGCAGCAAGCCGACTCCGAGAACGGTGTTGCCCACGTGTGCGATCGGAGCGAAGACGTGGTAGACCGCCTCTCCTTCATGGCCGCCCGGCCATGTCGCGAAAAATGCGAGCACGGAGAGCACGAAGGAGAACGACGCCGCACCGACCGACACGCCGATGGCGCCATTGCGAAGCCGGCGTGACAGCGGCGCGAGTATCGCGAACGCGGCGGCAGGAAGAAGCGGTATGGCGAGTATGTAGCCCATGCCTACCCCCTCAGCTCCTGCATCGCGTCCAGCTCGACGGTCTTGCGATGACGGTAGATGGCCAGTACCAGGGCAAGGCCCAGCCCGATCTCAGCTGCCGAGACGACCATGGAGAACACCGCGAAGAACTGTCCTGTCATCTTCTCCGGTGTCATGTAGTGCGACAGGGACACGAGGTTGATGTTGACGGCATTGGCCATAAGCTCCAGACACATCAACGCCATGATGGTGCTCTTGCGGGTCAGTACACCGTAGAGGCCCAGGCTGAATAGAACAGCCGAGAGCGCCATGAAATGCAGCGGTCCCACACTCACCGGTCGTCACCACCCTTCGACCACCAGACGGCGCCGACGAGGGCGACCAGCAACACGACAGAGGCGACCTCGAACGGAAGCATCCACGTGGTGAACATCTCTTCACCGAACTCGGCAACGCCCGGAATCGCCTCCGGCATCGCGGCCATGGTCGGAACGAAACGTGCGATGGCGATGTAGAGGGCGCCGAGGAACAGCGCGGCGATGATCGTGCCGGCCCAGCCGGGCTCGTAGGGACGGATCGCGTCTTCCCGACGACGCAGCGTCAGCATGATGACGAACAGCACGAGGACGGCGACCGCACCTGCGTAAACGAGCACTTGCACGAGCGCGAGGAACTCCGCCGAGAGAAGCATGTACAGACCTGCTGTCGCGAGCATGACCTCCAGCAGCCAGAAGGCCGAGTGCACCACGTTGCGAGTCGCGAGCATCATCACGCCGCCGCCGATGGTGGCGAATGCGAGGAGCAGGAACGCGATCGCGTTCACGTTCTCAGACATCGTCGCCTCCCTCGGCGTCTGCAGCCTTTGCTTCACGATGCTTCGACGCTGGTGCAGCGTCCGCATCGGTGAGCAGCGAACGCATGAGATCGGCCGGATCGGTGACTGCAAGTTCGTAGTCCTGCGTCATCTCGATCGCATCGAACGGGCACGCCTCGACACACAGGCCGCACATCATGCAGGCACCGATCTCGTAGTCGAAGCGGTTGATGTGCTTGGACTTGTCCTCCCGCGTCTCGACGTCGAGCGCAAGGATGAAGTCGGGGCAGACCCGTACGCACGTCATGCATGCGGTGCACTTCGGAGAGCCGTCCTCGAAGAACTTGGGGCCCACTGCCCAACGCGCTCGCTCGGGCAGCTGCAGCCTCTCGTACGGATACTTGACCGTGATGGGGCCACGGCGCATGTTGCGCATCGTGATGCGCAGCCCGTTCAGCATGCCGAGACCCCACATCTCAGCCCACCGCCTTCACGACGAAGCCCGTGAGCATGACGAGTGCGAGGGAGATGGGGATGAGCCGCTTCCACCCGAGTTCCATGAGCTGGTCGATACGCACGCGGGGAAACGTCCCACGGATCCACATCATCACTGCTATGCCGACGTACGCCTTCGCCATGAAGATGACCGGTCCGAACATGGAGTTCACCTCGGCGGGAACCCACGGGAGCGTCCAGCCGCCGAAGAAGAGCGTCACACCCAGCGCTGACACGATGAACTGGTTACTGAACTCTGAAAGGAACAGCAGACCGAATTTCATAGCCGAGTACTCCGACGCGAAACCTGCGACGAGTTCTGACTCGGCCTCGGACATATCGAACGGCGTCTGGTTGAGTTCCACCAGACCGGCGATGGCGAACACGATGAATGTGGGCCACAGCAGCGGGTTGAACGCGAACCACTGCGGGATGAATCCAAGCCAGTATCCCTGCTGAGCGTCCACGATGCCGCCGAGCCGCAACGTCCCCGCGATCATGACAAGGGGCAGCACCGACAGCAGCAGCGGGACCTCGTAGGCGATCTGCTGCGCTGCCGCACGCATGCCGCCCAGCAGCGACCACTTGTTGGCCGACGCCCATCCCGCCATCAGAATGCCGATCGGTACAAGCGAGAGAGCCGCAAACGTGTAGAGCAGACCCGTGTCCATGTCGACGATGCGCCAGGTCCCGGAAAATGGCAGGGCCGCGTAGGCCATGAGCGACGGCACGAAGACCGCAGCCGGCGCGATCCGGAACAGCCATCGATCGACTGCCCGCGGCGTCACGTCCTCTTTCGTGAGCAGCTTGAGCACGTCCATGACCGTCTGCAGCGTGCCCTTCCAGCCAACATGCATGGGGCCGAGACGGATGTGCAGGTGGCCAAGGACTTTGCGCAGCATGTAGATCATGACGACGCCGTTGGCGAGCATGAGTCCGAGTGCGGCGAGGACTTTGAGTGCGGCGGCGGTCAGGGGACTCATCGGTCGATCTCCCCGAGCATGACATCGACAGACCCGATGATCATGACCACATCTGCGAGCAGATGGCCGGGCAGCACGTCTTCGAGCGCTTGAAGCGCATACAGGGAAGGACCGCGATAGTGCATGCGATACGGGGAGACCGAGCCGTCGGAGATCAAGTGGATGCCGGTCTCGCCCCGCGAGGACTCGACACTCGCGTAGACCTCGCCCGCCGCAGGCTTGATGACCTTCGGCACCCTGGCTGTATGGTCTCCCTCGGGCATGCCGTCTATGAGCTGGCGGATCATGCGTGCCGCCTGTCGCATCTCGCCCATCCGAACCGCGTAGCGGTCCCAGGCGTCACCCGTCGTGCCGACCGGGATTTCGAAGTCGAGTTCGGGGTATGCCGCGTACGGGATCTGCTTCCGCACGTCGAAAGCGACGCCCGACGCGCGCAGGTTCGCACCCGACAGGCCGAACGTCAGCGCCTTGTCGCGGTCGATGACACCGATCCCCTTCACGCGCCGCTGGAAGATCTCATTGCCACCGAGCAGCTGCTCGTGCTCATCGAGATACATGTCGAATGTGCCGAGAAACTCCCTGATCTTAACGTCGATACCCGCCGGCAGGTCTGCAACCACGCCACCCGGGCGAACGTAGTTGAACATCATGCGCTGTCCGGTGATCGCCTCGAGGATGTCCACGATGACTTCGCGGTCGCGCCACGAATACAGGAACTGCCCCATGGCGCCGATGTCCAGCCCGAAGGTGCCGTACCAGACCAGATGACTCGCGATGCGGTTGAGTTCAGACGTGAGAGAACGCAGCCAATCGGCCTTACGGGGTACTTCGACCTCCATGAGCTTCTCGGCGGCCAGCGCGAACGCCAGCTCGCCATGGATGCCCGAGACGTAGTCCCCGCGGTCCATCAGAGTCCCGACCGCGTCATAGCGGCGGTGCTCCGCCAGCTTTTCGATGCCGCGGTGGAGGTAGCCTACGGAGACCTCCGCGGTGACGACCTCCTCGCCGTCCACCTCGATGAGCATCCGCAGCACGCCGTGGGTGGACGGATGCTGCGGGCCCATGTTGATGATGAGGTGCTCGGTGGTAAGCCCGTCCACGCCCTCAGGGGCACGACGGATGCCGACCGGCGGCTCACCGGGATCGTGGAGGCCTTCGCCGAGAAGTCCGACGCCCAGCACATCGAGACGCGGGTCCGTCATGGGCGCCGCACCTCCTCGCGAGTGCGGATGGCGACGTTCTTGCGCAACAGAGGCGGCACGCCATCTGTAGTGAGCAGGCGCTTGGGGTTCGGATGGCCGGAGAGCTTCAAACCGAATAGCTCGGCGGTCTCGCGCTCGGGCATGAGCGCCGCCGGATAGAGATTCCACACCGAGGCGACCTCGGCATCGTAGGGAACGACGGTCTTCACGAAGACCTCAAGTCCGTGCTGATAGCTCCGGAAGCGGTACGTGAGCTCTATCGCCGACCCGGTGTCAGTACCGTCGAGATCCATAAGCGACTCGTAGCCCTCAGCCGACAGCGCCGCAAGGGCGTCGATGACGACACTGGCTTCCGTGCGCACGACGACACCGAGGGCCGTGACGGTCACCTCGGCATCATACGCTCCACCCGTCGCAAGGGTGCGTCTAATCGTTTCGGCGTCTGGCAGCAAGCCGTTCCTCCGTTTGCGCGGCGATCTTCTTCTGCAGCTGGATGAAACCGTACTGCACCGACTCCGGCCGGGGCGGACAGCCGGGGATGTAGACGTCGACCGGGATTATCTCATCGACGCCGAGAATGACGTTGGGGTACTCTCGGAACGGCCCGCCGGTGCAGGCGCACGCCCCCATTGCGACGACCCACTTGGGCTCCGGCATCTGGTGATAGAGGCGCTTCACCGTCTCGGCCATCTTCAGGTTCACCGTACCGGCAACGATCATCACGTCGGTCTGACGCGGACTGGAACGGAAGAAGACGCCCATACGATCGAAATCGAAGCGCGGGCCCGAAGCGCTCATGAGCCCTTCGATGGCACAACACGCGATACCGAACTGCATGTACCACAGACTGTTGCGGCGCGCGTAGTCGAAAAGCTGCTCGCTGCGGATGAAGACCATGGAGTTCTCGCCGGTGAAGCGCTCTAGCGCCATTTGAGCGCCCCCTCTTTCCAGGCATATGCCAGACCTGCGGCGAGGATCGCGATGAAGATGAACATCTCCACGACGATGAAGACCCCCATACGGCCGAAAGCGACAGCCCACGGGTAGAGGAAGACAGTCTCGATATCGAAAACGACGAAGAGCAGCGCATAGACGTAGTAGCCGATGCGGAACTGGACCCACGGCGGACCCAGAGGCTCGCTGCCGCATTCGTACGTATCGAGCTTGGCCTCGTCACGCTTGGAGCGCGCCAACAAGTGCGAGGCCTGGAGTGTCGCGAAGACGAAGAAGATCCCGATGAGGACGAAGGCAGCGATCACGATATGGTCCGCAGTCGAACTCTGCATCATCGGACGCGCTCCCTCCTCCGGTGTCCGAGACAGGCGGGCATACCACCGACCCATAGTACGACAACGCCCCCGCGGCGGGTGAAGCGATGTCCCGTCCGGGGGTGTAAGGTCGTGACAACGTAGCACGGGTTACAAAACCGGCGCAAGCCCCGGGGGGTATTCGGACGACCCGAACGCGTGAAGCCCGAGAATGAACGAAGGGACCCGAGAAACGGGCCCCTTCGATACTGTCCCTGGAGCCGACGAGCGGATTCGAACCGCTGACCTGCGCATTACGAGAACGTCTAAAGCCGCAGCTCAGAGGCACAGTATGGCGCATTTGAGCACAATCCCGACAAGGGGCAATACACTCTGACACACTCAAACACCCCCGGATGCAATGCGAACCTTGCATGAAACCTTGCACGCCGGTGGTCTCCCCTTTTGCGTTGGTCACACGCGGACGCGGTGCCTGTTTCCTGCCCTCTGCAAGTTCCCACATTCTCCCTGCTCGCGCCTCGTGCAAATCCCCCGTAACGCAAGTGACCCCCAGGGGCGCATTCGCCCCCAAGGGTCACACGTTGGCACACCGCTAGCGCATCAGCTGAGCACTACGCGCCGCTGTCACCTGCAAGGCTGTCGAGGTCCGCAGCACGCAAGGTGCATCCGATACGCACCAGGTCGGCCCAGCGGCCCCCGCGTGAGCTGCCCGGGCCTTTGAACGCCGCCTCTGCCCCGCGAGCCTTCCCGGCGTCGATACAGACGCGCATCTGGTCGGTAGTCGCGTTCGGGCTGTAGTCGTTTATGACGCTTGCCGCCACGGCGTTGAGCAGTCGGAACCGCGCCTCTAGCGTTGCGGACAGTTTCGGGATGCTTGCCCAATTGGCGCGGGCGGGGTTGCGGAGCTGGACGACGTTATCCGCCGGTTCGTCAGGATCGACGCTGCGGCACGCCTCGGCAAACTCGCGTGCTGTCTCATCGAAGCGTGCCGCTGCGAAGGCGTATGCCTTGCGCCATGGGTAGGCGCGCCTGGTTGCCTGGTCCGCAGCCGCCCGGAGCAACTCTGTCGTTCGGCGGTCGTCTTTGTCTAGGTCCAGAAGCGCCCTGGTCGCGGCTTCCGAGTCACCCGCTACGAGTGCGCTGGTGAGTCGCTCGCCGAGGGCGGCCATGGTGGCTGCCTGACGCGTGACCGCTGCCGTGTCACGGATGGTGCTGACTTCGGCCCCGGCGTCGAATCCCACGGCCGCTAGTTGACCCATCGTGATATCTCGTCTGGCGTCGCTCATCGTGCGTCACCCTCCTTAGGGGTAGGGGTGGCACTCCGTATGCGGCGCGCCTCTATCATGAGGCGGTGCATCTCATGTGTGTCGTGGCGCTCCTTTGCGAGCGCAAGCGCCGATGCGTTCTCAGCGAGCAGTACCGTTCTTTCCAATTCGGCAAGTTCAAGTTCAGTCATCGTCGCACTCCTCGTCATCGTCTGGTGTGTCGGTCAATCCGAAGAACTTCAGCAGGGTTTCTGCGTCGTACACCTCGTCGGAGTCCGTGTCATCGAACGGCACGCCGCCTGAGGCATCCAGCGCTTTAAGTACGCGGGTGATCTCGTCACTCATCGGTGCTCCCGTACTCGGAGGCAAGCCTTCTTAGCTCAGCCTCTATGGTCTCCACGTCGCTCGCGATATGCTCGTCCTGGCGCGGCTTGCTCGGCGGTTCTTGGCGGAGTTGGCGGGCTTTGTCGATCAGGATGCCAACCGCGACCGGGAGCTGCGAGACGGAAAGGGTCTTGCCCTCACGCTCCAAGCGACGCAGGTACGCGTCGATGATGCGGTCGAGCCGCTGACCTACGGACTGAGGCACAGTGCGTGCCTGGTCCAGCTCGTCCGGGGTGGCTTCCTCAGCCCACCGTGCCAACGTCTTTCTATTCACGCCGGTCTCGCGTGATGCCTGGGCGCAGTTGCCACCGCAAAGCGCGAGCACTCGGAGCGCGGCCCTGCGGTCGTCGGCGTCGTAAGTCTTACGCTGTGCCATTAGTCGATCACCTCGATCTCGTCTTCATCCCCTATGGGAGTCTCAGCCTCTGGAAGTCTGCCAACATCGCCAAGGTCGCCAAGTTCGCCAACGTTGCCAACATGCTCAGGCAGGCTCCATGTCCAGCCGCCGGTCATACCACGCTTGCGCTTCAAGACGCCTAGCGCCTTCGTGGCGCGGTCAAGAGTGCGGTCTGCGATGCCACGATCAACCGCGACACGGCGTGCCTCGGTAGCGGACATCGGACCGTCGGAGAGGATGTCTCTCACAACGTCCTTTGCCTCATTGAGCGCTGTGGGATTCGTGTCGGTGTCCAGTACGGCAGCGGCACCATGTAGGCTCGTGCCGTCGAACACGACACGAGACGCGCCCTCGTGCTGCTCCAAATGGAAGCGCAGGCTGTCAGGCTCGGCAGCAAGGTTGCACTTCGTGGACGCGAGCACGCGGCTCGTCGGGTCGTCGGGATCTCGTCCGACCAGAAGCCCGGAGCGCGCCGCGCCGATGATGCCGATTGAGCCGCCACCTCTATATAGTGGGTTGCCGCCCACGGCCTTGTTTAGGTGCCTCACGATCAGGAACGCGGCTCCGCTGTCCTCGGCGAGTGATGCGAGCTTGTGGAGTGCGTGCCGGACGCCTTGATCCTTGTGCGAATCAACCGACGAGTCGAGCCAAGCCATGAGCGGGTCCACGACGACAAGCCGCGCACCTGTGCGCGCGATAGCCTGCCGCAAGAGGAATGCGTCAGCAGGCAGGGACGCTAGGCGCTCATCATCACCATCAGGAACGCTCTTGAGCGCGAGCACTCGTGACACGTCCGCACCGGCGGCGTCCAACCTCGGACGCACGGTGTCTGCCAGGTCATCCTCAGCGGACAGCAGCACGACGCCTGCGGCCTCTGACGGTTCGGAGCTGCCGGGCAGTGGGATACCGCGCGACACGTGGGCGGCTACCGCAAGCGTCAACGTGCTCTTGCCTAGCCCTGGGTCGCCGTCGAGCACAGTGAGCTTCCCGAGGGGTATACGTCCGTCCCAAAGCCAGGACACCGTTTGCGGCACTACGTCGCAGAGCATGATGCCCAGCGGCGCGTCCGCACTCATCGGTTGCTCCGACTGCGGCGGAAACGTCGCTCCTGCTCGACCGCGTTCAGCCGCTCAGACAGCCAGTCCTGAGCGCGCATCGAGCCGTTCGGTGTGTAGACGTACCTGACAGGCCGCGCACGTACTGCGAAGCTCAGAGCTGTCGCGGCGCTGATCGACTCGGCGAGCAGTAGGTCGTCGGGCATGGAATCGAGGTCGCGGTGCTGAAGTCGCTCGTAGTCGTCGAGTGTGCCGGTGATGTCAGGCATCCGATAGCGTGCGATTGTCTGCGTCATTGTGCACCGCCGCTCATCGCCTCGAAGTAGACGGTCATGTCGATCCGCCAGGACTTGCCGCGCTGGTATGCGCCAGGGATTAGTCCAGCCTTCGCGTCATCCCTGACTGTCCTGGGGTCTGAGCGGTCGTACTCGGCAAACTCGTTCACCGTCACGATGTCGGGCAAGTCCTCACGGCGAAGCGTTGCGGGCCTAGTTCGTGGCATCGTCCGACACCTCCGGCCACCCGAACACTCCAGCGATGCGTCTTCGGGCTGTGGGTCCAGCCTTCCGCGACCCGTTCACAATCTGGATCGCCTCGGTCTGGTTGATTCCAGCCTCACGTCCAAGGCGGCTCGCGCTCCATCCGCGACGCGACAACTCATCGCGGATACACTCTGCATCAAACCTCTGCATTGAAGTCTCCTTCCGTATCACATCCATGGCACTTGCCACGGCTTCTGTTTCTAGTTATACTTCCAGGTATAGCGGTGTACCAGGACACGTTTCACACCCCGAAACCTGGAGGTTACTGCATGGAAGCAACAGACTACCGACCAGATGCGCTGGTCGAGATACAGGCCGTGGAGGCCAGAAGGCGACCCGATGTCATCGCCTTCCGCGACTGCCACCTGGCCTCAGGGTTGATGCGACTCTCTGATGTGGAGGCGTGGATCACGGGCGACGGGAATGAGCCATGCGACCACGTTTCGGGGCAATCAGAGGCCACGATCACATTCCCAACACCCGAAGACCCGTGGGCGCACGCCGCCCCGTACCGGGGCGGGACGGTGCTGCAACACCTTCAGGCGGTAGCGGCTAGCCTCGTGAGCTTCTATCGCTGGGGCGAGACGAGTGCCGTCGCCTTTGTACTCACTGACACCACCCCGCCCCCGTTCATAGCGAGAGGCGGCTATGGCGTGGGCAATACACCGGGCGCAGGTGTCATCCGACTGGTGGTTCCCCCTGGCACATCGGAGAAGGAGCTTGTTTCCATCTACCGCGAGATTCGTCGAGAGTACCTGAATGCCATCGGCAAGACGCGGACCGTGAAGTCGGTGACGGAGCAGTACATCGCAGACCTCGCTATCCATGCCGTGCGTCAGAACACTCCCGGTATGACTTGGCAGATGCTCATGGACTCATGGAACGATTCACACCCTGAGCATTACTTCGATGATCTCGTGCGCTTCCAGCGCGACGCTCGACGCGCCTACACGCGTGTTACTGGTGCGCAGTTCGACTGGTGGAAGACCAACCTCTAGGGAGGCGTTTGGAATGAGCAAGACAACAGCCACGCGGCAGAGGCCATACGGGAGCGGAAGTCTCCGCAGCCTCGGGGATGGTCGCTATCAGGTGATCGGCTGGCATGTCGGACGGCAGGTGACTCGCGTATTTCGGGCCGCCAACGACACCGAAGCCGAGAAGTTGGCCCCGAGTGTACGCGAGACCGCGATAGCCGACCGCAAGGCCAAGCAGACCGCAAGGGGACGCATGGAGATAGAACGTGCGACGCGGCGCGAGTGGACGGTCTCACGGTATGCGGACTACTACCTGAGCGAGTGGGCCGCTCACCATCTCGCGGACACGACGTACCGACGCTATGAGCAGATCATCCGGCAGCACGTGAAGCCGAACCTGGGCGATATGAAGCTCTCTGAGGTCACGGAGACCGACCTCCAGCGGCTCTACGCGCAGCTGTCCTCCAAGGGTTCCCGCAAGCGCGGCGGCGACTCCGCTCTTGCAGGGCCGACCGTCTGGACTGTGCATAACGTCATACGCGCTCTTTTCACCTTCGCCGTCCAGATTCAGCATGACCTGGACCGTAGCCCCGCTGCCAGCAAAGCCGCGCGGCCTCAGAACGTCGAGCGCACCGGCGCTCCGAAGCGAGCGGTGGACGTGGCTGAGGTGGAGCGGTTCGTGAAGCTCGCCGTCGCAGACTCACCGGCACTCGAAGCCCCCGTGATGCTGTCTGCCTATCTCGGCACCCGGCGCTCCGAGACGCTTGCCCTGCGCTGGTCAGACATCGACTACGACGCGAAAGAGGTCATCATTCAGCGGTCGGTCACGCAGACCCCAGAGGGCGGAATAGTCATCAAGGAGACGACAAAGACCAAGAAGCGGCGGCACGTCCCGCTAGATGCCTACACCATCGCAGAGCTGAAGCTGCTCCAGACCGAACAACGGCAGCGTCGCATGAGGCACCGCAGGTCATGGAAGGGTGCCGACTCCCCCGCCCAGGACTGGATATGCGCCACGGCGGAAGGCGAGATGGTCGCTCCCGCATCCTTTGAGGCATCCTTCCGCAACATGGCGGAACGTATCGGGATGTCGAGTATTACACCGCACCTGCTGCGTCACGCGTTCGTGTCGCAACTGATAGCACTAGGGAATGATGCAGTCACGATTTCAGCGATAACGGGACACTCCCCCGACGTGTTGCTGAAGAACTACGCGCACGCCTTTGACAAGCGCAAGCGAGAAGCGGTGGATAGACTCGGAGAAGCGAGAGAGGCGGCGCGCTCCGCCGCAGGAGCCTAACGACGCTGACCTGGACCTAGTCGGTTTGTCGCGCTTCTCGTGTCGCCTCGCGCCGACATTCCTTGCAGCGCACGTCCCGCCCATCTGGTCGAGCGCGATCCGTGCCGAATGCCTCGATAGGCTTCACTTCTCCGCACTTCGGACAACGGCGGGCCAATTCTGCTGCGAGCTTCGCCCGCTTTTGCTGGTACGGTGTCGGCTCCCCGGGATGCTCCTTGCGCCACGCTATCAGGTCACGTACACAGTCCCGGCAGTCCGAGCGCAAGCCATCAGTAGAACGGCGGTCGGTATAGAACTCCCGCGCCGCCTTCATCTTGCCGCACCTGCTGCATCGTTTCGTGTCCATGGCCCCCGTATCCTTTACGGTCAAATGGTACGCGGCTTTCGTTATTGAAACGGATGCCCAGTAGGGGTAGAGTCGTAGCTGACCGGCAGCGACACAGAGGAGGGGTCATGACCGAGTACGAGGAGTTCTGGGGAACCGCAGACATGGCGCAGCGGTGGGGTTGCACGGAGGATGATGTGCGTTCCGTCATGGAGGGCTACGGCGGCACGTTCCAGCGCCTTGTGTCCGGCGACTGGCTACTCGACAGCCACGATGTGGAGTACATCGACCGCCACGCCGGTAAGCTAATCGCGGGCGACCACATCGCCGAGGCCGTTCAGGTGCTCAAGGCGCGGTTCCTCATAGAGAGCGTCGCATAGCCCGAAGTCCAGAGCGCACAGAGAAGGAGACCGCCAACCCTCGGCGGTCTCCTTTGTCGTCACGATGCCGATAATCAGTTCGCGGTGAGCGTCCAATCTCCGTCAGCCTGGATGGTCACAACCCCCGCTGCGGCGGTAACAGGTACAGTCCCTTCGTACACGCCGATGGTGTTCACCAACAACTCCAGGTCACCTGGAACAAGACGATAGACGATGAAGTTGCGCGCGCCGTTATGCGTGAAATCCCAGCGCGCGGCCTCTGTGTCGTAGAGTAGTACGGAGTCGCCCCTGCCAGAGTCATTGCCGGTCATCATTGGTGCAGCACTCAGCGGACTGACAACGATTGTCCACGACCCGTTGGCCGATACCTTCAACTGCGTCGCTCCATCATCGAAGTAAGCCGCATTCCCCTCATACGACCCAACGGTGTTGACGAGCAGATCTCGCTCCTCGTTGCCGTCGTCCAGTGTCCAGACGACGAAGTTCCGGTCACCCGTATACTTGACCTCGATGACCGCCCCGCTGGCGCTAGGTAGCGATACCACGGCATCACCGTTGCCGGATTCGGTTATCGGATCGAAGGTACCGAAGCTGGCGTCCAATCGCTCTTGGATGGTCGGCTCTGGCTCGGCTTGGAGGGTGTCCTCGTCTCGCTCATTCGCGACACTGACCTGCACCGCGTCGGCCTCGTCATCCGTTTCGCCGCTCGCAGGCACAGAACAACCCGCAATAAGCAGCAATGCCGACGCCCCGACGACCATCGCCATGATCCCGAGATGTCTCTTAGATATCTGTCCAAACCCAACACTGCCGACGCGAGTCATAGTCTCCCCCTCTTGTCTCGGTCGTACGCAGCCTCCCCGCCGACGCACTACGCCAGTCTAGCACTCGTCGCTGACACAAGACCGCGGACGAGAAGCGGGAGACGGGCCGACCTTGGGCCGTCTCCCATCACAGACTGTGGCAGTGCCTGCTTGCGGGATCCATACTTGAACCTAGCCGCAGGCAACCGATGGAAAGCAGAAGAGAGAGGCGGAAACCTCTCTCTTCGAGTCAGGCAGCGGCAGGACTCCCAGTCCCTGCATCACTTGTGTACTCATCTCAGCTCACGCTGAGAGGTACGTGGTCGATAGGAGATTCTCCACCTCGCCACCTGTGTTCTATATACCCGCGTCAACACTCATCTGTCAAATCATCCGTCACTAGCATGTATCGTCCGATACTTGCCGATAGTTGAGCGCAGTGGACTACCTCACTTGCTGCACCAGACGCGCTTAGCCTTCATCCTCCTGCTGTCGAACTTGCTCCGTGACATCGGATAGATCGTGGACACGTAGTTGAGTTTAGGGTCAGTGAACTCCGCAGACAGCACACGAACCCCTACTTGCAGAAAGCACTCTTCGTCGTCCCCCTCAGGGATTGCCCACACAACTGATACTCCGGCTTCGCTGGAGTCAACCTTCTCCCATATCAGGTAGTAATCAGGATCGAGCAGAGCAGCCGGAATCAGGTGCCCGTAGTGGTTGAATGCGGCAACTCGCTCGATGTAGCCGTTCCTCCCTTGGAGGTGTCTGACCAGATTCTGCGGATGCGCGTAAACCTCAAGTGATGCAGGCCTGAATGTCGGCCAGAGTGTTGCGAATCCCACAGAATCGAGGGTCCCGACAGGGACATAGCCCGCCGCAGTGATGTCTAGTTCCCCGCTGCTCATTGTCTCCCCCACGTACTGTGCTGTAAGCAGTCTAGCACTCGAACGCACAAGTGAAGACCTCAGCCAACGTGCCCTACTGCACTTCTTGGCGTTCTTCGGAGAGATGAGGCCTTGAGCGCTCCTGTATCATCCGGCGACTAGCGGACGGGTATCGAGTCGAGAAGGGTAGCAAGGAGGCTGAGAGGCGAGGATACGCGGCCTCATGCGGTCGTGCGTGCGGAATCCTTTGGGGCGGCAAAACGTGTGTGAGAATACGGGCGGGCGTGTCTGCCCGATCACTTAAAGGGGTGGGGGGGGTCTGCCGGGTCGCGCTGATAGGTGAAGGATCCGCCTCGTTTCCTTTCCTTGCTTCTTCGCTTCAGGCAAAAACAAGGTGGGCACACTCCCCCCCTCCCCCCAGGGGACACATTGCACAGTGCTGCGCAGGGTGCAGAAAGGGCCATGCAGCCCGTGAACCTTGCACGGAACCTTGCATGACCCTTGTTTCTTGCGGCTCCATGAGCCTATTTCAACCCTGCTAGGAACACCGTTCCCGCAGGTCACAGTACCTGGAGCCGACGAGCGGATTCGAACCGCTGACCTGCGCATTACGAGTGCGCTGCTCTACCAGCTGAGCTACGTCGGCACTACTCGGCCTTGTCGGCCGTTCCCGATCCGCCGCCTGACGGCCGGCGCCTGCGACGGCGCCTGGACGACGAGGACGTCCCCTCGCCCGCCGGCTTTGCATCGGCCTTCGGTGTGCCCTGTGCGGGCTCCTTGCTCGCGGGCTGACGATTCGCAGGCTTCTGCGCAGGCTGGGCCTGTCGCTCCGCACCGCCCTCGCCGGCAGGCTTGCGTTTCCGTGACCGCCTGGACCGACGACGCTTGTCGCCTGTCTCGGCTTCCTCGACCTTCGGCGCCGGTTTCGCGATATCCCGCACCATGACGGGCTCGGGAAACGCAGGTTCTGGAGGCTGGATAGCTTCTGCTTTCAACTTGCATGGGCAACCTCTGCCCGAACTACAGTCGACGCCTTCGAGCGGGACCGTGACCTGAGTACCATCAGGCATGCGTACGGTGACCGTCTCTTTCGGGGTGTTCAGGGACACGACCTTGCCCTGTCCCGTTGGTGTCTCCACCGGAGTACCGCACTTCGGCGCGCGCTGTTTGAAGTCCTTGTACGCCTCGTACTCATAGCGCAGACAGCACATGAGTCTGCCACACAACCCACTGATTTTCAACGGGTTCAGCGGGAGGTCTTGCTCTTTCGCCATCCGGATCGAGACCGGCTGGAACTCGCTGCCGAAACGCACGCAGCAGAGCTGCTCGCCGCAGTGGCCGAGCCCACCCACCATGCGTGCCTCATCACGCACACCGATCTGACGCATGTCGATGCGCGTATGGAACTCCGAAGCGAGCTCGCGGACGAGATCGCGGAAGTCGACGCGCTCCTCGGCCACGAAATAGAAGACCATCTTGGAATCATCAAACAGATGCTCGACTCCGATGGGCTTCATGTCGAGCTTGTGCTTCTTGACGAGTCCCCGGAAGGCTTCCATCTCCTCGCGCAGCTTGGCGGCGTAACCGTCCATCTTCGCGACATCATCGTCGCCTGCGACACGCAGCACCGGCTTGAGATCGCCGGGGACGGCATCAGCCTCGACCTCGCGCGGGCCCAAGACGACCTCGCCGAACTCCTGGCCGCGTTCTGTGCTGACGATGACGTGATCGCCCTCGACCGCGGACGTGCCGGCCGGGTCGAAGAATAGTACCTTGCCCGCGTAGGGCAGCTTGACTCCCACTATCGTGGGCATCGCAAAACCTCCTGTATGTCGAACAGCATGGCTTCCACAGCCAGCTGCGGGCTCACATTATACGAGATGCGGCGTCGAGTGCGAGTAACCGCCTCCAGAGCACGCACTGCGGCACGAGGCGTGATGACCGCGGCGATCTCCTCGATGGCGTCGGCATCGTCGACATTCGCGACGAGTTCGGGCGCATGTCCTGACATCACCAAGCAATCCCGAAGCCAGCTCTCGGTCACGCTCAGCACTTCGGTGACTCCCTCGCGCTCACGAGCGGTCAGATCGCGCTTATGCTGGTCCTCCAGAGGCTTGGTGGAGCTCTTCTTGCCGAGAAGCTCCTTGCGCTCTATCAGCTCCTCGGCCTGTATCGCTTTGAGCGCCTGCACGGGAGCCTTCGCTTCCGACAGCAGGGTCCTGGCGCCGAGCAACACGTCATGCCCGTCCATCAGCGACAACCGCTTGAGCAGCTCGATCGTGACATCCCGGGTGCGCCGGCGAACCGGTGACTGCAGGAAGTCCAACGCACGCGATATCACGCAATCCGATGCTGCAAGCGCAACCCGAGCGTCATCGAGAGTCGCACCGCTGCGCTCCACGAGCACCCCGAGCGCAACAGACTCGGGCACCGGACGGAAGCGCACCACCTGACATCGCGAGGCGATGGTGGGGATGACGGCGTCGAAACTCCGCGTGAGCAGCACGATGATGACGTCGTCGGGCGGCTCCTCGAGGGTCTTTAGAAACGCGTTCGCCGACTCGGCATTGAATCTGTCGGCCTCTTCGAAGACGTATATCTTGTGCGATGCCTGTACCGGCTTGAGGCTCACATCGTGGATGACCTCGCGCACCTGCTCGACCATGTAGGTCGCCGCACCGGCGGGCTTCAGCACATGCACGTCGGGGTGCGTCCCGTTCCGGATCCGGTGACAGGTGGAGCACACGCCGCAGCCGTCGTCGTCGCAGAACAGCGCGCAGGCCAGTGCGCGGGCGGCGGTCTTCTTGCCCGACCCCGTGGGCCCCGTGAACAGATAGGCGTGCGCCACCGTACCGGTGGTCGCGGCTTGGCTGAGGAAGTCTGCGACCCGCGTTTGCGCGATCAGGTCGTCCCAGACACAGTTGCGCTCCATAAGGAGGCTATCGTAGCATGCTGCGCTCGCGCAGCAGCGTCTCGACAGCGGCCCTGATCGAGTCCGCGACCGCCTCGGGAGTGTCTCGGGATATGAGCTTCACACGCTCGGGTTCGCTGTCTGCCAGATCCCGGAATCCGAGGCGCACCCTCTCGTGGAAGTCGAGCTGCTCGAGCTCGAGCCGATCGGCACCCTCCGGCGTAGCGGCGGCCACCCCCTCGGCGGGATCCACGTCGAGAAGGAAGGTCAGGTCCGGCACCAGACCGCCTGTAGCAGCGGCATTCATCGAGCGCACGAGGTCAAGATCAAGACCGCGACCGTATCCCTGGTAGGCGTATGACGAATCCGCGTAGCGGTCGGTGAGCACGATCGTCCCCGCCGCAAGTGCAGGCTTGATGATCGCGCTCGTGTGATGCGCACGACTCGCCTCATAGAGGAACAGCTCGGCCAGCGGGTCGAGCCCGATGTGTACGGGGTCGAGAACAATGTCTCGGATCTTGTCACCTGCGGGTGTTCCGCCGGGTTCGCGCGCAACGATCACCTTGAGGCCGAGCCCGCCAAGGTGTTCTGCGAGTCTACGGATCTGGCTCGACTTGCCTGAACCCTCTCCGCCCTCGAACGAGATCAACAGCCCACGCATGCCGGTCACTCTCCCTCGGTGCGACGCCAGGCTGCAGGAGCCGAAGCGTACAGATCGGCGCCTCGTGAGTCGATCGCCACGTACGCCGGGAACTCGTCGAGTTCCAGCCGAACCAGCGCCTCGGTACCCAGATCTTCCCATGCAACCGTTTCCGCGGAGCGTACGTGCGTGGCAAGCAGCGCGGCAGTCCCGCCCACCGCAGCAAAGTAGACCGCACCTGTGCGCACGCATGCATCTCTGACGTCAGCTGAACGCGCACCCTTGCCGATCGTCGCGACGATACCGGCATCGAGCAGCGCAGGCGTGTGGACGTCCATACGCTTGGATGTCGTAGGTCCCACGGAACCGATCGCTCGCCCAGCAGCCGGCGGCGTCGGTCCGGCGTAGAACAGCACCTGCCCGGCAAGGCCATGCGGCAGCGCGCCAGTGCGATTCAGTTCGTCGGTGATGCGCGCGTGCGTCGCATCTCTAGCGGTGTAGACAGGCCCCGAAAGCAAGACCTCGTCACCCGCAATGAGGTCGGAAAGCGACTCGACGCTGACAGGCAGCGTGAACCGGATCGGCTCAGTCATCGGTCTCCTCCTCCGCTCCGCGCCAGTTGAGCGTCCGATATGCGTAGACCGCCGCGCTCATGACCAGCAACGACGCGAACAGCAACGTGAGGCGCGACCCTGAGAGCCACACATTGCTCGGCTGTATGCCCTGGCGCTGCACGAACCAGCGTACGGCACTTGCGGCAAGGTCTCCCGCCGGAGCAACGACGACCATCGAAAGCAGCAGGGACACCCGGACGACCGATTCCATTGCGGTGAACACACGTCCGCGGATTGCGTCTTCGACCGTCTGCACAACGTAGGTATTGCCCGAGACGGTCAGCGCTGCGATCGACAGACCCGCGACCACCGCGAACACCGCAGCGGTCCAGTAGGCGGTACTCAGAGAGAAGATGAACATCCCCGTGCCGAAGGCGACTACTCCGCCAAGGAACAGCGCTTGCAGGGGAAGCTTCTGCGCGAGCCTCGGGACGAGAAGTGCACCGACCACCATGCCAAGGGCGATGAACACCAGCATGAACGTCTGAGGTGCCGCGATAAGCTTCTCAAGCACCTTCACCTTGTCGAGGAACGGCACGCCTCCCGCGAGATTCTGCTGTACGTGTACGAGACCGACCGTGATGATAGCGCCGCCTCCGAGGATCGCGGTTCCAATCGTGATCAGAAAGCCCCTCAGCTCTCTATGGCTCCCAAGAAAGCGGAAGGACTCGATGGCGTCCTTGCCGATGAGAGAGAGCCCGAGCTTGCCATTGCCGGAAGGGCGGGCTTTGACCTTGATCGACAGGATAAACGCTGCGGAGACAAGGAACGTCAGCGTGTCGAGCGACACACCGGCCCTCGGACCGAGCAGAGCCGGCGCGAGGGGACCCACCAGCTGGTCGACGAAGGGGAAGCCGCTGGCGAGAACCCAGCGCACGATGGCCTCGAGCCCCGCCAGGATCGCACCGGACATGGTGAGTCCGATGAGCATGCTCGCCTGTTGGGTCGTGTAACTGAGTCCGTTCGCGAGAGTGATCTCCTCTTCGCTCACCAGCCGCGGGATGAGCGCGTTCTTTGCGGGGGTGAAGAACAGTGAGGCTATCTCCATGAGCATCACGATAAGGTAGATGAGCCCGAGGCTGTTGGTGAACAACAACCCGAGAGCGAGCACGGCTCGCGCGATATCGCACGCCATCATCACCTTTCGGCGATCGAAATGGTCGACGAACACGCCGACGAACGAGCTGAGGAACAGTGATGGAAGGATCTTGGCGATCATAATGCCGGCAACCGCGAACGATGACCCGCCCGACATCGTCGTGACAAGAGGGATCAGCAGACCGATAACCAGCCAGTCGCCTGTGCCACTCACAAACTGGCTGACCCACAGGCGGCGGAAGCGCTTGTTCGACAGCACGGCTGAGTACGGCACTTTGACGCGCAGCGCCGACGTCACGTGGTTCCCGGACATCACGCCACCTCCACGGTCGCCGTGCGTACTGCGGAGCAACCCACATTGACGGCAACGGGAAGTGCCGCGATGTGGCACGGCGCGGTGATCAACTTCACGCCGAGCGCAGTCGTACGGCCGCCGAGTCCGGCGGGGCCGATACCGGTAGCGTTCACGAGCCTGAGCAACTCGACTTCGAGCGCCCCGGCCTCCCCGCCGGTGTCGCGATCCAGCGGAAGCAGCAACGCACGCTTGGCAAGCGCCGCAACCTTGTCGAACGTCGCGCCAACGCCCACGCCGATGATGAGGGGCGGACAGGCGCCCGTCGCTTTGGCCTCGACGGTGCGAAGCACGAACTCCCTGACACCCTCGATGCCCGCCGCCGGGTCCAGCATCGCTATGGCGGAGCTGTTGTCCGAACCGCCCCCTTTGAGCATCACGTGTACCGTCGCGCCGCTGCCCGGACGCGTCACCGTATCGATGAACGCCGGCGTGTTGTCGCCCGTGTTGGTGCGGTCGAAAAGCGCGTCGCGCACAACGCTCATGCGCAGGGCGTTCTCCCGGTAGGCCTCGGCCACAGCCTCGTCTATCACCGGTTGCAGCGCCTCGCCAAGTCGCTCGTCAACGCCAAGCTCCACCCGGACCCATACGGTACCGGTGTCCTGGCACAACGGGACGCGGTCTGTCTCGGCCACCTCCGCGTTGCGGATCAGTTGCGCGAGCACGCTCCGGCCACGTGCTGAAGGTTCTGACTCCAGCGCGGCCCGCATCGCCGCGAGCACGTCCGGCCGAAGCGAGGTCGCAGCCGTGCCGATAGCTTCGCGAACAGCGGATGCTATCGCACGAGCGTCCGCCATGACCTACGCCCCTATGCCGAGAGACGCCACGCTATCGGACACACCCGCTGCCGAGTCGCGCAACGACTCCAGCTCGGCGGCGTCGAGAGCGATCTCGGGGACTTCGCGCACGCCCCAACGACCGAGGACCGCCGGCACCGAGAGATAGACACCTGAGATGCCGTACTGGCCGTCGAGATGCACGCAGGACGGCAGCATCGCACCGGTGTCACCGAGGATCGCCGCCACCATGGAGGTGACCGATGCCGCTGGCGCATAAAACGCGCTGCCTGTCTTCAGGAACGAGACGACTTCGGCACCCCCGTTGACCGTGCGTCGGACTACCTCGGCCACTTCATCGGCCGTCAGAAGATCGACAAGAGAGCGGCCGCCGACCGTCGACAGACGGGGCACCGGCACCATCGTGTCGCCGTGAGCGCCGATCACGAGGGCATCGATCTCAGACATCGCGGCACCCGTCGCGCGGGCGATGAAGTACGCAAAGCGGGCCGAGTCGAGCACCCCGCCCATGCCGAGTACGCGCTCCGACGGGAGCCCGGATACCTTCCATGCGAGATAGGTCATCACGTCGAGGGGGTTGGTGACGCACACGAACACCGCATCCGGAGAGGCGGCCGCAGCCTGCTCGATAACCGAACGGACGATAGTCCCGTTCGCGGCGAGCAGATCGTCACGTGTCATTCCGGGCTTGCGCGGCAGTCCTGCGGTGACGACCACCACGTCGGACCCGGCAGTTGCAGCGTAGTCGTTGGTGCCCGTGACCGTGGACGCGAACTTCTCCACGGAACGCGCGTGCATCATGTCGAGCGCCTTGCCTTGCGGTATCCCCTCGGCTACGTCAACAAGCACGACGTCGGCGAGCTGCTTGGTCGCCATAAGGAACGCGGCAGTAGCACCCACCTGGCCGGCGCCCACCACGGTCACTTTCGGCAGTGCCATCATGTCCCCTCTCACACAACACCGCGCCACGACGGACATATGCCCGCGCCGCGACACGGCGGATCCCTTCAGACTGACAGCCGGATTCTACCATGAGAGCGCCCGGACACTCCCCTACGAGAGGTCGGCCGGGTACGGGACGTCGAGCTTCTGGCCACGGTGCGCTGCCAGACGCTGCGCGAGAATGGGTGCAACCGCCGGAAGCGGACCGCGGGGCTCGGGAGGAGTCAGGGGCAGCTCGATGTCGTAGATCAACGTGTCGTCGCCAGATGCAGCCTCGGCCATCGCCTCGCCAAGGTAGACGATCGCACTGCCACCGTGGCCCGGCACGCCCGTCTCGGCACCATCCGGCTCGACGACAAGCACAAGAGAAACGACCGAGAGGCTGAGGTCCATCGCGCACTCGAGCACGGCTTCCGCCTGCAGGTCCGACTCGCTGCGCGGCGCAAGAACGACAACGTCCGCTCCTCTATCAGCTGTCTGCCGCAAGACCTCGGGATCGATGGCGGCGTCGCCCGACAACATAGCCACCCGGCCGAGCGGATCGAGTTCCGCTTCAAAGGCGGCCGAACCGTTGTCGCGACCGACGTGAGGGACTAATACGCGCGCATCGGGCACAGCCAGTGCCACACGCTGCCACCAGGCATCCAACTCCGATCCTGTGTGAACGGAGGGCACCTCGGGAAGAACGATGACCTCTGCGCCCAGTGCGGCCGCGCTTGCGGCCGCTACGACCAGCGCATCAGCATCGGCAGCCGGATCGGCTCGAAACGCGTGCTGCAGGACGGCGATGCGCACGACGACCTCCCTGGGTCCGAGTCGACGACGCCGACTCTCCTAGGCTTTCTTACCCCCTGCGCGCTTCGGACTCGCCTTCTTCTTGGCCGCACCCTTCGCCGAAGCCCTGCCTTTGCCCCTTGCCGTGCTGTTCGTGCGGGGCGGCTTGAGGGGACATTCGGGGTCGATGCAGATACGCCACGGCCCCTTCTTCGTGTGCACTATGACGATGGGCGCACCGCACTCGCAGGTGTCCTCCGTAGTCTCTATCTCACCGCTCTGGGGCAACGGGTAGGAGGTCTTGCAGTTCTCGAAGTTGGTGCATCGCACGTAGCGATTGCCTACCGCAGAGTATGCGACTCTCAGATCGCCGCCATCGCCCGTGGGGCATCCGGCAGCACGAATGAGTATCTCGGGTCCCTTCTTCGTGGGACAGTCCGGACTGAGGCACATGACGCGGGGCTTCTTCTTGAACTGCATCACCTTGACCTGCGGCATACCGCACACGGGACACATCTCTTCCACGGACGCGAACTTGGCGTTCTTGGGCAGAGGGTAGGTCACATCGCACTCCGGATACCCGGAACAACCGACGAATGAGCTGCGAGTCTTCGGCGAGAACTTGATGAGCAGGTCGTGGCCCGACTTGGGACATATGCCGACCTTGGCATCCTCATCGGTCGCGCTCTTGAGGAGCTCACCGACTTCCTCGGCGATAGGAACAAGCTTCTCGATGATGTCGGCCAGCAGCTCACGGGAGTGACCGACGACGACCTCACGAGAGGCCCGGGCATTCGCAATCGCGTCCATCTCGGCCTCGAGCTCGCTCGTCATCTCCGGCGTCGTGATCCGTGGCGCATACGTGCTTAGCGCCTCGATGACGGTCCGGCCCTTGCAGGTGGGCTCAACAGGATCACCGTGAACGTACTTCCGATCGTAGAGGCCCTGGATGATGTCGTGACGGGTGGCTTTCGTCCCGAGACCGAGCTTCTCCATCTCCTGGATCAGCTTGCCCTGTGAGTAGCGAGCCGGCGGCTGGGTCTGCTTGGCCTCCATCTCGGCGCCGAGGAAATCGACCGACTCCCCTTCAGCCAGGGCCGGAAGTACCTCGTCCTTCTTGAGGCCGTAGTGGTACACCGCCCGGAAGCCGGCCTTGAGCACCACGTCACCGCGCGCGAAGAACGGCTCGTTTCTGACGTCGAAATCCACACGCGTCGCCTCGATGATGGCCGCCTCGGAAAGCGTTGCCATGAACCTGCGGGATATCAGGTTGTAGAGCTTGTATGCCTGCGCATCCACGGACTCCGGATTGAGCGCACCCGTGGGATGGATCGGCGGATGGTCCGTCGTCTCCTTCGCACCACGAGTGGGCGTGAGCGCGCCCCTGTGCAAGATCGCCTGTACGTGCTCGTGATACGCGGGCACTGCGTCCAGCGTCTTCAGGATGGCTGTGAGGTCAAGGCTTGGCGGATAAACGGTGTTGTCGACGCGCGGATAGGAGATGTAGCCGCTCATGTACAGCGATTCGGCCACACGCATCGTCTTGGCGGGAGAGAAGCCCTCGGACGCCGCAGCGGCCATGAGGCTTGTCGTGTTGAAGGGAACCGGCGGCTTGACGGTACGGGTGGTCCGCTTGACTCCGACGACCGTACCCTCCGACGCATCCTTGACTGCGGCGATGACAGCCCTGGCCGCATCCTCGTTCTGGAAGCGCTCGGTGGCATGACCGGCAGCAATGCGCTCGCCATTCTTCTCGAACGCCGCCTTGACCACCCAGTAGTCTTCCGAGACGAACGCCTCACGCTCTTTCTCTCGATCGATGATCAGCTTGAGCGTGGGAGTCTGGACGCGGCCTGCCGACAGCACGTCGCCGTACGGCCTGCGCGTCTTGATCTGATGGGCCAGAGTCAGATAGCGCGTGACCACGGCGCCCCAGATGAGATCGATGTCCTGTCGGGTCTCGCCGGCCTGCGCGAGTTCCTCAGAGATCGTGTCCTTCTCGGCGAAAGCGCGTTCGATCTCTCCCGTGGTGATGGCCGAGAACCGGACGCGGTGCACCGGGACATCGGCATTGACCGACACGACGATGTCGCGCGCATCCGAACCGATGAGCTCGCCCTCACGATCGAAGTCGGTCGCGATTATGACGTCGTCAGCTTTCTTGGCCAGGCTCTTGAGCGACTGGATGATGCCGCGCTCTTTGGGGAGCTTGAGAACCGGCGCGCCCACCAGTGCAGCCAGCGATCCGAGGTTCCACCGCTTGAGGTCGGCATCCTCGAAGGTCTCGGGGAAGTCGACCTCCATGATGTGGCCCTTCAGCCCGATGCTGACCCAGTCCTCACCGTCGCGGCGAAACGTGTAGACGGGGGTGGTGTATACCTTCTCCGCTTTGGGCTTGCCGACGGCGAGTATCTCCGCGATACGGCGGGCGGCGATGTTCTTCTCGGAAACAACGAGTCGCATGCATTGGTCCTGACTGTGGGAATCGGGCACTGCCTAGAGAGTATAGAGGGTGCCGTCAACCCCCACCCATCCGCAACCCGTCCGAAAGGTGTGCCGTGATGGTTCCGGCGAGCTGCGTCTACAGGCCGATCTCCCCTGCGCGCTGCTGCATCGCACCGAGTGCGAGCTGCAGGAATTCGTCCCGCGTCATGCCGAGTTCCTCGCATGCCGCCATCTGCTCGCGGTTCGCGCCGCGCGCGAACGCCTTCTCTTTCCACCGCTTCTTGAGAGAGCGCAGTTCGACGCCGTCCAAAGACTTGTCCGGCCTGACCAGTGCGGCTGCAACAACGAACCCCGTGGTGGGATCTGCGGCATACAAGGCCATATCCATCCGGGACTCTCTGGGAGCCTTGTCCGCATGCGCGAGAATGGCGTGCAACATCTCCGCGTCGATCTCATCGGCAAGGAGCTCGGCGGTTACGATGCCGTGCCGCTCGAAGTCGTCAGCGGTCTCAGAGTAGTCAAGGTCGTGGAGTAGGCCCGCGAGCGCCCATCGGTCGACGTCACTGTCGGAGAGACCGAGATGGCGCGCAAGCGCCTCCATGATGATCTCGGTCGCCACACAGTGGTTCACAAGGTTCGGGTTGCCGATGCGCCCCTTGACCAGGGCAAGTCCTTGGGTCCGGTCCATCATGCGAGATCGCCTCCTATCCGGCTGCGCGAACCGCCTCGATACGCGCGGCCAGCCACTCGGCCCACGCGTCTACGCCATCTCCTTTGGTGGCCGAGATGGGGAAGATGGGCGCCATCGGATTGAGCCCTTTGACGACCGACTCGAACGCGTCCCGGTCAAAGTCGAACACGCTCATCGTGTCGCATTTGTTGAGGATGACCGCCTCGGAGATCGAGAAGATGCCCGGATACTTGAGGGGCTTGTCGTCGCCCTCCGGTACCGAGAGGATCATCACCTTGGCGTGCTCTCCCAGATCGAAGTCCGTGGGGCAGACGAGGTTCCCGACGTTCTCGATGATGAGCAGATCGACGTCGTCAAGATCGAGCGCTGCCACCGCGCGCCGGATCATCGCGGACTCAAGGTGACACGCGCCACCGGTATTGATCTGCACCGCCGGGATACCGTGGGCCGATATCTTCTCGGCATCCACGCGTGACGCGATATCGCCTTCGATGACAGCAATGCGATAGCGATCGCGCAAAGCCGCGATGGTGGCGAGGATCGTGGAGGTCTTGCCGGCGCCCGGGCTCGCCATCAGGTCGACGACGAACACACCATGCTGCTCGAACAGGAGACGGTTCTCCTCGGCCAAGGCGTCGTTGTGCGCCAGAATACCCTTCGAGATATCGATCTTCACACGTCTCCCCTTACGTCAGTCGACGTCGATGCTGTCGATGCGGAGTTCGCGCCCCTGCACGAGTGAGCACAGGTAGCTGCCGCACTCCGGACATCTCACTTCATAGCGGTCGTGCCTGAACTCCACCGAACAGTCCAGACAGCGCGAGCGGCCCTCAAGAATGGTGATCCCAAGCGTTGCCTCCTCAGCGATGGTGTCTTTGCGCAGGACCTCGAAGGCGAATTCCAGCGCATCCGCGACGATTTGAGTGAGTTCTCCGAAGGTGACCTCGACCCGGTTGATGCGCGTGGCGCCCTCGGCCTGAGCGGCCTCGACCGCGGACTTCAGGATCCCGTCACAGATGCTCATCTCATGCATATCTCGCTCGCTCTCGCTTTGTCAGTCTTCGTCGAGTTCAAGCTTCTGCGCCCGGATCTTCTTTCTCAGGAGTATGTGCACCAGCGCCATGCTGGCCTCGAAAAGGCCGATCATCGCACCCGCCAGCGCCCCCATGCTCACCGGGGACCAGTCCGGAGTTATCATCGCTGCAACGACGATGATGACCACCCAGACCACGCGCCAATTCTGGCGAAGCGTCTTGTACGGTACGACCTCGAAATAGACGAGGTAGAACACGACGATCGGCACCTCGAACGCGGCCCCGAACCCGACCATGAACCACATGGAGAACTGCATCATGCTCGAGGCGCGCAACATCAGATCGAACGTCTCACCGTTCTGCTGCACGAGCCACTCGGCACTCGGCGCGAGGATCAACAGATAGCAGAAGGCGATGCCGGCAGCGAACAAGACCACGGCCGCGAAGAAGGTCCACAGAAACCAGCGGCGCTCCTTGGGCTTGAACGCAGGCACAAAGAACGACAGCGCGTGATAGATGATGACAGGGCTGCCAACGATCAGGGCGGCCCACACGGCGAGCCTGAAGCGGTTCGTCATGCCCTCAAGCACGTCGAACGTGAAGCTTCCCTGTGTTCCGATGACCTTCTGCGCAGGACCCACAAGCAACGTGTAGATCTGGTCGCTCACGAAGTACAGGCCCACGGCTAGCGTACCCAGTACGAGAATTACGATGAAAAGCCGGCGACGCAGCTCGGCTATGTGTCCCATGAAGGGCATGCGCTTGGGAGATATAGGCATTTTCGGCTCGCTCAGTCCTGCGACGGCTCTGAGCGCTCCCCCTCTCCCTCATCGGTCGGTGCTTCTGTTTCCTTCTCGGATGCGACCGCGGGCTGGGCAGGGGAAAGCTCCGATCCCTCCAGGGCAGCAGGCTCCGCAGTCTCCTCGGCCACCTTGGCTGCTTCCTCGGCTTTTTGGGCCTGCACCTTCTCGCGAAAATCCTTGCCCTTCTTGAACGGATCCGGCTTGCCGCCCTCGGATGCGTACATCTCGGCGCGGATCGTCGCCTCCATGATGTCCTGGTAGCGCTTGAAGTCGCGCATGAACCGGCCCACCGTGCGGCCGAACTGGGGTAGCTTGTCTGGGCCGAAGAGGAGAAGGGCCACCACCGCGATGATGATGAGCTCTGAACCACCGATGCCGAACACCGCACCACTCCTCATAAGCGAACGAGAACCGGGCCGTTCCGGCCCGGAACCGTGGGTCACAGTCTAAGAGGACGCGCCAAGCAAGGCAAGCGACGTCCGGAGTCCTCAGAAGTCCGAGGCTTCCTCCATCGTTGAGAACACCGGGAAGACCTTCTCCAGCCCGGTGATCCGGAAGATCTTGAGGATGTTCTCTTTGGTGCAGACAAGGCGCAACGTACCGGAACGCTCCTTGACCCTGCGGAGCCCGCTCACCAGCACACCGAGACCGGAGCTGTCGATGAAGCCGACCTGCTCGAGATCGATCAGCAGGTTCACGCAACCGTCCTCAACAGCATCCACAAGCTCCTGTTTGAGCTGCGGAGACGTGTATACATCCACTTCGCCCTTGAGGATCATGCGGCACACGCCGTCTTCGCGTACGGTGCTGATGTCGAGTTCCATACACATCCCGCCTCACAACGATTTCGCCAGCGAATAGATTGTAGCGTGACGGCACCTCCCCGACCAGGGAGTCACTCTACGCAGAAGTGCTCCACGAGGTGAGAAGGTGGCGACGTACGGGTAGGAACACGGCAGTCGGCACAGACCCGTTGCAGAGGACACCATGGCACTCACGATCCAACTCGAACCCGGTGACGAGTTCTGGATGCTCGCCCTCATAGGCGACCTGGACTACAGCGAATGCGCCTCGTTCAGAATGACGATAGACCGGATACTCAGACACTCACCGCGCTCGACCATCGCCGACCTTTCACACCTGGACTATCTCGACAGCTCGGGTCTCGGACTACTGCTGTCGCTATCGAAGGAATATGGCGCCCATGGAGGCCGACTCGTACTGGTCACGAACGAGACCGTAGACAACATCCTGGATCTGACGAGACTCTCCGGCATCTTCTCAACAGCTGAGAGTGTCGACCAGGCGCGCACGATGGTCGCAGACCTATCCTCTGCCTGAATCCTTCTCCTAGCCGAGAACAGAAAGATGGCCGACCACTGTGGTCGGCCATCCGCATTCCTACAGGCGACTCGAACGCTACGGAGTCGTGGGCGCGCTCTCGGTCGCAGCAACGCTTCCTGCGGCCTCGAGGCCAGCCAGGAGCTCGCTCGCATTGGCCACCTGGCCCGTTGAGTCGGTCACATCTGCAGCGATGAACGCCC
Organism: Actinobacteria bacterium UBA2279; assembly: GCA_002347365.1. GTDB lineage: Bacteria > Actinomycetota > Coriobacteriia > Anaerosomatales > Anaerosomataceae > UBA2279. Next base: position 41,876 of record DDWT01000029.1, read on the forward strand.
TCAGCGCAGCCGCGGCACCCGCGTCATCCGCGTAAGCCAACGCAAAGCCCTTGTTGCCGAGCAAGATCACGTCACCGGGCCTGATCGCCAACGCCTGGTCGTAGTAAGAGACGGCCGCAAGCCAAAGCGGGACGGCCGCCTGCTGCTGCCCGGACTCGTATAGGGCGACCGCCCACTCGTAGTAGCTATGACCCGCATAGGCCAGCAGGTCGGGATTCTCCGGGTTTGCCGCGACGGCAGCGACGGCAGCGTCAACGGCAGGCTGATACTGCGCAGTGATTCCGCCGCCAGGCGTCGTAGCGTCACCGGTACCCGCAGTGGACGCTCCGCCGCCTCCGAATCCGAGCCAAACGACACCACCGAACACGAACGATAGCGAGATCATCCAGATAACCGCCTTCACCCACAGAGGCGTGCGGCTCTTGTCTACTGCCATGCGCAAACACTCCTAACACACATGAGTGCAGGCCGGACTCGCAACCGCGAAGCAGGCCTGCACGACGGTTCTCTACTGGGCGGGCGCTGCGTCCCCGGCTGCCGGAGTCTCAGTGGTTCCCGCGCTCATGTCACTGATGTCCGGATGACCGGCCGGGAGCTCGCCCGTGTTGAGCTGGTCTTCGGTCAACTGCGGCGCAGGCACGACCGCGCCGGAAGAGGTCGCGGCAGGCGTGGCCGAACCACTGCCGCCCACAGGAAGAACGATGCCGATGATCACACCGATGAGCAGTGCTATGACCGCCATCAGCGCCGCCACGGACATGCTGACATCCTGACTGAACACTGACTGCGACGCGGCCGGCTGGGCCGTCGGCGCGGGCTTTGCACTCTTAGCGGAACGCTCGGCACGCTTCGGTGCCGGAGCTGCTTCCTCTTCCTCATCGAAGAAGAAATCCTGATCGCTCACGTACTCGTACCTCCTGTTTTGACGATATGTCCCGGTCCTGTGAGTTTCATGTTCCCTCAGGACCCCGCGCGATTATAGCACGCACCCATGGAGACCCTGTGTGGCCTCGAGACATGCTTCTCTCGCGCCTTTGAAGCCCGGTGAAGGCCAGGGCGGCCGCTCCGACAGCCCCTATCGCACCGGTGACATCCCGGCTCACTCCTGCAGTCACACCCAGCAAATCGCCCGCCAGGTATCCCACTAGCAGCGCGGCGACGGGAACGACGTACAGGGCCACAGCGGCAGCACGCTTCACCTCGGCGGGAAACTCCACCTCCACGGTGTCACCCACGCTTGCGCCGATCGGATCGAACACTCCCCGCATGACCAGATCGCCGCCGCCGTCCTTGTCACAGAGTTTGCAGCCTTCACAGCTCGCCGAGAGACTCATGGTGACCTCGACGCGCTGCGCGTCTCGAGCGGTGACCACGCCGCGCTCGAACTCCGCACCCATGTCAGTCCCTCAGTTTCACGCGAACGCGCTCGAGAGCATCTGCCATCTCATCAGCATCCATGGTAAGGAAGCGGCCGTCCTCGAACAGGATCTTGCCGTCCACCATCGTCATCAAGACGTCTTCCTGGTTGGCCGTGTGTACGAGCGCCCCGTAGGGGTCCTGTGTCGGCACCTGATGATTCTGGGAAAGGTCGACCGCGATGATGTCCGCCCGCTTGCCGACCTCGAGCGTGCCGACAAGATGGTCAAGCTTGAGCGCCTGTGCCCCACCGAGAGTCGCCATGCGCACGAAACGCTGGCCGGTGTAGTAGGCAGTCTCTCCGCCGATGCCTCGCTGCGTGAGCAGGCCGACCCGCATCTCATCGAAGAAGTCGATCGTGCTGTTCGATGCCGGGGAGTCGGTACCGATACCCACGCGTAGACCCTTGACCACAAACGAGTGTAGCGGAGCGATACCCATGCCCAGTTTGAGATTGCATCGCGGACAATGTGCGATGGACACATCGTTGCGGGTCAGGACCTCGATATCCGCTTCGTCCACGTGGACGCAGTGCACCGCCAGTACGTTCGGGACCTCCAGCAGCCCCCACTGATACACGTACTGCACCGGGCTTACGCCGGTGGGCATCCACAGCATGTCCCCCCAGCCGGCCTGGTCGCGGAACTCCTGACCGAGCATCGAACTGCCGTACTTCACGAAGTCGTACTCGTCTTTGGATCCCGCCAGGTGGATTGCGACCGGCATGTCCGTCCCGCCAACATGCTCCGAGACTACCTTGAACAGCGTCGGGTGACACGAGTAAGGCGAATGCGGCGCGATGCCGATCGTGATCAACGACTCGTCGACGCGCGTGCGCCAGGACGCGATATCTTCCACAGCATGTGCCATCTCGGCGTCGACCCGATGCTTGTCCATCGTCGAGACCTCGCGGTACAACACGCCCCTCAGACCGGACCGTGCCGCGGCATCTATCGATGCTCCCGAGTCCGAGATGTCTGCGAACGTCGTGATGCCCGACCGGATCGTCTCCACGGCTCCGAGGACGGAGGAGTCGCGCCAGTCCTGTTCGTCGAGAAGCGCCTCTTTGGCGAGCACCTGAAGCTTCCATTGTGTGTACGGCAGGTCGTCGACCACGCCCCGGAAGCCCGAGTACTCGAAATGAGTGTGGAGATCGATGAAGCCGGGCATGAGCGCGGCAAGCCCGTAGTCATGCACCTCGTCATCGGGATAGTCGGCGAGCAGATCGGAACGCGACCCCACCCTGACGATGGCGCCATCGCGAACGAGCACGCCACCATCTTCGATGTGTGCGGAGGAGACGGGAAGCACATAGCGGGCGAGCAGAAGCATGGCTACCTCCGGGGAGATGCGATACCGGAACTCAATGGTACACGCTCGGCAAGAAGCGCTCCACCGCGATCACTTGACCGCGACGTGCACCGCCACGATACCGAAGGTCAGGTTGTGCCACTCGACTGCCGAGAAGCCGGCTTTGTACAACTCAGCGGCTAGCGCGAGCTGCGGGGGGAACGCCCGTATCGACTCATTCAGATAATCGAAGCCCGACCGGTCTCCGGTGAGCCAGCCGCCGAGCATCGGTATCACAGTGCGCAGGTAGAAATGATAGAGCGCACGGAACGGCTTGAGCGTGGGACGGCTGAACTCCAAGATCACGTACCGTCCGCCCGTTCGAAGCACGCGGTATACCTCGCGGAAGTTGGCTCCGCGATCGGGAAGGTTCCGAACGCCGAACGCAACCGTCACAATATCGAATTCGTCGTCGCCGAAGGGCAGGTCCTGTGCGTCAGCGACCTCGAACTCGATCGTCGTCCTGCCCTGATGTTCCTCTGCCTTCCGCTTGCCGATCTCGAGCATCTCGGGCACGAAATCCGTGGACAGGATCGATGCAGGTCTTCCCTGGCGTGCGATGGCCAGGGTGAGATCGCCCGTGCCCGCGGCAAGGTCGAGCACCCGGCTGTCCGGATGCACCTGGGCCAGACGCACGGTCCTTCGACGCCACAGGCGATCGATACCCAGGCTCGACAGGCGGTTGAAGCGATCGTAGGAGGGCGCGATCGCACTGAAGATGCCCTTCACGCGATCAGTGGTCGGCTGCCCGGGTGCAGGCTCCGGGGTCACCTGTTCACGATCTATCACTGCTCATCCTCCATGAAACGACGATCGATCTTGCGGGACTTGGGGAACAGCGTCTCATAGTTGACGCGGAACCATAGACCCATGTTGTAGATGAAGTGCCGCCAGTTCACGTTCGCCGGCCAGTTCAGCTCGGTCTTCTCGCACACGGTCGACTCGTTTAGCTGATCGAGTTCTTGCTTGTACTCGGCAAGGAGAGTGCCACGCTCCACGACGGGATGCCCCATGATCTCATCGATGCGAGCCATCGCCTTGCGGGCTTCGACTATGCGTTCGGCCGTCAGCTTCGCCGTCTTGGCGTCTGCGATACCCACCTCGGCCTTTATCGCATTGAAGCCAAGTGCCGCCTCGTAGGTGCTGTCCACCATCTCATCACGCGTCATTCCGTCGGGCTCGTAGTTGAGAATGTGTTTCCACGACGGTTCGAGTAGCAGCTGGCGATGTTCCTCCAGGGTGTGCGCTCGCAGCGTGTAGCCGTAGCGATCGGGATCATCGAAGACCATCGAACCCGGATCCAGGAACGGTGCCATGGGGCCGAGGAAGGCGAGCAGCCGCTTGTCGTCGTTCACGCGCGCATAAAGCTCACGTACTGCGGGCACGGTGTCGAGCACGGACTGTGCGGTCTGTGTGGGGATGCCGGTCATGAAGTAGAGGTCGAAACGCTGGCAGTTGTTTCTCAGGGCCGCCTCGATGCTCTCGGACAGCGCTTCCCACCCGTACGGCTTGCCGAATGCCTTACGCACGCCGTCATCGTGGCTCTCTGCTGAAACCTCGACGGAGTAGTCATTGAGGTTCTCATTGAGGAATTCGTAGAACTCCTCTTCCGGCGGCGAGAAGAATTCGAAGCCGATTGGGTTTTTGAAGTCGATGCGGCGCAGCCCGCTGATGAACGCCTTCACATAGTCGTCGCCGGCCTGCCGGAAGTCATTGAGAACGAACACCGGACCCGGGATATGGTTGGCGATATGACCGATGTCGCGGACCAGTAACTCGGGGTCGCGGAAGGCCACCTGGTTGCGGCCGAAGTGATTTCGAAACGCCACCGCGGAACCGCCGCACGTGGCGCACGTCTTCGAACAGCCTCGACATGTCAGCGACGCCGAGACGGGATAGCTCAGCCAACCCTTGAACGGCAGAGCACTCATCATGTCACGGTCACGGATGACGGAGCGCATCGAGAACGAATAGTCGAGCTTCACGTGATCGAAGGTATCCGGAACGCATTCCAACGCATTGGCATTGACGGAGCCGTCCAGCCCTTTGTAGGTCAGGTTCGGAATGTCGGCGACGCTGCCCCCGCGCTTGAGGGCGTACACAAGCTGCGTGAACGGCTCTTCGGTGGAATCGCCGCGAACGACGTAGTCGATCCACGGATAGGACACAAGCTCCTCGTGGAAGACACTCGCGGTCAGCCCACCGAACACGACAGGAGTCGTGGGGTGGTACTTCTTGCACAGCTTCGCGATCTCGACCGACCCGTGTGCGTGGGGGGCCCAGTGCAGATCGATACCGAAGACCACGGGGTCCATCTCCCGGATGGCCTTCTCAACGTCGAAGTTGGGTCGCGAGAGCATCAGGACAGCCAGGTTGACGATGCGCACCGTCAGTCCGTGGCGCTCCATGTACTCGGCCATCGTCGTGAAGCCGATCGGGTACATCTCGAAGATGGGGCTCGAAGGCACAAGATCCGAGACCGGACCGTACATGATCGACGTCTCGCGGAAGTCGTACACGCTCGGGGCGTGGAGCAGAACGAGATCAGCCTTGGGCATTCGTACGTTCCTTCATGACGCGGCACGGCCGTTCGGGGGTACGGTCTGCCGAGGCGGGTCGTGTGAAACCGCCAGAGTATAGCATAGGTCGGGACCGGATCAGCGGGAGCCCACGGTTCCCACGGTCGCGCTGCACTTGCAGGCAAGCGACTTGATGTCGCAGGGCATCCGGATCTGACTGATGACCATGTCGTTCGGTCGATTGACGTGCACCGCCGGGGTCAGGAGCAACGCACCGTGAATACCCGCTTCCGCCAGCAAGTCGACGGTTATCTGGACCCATGATGGCGAACAGGCGACAAGCGCCACATCAACGCCCAGAGCGGGATCCAGCTTCGTCAGGTCGGTGATGTGCCGGACCTCCACATCACCGACCATCGTTCCGACATCCTCGGGGACTTCCGAGAAGTATGCGACGGGTTTGACACCATAGCGATCGGGTGGGAAGACCACGCTGAGCGCCCCCAGCATCGCCGCACTGCCGATCTTGACTATCGGGTACTCGTCGGACAGTCCCAGAAACGCGGTGAACTCCCTGTAGAGCACCTCGGGCTCGTAGCCGGCACCGGGACGCCCGATGTCTCCCACGAAGGAGATGTCGCGGCGCACCGTCTCTTCTTTGATGTCGAGTTCATCAGCCAGTTGACGAGAGGTGATCCGAGCGGGCGCGCCAACCCGGATCAGTTCGCCCAGGTAGCAGTGGTACAGCGACAGCCGGTAAAGTGTCGCATCAGGAGCAGTGCGTGCCTCGCTCATACCCATCCTCCAGAGCGGTGTATGCCAATGCAGGCACTATACCAGTATTTCGAAAGATTGTTAACGAACTTGGCGTATTCGAGCACTTGGACGTTCGCGCCAATGACCCTGACTCGTTACTCATCAACGGTATCGAGCGGTTCCGGAACGTCTGTCGCGACTTCGGACGCGTCTGTGATGACCCAGCCATCAGCGGCTTCGGTCACCATGAACACAGTGCCTGTCGGCCAATCGTCGAAATCCTCTGTCACATCCCAGATCACCACGACATCAACCGATTCCGTGCTCTCCGCACTCACGTACACGTCTGTCCAGGGAGGTATCGGGGACTCACCGGATCCCGAGTCCGCGGCCAACTGGTCAGCCACGTCCGCGTCCGCAAAGTAGGGCCGATACTCATCGGCGTTGCTGTTGCTGTCTGTACGCAGTTCCAGGACTGAACGAACCACCGCGACGGCCGGATGCTCGGACTCCGGCGACGCCTGACAACCAGTCAGCGCTGTGGCAACCAAGACGAAGGCGATCAACAGATTCCATCGGCGCATGCTATCGCTCCGTTCGAACGTTCAACACGACGACGCGGCCGATACACGCATCGGTGATGTAGACGCGACGATCAGAATCGATCCAGACGACGCCGCGCGGCTCGTCAAGGCGATACCCCTCGCCCTCGGCTATCGACTCGATCACAGCGCCCGAAGCGTCTGTGAGCAACACACTGGAGGCGAAGGTGTCGACCGCGAAAATGGAGGTTCCCGGTCCTTTGGTCAAGGCTTTGGGCAGCTTCAGGGCCTCAGGGAAGACGGCTACTTGCCCGCCTGAATCCGGGTCCAATACCACGATGCGCGCGTTGTTCGAATCTGACACGTAGAGCGCGCCTGAGCCGCCGATGCTCATTCCGCCTACGAAAGACAATGCGGGTTCAAGCTGAGTCCCAAGCGAGCGCAACAAGGCACCATCCTCGGCGCTGAAGACGAGCACGGTGTGCGAGTTGCCGTCAGCGACGAATATCTCCCCGTCCGCATACGTGACAGCGGTAGGCTGGAGTTGCTGGTCTTCGCCAAACGTCATCATGATCGGCTGCCGGGCATCAGGATCGGTAGCCAAAGCGATGACACGGGGCGCAGCGTTGTCCACCACAACGATGCGATCTTCATCGATGACCGCGATGTCGGACGGATAGGTCGTGACCGCATCGACGGCCGGAGGCAGCGTCAGAGTGGAGACCCGCGCTCCATTGAGCCGGAACACGCCGATCGTGCCGTTGCCGGCCTCCGCGACATACAGACGCTCTCCCTCAGTCGCGATTGCCAGCGGCTTGGCAAGGGGCGCATCGTCCTCGGCAGGAAAAACACCGGCAAGTGTCACCGTCGCGGTAGATTCGGTCGGCGGACCCACAAGGGTCACCCCGCCTTCACCGCGTTGCTGCAGGAGGATCACGACCAAGGCGATGGCCGCTGCGGCCACGATCAGGAGGACCACGGTGCCCAGCAGTCGCGGAGACACTTCCAGCCGAGCCCGTCGCCGACGCACCTTGTCCGAACGCCGCTGTGGCGGTGTTACCTCATTTTGGTATGACAAGATACGCTCCATGAATCGATTCGTAGATGATCACGACGCCGACCATCGCGAACAACAGAACAGGCAGTCCTGCGACAAGCGCCCACTGGAAACGACGACCTCGCCACCCGAAAGTCAACCGCAGATGGACGATCGCCGCATAGACGATCCAGCTGACCAGTGACCACGTCTCGATAGGATCCCAACCCCAGTACCGGCCCCACGACTCGTTCGCCCATATCGCGCCAGCGACGATCATGATGCCAAGGAACACCAGGCCCGCGGCCGAGAATCTGAAGCCCAGCTGGTCGATACTCTCCTGGTCCGGCAATCGCATGAGCCTGCGCTCCCATCGCGGTGACCGCTCACGGAGCAGATACACTACCGCCAGACCAAACCCGGTGATGAACGAGCCATAACTCAGCTTCGCGAATGCCACGTGGATCCCTAGCCAGTAGCTGGCAAGGCCGGCCGTCATAGGCATGTCGCTGCTCGGCGCCATCATCGCCGCGCCGAGTCCCAAGAAGGCAATCGGCATCAGGACGAGTCCCGCGGGTCGAAGCTGAGGCTTGCGCCACACGAGCAGTGCGTAGGCTGCGACGCCGACGAGAGCATACGTCGAGATCACTTCGTAGAAGCCCAGAAACGGCGCATGCCCCACGCGCGCCCATCGACCAGCGATAGCAGCCACATGCGGAACGATACCGAGAATACCGAGCCCGAATGCGACGGGAACAAGCCGCGGTCGCGCGAAGATGAAACCGACGATGAACAACACGGCTGACAGCGCGTACGCCGTCACAGTCGCCCACATGATCACGATCTCAGTCGATGGACTCACGATGCAACGCTCCTATCACAATGCTCCCGGATGCTACGCAGTACGCGATCCGCGACGCCAAGATCGCCTTTGCCCGCCCTGGTGACGATTTTCAACGTCGCGCAACCTTCGTCATCTTCAGCGAGCAACACCCAGATCGAGAACGGCGACACGAAGATCGCCACTCCGAGCGAACCGGCCAATAGCACGAACAATCCGTAGATCAACATCACAGATTGATCATCAACGACGTTCAGCCGCGCAAACGCGCTGACGTCTTCAAGCACCAAGACTACACCGTTACCGACCTCGACGGCCTCCCCGATCCTCAATACGGTCGTGCGGACATCCCCCTCCTGAAGCCTGCCACCTGGAGCGCCGTACCGCACGACCAGGGATTCGGCCTCCAGTGAGTCCGCCTCGTCCTTGTCCACGTCGAACTCGACGTCTGCGAGCGGTACGCCCGAAGCGTCACCGACCGTCATCCCAAAGGGCACCACGGTCGAATCTGCTCGATCGACGTCGAGCCGGACGACTTGCCTGTACGCCCCCTGTCCACTCCCGATTCTCACGAGAGCCAGGAAACCGTGACCGGCGCGGTGTATGAGCGTGCTCCCGTACCGAAGAGGACTGTTGGCGTACACGTGACCGGCGGCACGTTGCGCTCCATCCAGGGATCGCACCTCGACATACGGTGTCACGCCTCGTTCCAGACCCTCCACCACGAGACTCGACTCCAGGCTCGACACACCGATGCTGTCCGCGCTCATCGCGCCATGCCACGGACCAGCGTCCATGAACGCGTAAGAATCGGCGACATCCGGAAGGCTCGTCCCAACGACCACATCCATCACGCCATCCGCACGTGTGAGTTGACCGAACACGATTGCCACGAACAAGAGTGCGAGGCACCAATGGAACACCGCACTCGCCACCGGACCGCTCCGGCCGCGAACACCCAACAGCAGGTCCCCTTCGCGACGGGTGCGGATACGATGCTTTGACAGGGCCGTCGTCACATCCGAGACAACCGAGGCACGATCGATGACAGGAACGACATGGGGTGGCGAGGTAGCGAGACGCTCGATGAAAGCCCGAGAAGCCGATCTCGTACGCAGATTGCGGATTGCGAAGCGGGTGCGCTCCCAAGCACAGGTCGCCGTGCTTAGCGCGAGAAAGCCACTCAATACATAGAACAGTGGAGAATCGAATACCTGAGCGGTACGCGACGGATCCCCTCCAACGAGGATCGCTCCCACCGCGGAATAGACAGCCCAACTCACGAGCAGCGCCACCGCCAGTAAGCGACTCCGGAGAAGCCTCTTGAGACTACTGAAGGGTGTGGGCCTCATCTGGATTCGCTCGCCACCGGCTCGGTCGTCTCGCTGCTCTCCAAAACGTCCTTGGCTGCGACCAGCCAGCCCGTGTCTGCAAGAGTCAGGGTATAGCTCATCGTGTACTCAGCGCGCGACCACTCTTCCGCTGGCTGCCGGGTCTTGAGGTCCCATATGCGAAAACGCCACGTCTCTCGAGTCTGCATCGTCGCTGCGGTGGAGTCCTCGGAAAGAACGGGAGAGGCGGTCGAATACGCCACAAGCTGCATCTCAAGAGCCTCATTGTTCACGCGGTTCAGCTCGATGTACGCGTCCTCGCGCACCCATTGCTCCTCGGTCACGAAACCCGCGACGGCGCTACTCTCCAGGCTGTAGTAAGCGACGCTGATAGCTCCGAGGTAGTCGACGACCGCCTGTTCGGGCGCCTGCGCACCCGCGGCCCCGTCCGGGAGACTGGGGGACTCGATGAGGTCGCCTGACGAGCACCCGGCCATGACAAGCAGCACCAGTGTCGCGAGAAGGGCCAGGCCACCTCGCATATACAGGAATCGGTGTCCGTAGGGGGTGGGCGAAACAAGCTGAACGAATGGCGTTGCAGACCGTCTGAACAGTCTCATCTTAACCAACTAGTTGCATGGGCTGTGCTGACAACTGCTCTCAGTCCAGGCGTAGTAGTCTCTCCACGTGACAACAACATAGTCGTTGCCACCCACGTTGTTGATGTAGTACGTGTACGGATTTGCGACATGTGTCGAGTCATTCAACATGTGTGGCTGCTGCCACCCATGAGGGGGTGTTATGTGGCACTGCGAACACGGATACGTGCTGTGTTCACTATCCGCATGACCGTTTCCGCCCTTGCCCCTGAACCCGCTTCCACCCGTTGTCGTGCCGCCCGAGTTCGCGCCAGGATTATGACACTGCAGGCAGAAGGACGTGCCGCCGCTCCTACCATCAGTCGCGGGGTCATAGGCCCACTTCAATATCCATCTGTTGGCGGAGCCATGCGGACCGGAGGCGCCCGTGCCCTCCTGTGTATGACAGTCAGAACACGTCATCCGTGAGTTGTACGTCCACCCGTTGATGTAGCTGCCGTACGCACGAGAGTCGGCTTTGCTTGCGCCGAATACCGCGTGTGCGCTTGCATTGTTCGGGTTGAACTCTTGTGCGAGGTTGGTGAACGTATTCGCGGTGCTATGCAGGCCTGAGGGCGGCGTCTGCCCACTGAGCATGGCGGTGTAGTTGGAGTGACACTTCAGACAGATGTATCCCTCAAGGTCATCTGACCCACCGGCCATCGTCTTGACCGTCCAGTTCGTCTGCGTGCTCGATGGCACACCCCATGCAGTCGCGGGCCATGTGTTCGGCTTCACGCCCCAGGCGCCATAAGTGGCCCCCCCGGCGATCGATCCAGTCGTCGCGTTCTTTGCCGCATGCAGCCCAGATTGCGATGCATGGACACCATGGCAGTCCTCACACTCGATGTGCTTGGTCGCCATCGTCGTCTCATTCGCGACGTGCTGTCCCGAGTAGCTGGCGACATTGTGCTTATAGGTCTTCGAGAAGATCGTCTGAAGACTTCTTGCAGCGGCCGTCATCGGCGCCACCGCCGCGTTGTACCCATCGTTGGGGCCCGCGCCACTGTGGCACTTATAGCACATGGCTTCTTCCGTTTGAGCGCTCGCAGGCACCGTCACTCCGAGTGCCGCAAGGACTCTGTTCTCGGCGCTCCAATGGGTCCCGAACGTGTATGTGGACGACTGATACTCGACGGGCTGCTCGTCATCGTGACACTTGACGCAGTTGGCCTGGAAGGTGGATGCGCCGTACGCGGAGTTCACCGGGTACTGGTGCTTGCTGGCAGCGTACTTGGCGTTGTCGATCGCGATCGTGCTCGTCGAGCCGCCCGGCTTCTGGTTCGCTGAATCCTTGGTACGGGATGCGGCGTGGCAACCCAGGCAGACGCCGCCATTTGAGGAGCTGTAGTCGGTGTTGGCGGCGGTCGGGTTCGCGGCCATGCTGTCACGCAGGTTCGCACCCTTGTTGGCGTTGAACTTGTCGTGGTCGACGTGGCAGCTGAGACAGTACACGTTGGTGCCGCCGGGGGGATACTGGCCGACCCAGAACTGGTCCGCCTCATCTCCATCGTAGTAGGTGGCTCCGATCGTCCCACCCAGTACGTGATGGAAGCTGTTCAACCGTGCAGCTCCACCCAGCTGCGAACCGGTGTTGTCCTCCATCACGATATACGCGCTGTGGCATCCGTAGCAATCCTGTCCACCCGCCGAGACACCGCCCGTCGGGTTGTGGACGTTGCTGCCGCCAGTGCCGTAGTTGCTGCCGTGGCACTGGTAACAGCTCTGGCTGTCTGCAAGACGGTGGCCATTGGTGTTGGGAAGTCGAAGCCGGTAACTCGTGTTGACGCGATCGATTCCTTCGAAGGTAGCGCCCGAGGTGACCTGCGCCATCGCAGTGCCGTTCCAGCCATAGTTGTTGTCCGAGGTCGTATGACACGTGAAGCAGAAGCGCCGATTGCCAGCGTTAGATGACATGTCGATCTCACCCGTATCGTCGCCGATGACGACGGTATTGGTGGATGTGGTCTTGGTGACCACCATGAGTCCGTCGAGTGAGCCTGAGCCGTGTGGGTTATGACAATCGTAGCAGGGCACCGCCTCGTCTTGCGAAAGCGTCGCGCCGGCCACGTTGCTGCGAACGCGATGCCCGAAGCGCGTACCAGTGGGCAGCGTACCGCTTTGAGTGGCGGCTCCGCCCGCAGTGGTGGGATAGAACTGCTTGATGTCCCATGCGACCGATCCGTCGTGGCAACGGAAGCACGATGAGAAATTACTGTCCGTGAATGTGCCTACGATCTCGTCGTAAGGATTCTCGGTGCCATGGACATTGTGGCAATTGTTGCAGCTTCCCTCGGCATGGCCGCCACCGGTAAGGGCTACATGGATACCGACGGTGCTCGCACCCAGATCGGTCGTGTCGGTGTAGACACCCATGCCCGGCCACGTGCCATCGACCGGATAGCCTGCGGAGTCGCGCACATAACCGGTACTCCAGGCCGCACTCGCGTTCTGGTGGCATGCATCGCACACCGTGTTGTCGTTAGCGTTGACGGTGACCGTCTTCGCCGTACCCACGATCTTATTGGAGCCAGTTGCCGCGTCATACGCCCCAAGCAGTTTGGGTGCGCTTGAACCGTGATTGTCGTGGCACACCGCACAGCTCACGCGCTCGGCGGCGGAGATCGAGCCATTCGCGGTCCAGTGACCGCGCGCGGCATTGGTTGCCTTATCGGAGGTTGCCGAGGCCATGGTCACGTCGTACGGCACATATGTGGTGCCATCAACCACGCGGCTCGGCCCACCATCGGCATCATGACAACGCAGACAGTACGCGGGCTGGCTGTCGACATTGGCGTACGCCATCGTGTTGTACGTGTTCAGGGGATCGGTCACCTTTGAAAGCGAGCTGACCACATGCGCGTTATGGCAACTCTCGCATTCGACGTTCCCCGCAGCAACGGGATGCGCGGAGCCACCGAGCTGGAACTGCTCGTAGACGCTCGTCGTACCCGCAGTCGTCATCGCACCCGTTCCGTAATAATCCTTCGCCGAGCCGGCGTTGGGGTTGTAGACAGTCGAATGGCATCGATAGCAGAACTGCTCCTGTAGCGGATCGGTCTGGCCGCCACCGAGTGCGCTCAGCAGTCGCCGAGTTGCGCTCCAGTGCGTCCCGAACGTGTTCGTAGACGTCTGGAACTCCTTGGTCTGCTCATCGTCATGACACTTCACGCAGTTCGCACTGAACGTGGTGGCGTCTCCAAACGCGGATGTTGCCTCGTAGCTATGCGCCGAGAGGGAGTACCCGCCGGAGGCGTTGCCGCCGACGATCTTCGGCGTCGAGGTCGACCCGTCGTCCTTCTGCAGCCCGGTGACCTCTTTGGTGAGGCTCACCTGATGGCACGAGACGCATACGCCGTAGGGTGCCGCGCCCGCAAGGTAGTCACTCGCCGCAACCGTAGCGCCGGACGCATCCAGTGCCGAAGACCGCAGATTCCCCGCCTGACTCGCGTTAAAATAGTTGTGGTCGCTGTGACAGCTCACACAGTACACGTCCTGCGGCTCCGTCGGGTAGATGCCCTCGTTAGGCGCCTGATCACCGGCCGTGCTGGCCGTTCCCATGACGTGATGGTACGAAAGCTCTCGGTCGACGCCGGTGCGATCCATCGGCGCCTCGTAGGCAGAATGGCACCCGTAGCACGAGGTCCCGCCGGTGGAGACGCCGCCGCTCGGCGAATGGACATTGTTTCCACCTGAAGCGTAGCTGGAACCATGGCACTGATAGCAGTCCTGAAGGTCGCCTTCCATGTGTCCCACGACACTGGGAAGGCGCAGGAGGTTCGTGCCGGGAGCTGCGTCGCGAGAGAGTCCAGCCACCGTGTCGCCTGCTGCGATCGCGGTGGTGAAGGCACCCGCGCCGGCGTTCGCTTCGCTGTCCCAACCCTTGGCGGTGTCACTGGTCGTGTGGCACGTGAAGCAGAACTGCCGCACCTGAGCTGGCGCGGTGGATGTCGGATCGAGACTGCCACCCAGCACATCGGAGAGCAACCGGGCATTGCCCCGGGTCGAACCGTGCGGGTTATGGCACTCGAAGCACGGCAACGGTGCGCCAACGGGATACAGCCCGCCAGCCGTCTTGATCTTGTGACCCGAGCGTTCCGTTCCTCCGGTCACGTACTGTTTGATGTTCTCCGCACCGGCGAGTGAGCCATCATGACACTCGAAACACAGTGCCGCGAACTCTCCGTCGGTGGTGTCCTTGGGAGCGGCAGTCGATACCGTGAACGTCGCAACCAGGCCGTCATACGGAGCGGCAGCTCTGTGCGACACATGGCAGTACAGACAGTCTCCGGCAGTTCGCGTGGTGGGCGAGCTGGAGGCCGGGATGCCCAAGTGCGCATTGACCGTCGCATCCAGATACGTGGTCGCCCCCGGGAAGGTACCGGCAACAGGGTAGCCGGCCGCGTCGACGGTGGGACTCGTGATCAGGGAACCGTAGCCCGCACCGTACCAGGAGGCAGCGTCGTCGTGACAGGCAAGACACCAACTGTTCCCGCTCGCGGCAACTGCCGTCCCGTTGACGGTCTTGCCCGGAAGCGTCGGACTGGCCTGCACATCGGAGTGGGGAGAATGGCAGTCAGAGCATATATTGGTCAGATCAGGAGATGTCGTCGTAGCCTCAACGGAATGACCGCTGCTCAACTCGACCGCGAACGAGTTCGCCGCCGCGCTCTCGATATTCGTGCTCGCTCCACTGCCATCGTGACACGCATAGCACACACTCAGCTCGCCGGGCTCACCGCCGGTCTGTCGGAACAGTGCGGCAGTAGTCGCGGCCTCATGTACCGAATGGCACAAACGACAGAGGTCCGTGCTACGCGTGTAGGTCTCGTGCGGCTCGACGCTCCAGGTCGCCGAGACAGGCCCGGCGATCGTGGACTGCGCAGACTCGTTGCCCGCGGCATCGAACGCACTGACTCTGTAGAAGTACGACTGTCCCGGTACCCCGTACTCATCCGGGTACGTCGTGCCGGCGACTGTTGCGATCTTGGTGAACGGTCCGGCAGGATTGACAGCGCGCCAGACGTTGTAGCCGGTGACGGCGATGTCATCGCTGGAGGCCGCCCACGCAACAGTTGCGATGAGCGGCGAGATCGTGCCAGCCGTGGCAGTCGTCGATCCCGGGATGGACGGAGGCGTCATGTCACCGGTGCTGCCGAACGCGGCGAACGGGTATGATGTCGCGTCATTGGTGTTGCCGATGATGTCCGCGACGTCGCCTGCATTCACAGTGATCGTATAGACAGTATCGGGGATCTGAGCCGATGTCGTCAGTCTGACCGTACGCCCGTCGGGCCAGCTGATCGCGCTCACCGAAAGGCCCGTGACAGTGAAGTCGGTTGGTGCAACGGTCAAGGAATCGAGGTCTTCATTGAACACGACATCCACGTGAGTCGAATCGATGGCAAACGCGGACTGGATGTATGGACTCACGTTATCGACAGTGAAGCTGCTCGCCGACACAGTGGTGTTCCCGGCGGTGTCTGTGACCTGTACGGTCACGGCAAAGGTATCGGTTCCGTCGCTCGTGGGTATCGGGAAGTCCGGATCCCATGTACTCCAACTGCCGTCACCAGATGTATCGGTCGCCTGCAGCCACGTCTCACTAAGAGACCACGCCGCCCCGTCCCAGTAGAGTCCGCCATTCTTCGAGACACGGACCTGGACGTTCGACACGCCTGACAGCGCGTCGCTCGCGGTACCGTGAATGCTGTAGACGGTACCCGCCGTCAGCGCCAGAGCCGCTCCGTCGACAGGCTGAGTGACCCCGGCCGTTGGAACCACGGCATCCACGACGATCGTCTGTCCTGAGGACGACGAGTTGATCGTGGCGAACGGTGTGACCGTTGCCGGTGGGGTCACCGTCACGCCGCTGCTTTGTACCCGAGACCCAATGCCGCGACCGTTCACGGCCGACGAATTCACGTCGTAGACGATCCACACGTCACGTGACCCGCCCGCAGACACGTCAAGCGAAAGACCGCTGAAGACCGCCTTACCCGTGCCCCCGGTCTGCGAATCAAAAGTGAGGGTGGATCCGAGTTGCGCATCCGTGCCTGTGGAGAACACGCCGTCGCCGTTATCGACATACAACCGCACCCCTGCGACGTCGGTCTGAAGCTGATTGCCCGTGTCGAGACCAACGACCGTCATCTGCGCCATAGTGACGGCGTCGGTGGGGGCGCTGAATCTGATCTCATCCACAACGACGCCCGTAGTGGACGGCTTCACGTAGACACGCGATGCCGGACGATCCGGACCGGGTGCCGCCGTCAACGTCGGCACAGAGACTCCCGTGAACCCGGCCGACGTGTTGGCTGTGTTCTTGTTGCCGTACGCGTCGGTGACGAACATCGTGGCGTCACCCGCAATGGTGACTGTGTAAGCGGTCGCAGCGACCTGGCTGGTGGTGGTCAGCACCACCGTCCGGGCATCGGAGACATCCACGCTGGAGACAGTGAGCCCGGCGTCGCCGGTGATCACGAAGTCGGATGCCTGAATGCTCGAAGCGGTCACATCCTCGCCGAACGTGACCTCCACCTGCGTATTACTAGTCGCGGTCGCTCCCGTGATGGCCGGGCCGACTGAGTCGACCAAGAAGGAGACCGACGAGGACAGTCCTGTGCGTGAGACGCCATCCGTCGCTCGCGCTACCAGCATGTAGGTGTCAGCCCTGTTGTTGGTCGGTAGCGTCAAGTCATACGTCCAGTTCGGCGCCGACAGCGACGCGGAGAGCCAGGTCTCAGCGCCCCATGTGCTGCCGGTCCAATACAGGGAATCGCTTGAGCGCTGGATGCGAACGTGAGCGGCTGTGATACCACTGACCGAGTCCGCTGCCGTGCCGCTCAGCGTACGCGACGATCCGGAGGTTCCCGCGACGACCTGGCTGGCCGTCGGACTCGTGACCGCGGCCGTGGGGTTCGCATTGTCTACTGTGAAAACGCTTCCGGTCGTTCTCGGCAGACCCGAGAGAGTCCCGACGTTCGTTGCGGTGGCTGCCTGGACAGACGCGCTCATCGTGTTGCCGTCCATCGCCGTGCCAGTCACGTTGTAGGCGACGAGGTAACCGACCGCCGAATCGGAGATGGGCTCATCGATCGTGACGACCGCATCCGTGCCGCTGAAGGTGGCCGGCGAGGCGTTCAACTTGAGGTCCGTGCCAGTCTCCAGCGTGCCGTTGGCATTAACGTCCCGCCAGATATCGACACCCGAGACGGTCAGATACGGGGTGGTTCCACTGTTGCGAATGGTGACGGTATTGATGACGCCACTCGGGGTGGTACCCGCAGTGCGCTGCATGGAGAAACGGCCCACTAAGACGTTGGACTGCGAGGGTGTGACGAACGCAGCTGCAGGATGCGCCGGAGTAGCGAAGGTGACCGTGTTCGGAGTTGCGGTGGCGTAGTCGACCGTCGCACTCACGTATGAGACTCGGATTTGGTCGCCACTGCCCAGCGCGGTTGCTTGCACCGCGACCTCAAGGTTGTCGACATCAGCCCAGGTCCACGCACCCCCACCGGGCCTAGTGGTGCTCTGAAATGTCAACAGATCATACGAACCCGAGTTGGCCAGTACGGTGTTTATAGTGTCCCACAGGTAGCCATGTCCAGCGACGTACATCCCAACCTGGCCCGTGGCGCTATCTTGGTAACCCGCGCGCGCCTTGACTTGAACGGTGACCGAATTGATGACTCCGGTCGAGGTCGAATCAGTAAGGCTCGAACGCAGCGGATAGTTCGTGTTAGAGGTTCGCGCGTACGATGCATTATCGTCGTCCGACGTGATGACGGTTGTGACGGTTCCGGTGTTCGAACCCCAGTTCGTGGACAACGTCACACCGTTCGATGTCAGGCCCTCTGTCAGCCCGTAGGCACTCATAGAACCCATGGCGAGAAGTCCGCACGCGCCAAGGACGACGAACAGACGGCTTGCTCGAGATACCGCCCTTTTTACGCGCCTAACCACGCGCGGTCACATCCGACGGCACGGGCGAGGTTTTCCACCATGTTGGCGCAAAGGGCATCGGATACCTCAAAATCTTCCGTATCTACCCATAAGCGAAACGCATGCCGACGACCAGAGCAACCCGCTCTGTATATCGCCCGCACTCTTCAGCTTTATCTCATTCATCATCATACAGGTATATCGGCAGGAACTGAACGCCAAAGTAGCATGATCGTGACTGCCGAACGAACCACATCGGCGATGATGGTTGCGGCTCCGCTCTCAGTCCCTCGGCACGTGCGGTCGCTTACAGGACCGACCTCACATGGCACGCGGCGCAGAACGTCGGTCCGTGGCACTCGAAGCAGCCCTGCGCGCCCTCGGCGGCCACAACACCGAAGTGCTGGGGAATCCACGGCTTGGTCGGGTCGCTGCCCTTGTGGTGACAGGCATTGCAGAACTCCGTCCCGGCCGAGGCGGACTGCTCGCCCTTCGCATGGCACGTCGAGCACACCTGGGGAGACGCCTTGCCCTCGGCACCGTGTGTTGTGGTGAAGTCAGCGGGGTGAGGCATCTCGACCCCGTGGCAATCGACACAGAACGTGGACTCGAGGTGACAGATCCGGCAGTACTCGGGCCGCTCGGCTTTGAGCTTCCAGTGACCGGAAGAGTCGCCTCCAGCCTCGTAGAACCCAGCAACACTGTGGTTCGCAGGCTTCAGCTCAAAATCCGCAGGATGGCATCGAGAGCACTCACCCGGAGCGCGGTAGTTCGACTCGAGACCGTGACATCCCTCGGCTCGATAGCATCCCTCCATCGCCATGAAGTCCTCGTGGGGCTGATTGGGCTCGTCGGTCTGAGGGTCGATGAGTTCGAGTGCAAAATCCTCCACGTGCGCGACACGGTTATGGCACATCGTGCAGTGAATATCATTCTGCTCGTGGATCTCATGGTTGATGACTATGCCGGCACTCGGCGTGATGACGCGATTGGCCGAGTGGCACTGCGTGCACTGCTCAGAGCCCATTTCCTCGGCATTCTCAGCCAGATGACTCTCAGCATTCAACGGAAGCTCGTAGTTGTTGCTCACGGTGAGCACGAGTTCGCCCAACGCCTTGGCCTTCTTGAGAGTGAATGTGATCGGATCGGCGTTCACGGGCTCGTGACACGACATGCACGACACCATGTTGTGGACCGAATGCTCGTAGGCGGTGATCGTGTCGTCCTGCACTTTGTGGCATGCACCGGCACAGAACCAGTATGTCGATGTCGCGCCGAAGGCGACCACTACGAATGCCGCAAGTGCCATGACGGCTACGCCCGCCCAGATGACGTAGCGGGGACGACGCACAGGGTCTTTGAACCCTTCCACAGACACCTTCGGCATATTCAGACACTCCTAGCGGTTGCGCGCGTTGTCAGAAGTCGATCCCGACGCGGTCGTGGCACTGCAGGCACTGACCGTCGTACGGAGAGCTGTAGTTGCGCAGCATGTAGTTCTGCACGGTTCCGTGGGGATCGTGACATGTCGACGTGCACGTGAGCGGCGCTTTGGCATATGTGTCGTAATGCTTGGGCCGCACAGGATGGTTGTTGCGATACACCGTCGCACTCGACTCATCGTAGTAGGCAGGCAGATGGCACTGCAGACACACTTCGGGATTCGCCTTCACGAGTATCGGCCAGTAGTCCGACCCGTGCGGCGTGTGGCAGCGGATACACAGCGTCCCGAAGTGAGCGGACTTGTCGTAGCTCGTCTGTATCTTCGCCGCATGGCACTGGTAGCACATGTCGTTTCCTTGAGCCGAAACCAGGCCCGGATAGTCGGCAGCGTGCGGATTGTGACAGTCACCGCAATCCAGCTTGATGGTATCGACGGGGTGATGACTCGGCTTGAGGAAGTCATTCTGGATGTCTTTGTGGCACAGATAGCAGACATCAGGCTGCTTCTTGATGAGCAACGGCGGGTAGTCCGAGCCGTGAGGTTCATGACAACCTGTGCAGTTATCGAACTGGAACGGCTGGTGCTGCACCGACTTGAGACTCAATGGCGCAACGCTAGGGTGACACGTGAAGCAGAGGTCACGCTGGTTGTCGACGAGAATCCCTTTGTAGCGCGACGCATGCGGGTCATGACAGTTCGTGCAGTAACGGCCCTCCACGGGGGGATGGACCTGTGCGCGGGACAACTCAGGGCCCATGCGGTGGCACGTGATACACAGGTCCTTCTCGGCGATCTTGAGAAGTGCCTTGTTGTTCGAAGCGTGAGGGCTGTGGCAGTTGGTGCAGTGCCCGCCCTCGAATGGAGAGTGCGGGTACTCATAGCCCAGCATCGGGGCCATGTCCCCGTGGCAAACCCAGCACAGTTCATCCTTGGCGACGGTGAACTCGGAATCGGCGCCTTTGACCTGCTCCTCAGTGATGCTCTTGACGGCGCCGCCGGCCTCCTCGGCCGTTCTGCCCTCCGCAGAGTAGAACACATCGACGATCATCTTGAGCGGCAACCACTCAACGAGGGTCTTCGTGCGCTCCCACGTGAGCTTGGCGCCCTCGAGCACCGTGGTCTTCTGGAGCTTCCCGTGCGGCGTATGGCATGTCGTGCACCCCTTCTGCTCGAACGGAAGGTGAACCGATGACATGCTGAATGACGGAATGAGTTCGGAGTGGCACTGGAGACACTCGAGATTCTCGGTCACGACCCTGATCTCATCGGGGCCATGGCTGATCCACGTCTCCACAATGGTCGAGATACCGCATAGCAGCAGCAGAAGCGCCAGGACAGCAGCGAACGCAGCCCGCCCACGACGATTCGGGCCGCCATCTATGTCCAGTTGCTCCCCGGAAGCGAGGCCCGCTTCCTCAAGGATCTCCGGGTCGGCCAAGAACCCTCCCCAAACCATGATTGGCGGCGTGCCAAACGCACGACACGCTCAGTCAGAAGTCTAACATGCGCCCGAAGTCTGTAGAACACTTAAGACACATTCAGCATGGAACCTGTCCGCCGTGCGGTGCTTCTCGGACTGTGACGGACGTCCTAGTTCAACAAACGAACCATCTGGACACGACCGTTCTCTTTGTCGGCGATGACGACGAAGCTGCGGTACACCTCGATGTCATTCAAGAAGTTGAACTGTCCTGGGTCCACTCCCCGCTCACCGTAGACGCTCAGAAGCTCTCCATCAGCAGACAGCCGGGTGATGCCGAAACGAAACGCGTCAGTTACCAGGACCGACCCGTTGGATGCCACCGCGAGCCCGCGTGGCAGTTCTATCTTCGGCACGACCGTCGACGTCTGGCTCGTGTCCACCGAACCCTGCGGTTCGCCGAAGGTCCAGATAGGCTTCCCTTCCGGGGTGAAGGCGGTCACGCGGGCGTGATTCGAGTCGGAGACATACACCGTACCATCCTCACCGACGGCCAGCCCGTTCGGGTGGTCAAGATCACCGGGTTCCACACCCGGCTTCCCCCACTGGTCCACGAGTTCCCCTTCAAGCGTGAACACGAAGACCTGATACTGGTCGGTGGCGTAGACCCGATCCTTGAATACCGCCACGTCGGTCACGGCGATGCCCGTGCCATCCTGCCCGGAAGATCCCTTTCCCACGACCGCGCCCGGATCGGGGAAGCGGCGCAGCGGCTTGCCGGCGGCATCGAATACTTCAACAGAATCGTTGCGGAAGCTGGCTACGTACACGTTCCCTTCCTGGTCGGTGTCGATGCCAACGGGGTAGTTCAGACTCCCTGGGACGTACGTGTTCTGCGCGCCCGGGAGCGGTTTGGCGATGCCAAAGCTTCCAAACTCGAACAGAAAGCGTCCCGATGAGTCGAACACGCAGACCCGGTTGTTCTGGCTGTCCGTCACGTAGACGCGACCGCGCGAACCGACGGCCACCCCCATCGGACGACTGAACAAGGGTCTGTCGCCAGTCCCTGGGCCGAACACCTGCCATATCGGCTGAACGCCCGCTACCGCTTCCGTGGTCCGCAGCGACTCCGGTCTTCCTAGGAACAACAGGAGGTAGACGATCAGGGCGATCAGGGCGATCGCAAGCACTACCGCCAGAGCCACGAACGCCTGGCGCGAAGTGAGGGAGAACCTGCTGCGCCGCGCGACCTTGTCGTCGACCCTACCCATTACTGGACTCCGAGTCTGGTGAGCGCATCGCGGGCATCAAGCAGGTCAGGTGCGTAGCGCAAGGCTTCCCGATAGCGCTCGATCGCCTCAGTGGTCCTGCCGAGTCTCTCGTTGCACAGCCCCGCCAGATACTGCAGATCGGCGAGCTGCGGACGTGTCTCGATGACCGGCTCAAGCGCAACCAGTGCTGATTTGTACTGCTTCTTGGCGACGTAGTACTCCCCCAGCGCCTTCGCCGCAAGCGCATGGTCCGGTGCGAACTCCAGCACCTTCCAGTACGTCTTCTCGGCGAGCTTCGGCTGACCCGTCTCCATGTATATCGCGCCCTTGTTGTAGAGCGCGGCGGTGTTTCCGGCCTCTTCGGCAAGGACATAGTCGTACTGCTCGATCGCCTTGTCGTACTGCTTGTCACGCTGGTAGGCGAACCCGAGAGACAGCCGATTATCGAGATCGGTCGGATCGCTTTGGACCTGCTGCTGCCAGTCGGACACCGCGTACTGCTCGGGCGTGATGACCGCGTCATCGAGAACCATGCCCCTGATGACCCAACCACCGAGTCCGACCACGGCGAGCATGAGTATCAGGACGAGAAGCGCGAGCCACGCGGGGACAAGCTGCTCGGCAACTTCACTTACGACTTCCTCATTCGCCGGGACGTCCGGAGACGAACCCGCATCCGGTTCATCACTTTGTTTCACTTGAGGCCATCCTGTGCGAGGTAGAAGGAAAGGATCTGCAGGTCGGTCGAGAGGCACACCTGCCGCACTGCGACGTCGTCAGGTACGTGCAGCCGTACGGGCGCAAGATTGAGCACGGCCTTCACGCCGGCGCTGGTTATGCGATCGACGAGTTCCTGAGCGACACCGGCCGGCGTGGCGAGTACGGCTATCTCCACATCCGCTTCACGGAGTCCTTGTTCTAGTTCATCGATGGAGCGAACCGTCACGCCATCCGCGTCGGTTCCTATCTTGGCGGGATCGGCATCGAACACCGCCGCTATGTCGAATCCCCTATCGCTGAAGCCGGTGTAGCTCTTCAGCGCGCCACCGAGACGACCGTAGCCGATGATGGCCGCTCTGCGCAGCTCGGTTATCCCGAGAGACTTCGAGATGTGCGCGATCAGCGCCTCGACGTCGTAGCCGATCCCACGTGTACCCAGCTCACCCAGATAGGAGAGGTCTTTGCGGACCTGTGCCGCATTCGTGCCCGCCATCTCTGCGATCTCCACGGAACTGACAACGGGCATGCGGTCCTGTTGCGCCTGAAGCAGACAGCGCAGGTAGATGGGAAGTCTCTGGATCGTTGTCTCAGGTACCTGTGTGCGTTCCATCATCACTCTCCCGATTCAGCAAGAAGCGTGCTACTCATTCGTGGACTCGACAGACGTGCTCGCCTCAAGCGTCGCCAGGACATCAGCGATGTCCGTGCGGCCGGGCTGAACGGCCAGCACGCTGCGGTATGCCTCCTTGGCCTCCTCGATGCGTCCGGCATACCGGTACGCATCACCAAGGATGACACGGATCTCGAAGTAGTTGGGGTCGAGTTCCGAACCATACTTCGCCTGCGCGATGGCCTCGTCGTATCTGTCGGCGTTCATGTAGGCGATTGCAAGCTGGAGCCTGATCGCCGGTCCATACTCCTCGACCGCCACTCCCTGGAGCCCGACCTCGATGGCCGGCTCGACGTACTTGGCGTCGAGATAGTAGGACGCCTGGTTGTAGAGGTTGGCGAGGAACACGTAGTTGTCATACTCCATCGGCGTGAACGCGATCGCATCGCGATATGCCGCCTCAGCGTTGGCCAGTTGCCCCTGCACCGTTGCGTACTGTTGCGCGTACGCGGGGTCGACCGGATCCATCTGCAACAGCGTGGATGCGCTGGCCGAGAATACGTCTTTCCACGCAACCCCCAACTCGGACACGTACATGTCATTGTATGGATTGAGCCTGAGCGCATTCTCGACATGCTGGACGCGATCCATGCCGGTCGAACCGACCCTGCCGATAAGGTACTCGTGGTCTGCAGCGATGTAGCGCACGTTGCCGTACGATCCGAAAACGACCACCGAGAGCACAACCACGAGTACCGCAAGGTTCCACGATACCGCCTTCACCTCGCGAACGGTCGCCAGGGGCGCAAGGATCGCTCCCAGAGACAGCCAGAGGAACACGGTGGATCCGGTCACCGACAACCCGAACAGCAGGTGGACGAGATAGCCCACCGTAGCAGCCCAGAAGCCTACCAGCACGAACCGCTCGGTGCCGCGCTCCTTGGCGAAGACGTGCTTCGCCGAAGTCGCCAGAGAGTACCCGAACACACCGTAGAACAACAGCGCCCCGGGGATGCCGATCGCCGACGCAAGCTGAAGCGGATAGTTGTGGACGTTGTCAGCGACGGACAAATAGCCCGCATCCGCGACGTACTCGGCCGGCTTGAACTTGGGAAACAGAAGCCGGAACGTATCCGGGCCCCAGCCGAAGATCGGACGCTCGGCGGTGGCATCCAATGCCGCCCCCCATATCTCGAACCGTGTCTTGGCGCTGCCCTCACCGAACTGGAAGATCGAGATCAGGCGCGCCCAGAAGTTCATAACCTCGGATTCCGCAGTCAGGCTTCGCGCGACAGCGAAGACACCTGCTGCGCCGCTCGCGCCAATGAACGCCCAATCCGTCCGGACGGGTTTGTACCGCACGCGGAAGGCTGCATAGACGATGACCGCCAGGGCGACGAATCCGCCGATCCAGGCCCCTCTCACGAACGAGACGAGCAGCGTGAAGCCGGTCAGGATGAAAATGGCCCAGTAGCCGAGACGCCATCTGACGTCCTTCTCCGAAAGCGCCAGACCGATGGAGATCGCCAGCGGGAAGATGAGGTACCCGCCGAGGAGATCAGGGTTGCCGAAGAACGAGAACGCCCGATTAGCCTCGAACGGGAGCGACTGCCACTTGATGGGATCCAGTCCGGCGTACTGCAAGACGCCGTAGAAGCTGACAATGCCGCCTGAGATGACGAGCGTCCGCGCAAGAGAGCGGATACGCGCGGTCCGATCGGTGAGCTGCAACGTGAGAAAGAACACAGAAGCGTACGTGAAGAAGGACAGCAGACCTTCGTAGCGGCGGTACTTGCCGAAGATCGCGGTTGCAGGGTGGACGGACAGCAGCGTGGCGATGGTGACCCACCCAAGGAAGGCGAGTACGATCCATGCGACCTTGCTCGTGCGGATACGGCCGCCTTCACGCGCCAGCCCGACCAGCCAGACTCCCAGCCCGATGAGCACAAGTGCCCGCATCACGAAGACCTTGGCGATATCGAACTGGTCGTAGGTGAAGGGCAGTTGCTGCGTCCCGAAGATCGAGCCGTTGGTGATAGCGAGAGGCACGAGGAAGACGAGCAGATGCAGACAGACCCACGCGACTCGCTCGTACTGGGTCATGACGCTGCGCACAACCTCCGTGCGCACGGCTACCGCAGGTCGGGCTGTTCGCTTCTTGGCCACGATACCTCCTACCGCGCGCCGCGACCTGTGAGCACGACACGCACAGTCTCGGCGACGATTTGCACGTCCATGAGCAGATTATGATGATACATGTAGATGAGGTCGTACTTAAGCTTGCGCTCCGGTGTAGTCGCATACGACCCGTTCACCTGAGCAAGACCGGTCGCCCCGGGCTTCACGCGAAACCTTTCGCGATACGGTGGGATCTCCAAGATCAGGTTCCGAACGAACTCGGGGCGCTCCGGTCGTGGCCCCACAAAGCTCATCTCTCCCAGCAGGATATTGAGCAGTTGCGGCAGCTCGTCTATCCGATATCGCCGCATGAACCGGCCGAGCGGCGTGATACGCGGGTCATCTTCAGTCGCGAGAACCGGGCCCGTCTCCTTCTCGGCATCTCTCACCATGGTGCGGAACTTGACCACGTTGAAGGACCTAAGGTCTTTGCCGACCCGCTCCTGGGTGAAGAAGACCGGACGTCCCATGCTGATCAGCACCCCCAGTGCCATCAGCGCCAGAAGCGGGCTTAAGATCAACAGCAGGACGAGCGCGAAGAATACATCCATGATCCGCTTGGCGGGCACGAACCACGCGGGAGGACCCGAGGACGTGATCTGCATGAGCGGGATATCGCTGACGGTGCTGTCCACGGTACCGATGAAGATCTCGTAGAGTTCAGGGACGACTTCGACGCGCACATCGCTTTCAAGGGCGATCTGCTCGATGGACTCCCGCTGCGCGATGGGAGACGCGATGATCATGCGATTCACGTCGTAGCGTTCGACTATCAAAGCAGTGTCGCGAACCACGCCCACGACAGGGATGGGGCCACCCGACATCGCCGCCTCGTCCTCGGCATCTCTGGCCACCAATCCGACGACCCGGTAGCCCCACTCGGCCCTCTGTGCGAGTTCGGAGGCAAGTTCGAGGGCCACCTCATCAGTGCCAACGATAAGAACGCGCTGCTCGGGCCAGTGGATAGGCGTCAGCCGCAGCGCTGCGAGGCGCCAGCCAACCATGGCCACAAGCTCGAAGAACCAGCCGATCACGATGGCCAGGCGGCTGAATGAGAAGAAGCGAGGGCCGGCGAAGAACGCAACCGCGGCGATGAGGATAGTGCCCAGGGTGACCGCCTGCAGTACCGCCCGCGTGACGTTCCAGGCGTTTTGGGTGCGCTCCGGTTCGTAGAGGCCGTAGATGTACCCCGCCATGATGAATACCGCGGTGATCAGCGGCCACAATGCCGCGTAGGCGCTGAAGTTGAACTCCGGCAGCTCGCCTGAGAAGCGAACGAAGAACGCGCCGACGATGGCGGCGTTGACGAGCACGCCATCCAGAAGCACAGACAGCGCGATGAACCGGTTCTTCGACATCAGACGACTCCCATCGCTTCATCGTAGACGGCAAGCGTCTGTTCTGCCATGCGCTCGATGGTGAACTCCGATCTCGCCCGATGTCTCGCTTGCGCACCCAACTGCTCGCGCAGCGCCCGATCACCGGCGAGTCGGGACAGCGCCTCGGCCAATTCCCCGACATTGCCCGGCTCCACCGTGAGTCCCGTCACTCCGTCCCGATTCACGAACGGGACTCCCGTGGTGAGCCGCGTCGAGACCACGGGCGTGCCGGAGGCGTGCGCCTCAAGCTGGACGAGCCCGAATGCTTCGGACCGCGCGACGGAAGGCAGACAGAAGATATCGGCGGCATTGAACCACGCAGCGAGTTCTTCGAACGGCAGCGTAGGCAGCATCATGACGCGCTCCCGGATGCCCAGCGCCGAGATGCGCTCGCGGAGTTGTGACTCGAGCGGCCCGGACCCGACGATCACCAGGTCGGCATCGACAGACGCCATCGCCTCGACGAGCACATCTATCCCCTTGTAGTACACGAGCCGCCCGACGAACAGCACGACCGGCCGGACGTGTGCCGCCCTGATGTCGGCCGCGCGCTTCGCGAGCACCCCGGTGAGGTCGAAGCGTTCGACATCGATTCCGAAAGGAACGACCCTGCACTTCTCGGCCACGCGGGAGAGGAACGGGCTGTGCTCCACCATGTCGGGAGAACTCGCAAGGATCAGGTCTACGCGATCGAGCACGCGATGCAGAAGCGGCGTGTAGGCCGCGAGCATCGCCTTCTGCCGCACGATATCGCTGTGATACGTCATGACCGTCGGCAGCCCCGGGCGAGCGGTGAGCCAGCTGACCTCGCCCCAGGGGTACGGGAAGTGGAGGTGCAGCAGATCCGCAGGCGTGTCGCCGGAAGCTTCCGCCTTGATAGCGCGACCGAGCCCGAGTACGACCGGCGTCGACGAGTACGCGAATGCACGACCGAGGCGCGTGACATCCACACCGTCGATCTGCTCGCGAACGGTGTCTTTGTCCTCGTTGGCGACGAGTGCGCGCACTTCATGCCCGCGCGCCACGAGCGCGTTTGCCAGGTCGCGCATATGGAACTCGATACCACCGAGATGCGGGGGGTAGTACTTGTTGACCATCGTCACGCGCATGGGGCTATGACCTTCCTGCCTCACCCGATCAGACACCCGTGACCAATGCTCTACCGGCGTCGAGCAGATCATCTACCACGCCGGCCGAGGAAGCCTCTGCGTAGACGCGCACGAGAGGCTCTGTGCCCGACGTCCGCAGCAACAGCCAGGCGTCATCGGGCAACAGGAACTTCACGCCATCGGTCCGAATGATCTCGTGCACGTCCAGACCGGCGATCGAGGCGGGCGCCAGATCCGGCATACGCGCCACGAACGCGTCTTTGACTGCGGGATCGAGGCGAAGGTCGACACGCGAGTACTCCATCGGGCCGGTGAGGGCGAACAGGTCTTCGACAAGCTCTGCCAGACCCTGGCCGCGTTGCCCCATCATCTCGGCAAGCAGAAGCGCCATGAGCAGGCCATCGCGCTCGCGCACGTGCGTGGGGATTCCGATACCGCCGGACTCCTCTCCGCCCACGAGAACGTCACCTGCCACCATCTGCTCGTAGATCCACTTGAATCCCACGGGCGTGGTGACGACCTCAAGGCCCAGTGCCGCACCCAGCCGGTCGACGAGCACGGAGGTCGAGAGCGTCTTGACGACCTTGCCGCTCATTCCACGGTCCTCAACCAGGTGTCTTGTGACGAGCGCGAGGATGCGGTGCGGGTTGACGAACGCGCCGTTGCGGTCGGCCGCGCCGATGCGGTCAGCGTCACCGTCGGTGATGAACGCGGCGTCGAGCCCTTCGCGCTTCACGAGCTCTCTGACCTCATCGATGTGCGGCGGGATCGGCTCGGGGTGCAGACCGCCGAATCCAGGGTTGAGTTCGGAGTGGACCTCGGTCACTTCCACGCCGAACGAGCGGAGCGTCTCGGCAAGATAGGTCTGTCCTGCGCCGTAGAGCGGATCTACCGCCACCCGCAGGCCGGCCTTGGCGATCGCCTCGGCATCAACGAAGGACCGCAGCGCCTCGAGGTAGGGACCGACGAAGTCGAGAACCTCGTACTCGCCCCTCTCGGCAGGAGCCACCTCCAGGAGCGCTTCTTCCACGCGCCGCGTGAAGGACACCGGCGATGCCCCGCCGTCGGACATCCGGAGCTTGAAGCCGAGGTACGGCGCCGGATTGTGGCTCGCGGTCAGCATCACGCCGCCGACAGCATCTTCGTCGTGCGCCACCGACCAGCACAACGCCGGCGTCGGAAGATAGCGGTCGGTCACTTTGACGCGCAGCCCGTGAGTGGCGATCACTTCCGCGGCGGCCCGGGCGAAGCTCGCGGCTTCGAAGCGAGTGTCGTGACCGACGATGACCACCCCGCCCGGAGCGTCAGCGGCGAATACCCGCCCTGCCGCATCAGCCACACGGCGCAGGTTCTCGTATGTGAAATCCTCGGCGATAACGGCACGCCAGCCGTCCGTACCGAAGCGTATGTCGCCTGAAGTCCCCATCGGTCGTCCTCACCTTCTGCGCCACACGGGACGCACCTGAAACCAGCTCTATTCTCCCCTATCGCCGGCGGTCGGCGAACGGGTCTTATCAGTCCGCCATCATCTGCCAGTACGCATCAACGTGCCGGCGCACGCTCTGGGCCAGAGTCCCCGGGCCGGTGGTCGGCGGATCGTACAGCACATCAGCGGGGCGCATGCCCGCCGAGACGGCCTCCTGCATCAACTCCTCGGTCTCCGCGAACACCAACCGGGCATGCGAGAGCCCGAGTTCCGCGACACGGCGGACGAGCACGACCATCGTCCGCCGAAGGCCGCTCGTGCACACCGCACGCAGTGTGTGTGCGACGCGCATGCCTTCCACACGACGAGCCGCCCAGCGCAGCAAAGCGTCGGCCTCAACGCCTGTGGAGTGAACGACAGTGGGCTGATAGCGTCGCAGGTACTTGCGAAGCCTCGAACGCGTTCGAACGACATTCCACTTGTCGAGCATGTAGGGGTCGACCTGAATGCCCAGTTCGCGAGCGCGCTCCACGACCTCAGTGTTCAGGGGTGCGAGCAAGCGGACCGTCGCACCGCGTGAGACCAGCTCGGCCATCACGGCGAACCAGCGCTCCTCGACCCCGCCCGGCTCAAGCGTGTCCTGGGTGGAGATGAAGAGGAATGTCGCCCGGGTCCAACCTCTCATGCTCGCACCTCCCCCAACACGCGCTCGTAGACCGCGATCGTCTCTGCCGCTGTACGTTCCCATGACATGATAGCGGCTTGCCGGCGGCCGGCCTCAGAAAGGCGCTGCCTGAGCGCGTCATCGGACAACAGCCGTGCGAGGGCGGCGGTCAGCGCGTCAGCATCTCGCGGGGGGAACAGGAGCGCGGCATCGCCCACGACCTCGGGGAGTGAGGCGGCAGACGTGGTGATCACCGGCACACCGAACGACATCGCTTCCAGCGGAGGCAGCCCGAATCCCTCGTAGAGCGAAGGGAACGCGAAGACCTCGGCGTCCCGGTAAAGACGTCGTAGCACAGGGTCGTCCACGGGACCGGTGAATCGCACACGCTCTGCGGCGGCACCGATGATAGACGCGGCGTAGCCGGGAACGTCGTTACCTGCCAACACGAGCTGCAACCGGTCATCCGCAAGGGACGCAAATGCGCGCAACAGCGTAGGCAGGTCCTTGTGCGGACGCGTATTGCCCATGGACAGGATGTAGCGCTGGCCCTGAAGCCACTCCGGCAACTCGCCGAGAGAACCGGCAGCGAAATCGTCAGCGGCCAGCAGGACAACCGACGTCTTCCCGGCGGCATGCGGGAAGAACCTGGCGAGGTCACGAGCGGTGCTCGCCGAGTCCGCGATGATGTGATCTGCACGACGAACCGCCCGGCGATTCCATACGCGGTACACGTGCCGCTTGAGCGCGGAGGGCATCAGACCTGCAACGACCAACGGGCTGAGGTCGTGAAGCGTCACCACGAGAGGTGACCGAGCGGGCATCGGCGTGGGGAAGTGAAGACAGTGCGTGAGGTCAGGAGCGACCCGCCTCACGATCGAGCCGAGCTCGAGAGCACCTGCCGGTGAGAACGGGTGGCGGGTGGCGGTCACGCTCTGCGCGCCGCCGAGGGAAGCGGGAGCGTCCGGAGCGATGACGCGCACCAGCTGGATGTCATCCCTGCTGCTGAGCGCATGCTCGAGGCCACGCGTGTAGCGGCCCACGCCCGTCCAGCTGGCCATCCGGCAGTCGAGGAGAAGGCGCATCAGTTTCGGCTCCCGAGTACCTGCTCGAAGACGCCCACCATGCCGCGTGCAGTGCGCTCCCAGGTGAACGCCTCGGCGCGCCTCAGACCGGCCCGCACGAGCTGATCGCGAGCACCAACGTCTGTGAGGACAACGGTCATCGCCTCGGCAA
This sequence comes from Actinobacteria bacterium UBA2279, assembly GCA_002347365.1. Lineage (GTDB taxonomy): Bacteria > Actinomycetota > Coriobacteriia > Anaerosomatales > Anaerosomataceae > UBA2279. The sequence goes on from DDWT01000029.1 coordinate 73,706, forward strand.
TGGCCTCCGCCGAGGCCGGGTCAACGAGCAGCGCGGCATCACCGGCTACTTCGGGAAGAGATGACGTCTCAGATGTGATGGTGGGACATCCGCAGGCCATCGCCTCGAGCACGGGCATCCCAAAGCCCTCGTACACGCTTGGGTACACGAACGCGGCGGCTGCCGAGTACAGCGCCGTGAGCATCTCAGACGACACATCTTCGAGGAGTCGCAGCTGCGCTCCAATGCCGAGTCTCTCGGCAATCCCGACAAGATCAGGAGGATTCGCGGTGGCGCGCCGGGAGCCCAACCCCACCAGAGACGTCTGGGAGCGTATCTCGGCGGGCAGGGCGGCGAATGCGTGGAAGATCGCGACCGCATTCTTGCGCGGATTGTACACATCCATTGCAAGCACGAACCTGCCGTCGAGGCCGTGCGGGGCAAGCAGCGCAGCGACATCTTGATCCGAGCGACGGTGGAAGGTGTGCTCGTCCACACCGAGAGGCACGACAGTGATCCTGTCGGCAGGCACCCGGTAGTGCACGATCGCATCATCGGCGGTGGCTTGTGATGTGGTCACCACTTGATCGGCGACCTTGAGTATCCGCCCGATGAGGTACCGGTTGGCCATGCGGTTGAGTAGCGGCTGCTGCCCCGGCGCATGAAGATGCCAGAAGTCCTGCACCGTAGCCACTCGGGCGATGTCGCGCGCATGGAACGGGAGAAGGTGGCGCGGGCTCCAGAACAAGTCCACTTCGTCCGCCCTGAGAAGACGGTTGATGCCCGTCTGCATCCACACCACGTTGCTTCGTGTGGTGGGCCCTTCACCAAGACGCAGCGGCCATCCAATATCCAGCGGACTATCACTGAACGGAATCACCGGGGGCTTGGCGGCATACATGATGAACCGATGCCCGGTGCCCAGGGCTTCAAGTGCGCGCATGGTGCGATACTGCGACGTGCCAATGCCGCCGGAAGCCGATGTGGAGAGTGCTGTGACGTCTATACCGATTGTGGCCATAGAGGGATTCTACTCGACGGAGAGCGGAGGCGGGCATATCCGTAGGACGCAGGGCCCTGCGAGTGCAGGACTCTCAGGTGCTCTCCAACGGCATGTTGCGCCGTCTCGTGAGACACTGCCGAACAACCGTCCGCCAGCGCGAATCGAAGCATCCGTTGAACACCAACTCAGCCGGTGCTTCTCGAATGAGCGATAGCCCGATAATGCGGCACCAGATCGCATGCGCCGCAGAGAGCACGCGGGACATTCGATCCCTTCGTAGATTGTAGGTTGATATCAATCTGGCCATGTCTTGGTCTAGAACGTCGAGCATCCCAATCGACTTGCGTGCGCGCTGCATGCGATCAATCGCCAATACTCTGTGGATTCGGCCGAAGCGAGCGCCCTGAGCGGCTAGTCGCAGCCACAGCTCATAGTCCATCGCGAAGTGGAAAGACTCGTCAACCACGTCACCTTCGATGACCCGTCGGCGAAAGAAGACCGCTGGCTGGATAATGTAGTCGTAGCGTCGAAGCATTGCTCCTGAGCCATATGGCGGCATTCGAAAGTAGTGGAGGATCAGCCCGTCTTCGTTCACTCCAGCGGCGTGACCATATACGACATCGACGTCACGGTGTCGCTCGAAGAACGTCACGACATCGCTGACGACTCGCGCATCCCAATACGCGTCATCCGAGTTCAGCCAGCCGATTATCTCCCCCTTGGATGCCTGAAACGCCTTGTTCAAAGCATCGGATTGTCCAGCGTCAACCTCGCTGACCCAAGACACGGACCCACCGCCCCGCGCAAGCATCTCAACGCTGCCGTCCGTCGAGCCACCGTCCATCACGATATGTTCTAGATGGGCATACGATTGGGCCGCGACAGAAGCCAAGTTCTCGCCCAGCCAGCGCACTTGGTTGAACGAGGGGGTGAGGACGGACACCAAAGGTCCCTGCGCCAGTCTCGCTCGATTGAGGGGTGGTTCTGCAAGTTGCCCGGCCTGAGTCTCGACCACTATCGCCCCTCTACTCGGAAGCCGACTGTAGCCGCCGCATGTCCTCGTCGACCATCATGGCTACAAGATCATCGAACTTCACGCGCGGCTCCCAACCCAGAACACGATGTGCCTTTGCTGGGTCTCCGAAGAGGATGTTCACATCCGCTGGTCGGAACAACTCCGCATCTACCGTGACATAGTCTCGGTAGTCGAGATCGAGATAGCCGAATGCTGCGTCACAGAACTCCCTCACAGTGCGGGCTTCACCAGTGGCGATGATGTAGTCATCCGGGCGATCCTGCTGGAGCATTAGCCACATCGCCTCGACGTAATCACCCGCGAATCCCCAGTCCCGTCGCGCCTCAAGATTACCGAGACGGAGCTCATGACTGATGCCCAGCTTGATGCGTGCCGCGCCATCCGTGATCTTGCGTGTGACGAACTGCAATCCGCGCATCGGTGATTCATGATTGAAGAGAATACCGTTGCTGGCGTGCATCCCATAGGAGTCACGATAGCTACCCACAATATGGAAGCCGTACGTCTTCGAAGCTGCGTAGGGCGATCGTGGATGAAGGGCAGTCGTTTCACGTTGGGGCATCTGAGCAGTGTTGCCGAACATCTCTGCAGAAGACGCCTGGAAGAACCGAGCATGGGGCGCATGTAGCCGCAGCGCTTCAAGTAGACGCAAGACGCCTACCGCGTTGACCTCCGTAGTGGCGATTGCGTCACTCCACGCATGCCCGACCGATGATTGCGCCGCAAAGTTGTAGACCTCATCCGGAGCGGTCGATTCGACAGCGGAAAGTAGTGACTCCATATCGGTCATGTCCGCAACTAAGTGCTGGAGTGTGCCGCCCCCGCATGCCACCTTGCCCGAAGGCTCCTCGAACTCGGGTCCCGAAATGCCGAAGACGTCATACCCTTTGGCGAGGAGCAGTCTGCTCAGGTACGTACCATCCTGGCCGGCAATACCGGTGATGAGGGCTCGTGTCATCAGACGCCTCCGGACGGCTAGCGAGAAAGCCGGGCGATGTCTGAGTCGACCATCATCTCGACAAGGTCAACAAACGACACCTTTGGCTCCCAGCCCAGTACCCGCTTGGCTTTGCCGCAGTCGCCAAGCAGTAGGTCGACCTCAGCTGGACGTACGAACGCCGGATCCAGTACAACGTGCTCCGTATAGTCGAGCCCAACACGTGAGAAGGCTATCTCACAGAACTCGCGCACTGAATGAGTCTCGCCGGTGGCAATAACGTAATCATCGGGTTCTTGCTCCTGCAGCATACGCCACATCATTTCAACGTAGTCGCCCGCGAATCCCCAGTCGCGCTGGGAATCAAGATTGCCGAGTCGAAGCTCGGTCTCCATGCCAAGCTTGATACGCGCGACGCCGTCAGTGATCTTGCGGGTAACGAACTCCAAACCGCGGCGAGGAGACTCATGATTGAACAGAATACCGTTGCTCGCATGGAGTCCGAAACTCTCACGATAGTTAAGCGTGATGTAGTAACCGTACACCTTCGCAACACCGTACGGAGACCGCGGATGGAATGGCGTTGTCTCGGTCTGCGGCGTTTCGCGAACCTTGCCATACATCTCAGAGGATGACGCCTGGTAGAACCTGGCATCGGACTTCTCCCGCCGGATAGCCTCGAGCAATCGCGTCACTCCCAGCGCGTCCACGTCGCCCGTGTATGTTGCCTGCCGCCAGGAGTCGGCCACGAAGGACTGCGCCGCAAGATTGTACACCTCGTCCGGCTGCGACTCGTACACTGCTTCGATTAGCGATACCTGATCGCTCAAGTCGCCGGACAGGAGCTTCACTTTGTGCGCAAGGTGCTCAATACGATCGAATGAGCCGGTGGAAGATCGCCGGACCAGTCCGAATACCGTGTACCCCTTGTCCAACAGCAGTTCAGCAAGATAAGAGCCGTCCTGACCGGTGATTCCGGTGATGAGTGCGCGCTTGGTCACTGTGAGATCCATTCGTCCTCGACATCAATGCACCTCCGCAGGATACCAGCTCCCACCACGCGGTGGGAGCGGTGATTGCGTCGCACCTCACACAACGCACACCGGAGATGGCTACGTTAGCCCTATCTGTGGGCCCCTAGCAAGATACGCCGTGTCAGACGGAACCGCTCAAGAACGCACGTCAGCAGGATGCTGCCAAAGAGCGACAGACAGAACATCGTCACGGTTCGCAGCAAACCCGGCTCCAGAGACAACGGGATAAGAAGGAGCCCGTGAATCGCATAGACTCCTATGGAACGACGGCCCAACCACGCCAAAGCAGAGCGTCCCCACCCCCGCAGCCGTGAGAACGCATAGTACATGAACAGCACGGCACCGAAGGCTCCCACAACACGAGCGACGGCCCACAGCCCCTTCGTGACAATCGGGGCACCTGGGACCCCCAGGATCTGGACTGCCGATTCGATGTACGCGAACCACCATTTCGGGCCGACAATAAGTAGTGGCCACACGAACACAGTGCTGAGCACCCAGACAGCGGCGCTTGCGGGCGGTCCGATTCGGAGTACGTCGACCTGTGCGCGATGGCTGGCAACGAGGAATCCGCCAACGACGAAGGGGTATATCCACGCGACGTCACTCAGGCCCAGAATGCTCTCATATGCCCCCAGGGGCAGGAGACCAAAGAGTCCCACCAATATCGCGCTCCCCGCGAGGACGGCCTCGCTTTGAGCGATCGTCCTCACGAGAGCGAAGACTGCTGCGCTGACGAAGACCGCATAGAGAAACCAGAGCGAACCCACCGCCTGATCACTCACCACTCCAGCGCCCACGAATCGAGCGAGTCCGATTGACGTATAAGGCCCAGTTATCAGCCATGCAACAACCAACCACGCAAAATAAGGGACCATGAGCGCCCCAAACCGTCGGCGCAAGAACCGCCACCCGTGGCCCGCCGAGGAGTGCAACATCACATACCCCGAGACAAAGGCGAACAGTGGGACATGGAAGGTGTACACAATGTTCAGCAGTGGATTCAGTAGTACTTGCGACTCGACATAGCCGACTCCTGCTACCCATTCAAGACCCGGGCCTGACGATGGCTGCACGGTTCCGGCTCGGACGAGCACATGTCCGAGAACCACAAGGGCAATGGCCAGGCCTCGAAGAGCATCGATCCGCTGGTCTCGCGTCTGAGCGCCACGTTCGCGCACGCGGTCGCGATCAGACCGTCTGAGACCCATCGTCAGAACTCGGTCTGTCGCTCAAGCAACGAGCGGTCTTCGTCGTTCAGATTCTCACCGGCAAGCCTACGGTACAGCGCGCGAAACGTGCGGGCCACTCGGTCCCAGGTGAAGGCCCTGATCTTAACGGAGGCACGACGTGTCAGCTCTAAGCGCAGATCCCCATCAGTCCACAGCCGACTCAGAGCAGCCGCAATCGCTGCCACATCATACGGATCGAAGACTATGGCGGCGTCACCCACCTGCTCTGGCAAGGATGTAACGTTTGAGCACGCCACAGCGACACCAGCAGAGAATGCCTCAGCAATGGGGCCGAACCCCCCCGCAGCCTCAAATAGCGTCGGCATCACCAGACATCGGGCGCCGGCGTATAGCGCCTGCAGCTGACGTTCGGTCACATAGCCAAGAAAGTGAACCTGGTCATCGAGCCTGAGCTCTGAGACGACCTCCTGAACCTCGGGGAAGTATTGGTTCTTCGCTCCGGTACACACCAGCTCAACACGCACACCCGCATCGCGAAGCATCGCGATGGCCCGGATGAGTCGCTCATGATTCTTGTGAGGCCATGTCTGCGCTGGATACAACGCGTACGGTGATGCGACACCCAGCTCAGCGATGATGTCATGGGGCTCACGATCAGCCAACTGCTCACCATACGCACCGAGCGCTGGTGCGAGGGGGACCACCACGATCTTCTCGGCAGGTACAGCGAAGTTCTCAACCAGATCGCCCTTGCCCCAATGTGACGTCACTGACACAACAGCCGCCTGGTCGCACAGTGTGCGGTACCACACGTCTCGATGCCTACGCTCCTCGGGCGACATGAACTCGGGGAGATGTATGTGCTGGAGATCGTGTGGATGGAAGATGGTTGGGATGTCTGTCAGGTAGCCATCCTGCCGGGGGAAATGCACGACACGGGCGCCCATCTGCTCAACAGTGCCGTCGGAGTGAGGAACCGGCGGCGGCTCGTAGGCACCGCGTCTCAATGCGTCGAGAAGCCTGCGCCGCCCGACTGCAAGCAGCGGAAAGCGCCGAGCCGCGTACCTGCGCAGGGGTGGACGGGTTGTCTCGATGCGACACGGTCCTGAGACGTATGGGGCAAGCCAGCTGGTGTATCCCTCGTGGCAGACGAACACATACCGCTCCGGCCCCACAAGCCCTGAAAGACCGTGCGCAAGACCGATAATCACCTGCTCAACGCCCCCGTGTACACCGCTTTCAAGGCGGGCATCGATGGCTACCACAAATGCGTGGGCGGTCGTATCCATCTCGCTCCCATCCCGCACATGTATAGGCACGTCTACGTCATCGCCATTCCGCTGGCCACTTCGCCCTACGTGACAGCAGTTGGCGACGCAGCACATCGCCGCGCGAATCCTGCGGACCAGAGAACGCCAACCGATCGGGGCGTCGCAGCGCGAATCGTGCACCGTGTATGCGGCTACACACGTGTAGGACGCGGTTCAGCCCACCGAAGTACCAAGGCAAGTGCATGCCGTACATGGACGTCAGCCGAGCGTAATCCCGCTCGTAGACCGAGAGCCAGGTGCTACGCTTCCTCTCTGGCTGCAGGCGATCGACTGCAAGCACTCGGTCAATCCGCCCGAAACGATACGTCTCGGCAAGTCGCAACCATAGCTCCCAATCCATTGCATACTGGAAGGAGACGTCAATGAACCGGTCGGCAATCGCCCTGCGTCGGATGAATACTGCCGGTTGCGCCAGATAGCATGTGAGTTTCAAGAGCTCCTTGCTGAAGCGCGGCACCCCGACGTAGGAGATAATCCGGCCTTCTGATGAGATCTGTGCTGCATGCCCGTACACGACATCGACTGCTGGGTGGGCTTCGAAGTAGGCGACAACGTCCTCCACGACTCGGCAGTCGAAGAGCGCGTCGTCGGAGTTGAGCCACCCGACCACTGTGCCATTCGAGGCGTCAAACGCCTTGTTCAGCGCATCGGGCTGCCCCTTATCGGGTTCACTGCGCCACGTCACTGCAGGACCGGCCGATGCGAGCGCGTCGAGACTGTCATCTGCTGAGCCGCCGTCCATGACGATATGCTCGATGTACGGGTACGTTTGACACGCGACAGACTCCAGGTTGTCCACGAGCCAGCGACCCTGGTTGAACGACGGGGTGAGAATCGACACGAGGGGCGCCGCACTCATGAACGAACACCCCCCGCCTCGGCGCACACATCCACGAACCGCCTGGCATAACCGCGAGCCCGCTCCATGCTCTCCCTTCGCGATTCGTCCTCGTTTCTTCGCTGTGTGGCACCGCCCAGTGTGGCCACCACCTTCTCCGCTAGGTCACCAGGAGAGCACGGCTCGAAGAAGAGAGCGCCTGGAGGATTCTGCTCACGATGCACGGCGATGTCGGAAAGCACCATCCTTTGGCCAAGCGTCCGTGCATCCTCCACCACGGTGCTCCAACCCTCGAATAATGAAGGATGGACTATGAGTTCGGCCGCCCTTAGGATCTGAATCTGCTCGGCGCGTGGTATTGAGCCAAGCAGACGCACACGCTCGCTCAAGCCGAGCTCCTCGATAAGCTCAAGCATCCTCGCCGAGTGTGCTGGGCTGCGATAGTCTTTGAAAGCTCCCGTGAAGACCCAGTCCATCTCAAGGCCGGAATCATCAAGCAGCTTCGCGGCACGAAGCGCGGTCTCGTGGTTCTTGTGCCGCCACCATTGGTTTGGAACCACCACAAACCGCTCGGTGATTCCATATCGAGCAAGAACAGGTTCCGGGGTGAGAGCGAAGTACTCTTCGTTCAGCAGCGAGGCAAATGGAACGACTCTCGCCTTGGCCCCGTGGTTTGGGGCGAACGCCTTGAAATCTTTGGCGCAGTCCTGGCTGCTGAGCAGCATGAGCGAGCATTCCTCAGCCCATCGATGATAGGTGAGTTCGCGAACGCTGATCTCTTCCTGTGAGAAGAACTCCGGGTGATGCACGTGCTGAAAGTCGGGGATCCACGCCACCCAAGGGGCGCTGTTGCGAACCGGTTCATCGAGAGCCCCAAACACTGCGTCGACTCGCGAGCGACGAGCCACAGCCGACCTATCACCGCCCGGCATCCCTGCAAGACGACGTAGCCTACTGGCCACCTTGGTGAACAGGCCGCGTCTGGATTCAGGCGAGGGTTTGTGGTGTAGACACTGGATGCCCCATCGAGCTTCACCGCCACTACTGGTGAAATCGCCACCGTCGGGCTCAAGCACGAAGACTTCGACCGTGGGGTCGCTCAGAAGCATCAGCGACCGCAACAGGTTCTCGCTGTAGATGGAGCCCGCAATCCATGCATCTTGCGATTGGGGCCAGAGAATGGCGATGCGCATGCCCTACCCCCGCAGACTCTCATACCAGGTCGCGTAGTCCGCAACCCCCTCGGCCAGACTCACGCGTGGCTGGAAGCCAAGCGCGCGCACCGATGAGATGTCAGCTTGCCAGCGCAGAGGGTCGCCGAGGCGAACCTCACCGGTGAAGTGAATGGGTAGACCCTGCGCAATCTCGCCCACCAGTCGCTCTGCAACCTCGCGCACGGTCGTCTCATCACCTGAGGCCACGTTGTAAGGCTCTCCATGCATCGGAGCGCCCTCAGCGATGGCCAGGCATGCCCGCGCTACATCGTCCGCGTGAATGAAGTCGCGGGTCTCCTCGCCGGTACCGAACAGACGTACTTCCCCCGCAGTTGCTTTCTCACAGACGTCCCATAGAAGCTGCCGACGCAAGCCTGCGCCATACGCCGAGAAGATTCTTAGAGCAGCGCTCTGGACACCGTAGACGGTGTAGTACTCCTTCAGCAGGGTCTCGCACAGTACCTTGTGATAGCCATATGGTGATATGGGCGCGAGAATCGAGTCCTCGGCAATGGGCAGTGACTGTGGATTGCCGTAGACCGCCGCACTCGACAGCGTGATAACGCGCGCTTCTGGCGCGTTGCGGCGCACCGCATCCAGCACATGAGCGTGGATGCGCACCGAACCCTCGAAGTCCGCGAGGGGGCCCGCCACGGAACCAGCCACAGAGGCAGGTCCAGCGGCGTGAATGACCAGCGATGGCTGCTCGGCTGCAAGGACGTCACCGAAGGCACCACTCGGGAGATCGACCTGGCGGTAGTCAGCGATGCCGGCGCCGCCTTTCGCAACTCGATCCAGCCCTATGATTCGGTGACCAGCGTCAGCGAACGCAAGGCAGATACGAGTACCGAGGAAGCCACAGGCGCCAGTAACGATGACCTTGCCCAAACCCATTGAGAGCGCCCTTCTATCGGTCAACACGAATAGTGATGCGTTCCATGGTATCCGCTCGAGTAGCCATCATCGGCCGTCAGTCAGCCCACCTTGTGTGGTGCCGCCATAGTAGCATCTTGCGGCGATGCGCCTGCCGGCTCACATGGCACGCGGGACGCGTGTGCATTCCTTAATCGACAGCGATTCGACCTTACTTGCGAATACGAACATCTCGCAGCGCCGGGAACCTGTCCCGAAGACCCGCAATGATCCTCTCGACGATCCGGCGAACCGCCATCTCCACCGGTCGAAGATCCACCGCTCGCTTGAACGCAAAGGGGACTATTCCGGGATGGCCACGGCGTGCCGAGGCCTCTCGTGGCATAACGTGTCTCGCGCCGAGCCAGCCAAACTTGTCCAGTCGCTCGATCCACTCGAGTAGTGACTTCAGTGATCCAGGATCGAGAATCGCGTCGGCGCTCAGATAGTACTCCGCGATACGTGCTTGCTCGGGCAAGATGCCGTCATCCTGCGTCGAGAACGCGTCCTCGATATCATGCCACGCCCTCATCCGAGCTGGGGTGAAGCGCACCACATCACGGGCGAGATCCTCGGGTCGTGCCTCAACGCCGTACGGCTGCGACATGATTCGAATAGGGCATCCGGCATGCGTCGCGTAGTACACGTGACTGCCGAGCGCGCTGGTGTACGCCGCCCGACTGGACTGGAGAAGATACGCCAGACGCAGAAGGAAGTCCGGGTCGTACATGTGTCCGGCAGAGACAACCTTGAGACCGCGCTCTAGGAAGGGGCGATGGCGACCCAACAGGTAGTCCTTCCAGTAGATCACAACCGAGACCGGCTCCTCCGAGGTACACAGCGCGGCTGCCATGTCCGCAAGCGCCTGCCAGTCTGTCTCCACGACCATCCAGTGGGTGGAGTGTGCCGGGAAGAACAAGACACCCCTTCGGTCACCCTGATAGCGAACGATGCGATTGGCATAACAGAAGGGCGCAGCTGACGGAAGCGCAAGCACACCGTGGTGCGCATACAAGGACAGTCGATACTCTTCGTATGCAAGGACAACAGGAAGCTTCGCCCGAGACTCATAGACACTCACCCGAGTGTCATTGAAGTAGACGCCATGGGGAATCAGCGCGCGAGATGAATACCCGGCTGGGAGACCGGCGTAGGCCGCCATAACAGTCGCCATGCCGTACCAGTCGTTGGGTGCGAACTGTTGCGTGGTGACTAGCTCACGATCAGCACACAATGAGTCAAGATCGAGCTGCTCGCGCTCGAACCGATCGGCCACCTCGGCGTTGAACAGCTCATACGATCGAGTCACCGCATGTCCACCGAGCCTATGCCCCGTCGAGCAGGCGAGTAGGGAGGCGCCCGAGACCTAATGCTCGCGGCTGGACCTCCCGCACCTGAGAGCGGGTTTCTGGGAGGATTCTGGTGTGCGCGTGATCCATGGATATGTCGCTTTCGTTTTGGCGACGCCCGATGCATGGCTGCGAATTCGCAGGAAACACAAGTAGCAACTGCCAGACTATATCAAAATGGGTCAGGCCTGATAACGCTGCGGCTACGCATGTTGGGCAGAGCCTAGCGGTACGCTAGACTCGCTTAGTGCAGACGTCCGAATGGGGGGCAACCATCTCCACGAAACGCACGCTGGTACGCAATACCGCAGCCAATATCACCGCGCAGATGGCGCAGGTGCTGTCGGCGTTCATCTTCATGCCGCTTCTCATATCACGCTTCGGCCTCGACGACTATGGTCTGTACCTCCTGGTGGGTTCATTGAGCGGCTATCTGGGGCTACTAGACCTCGGGGTCGGAGCGTCGCTTGTGAAATACGTGGCGGAACATCGAGCGAAGGGTGACCATCGAGGACAGGCGGAAACGATTGTCACGGCCTTCATGTTCTACGGCGTCGTGGGGTTGGTCGCTGCCGCTGCAATGATCCTTGTCGCGTTCTTCGCGCTCGACTACTTCAAGCTTCCCGCCGAGAGCGTGGTCCTCGCCCGCAACTTACTGTTGGTAGGCGCGGCGACCGCATCCATTACATGGCCGGCAAGCACTGGCAACTACGTTCTCGCAGGACTGCAGAGATACGACCTCGCGGCACGCATGACCGTGATAGCAGTTGCCGCGAACGTTCTGGTGACTGCTGTCGTCGTGGTTACACATCAGGGACCGCTGGTGCTTCTGATCGGTACGAGCATGGTCAGCATCGCGGTCACGCTGGTGAATGCGGCAGTTGCGAGGCGCGAATTGGGACCGGTTCGCCTATCTATCGCGTCGGCAAGCTGGCAGAGGCTGAAGCATATCTTCCGCTTCAGCAGTGCCATCTTCGTCATTCAACTGAGCGGGGTGCTCATCTACCAGCAGACCGACCGGCTGATTCTTGGCGTGTTCGCCAGTACGGCAGCGATTGGGCTGTATGAGGCCGCTTCGAAACTACACTCACTAGTACGACAGCTTGCAGGCCTGACATCGTCGGCGGTCATGCCGACCGCGTCGCAACTGGACGCAGAGGGACAGCACGACACCCTGGTCCGACTCTACCTGCGCGGCACAAAGTACACGGTCATCCTGGTCACTCCCGTGACCGTCGCAATCATGGTGCTCGCCAAGCCCCTCCTACAGGCCTGGCTGGGTCCGGAATTCGCGGTGATGGCATTCAGCGCACAACTCTACGTCTCGTACTGGCTTCTGAATGCGAATGTCACGATCTCCGGGAACATGCTCAGTGGTACCGGCAAGCTCAAGTTCCTCGTCTGGTATACGGTCATCGCCAGCACCGCGAACGTCGCCTTGAGCATCATTCTTGTTAAGTTGATAGGCATCAACGGTGTAATCATCGGGACCGTCGCACACGCCTATGTGGGCTTCCCCATTTACATGAGGTACACCTCAAAGGTGCTGGGTTTCCGCATCACGGATTGGTGGCGTCAGGTCGTGCTACCCACCTACCCATTCTTGCTGATTACTCTGGCTATAGGCATGGGTGCCCGGCTTGGGGGATTCACCAACGGCTTGCTGCCAGTTGGAGTCACCGCGTCCGTGTCTGTCGGAGCATATTGGATTGCGGTGTACCTGTTCGGACTGACCGCCGGCGAAAGGGCCGATCTGAGCAAAGTCGTAGACGTGGTTCGGCGCAAGTTCAGCAGCACAGGCGCCAACGACTAGTTACTGATCACGGATGCTCGACCCTCAAGACGCTGGCATCAGTAAGTCACTGGGCGTCCCGAGCGATGATGAGTTCCGCTAGCTGTAGATCCAATTCATCATCGATATCGATTGAGCGCTCTCGTGGCATGACGTGAACGCGGCTGTCAGGCAAGACGACCGACTTGTGGTCGCGAAGGGAGTCCCAACGCCATGCGTACACAGCCGAGTTGAGCTCGTACACCTTGGGTGCGTCCTGGCGGGTCGCAAAGTCCCCTTGTTTACACAGTCGGACCGTACCATCTTCTGAGATCTCGACCATATTGAAATAGGGATTGCGCTGCGCCGGCGCCACAGTGAACACACTCCCGGCTCCCGACGATATGAGCGTCTGTATACATGCAGTGACATCTTCGACCGCACACAGCGGTGCAGTGGCGTGCAAGAGCACAAGAACGTCGTAGTGGTCCCGTTCCCGCTGTTCAATGTAGTCCATGGCATGGAGCAGAACGTCGATCGTGCCGACGTGTCCCTCGGCCAAGGCGGCGGGGCGGCGAAACGGGACATGGAGCCCGAGTTCTCGGGCAAGCGATGCGACATCATCGCTGTCGGTCGACACGATTGTCCGGTCAATCTCCGGACAACCTTGTGCATTCTCAAACGCGTATTGGATCAGAGGCTTGCCTGCGAGCAATCGCATGTTCTTTCCCACGAGCTGACGCGATCCGGCCCGTGCGGGAATCACGCATAGAATGCGTTTGCCCTCATACACCAGTTCATCCTCCATCCGAATCATTCAAGAGCCTCAGGACATCTAGACCATCTTGAAGCGTCGCCAGACCCGCAGGCCTGCCAGCGATTTCGTCGAAGAAGGCCTCGATCTCGTGAACGTAGGTACCCTGCACGTCGAACAGCTCATGCGCGCTGGTTGATGATGTGCCCGCAGGGGATTCAATTCGAAGATGCTCAGCAATCAAATCACACTCGATAGAGCCTTCTGAACCCACGATTCTTATTCGTCGACGCGGCGGGCGTTCTATGTAGTCGAGATGAACGCTGGATAGCATACCCCCAACGAACGAGTACACTCCTTCAAACACGTCGTTGGCATCCACATCCAAGAGTCCACTGGTCATCTGAGTTGTGTGCCACGATGTCGGCATTCCGAAAAGAAGCCTCATGTAGTCCAACTCATGGGACAAGTCGAGAGCCACTCCACCACCGCGTGCAGTGGATGCGCTGTAGGCCTCACGGTAGTCACGGTCAGGCCGCCAATCCGGTAGCCATTGCCCCACTTCAATCCGCGAGAAGAGAGGTCTGCCGATGGATGCTTCTTCAAGGACCTCCCTAATCCGGCGAATTGCTCCTAAGAAGCGTAGGTTGTACCCCACGCGGACCAACACACGTTGCCGATCAGCCTCTTCTGTGAGCGATATCGTCTCACTGGAGATCGTGGTGTCCACCGGCTTCTCAATCAGCACATGAGCGCCCGCTGCCACGAGGTTTCGAGCCATCGAAACGTGCTTGGCCGTCTCTGACGCGACAATCGCCGCTCGTGGACAATTCTCCGGCAACTCAGAAACGACACGCACGCGACTGTCCGAGAAAACCGGCACGCCGGACACATCCCGCGCCGTCACTACCAGGACCTGGTGTACACCGAGATCCAACAGATTACTCACGTGGCGTCGAGCAATCGAACCGCTCCCGACGACCAGGACTTCGGCAGGAATGATCGTAACCATCACTCCACTCGATTCCGATGAGCTTTGAAGGGGCTCCGGCCATAAAAGTACTCACTCGGCCTATGCTTGAGTATCAGCTTCGGGGACGTCCCAAAGACAATGGTGTTGAAAGGTTTGAGTATCACCTTGTCGGCGTCATTCCTGAAGTACTTGTTCGAACTCGCGCTGAAGCACTTCTCCGCACGATCAAGAGCGGCAGACACGACATTGACAATCGCATGCGCCTCTTGAGCGTCACACAGAAAGACACTGTCTACCTGTCGCTTGACCAGGAGAGCCAGGCCCTCGCTGCCGGTAGTGATGATCATCGGCCACCCACTGTAGTCATCGCGCCGTCCACCCACCGTCAACAGCAATGTTTTGGCCCGTGATGTACGAAGAGGCATCGGACGCAAGAAACACGACCGCTCCCACAATATCCTGCGGCTGAGCCATCCGGCCGAGCGGGGTCAACGCCTCATACTGCGCGACAAACACGTCGGGCTGGGCGTCAGCAACTCCCCCGGGAGATACCGCATTGAAGCGAATCCCCGACCTCCCGTAGTGGGTGGCGAGGAAGCGACTCATGCCGAGGACGCCGCTCTTAATGGCAGCATAGGCACTGGGCATCGTCATGTCGGTGCCTTCGTACACTTCCCAACTGGGGCCGACCATGCCGTAGATCGAGGAGAGTAGGACCACCGAACCTCCGTGCTCCATCATGCGATCAGCAGCGGCTCTGCAAAGTGCAAAGGTGCCGCCGAGCTGAGTGCTCAAGTTCTGGATCCATGAAGCTAGCGGGACATCCGTGACACTGGTTCCCCAGTCCGCGGTCCGCGGGTATGCGCAGTTCACCAGGACATCGATTCGCCCAGCACCGTCGATCACCGCATCAAGTCCGGCCTTCACTGACGTCTCATCGGTGATGTCAAGCTGCACAGAATGTGCGATGCCGGCCTTGTCATCGATGTCAGCCTCCCACACTTCTGCCCCCGCAGCGCGAAGCCCAGCGCACACCTCGCGACCAATCAGACCACCGCTGCCTACGACGACGGCTACCTTCCCGTCACATGAGAAGAGACCTGCGTAGTCTTCAGCACTCATCGCGAAGCTCCTTGCAGTCGAGGTCGTGGAACTTCTTCGGCACGAGCGATTCCAGCAAATGGCGGTCGGCGAGCACATCCGCGATGCGCTCCGCTGTATGTCCATCTCCGTAGGGGTTTGCAGAGGCAGCGGCAGCGGCACGGAAATCGTCAGAGACGACCCGCTCGATTCCCTGCTTTATCGCGTCCGCGTTCGGCTCAACATGCACAACACTGTCGGGTCGGATCCTCCCCGCTTGCCGGTCACCGATGTCCACGCTGGGAACCCCGAGAACCGGCACCTCTATGACGCCGCTCGACGAGTTCCCCACGACTGCTGCCGCGTTCCGTACTGCCGAGAGATAGCCTTGCCTCCCGAGCGAGACGACGAACGATGCGCGTTCCGGATGCGCGTCGGCGCACTCTCGGACGATCCGCGTGAGCTCGTGCCCCTCGGCATCAGCGTTCGACCCCGTGAACAGGACACGGAGCGCGGGCAGCTCATCGAGGGCGCGTAGCAGCTCACCGAGCTGATGCTGCGAATCGGTGCCCGCCGACGCAGGGTGGAAGGTCACCAATAGCGTGTCGGGACCGCACGACACCCCGTAGCGGTCCAAGAACTCATCGGCGCTGATCGGTGGAACCGAGATCACGTTGTCTGCAGCAAGGGCACCAACATCGAATACCGTGCGCTGGTCCTCACCCATCTGGATGATCCGATGCGCGTATCTTGCAGTTGAAGCGAAGTGGAGCGACGACATCTTGGTGATGGCATGCCTGAACGCATCGTCTATGGCACCATAGGTGAGCTCACCACCGTGTATGTGTGCGATCGGCACCTGCAATATCGCTGCGGCAGCTGCCGCAGCGAGTATCTCGTAACGGTCCCCGAGCAACACGAGTACTTCAGGCGTGATGCGCTCGAGTTCCGTGGCAATACCCTGGATCGCCGCACCCAAGGCCCGAGCGACACCGAGTCGCGTGCCATCCTCGAGCGGGAGCACCACTCTCGCCGCGACGGGCATCGCATCTCGCTCGATCTCGGCGACCGTCATCCCCTGGCCCTCGTCGAGATGAGCACCCGTCACGATGATCGACAGTTCGAAGCGCTGGTCATCGCGCAGCAGACGAAGCAGCGGATACAGCAGCCCGTAGTCGGCACGACTTCCCGTGACTACAGCGACGTGAATACTCATAGCTCTATCGCCTCATCCTGCGCGAATGCCCGTATCGCACTCGTTCCCACGATCTCGTCCCAGCGCATCGGGCTGATGCCGGTCGCGGGTCGCTTGGTCGTAAGGTTCTCAGCCGACAGCGTCTCTCCCGCGGCGATATCCCGCGCGGCAACGATGCTCTTCCGCGCCGCCACGGTGTTCCCCAGTTCCGCCGCCGATGGCCGCTTCACGCCGTCGCCAAGTGCGCGTTCCACTATACGGATCGACGCGACCATCTCGGCAAGTTCAGTCGGCTCGAGGCTCGCCCGATGGTCGGGCCCGGACATCGAACGATCGAGGGTGAAGTGCTTCTCGATGACTGCAGCGCCGAGCGCCACTGCCGCAATCGGTACGGCTAGGCCCAACGTGTGATCAGAGTAGCCGACCGATACGCCCAGCTCGTCGCCAAGGGCGCACATGGCCGTAAGGTTCACATCATCCGGCGCCGTAGGATATGCGGTCGTGCAGTGCAGCACCACCATGTCGCAACGTGCTGTTCCTGCCGACTCGAGAGCTGCAACGGCGTCGCGCACCTCAGCAAGCGTCGCCATCCCTGTCGATACTATGACCCGTCCACCCAAAGCTCCGATGGCTCGCAGATACGGTAGATCGGTGATGGCTCCTGACGGCACCTTGAAGGTCTTCAGGCCGAGGGACGCGAGCAGTTCGACACTCTCCAGATCGAATGCTGCCGAGAGAAACTCGATCCCTCGCTCCCTGCAACGCTGCTGCAAAGCCTCGTGATCAGTGCGCGACAACTCAAGTGCACGGAGCATATCAAGTTGCGAACCGGCCTCGCCGGTCATCTCGGCCTGATAGCCTGCTTTCGGAGCTTGTGCGGTGGCGAGCGCCTCTGCGGAGAACGTCTGGAACTTGACCGCGTCAGCTCCCGCATGGGCGGCCGCGTCCACCATCCGGAGCGCCGTCTCGAGCGAACCGTTGTGGTTGACGCCTGCCTCGGCGATCACGTAGACACCCACGGCACTCACTCCGAACCGAAGCGGGAAAGCGTGTCTTGCAGCGAGCCCATCTCGCCGATATCGAACCACGACCGCTCAGAGACCGGATACACGCCCACGCGCAGTCCTCGGCTCAGATAGTCATTGATGATCTGGGTCACGTGCACGAACGTGTCGCCGCTGATCCCGGCAAGGACCTCCGGCTCCATGACGTAGAAGCCCGTGCTCACAAGGTGGTCGAACTCGGGCTTCTCGGTGATGCGGACCAGCGCTCCGCCCTCGGCGGTCTCGCACACGCCGTAGGGGATCGTCAGATGCCGCATCGAAGCGACGATCGTGATCAGATTCCCGGTCTGACGGTGGTAGTCGACGATGTCGGCGTAGTCCGCCTCAACGACGATGTCACAGTTGGTCAACAGGAACGTCGACGTGATGCGGTCCTTCAGTAGCCCTAAGCTGCCAGCCGTACCGAGCGGCCTGTCTTCGTAGACGTATTCGACGCGCCACGGCACGTCGACATCAGCAAGATAGGCACGGATGAGTTCGGCCTTGTAGTTGACCGACAGATAAAACGGGTCGCACTCGTACGCGGCGAACCGCTCCATGATGAGTTCGAGGATCGTCCGCTCGCCCACAGGCATGAGCGGTTTAGGCAGGATGTTGGTGTATGGCGAGAGTCTCGTCCCGCTTCCGCCCGCCATTATGACGACCGGCAGACCCAGCGGCTCGGGCGGAGCAGGATGCTCCTCGAACAGATCGATCCACCAGATGGCTCCGGTCAGCTTGCCGGCCTCATCGACGGTCGGCACGCATTCTATGCGGCGCGAGACCATGAGCTCCCGTGCCGCATCCGCACCACTCGACTCCGGCAGCGTCATGGGACTCGGGTTCATCGCGGCAACGACCGGCTCATCGAGAGAGCGGGCGGCAAGAATGAAACGACGCACGTCACCGTCGGTCATGACGCCGAGAAGGGTGCGGTCCGCATCGGCGATGAGTACGATGCGGTCGCCGGACGCGTCCATCACCTTGAGTGCGGCGCCCACCGTCGCATCGGGGCCGACCACGACTCGATCGAGGCGCTCCTCGGGTCGCATCATCGCCCTCCCAGGTCGCGAATGACATTGCATACGTATTCGATATCTTCCGACTCCAGTGTATGCGTGCAAGGAAGATTCAGCACGCGTTCCCAGAACCACGTGACCCGCTGGACACTATACGCACGCTCGTCTCGGTAAGGCCTCTGCATGTGATTCGGATACCACACGGGACGGGTCTGAATCCCTTTGCTCGCCAGACCCGTCATCAACCCTTCCCGATCCAGTCCGTAGATGTCTGCATCGACAAGTGCCGAGTAGAACCAGTAGTTGGGGGCGGTCCCGGCGGGTATGCCGAGAATCTCGATGCCGGGAACGTCTTCGAGCAACCCGGCGTAGAGCGCATGATTCCGCCGCTTGGACTCGATGCGCGCGGGCAGTGACTCCAGCTGGGCGACACCGATGGCCGCCTGCACGTTGGTCATTCGGTAGTTGTAACCGACTTCGTCGTGCACGAAGCGGATCGGATCGGATTTTGCCTGCGTCGTGAGGTGACGTGCATGGTTGGCGAACTCCTCATCGTCCGTCAGGATCATGCCACCGCCGCCCGTGGTGATGATCTTGTTGCCGTTGAACGACAGACACCCTGCAACGCCGACCGTCCCGGCGTGGCGTCCCGCGAATCCCCCTGCCGTCCATGTGGCGCCCAGGCTTTCGGCGGCGTCCTCGACGAGCGGGATACCCCACTCCTCGGCGATCACATGCAGCGACTCGATGTCGCACGGGTTGCCGAAGACGTGCACGGGAAGGATCGCTGCAACGCGCCGCCCGGTGTTGCGATCGAAGACATCATCGCCGGCGCGATCGCACTCCGACTCCAGAAACTCACGTACGGAGTCCGGTTCGATGTTCATGTACTCATCGCAGCCGACGAAGACGGGATGCGCGCCGAGATACGCGATCGGATTGACTGTTGCGATGAAGGTGAGGGAAGGCACGATCACCTCATCACCCGATGTGACACCCGCGATCCGCAGCGCCACGTGCAGTGCTGCGGTACCGCTCTGGCAAGCGACTGCATGACGAGCACCCGTCAGCTCACACATCGCATCTTCAAAACGCGTGATGAACTCGCCGCCGGTCGAAAGCCAGCCGGTTTCGAGGCACTCATCAACATAGACGCGCTCGTTGTGCCCCACCACGGGTACCGAGAGCGGAATCTCTCTCGGGAGATCAGACATTGTAGATTTCAGCCTTGTAGCGTCCGAGGTTGACCGGGTCCGAGAACCACTCGACCGTACGTGCCAGGCCCTCATCAAGCGAGACACGCGGCTCCCAGCCAGCCAGCGTACGCGCGAGTGTATTGTCCGAGAGAAGCCGCTCGACCTCACTCAGGCTCGGACGCAAGCGCTGGTCTTCGGACTCGATCGGCACTCGCACACCTACGATGTCCATCAACTTGGCAGCGAGGTCGCCGATCGAGATCTCGGAGCCCACCCCCAGGTTCACGGCACGGCCGATTGCAGCGTCCGCCTCGGCAAGCGCGATGAATCCGGCGGCCGTATCGGTAACGTACGTGAGATCGCGCGTCGGATGAAGCGAACCGAGCTTCAGCGGTGCGACGCCAGACATGAGCTGCGTGATGATCGTCGGGATGACCGCTCTGGCCGACTGACGCGGACCGTACGTGTTGAAGGGCCGTGCTGTCACGACGGGGAGTCCGAAACTGCGGTAGAAGGAGTCCGCCATCGCATCTGCACCTATCTTGGACGCCGAGTACGGAGACTGTCCTTGCATGGGGTGCTTCTCGTCGATGGGAACGTACTGCGCCGTGCCGTAGACCTCGCTCGTGCTCGTGACGACGACGCGCTCGAGCTCCAGGTCACGCGCCGCCTGGAGCACGTTGAGTGTGCCCTTCACGTTCGTGTCCACATAGCTGTCCGGCGAGTGGTATGAGAACGGGATGCCGATAAGCGCGGCAAGGTGGAACACGGCTGCGGTGTCTTTGAGAGCGGTGCGCACGCCGTTGGGGTCGCGAATGTCGCCCATGAAGACCTCGACCTCGCTCATCAGGGCGGGGTCGACAGTGTCGAGCCACCCCCATGAGTTGAACGAGTTGTAGTAGCAGAAGGCCCGCACTCGGGCACCTTTGGCGACCAGTGCCTCAACCAGATGGCTTCCGATAAACCCGTCGGCGCCGGTGACTACAACCTGACGACCGTCTAGATTCATGACCTCGTCCGCTCGTCGTATCCTTCGCGATTGGCTTCCCACCACTCCACGGTCCGCTTGACGCCCTCGTCGAACGGCACCGCAGCCTCGAAGCCGAAGTACTCCTTTGCCCGGGTCACGTCGAGCTTGCGCCGCGGCTGCCCGTTGGGCTTGGACGTGTCCCACACGATCTCGCCCTCGTAGCCGACGTGTTTGGCGATCGTCTCGGCCAAGTCCTTGATCGAGATCTCCCAGCCTGCGCCAAGGTTCACCGGCTCCGCCCCGTCATAGTGCTCGGCGGCCAGCACGATGGCGCGCGCGCAGTCCTCGACGAAGAGGAACTCGCGAGTCGGCGACCCGTCGCCCCACAGAACCACGGTCTCCCCCGCATCGCGAGCAGCGATCATCTTGCGGATCATGGCCGGGATGACATGGCTCGACTCGAGGTTGAAGTTGTCACGAGGCCCGTAGAGGTTGACCGGCAGCAAGAAGATACCATCGAAACCGTACTGCTGGCGGTACGCCTGACACTGCACCAACATCATCTTCTTGGCGAGGCCGTACGGCGCATTCGTCTCTTCCGGGTAACCGTTCCAGAGCTCTTCTTCGCGGAACGGGATCGGCGCGAACTTGGGGTAGGCGCAGATCGTACCGAGCGCCACGAACTTGCCAACGCCGGCTTTGCGGGACTCTTCGATGAGCTGGATGCCCATCATGGCGTTGTCGTAGAAGTACTTCCCGGGGTTGGCCATGTTCGCGCCGATCCCACCCACGACCGCGGCGAGATGGATGACAACGTCCGGCCGGGCATCAGCCAGCATACGCAGGATGTCATCCCGCTTGACCAGATCGTAGTCGGGATACTCCGGCACGAAGATATCGGCTGCGCCATGGCGCGCCAACTCCTCAACGAGGAAGGAGCCGAGAAACCCCGCGCCCCCCGTCACGCACACGCGCTTGTCGCTCCAGAAGGACATGCTATTCCCTCTCCATCGGCTACTTGCTGTCACGCGCCCAATCGTCTTCGATGCGCACGATATCATCTTCGCCGAGATACTCCCCAACCTGTACCTCGATGACTTGCAGGGGTACCACGCCGCAGTTCTCTATGCGGTGCACGGCACCCATCGGAATGAAGATACTCTCATTGACATGGACCTCGACTATCTCTTTGTCGCGCGTTACGAGAGCCGTGCCGGCGACGACGATCCAATGCTCGCTTCGGTGGTGGTGGCGCTGCAGACTCGGCTTGGAGCCGGGCTTGATCTCGAGGAGTTTGATCTGGTAGCCGGGACCCTTCAGCAGGCTGGTCCATGAACCCCACGGCCGCAAAGACACCTTGGGCTGCGTGACCTCGGGGGCGCTCATCGCCTTCAGAGCGTCGACCACCTGACGCACATCCTGCGCACGGTCCTTGGGGAGAACGAGCGTCGCATCGGTGGTGTCTACGACGATGAGGTCTTTGACGCCCAGCGTGGCAACGAGCCGATCTGTCGAGTAGATGATCGAGTCGTGACTGTCGATATCCAGACCGCGGCCGATACGAACGTTGCCACCCTCATCGGCTGCGGTGACCCCTTCGAGGGCGAGCAGGGAGCCCACATCGCTCCAGTCGAGCGGCGCCGGAATCACTGCGACCCGATCAGAGCGCTCCATCACGGCAACGTCGATCGAGAGCGCCGACAGCGCAGCAAAGCGGGCACGCGCCTCATCGCTGTTGCGAAGGGCTGCCGGCTGCGACGCGATCCATCGGGCGGCCTCGGCGATATCCGCCTCAGCTCCCCCCGCGCGATCTAGCTCCTCGAGCACCCGAGATGCTTTCATCACGAAGATGCCGGCGTTCCAGTAGTACTCGCCACTGGAAACGAACTGCTCCGCGCGCTCGAGATCAGGCTTCTCGACGAACTCGGCAACCACGTGCGGCGTGACCGATCCGACGGCGAACTCGCCCAGGGCGCCGGCGGCACGGATGTAACCGTATCCCGTCTCCGGCCTGCTCGGAGTGATGCCGATCGTGACGAGGTAGCCATCGAGGGCAACACCCGTGGCGGCATGGATACAGTCCGCCCAGACATCGCCATCTTCGAGTATGTGATCCGAGGGGAGCACGACCATAACGCCATCAGGGTCCTGCTCAGCGACGAGCGCGGCCCCCAGCGCAATGGCCGGGGCAGTGTTGCGCGCGACGGGTTCTTGGATGTAACTAACCGCATGCAGTTGCGGGTCCGGCTGAGCCGTCAAGTGGTTGCGCAGCTCGTCGAAGAGACGTTCGTTGGTGACGATCGTGACGCCGTCTCCGCCACCCGTGAACGGGATGATGCGATGCACGGCCTGAGCAATGAGCGACTCTTGGCCGAACATCGACAGAAGCTGCTTGGGATTGAGCTCTCGCGAGAGGGGCCAGAACCGCTGACCGCTGCCACCCGCGAGGATCATCGCGTGTATTTTGACCATGTGTCCGTCGCTTTCTCGTTCCGCGGCATGACAGCCACCGCTGACTTCAGACGCAGTGTTGTGACAACTGCCAGACTATATCAGAACGGTGCGCGCCGTCCGATCACGACACCGCTACGCACGCTGATGGAGGCTGAGCAATACGCCAGACTCGCCCGCATCGGCCTCCTTCAGCTCACTGGGTTACCGGTTGCATCGGTTCCGTTCGGATTCTGATCACATCGGCAACATCCTGACGGAACTCCGATGGCTGGAACACCTCTTCCCACATCAATCGAAGCAGCA
>DDWT01000022.1:0-68218 GCA_002347365.1 Actinobacteria bacterium UBA2279
TGGATCAACCTGGTGACCGACGGCTTCCCGGCCCTCGCACTCGGCGTCGATCCCGCTTCCCCGCGGGTCATGGATCGCAAGCCCCGCGACGCCAAGGAGTCGATCCTGGCCAAGAAGCGTCAGACGCAGGTGCTCTGGCAGGGTGCGTTCATCACCCTCGCCGGGCTGATCATGTACGTGTGGGCGGACTTCTACATGCCGGGCCACAGCGCCGAACGCGCGCAGACGATGCTGTTCACGGCGATGGTGCTCGCACAGCTGGTGCACGCGTTCAGCTTCCGCTCCGAGACCCGCACGATCTTCTCGGCGTACTCACTCAGGAACAAGTGGCTGAACCTGTCGTTGGTAGGCTCGATGGCGCTGCAGCTGTGCGTCATCTACCTGCCGCCGCTCCAGCAGGTCTTCAAGACTCAGGCCCTGTCTCTCAGTGACTGGGGCGCGATCGTCGCGGCTGCGTTGGTGCCCACGATTCTGATCGACATCGTCAAGCGTTGGGGAGCGCAGAGAGGCTAGCCCACAGAACACTCTGTAAACTGACGTGATACGATGCCGACTATCCTGAGGATTGTGCCGCTGGTCGGCACATGCGGCACCGGGGGGCGCCTGTGTTGGGGAATGGCCGACTGAGCATCTGGCCAGCGACGCTGAGGGGACGCTTCAGCGCATCGCTGGCTCTCGCGTCGGTTCTCCTCTTCATCATCATCTACTCTGCGACCTCGCTCGTGACCGGGATCAGCCTGTGGCCCGGCGGCTCGGACTCGGTGGCCGACATCGTCGTTCCCTTGGTGTTGGGCGGTCTTGCGCTCCTCGCCGGTTTCGGGCTCGGCCTGATGCTCGCCCGTGCGATCCGCATTCCGCTCGAACAGTTCATCGCTTACGTGCAGGAACAGGGTATGGCCGCGATCGAAGGCCGTGCGAGCGATGCACCTGCGATCAAGGACTCCGCGCTGCCACTCGAACTGGGAGAGCTTGGCGAGACGGTGGAGCAGCTCCTCCGGCAGCTGTCTCTCCGACAGGCCGATCTGCGCGCAGTGACCGAACGCGCACTCGACTCGGAGCAGACGTTCCGAACCGTGGTCAACGCCTCTTCGGAGGTCAAGCTTCTCACGCGCGACGGAGTCATCGAGGTGGCCAATCCGGCAGCGTCCGCGTTCTTGCGCATGCCGCTCGGTTCGCTACTGGGCCGGCCCCTGGCCGAAGTGCTTTCTGCATACGCCATCACCACGGATACCGGCGAAGCGCTCAGCGCCGAGATGTTGCTGTCGCGGGTGGAAGACGGAGCGCTGCTCGTGCACTGCCTCGCAGCGGACGGTGAGGAGCGATGGGCCGAGTGCGGCGTGAACCATCCGGCCGACGACTCGGGACTCTCCTTGCTGACCATTCACGACGTGACCGAGCGTCAGGTCCTCGAGCAACTGCGGGCCGAAGTGGTGTCAGTGGTCTCCCATGACCTTCGGGCGCCGCTGACGGTCGTGTCCGGTTACCTGGAAATGCTGGCGCTCGAGATGCCGCAAGACCGGCGCGCCGAGATCATCACCAGAGCGCGTGCGGCAACGACTCGTATGGCCGAGATGCTCGAAGACTTGCTCGACACTGCGCGTGCCGAGAACGGGCTGCCGACCACACGCCGGGAGCCGATCGCTCTCGGAGACCTTGCGCTGGACGTCGTGTCCTCGCTTCCGATCCATCCGGAGCACGAGCTGATCGTCGTGCAGCGCCAAGACATACGCGTACTGGGAGACATTGGGCACTTGCGTCAGGCGCTGACCAACCTTCTGATGAACGCGATCCAGCACACGTCCGCCGGGACGAAGATATCTCTGCAGGTGGACGCCGGGCCGGACCAGGCGCTCGTGATAGTCGAGGACAGCGGAGACGGCGTACCTGAGGAGCACCGCACTCGCATATTCGAGCGCTTCACCCGCCTGGATGAATGGGAGTCCGGATCCGGAGCGGGACTGGGACTCTACATCGTCAAGACCATCGCGGAGAGTCACGGCGGAGCCGTGCACGTCGAAGACGCTGACGGCGGGGGCGCGCGATTCGTGATGACGCTGCCGTTGGCCCAGCCGGGCGCTTCCTAGACTTCCAACGCCAGCTCGACAAGATGCTCGCACAGCTGCGGGAACTCGATCCCGGCGGCCCGAGCCGCGTCCGGCAGTAGGCTCGTCGAGGTCATCCCGGGTATCGTGTTGACTTCCAGCAGGTAGACCGTCCCATCCTCGCTCACAATGGTGTCGGCGCGAGATAGTCCCCGACATCCCAGTACCCTGTGTGCCTCCACCGAGACGCGTTGGCACTCCTGGGCGATCTGGTCGCTCACTCTCGCCGGAATGATGTGCCGACTCATGCCGGGTACGTATTTGGACTCGTAGTCGTAGAACTCATGCTCCGGCACGATCTCCAACGTCGGCAGTGCCACAAGCTCTCGATTGCCGAGCACTCCAACGGTCACTTCGACGCCCGGTATGAAGCGTTCGATCAGAACGTGGGTGTCATAGGCGAACGCCGCCTCTATGGCCGCCGGTAACTCAGCTGGCTCGTGCACGATCGAGACGCCGATGGCCGACCCTTCGTTTGCCGGTTTCACAACCGACTTCGGCCCCACCGCACGCACGATGCCCTCCAGATCGTAGGGCTCATCGGCGTGAAGCACGACGTACTCGGGTGTCGGGATCTCGGCAAGCAGGAAGAAGTGCTTCGACATGACCTTGTCCATCGCCAACGCGCTGGCAAGGACACCCGAACCGACATACGGGATGTCCAGCAGTTCCAGAAGGCCCTGTACCGTTCCGTCCTCGCCGTAGCGACCGTGCAGACAGATGAACGCCGCATCAAAAGCCCCGTGCTGCAGACTGACGATGAATCCCGGGTCGCCCGTGTCTATCGTCTCAACGGCATGACCGAGAGACGACAGTGCCCCGGCCACTTGCTCGCCGGTGTTGAGGGAGACCTCCCGCTCGGCGGAACGGCCACCCATCAGAACCGCGATCTTGCGGCTCTTGAGAGTACCTGACGTCACAACAACCTCCGATCCACGTGCACCGTCAGACCAGGGCGCCCGACGCGAACAGGTCGAGCACGTAGAGTGCGACTATCCACAGAACCGCGCCCGTGAACGTGGTAGCGGCACCTTTTACAAGCGCCGAGACGAACAGACCGCGACGCTCGTCCGGTTCACGGCGACTGCGAACCACAAGCCACACGACGAGCGAGAGCAGCGGACCCGCTCCCGTCATGACTATGCCGGCGTAGATGGCATACAGATACTCCGGAGCCCAGCGGGCGCCGCCATCAAGCGCTGCGGGGCGAAGGAGGAAGACCGCAGCAACACAGAGGATGACCCACAGGGCGAGGTACACGAGGAAGGGCGCCCCGCTGATCCCACCGGGTGCGTCGACCGCGAGCGCCTCGACCACGTCCGGCTCGGGCACCGTGTGCCCGGATGCCACATCGGTCTCTGCGTCAGGAACGTCGGGGGTATCGGGCGGGGTATCGGCCTCCGGCGGTGCGTCAAGATCGGCAAGCGCGCTTTCGAGCTCCGCGTCTTGCTCGGTGATGTCTTCGTGAATCTCGTCGCTCACAGTGTTTCTCCCTGGTGTCGTCTTCTCGGGAAAGTCTAGTCGAGGGTACGCAGTGCGTCCAACGTGGACGCGAAGTGGACCGGTTGTGGAGCTTTAGTGTGAAACACACTGAAGGCGCTTGAAATGACGCCTCTCGGCGTACTATTCCAATGAGGACTCCCGTCTTTGGACGGTTCGAACTGAGAGGTGACCCATGGAAGAGCACGAGAGCGGTAGCGCAGAACCCGTAAGTGCGGACGTTGCGTCCGCTGCACCTATCGCCCAGCCCGAGGCGCCGATGGCCCCCCTGCCTGTTGCGCCCGTCGTCGCGAAACCCCGGCGGGGCATGGCCGGAATCGTGATAGCCAGCACGTTGGTCGCCGTCATTGCGGGCGGCGGTGCCGGCCTCGGCGCGTACTATCTGGCGCCCGGTCTTCTCGGAACCACAACAGCTTCATCTGAGATCCAGGTGAAAACGAGCACCGATGAAGCTGTTGTTGCGGCGGCGGCGAAGGCACTGCCGAGCGTTGTGAACATCGACGTGACTGAAGACGCCGCAGTAACGGATCTGCCGCAGACACACCCCACGGTCCCGATGATGGGCAGTGGGTCGGGCGTCGTGTACAAGACGACCGGCGACGGCGGCTCCTACATCGTGACCAACGACCACGTTGCCGGAAGTGCGACTCGTATCGTGGTCACGGATGCGCAGGGCGAGCGGCACGATGCCGAGCTGGTCGGAACCGATCCCGAGTCCGATATCGCAGTCATCCGCGTCGACGTCGAGCTACCGGTCATCTCTCTCGGCAGTTCGGAAGAGGTTCAGGTGGGTCAGATGGCGATCGCGATCGGCTCACCATTCGGACTTCAGCACTCGGTGACGGCGGGCGTCATCTCGGCCATACACCGATCGCTCCCCGACTCCATCAGTGACGGCACGCGCTACCCGCTCGTAGACGTCATCCAGACCGATGCGTCCATCAACCCCGGCAACTCCGGGGGTGCCCTTGTGGATCGCACCGGCAAGCTCATCGGTATTCCAACCGCGATCTACTCGGACAGTGGTGGCGCTGACGGCGTCGGGTTTGCGGTGCCCGTGCGCACAGTCCTGCGCGTGGCCGACCAGTTGATTGCGGGCGGCAGAGCCGAGCACGCCTTCCTCGGCATCGTCGGTCAAACCGTAGGCGAGCAGTTGGCGCAGGAGAAGGATCTGCCCGTGACGGAGGGTGCACTGGTCATCGAGGTCACGCCGGACACAGGAGCGGACAAGGCCGGGCTGAAGCCGGACGACATCATCGTGAAGCTTGATGGAGAGAAGATCCGCTCGATGGACGACCTGATCCTTGCAGTCAGGCGCAGGTCAGTTGGAGATGAAGTGACCGTCACGTTCTACCGCGACGGCAAGACCAACGAGTTGCCGATGACCCTGGGCGTGAAACCCGATACGCTCTAGGCCCGGCTGCGGGTGCGCCAGACGAGCAGAATCCCGACCGAAGCCACGAGGACGATCACGAGAGCGATCATCCAGCCAGGAGCCCCTTCGCTGTCGCTATCAGCGGGGTCTCCTGGCTGACCCGCGGAGACCCGGTCGGCCTCGCTGGCAAGAACCGGCGCATCGGCTGAGGACGTCTGTGCGTGCGCCAGCGTCACATGAGCACTTGCCACCAGACACGTGAGCGCCAGGACCACGAGTGCCAGTCTGTACATCGTATGCGCCCTCACCTTCGCGTGTGATCTCGCGTTGACGCTTCTATGGGACTACCTACCCAAGCCGACACGAGGGCATGTCCTTGCGCAGATACAGGGCTCAACCGTAAGGGTAGAATACAACGACTCGATCAAGCCCGTTGCTGCCGAAAGGAGACATCATGGTGGAGACCTACCGCTGCAAGGCCTGTGGCTACTACCACGTCGGTCCTGCTCCCGAGAAGTGCCCGGTCTGCGGAGCGCCGCAGTCCTTCTTCCTCTCGTATGAGGGGCCCGGTGATCTCACCGGCACCAAGACGCTCGATAATCTCAAAGCTGCATTCGCCGGTGAGTCGCAGGCGAACCGTCGCTACACCCTCTTCAAGCGTATCGCTGAGCTTGAGGGCGCCCAGGCTGCTGTTGCCGCGTTCGAGCGTGCCGCTGCCGAGGAGACCGCGCATGCCCTCGGTCACATGGCCTACATGGGCGCCTTCGGCGTGACCGCGGACAATCTCAAGGCTGCCTGGGAAGGCGAGAACTACGAGACCGAGGACATGTACCCGGGATTCGCGGAGACGGCCGAGGCTGAGGGTTATCCTGAGATCGCACAGTACTTCCGTGCGGTGGGCGGGTTCGAGAAGCAGCACCGCGACGAATACAAGAAGGCGCTTGAGGATTAGTTGACCGATATCCGCGACATCAAGGCACTCAACCGCGACGATCTGACGGCTGCCCTGGGCGACATGGGGCAGCCGTCGTACCGCGTCGGCCAGATGGTCCGCTGGCTGTACGGAAGAGGAGCGACTTCCTTCCACGAGATGTCAGACCTGTCACTGAGATTGCGTGAAGAACTCGCAGCGGCTTTCTCACTCACGACGCCTTCTCTCGTTGACAGGCAAGTCTCCGCCGATGGGACGCGTAAGTACCTGTGGCGCTACACCGACGGGGTCGCTGTGGAGAGCGTGGGTATCCCCGCCACGGAGAGGCTCACCGTGTGCTTCTCGACCCAGGCCGGTTGCGCGATGGGTTGTAGTTTCTGCGCCACAGGGATGGGCGGCCTGGTGCGCAGCCTTTCCGTCGGCGAGATGGTAGACCAGGTGAGGCTCGTCGGAGCGGATTTCGGCGAACGCGTCACCAACGTTGTCGCCATGGGGCAAGGCGAACCGTTCGCGAATTACGATGCCACACTCGAGGCGCTGCGCCTCATGAACTCGCCCGACGGACTTGGCATCGGAGCCCGTCACATCACGGTATCCACCTGCGGGCTGGTGCCGGGCATCCAACGCTTCTCGCAGGAACCCGAGCAGTTCACGCTCGCGGTCTCGCTGCACTCTGCCGTGCAGCAGACCAGGGACCGGCTCATGCCCGGTGTTCGCCGATTCACGCTGCCGGTGCTGCGAAGCACGCTGCAGTCCTACACCGACCTCACCGGCCGTCGCGTCACGCTGGAATATGCTCTGGTGAAAGACGTCAACGATAGTGACGGTGAGCTTCAGGCGCTCGTGGACTTCGCGCGCGGCCTGCTCGCTCACGTGAACCTTATCCCGGTCAATCCGGTAGCCGGTACCGGCACCGGACGCCCCGATGACAGGCGCGTACGGGACTTCATGGGTGTTCTGAGTGCCGTCGGCGTGGAGGCGTCTGTTCGCACCGAGCGCGGTCTGGATATCGATGCCGCCTGCGGTCAGCTTAGCCAGCGACACGCGGAGTGACGGGGCATAGTGTCCCGAAGACCGCGCACTGTTTGCAGGTCCGTGCCGAGTACTCCGCAAGCGGGGGGAAAGCTCCTTCGGCCATAGCGTCAAGCATCGCTCGGATCCGACGGTCGATCGACTCGATGTCCCCGGGGGCGTACGGGAATTCGAGTTCCCGCCCATTGCGCTGAGGCTCGAAGAACACGACTCTCACGCGCTGCGCTCCGAATCGGAGTGCTGCCAGGGCGTAGCAGGACGCCTGCAACTCATACTTGATCCGTGCCTCTTCCTCTGAGAGCTCACCGGCCCCGGTCTTGTAGTCAACGACCAGTGCTTCGTCTCCTGTCCAGGCAAGCAGATCGATCGAGCCGACCAGTGTGCTCATGCCCACGGATACGTTGATGGGACATTCCGGGACGACATGGTCGGCTGTGCGGACCTCGGCCGCCGCACGGGAGGACGTGAACGAGGCGACAGCATCGCCCAACTGCCGCACGCCGTCACCATCGATACCGTGCGCGAGAGCGATTGCGAACATACGCGCATCCGTCAGAGCATTGGGGCCGAAGGTATCGCGCATCGCCTCGTGGAAGGCGTTCCCAAATTCTCTGGGGCCCGTACCCCCGGCTCCCGCCCCAAGGCTGGGAGACGCGATGCTGGCGACCTTCTCGGCATAGAAGCGATACGGGCACTGCAGATACAGGTCGAGACCGCTGTACGATATGGTCGCTGGCGCGGCGAATCTCACTTTGACTTCGCGTGCTGCCGGTGCGAGCGACGGGGGCTCGGCCACGCGGGGCGCGGGATTCTTCGCGACATCCACCCCGACCGGGAGGGTCGGACGAACCACGCTGACCGTTACTCTCGAGCCGCCGGGCAATTCAACGGACGCGTCGGATTCGGGACCGCGTTCCGTGAAACCGAGCGAACGGAGCACAAGATCGAGCGGGCGGGCGCTCGCCGGCTCTCTGGTGAGGTCGCCGCTCATGCACAACACAAGTCCGCGTTCGGCTCGCGTGCAGGCGACGTAGAGAAGCCGCTTGACCTCCTCGGCATCAGTGACAGACGCCTGTTCCACCAAGCGCGTGTGTGCCAGAGTCGGCGCCGACCTGTCGCGTGACCCTTCGGGCAGCGGAAGCCTCATGCCGATTTGCAGTGAGCCATCCACGAGACCCGCCACGACCGGCCTCGGGCCTGGCGTCCCGCCGGAGAAGGAGGCGACAGCGACGACCGGGAACTCCAAACCCTTCGCTGCATGTACGCTCATGATGCGCACCGACCGCGCGCGCTCCCCCGCTATGGTCGCCTGTTGTTCCGAGGTCACGTGCTCTTCTCTCAGCGCGAGATAGTCGAGGAACGATCCGATGTCCGCATGTGTGGACTTCTCGAACTCCTCGGCCATGCATGCGAGTTTGAGCACATTAGCCCACGCTCGGACACCCTGTGGGCCAGACGCGAACAGGGCGAGGTCGTAGTCTAGTTCCTCGCAGACGCCGAGGAGTAGATCGCGGAGCGGCAGCATGCCTCGACGCGACCGCATCCATTCGACCGCATCGACCGTTCGAGCGATGACGCGACGATCTGCATCACAGAGCGGTAGGTCCGCCGCGGAGCGTGCCGCCGTCCAGAGGCTCCCCTGCTTTCCGGCCGCTGCGCGCAGCAGGAACAGGCCTTCGTCGCTCGTGCCGGTGAGACGTCCCGCCAGAACCGTGACTGCAGCCTGATCATCGAACGCGTTGTCCGCCAGCCGCAGCAGGGCGACGAGCTCACCGGCCTCGGGTGTATCGAAATACGTGCCCCCGGAGGCGATGAACACATCGAAGCCTCTTCGCTGCAACTCGCGCTCGAACAGCTCGGCTCTGCCCTTCATCTTCCTGAGGAGAAGCACCATGTCGCCCTGGGGCACTCCTTGCTCCCGAAGAACGGCGAACTCCTCGGCAACTGCCACGGCCTCTGCCTCGGGGCCAGAAAGACCATTCTCCTTGCGGATGTCGACAAGCGTGACGCGGGCGCGGGCGCGGTCTTGTGGCCAGCCGTCACCCGGGATGTCTCGCTCGCCGGGTTGCAGCGGCATCAGATCCGAGCCGAAGAACGGCTCTTGGCCAAACATGCCGTTGAAGAACTGCAGCAGCTCGGGATGGGAACGGTAGTTGTCCGCCAGCCGCTGGATACGTGCGGCCGCCCGCTCGCGTGCTCGAAAGACCTCGACGTCGGCGTGGCGGAAGGAGTAGATGGATTGCTTGTCATCGCCTACGGTGCACAGATTGTTCTCCGACAACTGCTCGGCGATCTGCAGCTGCAGCATATTGGTGTCCTGGAACTCATCGACCATGACCATCCGGAAGCGCTGCCGGTACTCTTCCGCGATCTGTGGCTGGCTTTCGAGTAGGTCGGCGACCATCACCTGCAGATCCTCGAAGTCCAGCAGGCTTCGGCTGGTCTTGAGCGCTGCGTACTCCCGGTCGAACCGGACGAGCAGACGGCATAGCGCCTCTTCATAGGGCCGCACCGCTCTTTGCGCCTGGAGAAGACCCACTTCGTCCAAGAGCGGCTTCGCTTCCTCCACCAGCCCGTCGTGAAGTTCATCGCTGCCGAGACGACTCGGCTTCTTGGGCGCATAGTCCGACTCGCTCTCCGTGGTCTGACTGCCAGAAGCGATCGCATGGACAGCCGCTGCGGCTGATTCAATGCAGCCGACATTCCCGGCTATGGTCTTGACGTTCATGCGACAGGTTGAGGCGATCTGTTCGGCGATCCGCTCGAGTGCTGCTGCTAGGGATTCGAGACATGCAGCCACGCCCTCTGTCGACATGGGCCGGAGGTCCGTGAGCGGGCGACCCATTGATCTGACGCCGGCGTGCAGGCCGCGAACCGCCATCATGACGTCGGTGATGCTCATCATCTCGATGAGACGTGTGACTCCCTCATCACCGGCGTCCACCATCTTTCGGATGCTGGACTCCGCCGCCTCGTGCGCCAGGATCCCTGCCTCGACTTCGGTGGCCACTCCAAACCGAGGATCGAGGCCAGCCTCGAACGCATGCTGTCTTAGAATCCTGCTGCACATGCCGTGGATCGTCGATATCCAAGCGTCCTCGACGTGTCGAGATTCGGAAGCCGCCCCCTCGGAGACCAGGGTTCCTCGGATTCGCTCGGCAAGTTCACCTGCGGCACGATCGGTGAATGTCACGGTCAGTATGGCTCTGGGTGGTGTCTCCGCATAGGGCGGCGCGCCCAGCACTGCCTGAACGAAGCGTGCGGTCAGAACACGCGTCTTGCCCGACCCTGCGCCGGCACCAATGAAAAGATCGACCGGACCGGTCTGCACGGCGCTGCGCTGTTCGTCGCTCAGCTTCATCAGCGCCCCCCCTCGCAGTACACGCGTGCGGAGCAGTAGTCCGGGCAACCGGACGGCTCGGGACTTTGATCGATCCGGCCAGCCCGCATACCCTCTACCGCCGCAGATGCACGGGTGATGGCTTCTGCGATCAGCTCGCTGATACGCTCCTCCGTACAGCCATCGGTTCTCGTGAATCGCTTCGCATCGACTGCTCCCTCACGGAAGAACCCCCGTGGTTTGCCGACATTGAGCACCGACCGGTAGAAACCCGCCACCGGATCTCCAAATTCATGCCGGCGACGTACCACCTCCGCGTAGAGCGGGAGCTGAACAAGGCCCGCATCCTCGAATTTCGCCATCTGCATGCCATTGACGCTGCCTGACTTGTAGTCGGTAATGACGAAACCCTCCGGGCCCGAGTCGATACGGTCGATACGCCCCCGGAGTGCGAACGTCCCGAAGTCCTCCGGGTCCTCTTCGCCGAATCCAAAACCCCATTCGTGTGCCGTAGGGACGTAGCCTTCGAGAAGCTCGGCGTCCTCCACAACGAGTCGCCGCGTGGCTCGAGCGATCCTGCGGACTCTCGCCTCCTCCTCAAGCCCGATCGTTTGGAGAACACCCAGCTCTTCTGCCGCCACGGCAGAATGGATGCGGAGCGCCCCTTCAAGAGTTGCAGGGGTCACCCGCTTGCAGCCCGTCTGTTCCTCATGCCGCTCATAGAACCGCCTCATGATCTCGTGAGCGGCTCGGCCCACTGCGCTGGCGTCGAGCTCAACGTCGAGAGATTCCGGGCGCAACATTCGGTCGACATACCAGCGATAAGGGCATTTGAGGTAGACCTCTATCTCGCTGGCCGAGTACACGGTTCTGGAGGCGAGCATCGCCGTCACCGTCTCGCCCACGCATCTGGCTCGGGCACGCCCCCGCCAGCGAGCATACGCGAGGCGAGGCTCGAACGCGGCGTCGGTTGCAGCGGCATCAGCTGCCAGCAGTGCCCTCATGGCCCGACGGTCGGTATCCGGGACATCCGGGCCAGAGCTCAGATCCGAGAGCGTGACGACGCGGATCGGCAACGACCCCCGATACCACGCGCCCTCCCCTCTTCCGGGATCTCGATAGAGGTCCAGCAGCTCTTCGAGCAGTGGTGAGGGGCGGGTTGGGCGACCGTCCTCATCGGATACGCGACGACTGAGAACAAGCTTGTGACGAGCGCGTGTCACAACCTGATAGAACAACATCCGCTCCGCTTCGGTGTCCACCCGAGACGCGACGTCGATACCTGATTCGCGAAGTCGCTTGATGACCGGGGCGGCCGTCAGTGCATCCTCAGACGCAGGCTGCGGAAACTCGTCCGCTGTCAGCCCACCGAGGATGACACGCGAGAATCGACGGCCACGCAGCCGTTCGGCTCCCAGTACCTGGACCCGATCGCTGCGCTCCTCGGAGAACACCGAGATGCGCGCGTCGTTGAGAAACGCAAGCAGATCGCGGGCATCGAAACTCGCAGCGTCGATAGATGCCATCTCGGCTAGTGCGTCGATCACGACACGCATCGCGCGCGCGTCAAGCATCTCCCTCTCATCGAAGATGGGGGCCGTTCCGTACGCCGTGCTCATCATGTCCGAGACCAGGCGCCACCACTCCTGCAGCGACGCCTCGTCCACCTGACCGGCGCACAGTCTTTGCGCCCTGCTGAGTGTGGCTGCAGCTCGCTCGTCGACTCTGCCTGCAGCGGAGAGCAGGGCCCGGAGTCCTGTCAGCCGGCGGAGTCGCATCCCTGCATCGATGCGATCCAGCGCATCGTTGTCGCCCTGGATGAACGGCGTTCTCAAGAATCCCATCAAATCGCGTCGCTCGGCCCCTGCACAGAAGAATGCGAGCAACTGGCCCATGGCCCGTCCGAAGCCGGTCGCCGTGAGTGGCAGGTAGAGGTCGTACTCGGCTTGGATGCCGGCTTCATCAAACGACGAGCGGAGTCGCTCCACATGGCGTAAGGGATCCCGGAACACCACGGCTATGTCTCCCGGCGCCGCACCTTCGGTGATCGCATCCTGTATCTCCCGGGTGATACGTGCCGCCTCGGCCTCGCTTCCCCACGCTTCCGACAGGACAATGGCCCCGGAGGGGCTCGTGCCTCTCGTCGCACCGATTCCGGGGAGAAAGAGGTCCCTCTCTAATGCTGTGAGCTCGGCTTGTGCGTCAGTGGCTGTAGGAGAGATGGTAATGGTTTCCATTTGCCCTATCGACGACAATCTCCTGACGAGCTCATCCGCCGCCGCGGTAGCGGGTGCCCCATCGACCCAGGTGACTGCCACCCAAACGTCACTGTGGGGCGCAGCCGCGCATAGGAACTGCTCCTGACGAGCGCTAAGACTGCCGAACCTGTTCACGACAATGACTGATGGCAGGTCAAGTTCTCCGGCGCGCTCGGCCGTCAGCCTGTGCGCCTCTCCCCTCTCGACAAGTCCCTCCGCGGTCAGCAGACGCTGGTACTCCAGCACGATCGACAGGAGCTCACCTGCGGCGCCATCGCCCGGCGGCGACTCTTGCGGACCCGGCCCTTCGGCGGCGCGAATCACGAGGCTCTCGGCCAGTCTGACGAATCCGGGACGCTGTGAGGACTCGGCTAGAAGAGTGAGAGTCGCTGCTTCTATGGCTTTCTCGATGAGAAGCAGTCGTTGGGTTCGCCCTACGATGGAGCGGCCATCGCATAGCCGGATCCAGAGAGAGTCCAGGAAGGAGTCAAAGCCACTGACCGATAGGCCGAGTGCGCACTCAGCGGCCAACTCCTCCTGCGCCCGACGAACATCCGGGACAGAGGGCAGGAGAAGCAGAGAGGTCTTCTTGCCTCGTACCGCCGCCCGGACCGCACCGTGAATCGCGCCGGTCTTTCCCGCGTTGGCAGCTCCTGTGACGATGTGCAGGCCCATGGATCCCCCTCTAGGACAGGGGCATCATATCGGCCAGGTGTGACATCACGAAGACATCACGGTTCGGGAGTAGCGTTGCACTCCCTCGCGAATCTCACGAACCTTCCGCCACGCGACTTGCTCATCGCGTCCCAGGTAGTGGTCCACGCGTTCACCGACGATCTCTGCCGTTTGTTCGGCCCGTTCCGCAATAGTGCGCGCGACATCAGCAACTCGAAGGGCTTCGTTCGCAAGTTTCCGCCGTGTCCGAGCGCCGCTCTCCGGGGCGAACAGAAGGCCCGCCACAACTCCCGCTACGGCACCGACAATCAAGCCGATGGCACAATCTTCCATACGCCTAGTTCTCATCCGCCGCTCCTCCCGTCAAGATGTCGCCTTCAGTGAGCAGACGGAATATCCGCTCAAGCTCCTGCTCGCTATGGAAGTCGATCTCGATCTTCCCTTTCTTGGCGGTCTGCCTCACTCGGACCGTCGTGTCGAGCAGCCGGCGCAGCTTTCGTGCGACAACTTTGTATGATTTCGGCGTCACCGGGCGCGCAGGTCTGTCTGCTGTTTGGCCTGCTGCATACAGGCGTGCCAGGTTCTCCGCCTCTCGTACCGATAGTCCCTCGTCGACCAGTTTCATCCCGAGCCTGATCCGCAAGGCCTCGTCGGGCACGGCAAGAATCGCCCGGGCGTGACCCGAGGTCAGCTTCCCTTGGTAGCAAAGTTCCTGTACTTCTTCGGGCAGATCAAGGAGCCGTAGCGTGTTTGTGACAGCGGAGCGCGATTTCGAGACACTGTCCGCCAGTTCCGCCTGGGTCATGTTGTATTCTGTCAATAATTTCCTGTATCCCCGGGCTTCTTCGATGGGATTCAGGTCCTGGCGTTGCAGGTTCTCAATGAGTGCGATCGCCAGCGCCTCGGTCTCGGTAGAGGCCATGATGCGCACAGGCACCTTCTCCAAGCCTGCGGCCTTCGCAGCCCTCCAGCGCCTCTCGCCCGCGATGATCTGATAGCCGTCCCCAATCGGTCGGACGATTATCGGTTGGAGCACGCCGACCTTCTTGACTGAGTCGCTAAGTTCCGAGATCTGCTCTTCGTTCATCGCCGTTCGCGGCTGGTCGGGGTTCGGAGAGACAGCTCCAATGGGCAGTTCATGCAGCTCTCCACCGGAGACCTCCTGGCCGGCGCCAGGTATCAGAGCGGACAGGCCCCTGCCCAGTCCTCGCTTAGACACGACCGATCACTTCCTTCGCTAGATTGCGGTACGCCTCTGCGCCCCGGCCTGACGAGTCATAGATGGTCACCGGCTGGCCGAAGCTCGGTGCCTCAGATAGGCGCACGCTTCGGGGGATGACGGTCTCGAACACCTTCTCGCCGAAAAAGTCCCTAACCTCTTCCACGACCTGGGCTGACAGACGTGTGCGGGCGTCGTACATCGTCATCACAACGCCGAACACATCCAGCGTGGGGTTCAGGTGTGTTTTGACCAGTCGAACACTCTCTAACAGCTTTGAGAGGCCCTCGAGGGCATAGTACTCACATTGGACCGGAATGAGCACACCGCGTGCAGCAGTCAGCGCATTCACGGTCAACAGCCCGAGTGAGGGGGGGCAGTCGATTATCACATAGTCGAAATCGTCGATTACCGGTGCGAGTACGCTCTTGAGCTTGCCCTCGCGGCTGAACGCAGAGACCAATTCGATCTCAGCCCCGGCGAGCTGAATGGTCGAGGGAATTACGAACACGTGTTCGACCTCGACAGGCTCAATCAACTGTTCGATCGGCGTGTCCCCGAGAAGCGCGTTATATATGCACTCTTGCCGTTGATTCTTGTCGAGCCCGAATCCGGAGGTGGCATTTCCTTGAGGGTCAAGGTCCACTAAGAGTACCCGTGCGCCCTGTTCCCCAAGACCGGCTGACAGATTGACGGCTGTGGTGCTCTTCCCCACTCCGCCTTTCTGGTTGACGACCGCAAAGACCTTGGTCTCCGCACGATTGGGCTTCGTACCCTCGTCCACCGCGCCTCCTCAATCTGCCTGCATCCGCTCCAGTATAGGCAAGACGACCGCCAGGCGAAAGCATGGATCACGCAAGCGGGTGCCGTTGCGCCATTCCTGGCCGCCGGGGCAGTTTAAGCCTTGGTCTGCCAACCGACTCATAGACCACGATCGTCCGCTCTTCGTCCCCCCCGCTCAACTTAAGACGAACCAGGTTCCCACGCTTGAGACCACACATTCGGGCGGCCGCATCTCCCGACTCCAGCTCTTCAACAGAGGGTGAGCCCTTCATTGCGATCAACACACCCCTCTTCTTGAGAAGCGGCGCCGCCAACTCCACCAGCGCTGGCAGACTAGCAAGGGCTCGAGCCACTACGGCGGCGTACGCTTCTCTCTCTCGCGTAGCGAGCTCCTCAGCACGGAGTCCCACTATGCGGGCGGGAATCGCCAGCTCCTCGCACACCTCCGCCAGGAATGCGGCCTTCTTCTTGACAGATTCCACTAGCGTGACCGGCCTGTCCTGCAGAATCGCAAGCGGGACACCCGGAAAGCCGGCGCCGGCGCCCAAGTCAACGATGTCGCCGCTTGGCGCGGCAGCGAGGAAGGGGAGAATGGTGACCGAATCCAGGATGTGCAGGCGAATCACTGCGTCGACTTCAGTGATCCGGGTCAGGTTCAGCGTCTGATTGCGCTCAAGCACAGCCTGTGTGTGCAAGGCGAGCAGCTCAACCTGCCTTTCTGATGGCTCGAACCCGGCGTCCTTGAGGCATTTGGCCACCCTGCTAGTGTCAATTGTTGTGCCTGGGTGCATGCTCTCCACGCCGACCGTCCTTCATCTCAGTTTCACGTGAAACATCCGTCCGGTGTTTCACGTGAAACATTCTCCTGCTCCGGCACCTATATGACAAGCTGCGTCGATTTCCGAGAACGCGCTGCAGAGTGGACTTCGCATTCGGCGGTGCTGATCTCATCGACTCTTGCTACTCGCCTGGCCGCGGCCCTCGCAACGGCACTAATCCCGAGTCTCTGCCCCAAGTCCATGATTCACTGAAGTCAGTCACTCTTCACGTCAGCTGCGAGCGCTGGAGACACCGTCTGGCGTGGACGCCGAGCATAATCGTGCTGCTGCGCTCCCTTCCGTCGCTGGAACGCCGCCTCAATCTTGTACCTCATGCCGAGGCTGTCAGCATTCGCATGGATCCCTCGCTGGCAGTATCTACTCATCTGCGATGGCCCGTCGGCCCAACCAACCAGAGCCAGGCGCACAAGGAGGCTCGACTCCGTTCTGGTTCAAACAGAAGGGGAGCCCGTGGGCCCCCCTGGCTGATCTCGATGCGCAAAAGCTCTAGTTAGGTGAAACCACCACATGGCGGAAGGGCTCTTCCCCATCGCTCGCAGTTGTGACGCGCCGGTCGTCGCGCAGTGCCATGTGGACGACTTTCCGCTCAAAGCTGGTCATCGGGCGGAGTTGGACCGATCGAGACTGCCGAGCTGCCCGCTCTGCCGCACGCCGCGCTATCTCCTCGACCTTGAGACGACGGCGGTGCTTGTAGCCCGACACATCCACAACGACCGGGTATCTGCGCTCAATCCTCCGATTGGTCACTGCGGAGACAACGACCTGCAAGGCATCGAGGGTCTTTCCGTGACG
This sequence comes from Actinobacteria bacterium UBA2279, assembly GCA_002347365.1. Lineage (GTDB taxonomy): Bacteria > Actinomycetota > Coriobacteriia > Anaerosomatales > Anaerosomataceae > UBA2279. The sequence goes on from DDWT01000022.1 coordinate 16,847, forward strand.
CCCGATCAGTATTCCTAGGTCGTCTCCGACTATGTCCAGGATGATCTCACCGTCGTCACCCTCGTACTCCTCAACGGTCGGCTCAAGGCCATAGCAGCGGACTACGTCGTTGATGACGGCGACCGCCGTGTCGGCTATCGCGTCCAGTTCTTCGTCTGTGAAATCCTCGGGCTCATCCTCAGCAAGCACGGCCGGCGGCTCGTCTTCGGCGTCCGCATCCAGTGATTCCATGGCTTTGACGGCTTCCGGCTTCAGCCAGACCGCGACTCGGGCAACCTTGTCGGACTTGATTCCGAACATGCGCTTGCCGGGCTCCTCGAGAACCTCATACTCGACCATATCTTGCTGGACACCCATTTCCTCAAGCGCCGCGTCAATCGCGTCGGCGACAGAAGGGCCCTCTTTCTCAACTCGTTCGATCATATTCGTGTCTCCTCCGTGAGAGCAGTGGTGACGATCAGCACTATGCCGGTGCCTAGGAGCCCGACTCGTGTGTCTTGTAGTAGCGCATCGTGAGAACCTGCTGCACCAATGCGAGCACCGCCTGCGTAACCCAGTAGATCAGAACTCCGGCCGGGGTGATCCAGCCGAACCACAGCATCAAGACACCCATGTAGATCCCGATCATCTTCTGCTGGCGCTCACCGGGCTGAATGAGCTGCGGGACAACGATACTGAGACCAAACAGCGCTACGAAGATGATATAGGGAAGAGCGGCAACCAGGCCGCCGGACGCAAAGACATCCTTCGGCGACTTGGTGATATCTGGAAGAATTATCCAGAATCTACGCGCTGCTTCTGCTTGAGCCGCGGGGAGCGACGCGATATAGGCCAGGAGCAGCCCGGGGACCACCTTCTTATCCTTCGTCACCGAGCCCAGCATGCGGAAGAGCGCGAAGAAGATGGGCATTTGGAGAATCAACGGGAGGCACCCACCGAGCGGGTTCACTTTGTTCTCCTGGTAGAACTTGAGCGTCTCCTCCTGGAGTTTCTCTTTGTTGCCTTTGTACTTCTCTTGAAGCGCCTTGATCTTCGGCTGTATGCGCTGAAGCTCATACGTCGACTTGGTCTGCTTCTGTGTCAGGGGAAAGAGCACCAGGCGGATCGCAACAGTAAGCAGGATGACCGCGACACCATAGTCGCCGACCCAGCCGTGGAAGAACTGCAGGATTTCAAATAGGAACTTCTCAATAGGCTCAAGCAGGGCATTCACTCTGCGGACTACCTCCTTCATTGGGTTCGGCGCCGAGGGTTCAGATCAAGAATCCACTCCAGGGACTGCGCCCCGGGGGTCGCCGTGCTGTTCTCATGTCTCTGTATAATATGCGCCCCGGCCAACTCGCGCTACGGCACAGGGTCATAGCCTCCTGGATTCCACGGGTGACAGCGGCCAATCCGCTTCATTGCGAGCCATCCCCCACGTAGGACACCGTACCGCTCGATCGCTGTCACTGCGTACGACGAACAGGTCGGATGGAAGCGACATGTCGCGGGGAGGATGGGGGAGAGCAGTCGCTGGTACACCTTGATGGGAAGCACCGCTATCGTTCGCAGCACGCTCATGAGAGGACCCTTAGTTGCTTGAGCGCGGCAATCAGGTCCTCCTCGAGGCGACGAGCATCGCTGGTCGCGGTATCACTGCGGGCGATCAAGGCGATGTCGTGACCGGTCCAAGGTCCACCAGCTCGGCGGCAGGCGGCCCTCAACACCCGCTTACTTCGATTTCGAAGTACCGCACCCCCCAGTTTCTTCCCGGCAATGAAAATCACGCGGCCCTCAGATGGGTCGCGTGATTCGCAAGTAGGAACACTGAGTACAACGATCGAATGCCGGGCAGCCCTGACACCCTCGCGAAAGAGTCGGTCTACATCGCTAGGTGCGGTGATGGTACGCACGGCTACGCGCCTCGGCCCGGAGGCCGATGACAACTAGGCCGCGCTAGGGCACAGAACGGTGCGGCCCTTGCGACGGCGAGCGGCAAGTACCGCACGGCCGGCCTTGGTCGACATGCGCTTGCGGAAGCCATGTGTCTTCGCACGCTTCCGGTTGTTCGGCTGGTATGTTCTCTTCACTGAATTCCTCCGTTCGGGGGCGTCCGTAATCCAGACGCCAAGCTCGGTGATTATAGTCGTGTACTAGAAGGAGTGTCAACGAATCACTGTCTGGATACTTTCCACAGCCTGTGCCCAGATCTCCCAACTCTTTCCTTTGGATTGCTGAAAAAAAGTCCAAAATCTGTGGATACTGTGGAAAACCCAGGATACGCCTCTGTGGAGCCTGTGGATAACTCCCTGCCTCACATTGTTCCCGCCGGGGGTCTTTGCTAGAATCGGCGCTACCTCTTCGACCCGTCTTGGTCGCTGAGCCACCTTGAAAAAGCCCTGTTTATTGCCTATGCAGCCCTTGGCTAACAGATGCCGCTCTATGTGGCAATGGTTTTATCCACAGGCTTTTCTGTCCTGATCACGATATGTCGGCCTCTGTCCACAACTTTGAGCCGTAGTGTCAGCCAGAGAATGCCTGTGGAAGCCTCTCGGGTGGGGGAAATCCCCCTTACCAGCGCGTTTATGGAACTGACAGGGTTCTTGTTTGGAAGGATATCCACAGTTGTGGAAAGCTCTGTGGACAAACTGGGAAATCGCAGTTAACAGCCTTCCATACAGAAGGGTTTGAGTCTTGCAGGAGGGTTGCGGATACGCGCGTGACCTGCGCCTTTGTTGGATCGAGTTTCATGGCTCATTGTTGATAACTCTGTGGAAGCACTGTTCCGATCATCGGGAGGGGGAGCGTTGAAGACATTTTTCGGGGACGCGTCTACCCCTACGCTCCGGCCCTTTGCCCCACACGTCGCGGATCCCGCCGCGTCGCGTACGACCGAAGCGGATTCGGCGACAGTCGTCCCTCCGGTCCGAATCGCTGTCTATGACTCCCTCACCGCACCCCCGCGCGTCGAAGAGGTTCTTGGTGAGAACCCGCGCGCGCTGATTGAAACACTGGCTTCCAGAACTTACCAACTATCTCATGAGGCTGGCGGAAACTTGCCATATGTTGTGATCCGGGAGATCGTCGAGAATCTGATGCATGCCCATTTTGATGAAGTGGTCGTCTCTGTCCTTGATGGTGGGACCATGATTCGATTCGCCGACCAGGGCCCAGGGATCAACGACAAAGACCGTGCATTCCAACCGGGGTTCTCCACCGCCACGGAAGACATGAAGCGCGTCATCAAGGGAGTTGGTTCTGGATTGCCGGTAGCGCGAGAATGCCTCACGTTTGCCGGCGGAACGATTCTTATCGAAGACAACCTGGAGCGCGGGACGGTTGTGACCCTTCAGGCCACTCCTTCGGCTGAGGTCGCCGTGGAGGAACCCGCCGGCAACGAACCCGACATCGACGTGGGCCAGTTCTCCCTTTCCACGAGACAGAAGCAGGTCCTATCTCTCACGATGGAGCTCGGCTCTGTGGGTCCAACCATTGTCTCCCGCGAGCTGCGTGTGGGGCTCTCCACAGCGTATAGGGATCTAGCTTCTCTTGAGACGGCCGGTCTCATCTATTCGGACGAAACAGGGAAGCGGACACTCACCTCCAACGGTGTCCGTTGCCTGGATGCACTCTTCAGTGGATAAGTCAGGGGTGGCAATGGAGGTCCAACAGGTCTGGCAGGACACGCTCGATGTGGTCCGTCAGGAACTCAATACTCCGACGTTCAAAACATGGTTTGAACACACGGCACCTTTGGGTTTGGTTGATGAGACCATGGTTATCTCCGTCCAGAACGATTTTGCTCGTGACTGGCTTGAATCGCGCTATGCCGGTCTACTGTCATCCGCGTTGACCCAGGTGACCGGACAACCGATGTCGGTGTCTTTCCGGGTGGTGGGGGAGTCTGTTATCCCTGCGCCAATAGAGCCAGAGCCTCTGCCGGTGATGCCGGATCTTGAGCGTGAAGAGAAGATCCGCGTGCGGGAGGCGAGCGCGGGCGACTTCAACCCTAAGTACACATTCGACTCTTTTGTGATGGGCTCATCGAACCGATTCGCGCATGCTGCGGCGCTTGCTGTGGCGGAGACGCCTGGTGGAGCCTACAACCCACTCTTTATATATGGTGGTGTTGGCCTTGGTAAGACACACCTTTTGCAGGCGATCGGCCACTATGTGAAGACGAGCTTCCCCCACATGCAGGTCAAGTATGTGTCGACCGAGCAGTTCACCAATGACTTCATCAACTCGATCGGTAATCGCGATAAGAGCCGAATCGAAGGCTTCCGTAGAAGCTATCGTACGAACGACGTGCTTCTTGTGGACGACATCCAGTTCCTTGCCGGGAAAGAGGGTACGCAGGAGGAGTTCTTCCATACATTCAACACGCTGCAGCAGGCGGGGAGGCAGATTGTCTTCTCGGCTGATAGACCACCAAAAGACATCGGTGATATCGAGGATCGTTTGAGAAGCCGTTTCGAGATGGGTCTCATCACTGACATCCAGCCACCGGACCTTGAAACACGCATAGCGATCCTGCGTAGGAAGACTGAGTCTGAGGGCCTTGTTATTCCTAGTGAGGTGCTGACTTTTGTAGCCGACCGTATCTCGTCGAACATCCGAGAACTTGAGGGTGCGCTGATACGCGTCGTCGCCTTCAGCTCATTGACGCGACACGCGATAGACCTTGATCTTGCCCGGAGTGTGCTGAAAGACATCTTCCCTGAGCGCACAATGAAACCAATCTCTGTCTCTGTTATCCAACAAGAGGCCTGTAAGTTCTATGGAATCACCAAGATGGAGCTTGTTGGCAACAAGCGGTCTCAAGCTATCGTCTATCCGCGGCAGATCGCCATGTATCTCTCTCGAGAACTCACTGATCTATCCTTGCCTCGTATAGGGAGTGAGTTCGGTGGGCGAGATCACACTACTGTCATGCACGCCACGAGCAAGATTCAGAAGCTCATGAATGAGCAGCGTGAGGTCTACAATCAGATTCAAACCCTCACAAACCTCGTTAAACAGCGGAACTGATGCCTGTGGATGGCTTGGGTACAACGTGGGGATAAACAGCTCGCGCTGTGGGTGAATCCGGTAGGTTGTGGAGATGTGGATAGGAAGGGACACTTGTTCCACAGATAGTTAACAGTGGACACGCCGCCACCGACCTGCGAGAAGCAGCTTTGTCCACATAATCCACACTATTACTACTGTTACTACTAAGTGTTATTGAAAGAGAGGAATAGTAATGAAGGTCTCTGTCGCTCGTGGAGAACTCCTTGAAGCACTCTCGGCGGTATCAAAAGGATTGTCATCAAGAACGACACTCCCGATACTTTCAGGAATTCATATCTCGGCGATCGACGACACACTGATTCTTCAGTCAACAGACCTAGAGATATCGATCAAGACCAAGACCAAAGGGCGGGTGGAAGAGGCCGGCCAAACAGTACTCCCGGGCAAGTTGATCATTGATATCGTACGGAGTCTGCCTGAGGCTGCGGTGACCATAGACACGAGCAATAAAGGTTCAGCCGTGGTGACGTGTGTGCAGTCCTCTTTCACCGTGAGGACATTGTCACCGGAGGACTTCCCGAGATTCCCCGAGGCTGAAGCGGCCAAGGCCCTTTCTCTTCCGAGTGAGATCTTCTCGAAGGTCGTCCACCAAGTCTCCAAAGCAGTGAGCAGAGATGAAACACGGCCTATTCTCACTGGCGTCCTTGTGGTCGTTGAGAGTGGGACGCTTCGAATGGTTGCGACGGACTCCTACCGGCTTTGTCTCAAAGAAGTCGTCCTAGAGGATGTTTCGGGTGAGATCGAAGTCGTAGTGCCCGGTCGTGCGATCGAGGATGTGGCAAGGCTGGCCGCCTCGACAGAGCGCGTATCGCTTGGCGTTTCAGACAACCAGGTGATCTTCACTTTTGGTGACACGGTCTTCATTTCTAGAAGGATCGAAGGATCCTTCCCTAACTACCGGCAGTTGATTCCAAAAGAGCATCAGACTCGAGCTGTGATAGACAGGGTTGAATTCACCGAAGCGATCAAGAGGGTCTCGTTGTTGGCTCAGCACAACGCCCCTCTCCGAATCGGTGTGAACGTGGCAGACCATATCCTCACACTCACCGCCCAAACACAAGATGTTGGAGAAGCGAAGGAAGACATCGAGATTCAGCCAGTCGGTGAAGATGTGGAGATGGCATTCAACCATGCGTATTTGATGGAGGGGGTATCGGTGTCAGAGGGTGAGAAGGTCGCCCTTGAGATCGTCAGCCCCCTAAAGCCCGGAATCATCAAGTCGGCGGACGGTGAAGACTTCATCTACCTGCTCATGCCCGTCCGTCTCGGCTGAGAAGCGGACACGCGTGTTGATATCCAAACTTGAATTGGTGGGGTTTAGAAGCTACGAACATATCGTGATAGAACCTGACCCGCGTCTGACTGTTTTAGTGGGGCCAAACGCGGCCGGTAAGACCAATGCGATCGAGGCATTGCAGCTTCTCACAACGGGTAGATCATTCCGTAACCCACGGTGGGCCGACGTGGTGCGTTGGGGTCAGAACAGTGCGATCTTGAAGCTGACCTCCTCGGAAGATGGATCACAGGCGGCCGTCGACATGATAATCAACGCCGACGGGACGCGCTTATTCCGACTCAATGGCGCACCAAGAAGACGCTTCTCGGATGTCGCAGGTTTGACCCCGAGTGTTGTTTTCACACCAGACGACCTCATGTTGGCGAAAGGTCCTGCAGAGAATCGCCGGTCGGCCATCGACGAGCTCGGGGAGCAGCTTTCCAAGACGTATGGCAGTATCAAGCGCGACTACACACGAACCGTGCGCCAGCGCAACGCCTTGCTCCGGGAGGGGCAGTATGGATCACAGACCCTGGATGCACTCGATGAACAGCTTCTTACGCTGGGTGTTTCACTATGTATTCACAGACGCAGGTTGTTACAGCGGGTAGAGAGGGTGATCAGCCCGGTCTACGGAGAGCTGGCTGGTGGAGAGAGATTAGATATCCGCTACGAATCACAGGTGTTCGGGAACACAGAGCTGCACACGGATCTCACCCAACAAGAGGTTCGGGACCGATTTGAAGCGATCCTGGCAGCGCGTAGGAGCGAAGAGCTGGCCCGGCAGACCACCTTGGCCGGCCCACATCGGGATGATGTCGTATTTGAAGTCGACGGAATGGACGCAAGGGCCTTCGCGTCTCAGGGTCAACAACGGACCGCGTCCCTGGCCTGGAAGTGGGCTGAAATACGCGTGATCGAGGATATTTCCAAACTCAAGCCTGTTCTCCTGTTGGATGACGTGATGTCTGAACTCGATGCAGCGCGCCGGACAGCGCTGACAGGATTGATGCAAGGTGGAATACAGACATTCGTAACCACCACGAACACAGGGTACTTCGATCCGCAGCTGCTCGCACAAGCACGTGTCGTCGAAATATCACGGAGCTGATGGGTGTGAGGCGCAGAAAGACAGAGACCTTTGGTGATCTCAGCCACGACGTAGTCTCCCGAATCGATCCACATGGGAAGAGATATGAGTCCCAGGCGGTCCAAGTCTGGCCGGAGGTTGCGGGTGAGGAGATCGTCAAGCACACAAGAGGGTTTGCTATGCGCGAAGGCGAACTCGTCGTGTTCGTCGACTCCCCGGCTTGGGCAAATGAGCTCTCACTCATGGCAGAACGGTTGAAGGAAAGCATCAACTCGAGAATCAGTCATGGGTCAGTAAGAGCCATACGCTTCAATGTCTCAAAGAGGGTCCAAGAGGAGCGACAATGGGATGTCTCTCGGCAGCAGGATGATGAGTACTACCGGGTGGACACGGCGCCACCCATACCACTGTCACCCGAAGAGCTCATGCAAGCCGAATACATGGCCGAGGCCGTTCCAGACCTGGAGCTGCGCGAGAAAGCGCTCAAAGTCATGATCAAGGATCTTGAGGGGAAAAAGGGTGCACGCGCTTCCAACGCGGCGGAGAGGGCCACAGGGGGGCCAGAGGACGCCAATCCAGGGTCGTGAGGATACCACTTGTGGTATACTTGACGAGGTCGAATAACAACATCTCGTGGGGGATCACCCCATGTGAATCACATCACCGCGCGCCGATGAGAAGGAGTTCTTAGTGCCCAAAAGTTCGTATTCTGGCAAGGACATCCAGGTTCTCGAAGGGCTCGAAGCGGTTCGAAAACGCCCAAGTATGTACATCGGGTCGACTGGGCCAAAAGGCCTACATCACCTGGTCTACGAGGTAGTCGACAACTCTGTCGATGAGGCCTTGGCAGGCATATGTACCTCCATCGAGATCACCATCCACCAAGACAACTCGGTGACCGTTGTGGACAACGGTCGCGGAATCCCAGTGGACAATGTTCCCAAGTACCGCAAAGCAGCCGTGGAAGTGGTCCTTACCATTCTTCATGCAGGAGGCAAGTTCGGCGGCGAAGGATATAAGGTCTCCGGAGGTCTCCATGGTGTCGGGGTCTCGGTCGTCAACGCTCTATCGAAGAAGCTCGACGTAGAGGTCAAGCGCGACGGCAAGATATGGGCGCAGTCTTACGAGTATGGGAAACCAACAGCCCCCCTGAAGCCGATCGGCAACAGCAAGGCGACCGGGACGGTAATCACCTTCTGGCCGGACGATGCGATCTTCGAGGAAATCGAGTTCTCCTGGGACACCCTCGCTTCCCGTATGAGGGAAACAGCCTTCCTGAACAAGAACCTCAAGATAGTCCTGGTCGACGAACGAGAGCTGGAACCGCGCCGGGCAGAGTTCCGCTACAGCGGCGGAATCGTGGACTTTGTGAAGTACCTCAATGAGAAGAAGGAGTCCATCCACAGCAAGGTCGTGGCTTTTGAGGTGGAGGGCGACGAGGGCGTCGTTGAAGTTGCGATGCAGTGGAACACCGGCTACTCAGAAGCGGTGCTCGCTTTTGCGAACAATATCAACACCCATGAGGGAGGCACGCACCTTGAGGGGTTCAAGAACGCTCTGACAAGAACGATCAACGACTACTCTCGGCGGCAAGGCATCCTCAAGGAGAAGGACGACAACCTCTCAGGTGAAGATATCCGCGAGGGTCTTACGGCAGTCATCTCGGTGAAACTTCGCGAACCACAGTTCGAAGGACAAACGAAGACGAAGCTCGGAAACACCGAGATGAGGTCCTTCGTCCAGGCCGCAGTGACCCAACACCTGGCCGAGTATCTTGAGGAGCACCCCAAACCCGCTCGGGCGATCGTCATGAAGTCCGCTCAGGCCGCCAAGGCCAGAGCCGCCGCCAGAAAGGCGCGTGAACTCACGCGCCGTAAAGGTCTTCTTGAGAGCTCAACCCTCCCCGGAAAGCTCGCGGATTGCTCGATCAAAGAAGCGTCGCTTACAGAGATCTACCTCGTAGAGGGTGACTCGGCAGGGGGCTCAGCCAAACAGGCGCGTGATCGCTCGTTCCAGGCGATCCTTCCGTTGCGCGGCAAGATCCTCAATGTCGAGAAGGCGGGCATCAACCGGGCCCTGGCTTCAGAAGAGATCCAGGCGATGATCACAGCCCTCGGCACGAGTGTGGCCGAGGAGTTCGACCTCAGCCAGGCCCGCTACCATAAGGCCATCATCATGACTGACGCCGACGTGGACGGCGCCCATATCCGCTGCCTGATCCTCACCTTCTTCTATCGCTACATGAGAGAGCTCATCGACGCCGGCTACATCTACATTGCGCAGCCGCCGCTCTACAAGTTGTCCGTGGGCAAGAAGCATGAATATGCATACAACGACAAGCAGCTTCAACAACTGCTGGCCCGCCTGTCGGATGGCGCGAAGTACAGCATCCAGCGCTACAAAGGTCTGGGCGAGATGAACCCGGAGCAGCTCTGGGAGACCACGATGGATCCTGAGCGCCGGACCCTACTCCAAGTGACCTTGGACGACGCCCTTGCAGCCGAGGAGGCCTTCGTCGACCTCATGGGTGACCAAGTCGAACCACGTAAGGAATTCATCCAGCGACATGCGAAGAATGTGCGTTTCTTGGACGTGTAGTGACCCTCGGCGGTAAGGCTGCAAGGAGAAGACCGGACGATGAACGGCGGTCAAGGGCGTCGAGATAGGCGGGGGTTCGAGCCGCCCCCCTGGGAGCGAGAGGCCTTCGAGCGCTTCCAACGGCAGCGCGAGGAGTTGGACAAAGAGGCCGCACTGAATGCAGCGCTGTCTGAGTTGAAAGAAGAACAGGGTCCAAGTGCTGAAGGAGCGCCGCCGGAACAGACTCCTCCCGTAGAACCGGAGGAAGCGGTACCCCCGAACAAGGAGTACGAGATTCCAGCAGCGCAGCTCGCGGAGCTGATGGCGGGGCTACGGGAAGAGGAACCGAGAACAACACGGGAGTATCACAAAGTCGCCAACGCAGTGACGGCCCTTCTTATGGCGAGCGGGATCGGCTTCGTTGTCTGGGCGGGGATTCTGCTCGGTAGAGCCGGATCCAACGCTGGTGGCCTGCAGATAATAGCGTCGCTGTTGGTCATGGTGTGGGGCTTCATGTTGATTGCGTTCGCCGTGCTTCTATGGCGCAAGCATAATCTGTGACAGTGGGTCAGACGAGGAGAACAGACTGTGACTGAACCGATCGTGGCGTCCAGCGTCCAACCGATCGATATCGAGCAGGAGCTGAGGAGCTCGTTCCTTGAATACGCGATGAGCGTTATCGTCGCGCGCGCTCTGCCTGATGTCCGCGATGGGCTGAAGCCGGTACACAGGCGGATCCTCTACGCGATGAACGAGTCGGGGCTCACACCGACCAGGGCCTTCAAGAAGTCCGCGTGGACCGTCGGTGAAGTCATAGGTAAGTATCACCCGCACGGCGACAGTGCGGTGTATGACACGATGGTTCGCATGGCCCAGGACTTCTCGATGCGGGTTCCCCTCGTTGATGGTCACGGGAACTTCGGTTCAGTCGATGGCGACTCGGCAGCAGCGATGCGCTACACAGAGTCGAGGCTGCACCGGATGGCCATGGAGCTGCTCCGGGATCTCGACAAAGAGACGGTCGACTTCGGCCCGAACTACGACGAGTCACTGACTGAGCCACTCGTGCTCCCGGCTCGATACCCTAACCTTCTGGTGAATGGGTCGGCGGGTATCGCGGTCGGCATGGCTACAAACATCCCGCCGCACAACCTGGGCGAGGCTATCGATGCTGCAACGATGTACATCGATGATCCGGACGTATCGCTTGATGAACTCATGAAGGTGATGCCCGGCCCCGACTTCCCAACAGGCGGTATCATCATGGGGCGCGACGGCATCCGGAGCGCGTACGAGACGGGCCGCGGCGGCATCAAAGTGCGCGGCAAGGCGCACGTAGAGCAGACCTCGACCGGCCGGATGCGAATCATCATCAACGAGCTTCCCTACACGGTGAACAAGTCCAAACTCATCACCAAGATCGCCGAGTTGGTCCGCGAGAAGAAGCTTACCGAGATATCAGACCTGCGTGACGAGTCCGACCGCAAAGGCATGCGGATCGTCATCGAACTCAAGCAGATCGCGATACCACAGGTCGTCCTGAACAAGCTCTACAAGCACACATCGCTCGAGACGGGCTTCGGCATCATAATGCTCTCGCTTGTGGAGGGTGTACCGAGAACGCTCGATCTCAAGCAGATGCTGCACTACTACATCGAGCACCAGAAGGACGTTATCACTCGCCGGACTCAATACGAGCTGCGTAAGGCCGAGGAGCGAGCGCACATCCTCGAGGGCTACATCATCGCGCTGGACAACATCGACGAAGTCATCAAGATCATCAAGGCAAGCGCCGATGACGCAGAGGCCAAGGCTAGCCTGATGGCGCGCTTCGGACTCTCGGAAGCACAGACCGATGCGATCCTGGAGATGCGCCTGCGCCGACTGACCGGCCTGGAGCGGCACAAGATCGAGGACGAACTCACAGAACTGCGGGAGAAGATCGCGTGGTATAGGAAGATCCTCGGAGATGTAGGCATCGTGCTCCAGATCATCAAGGAAGAGATGGCGGAGATCCGCGAGAAGCACGCCAACCCTCGCCGCACCGACATCCAGGCGGCTGCACGCGATCTCGATGTCGAGGACCTCATCGCCGAGGAAGACATGGTCGTCACCATCACACAGGCCGGCTACGTGAAGCGGCTGCCGGTGGCGACGTATCGTCAGCAGAAGCGCGGAGGGAAAGGCAAGGCCGGCGTCAATCTCAAAGAGAATGATTTCGTCGAGCATCTGTTCATCAGCTCGACCCATGATTACGTGTTGTTCTTCTCGACCAAGGGCAAGGTCTATCGCCTGAAAGTGCACGAGTTGCCTGTTGGCTCACGACACGCTCGCGGCACGGCAGTCGTCAACCTGCTGCCCTTCGAGCAGGATGAGCACATCGCCGCCGTCATCACGACACGCCAATTCGCCGACGACGAGTACCTGTTGTTCGCGACACGTAACGGACTGGTCAAGAAGACGAGCCTGGAAGCATACAACCGCTCACGCCGGGACGGCATCATCGCGATAAACCTGCGCGACAACGACGAGCTCATCGCGGTCAGACGAGTCACCAGGGACCAGAACGTGGTCATGGTGTCCGCCGAGGGCAAAGCGATCATGTGGAACGAAGACGACGCGCGACCGATGGGCCGAGACACCATGGGCGTGAAGGGCATGAACCTGAAGGCGGGAGACCATGTACTCGGGATGGAGATAGCCCCGCTGGAGTCAGAGCTATTCGTCGTGACCGAGCGCGGGTACGGCAAGCGCACGAAGATGGGAGAGTATCCCACCCAGAAGCGTGGCGGCATGGGGGTCAAGACCATCCAGGTCACCCCGAAGAAGGGCCGTTTGGCAGGCATGAAGATCGTCATGCCCGGACACGAGCTCATGCTTATCTCGGAAGAGGGCGTCGTTATCCGCGTGAACGCAGAAGACATAAGCATGCTGGGCCGCTCGACACAGGGCGTGAAGGTCATGAATGTGTCGGAGACGGACCGCGTCACGGCGATTGCCAGAGTCACCGCTAAGAAGCGCAAGCGCGTGGTGCCGGAAGGGCAGCAGGTGCTGGTCGAAGATGGCAGTGCCCGGATCCCCGGAATGAGCGACCGTGAGGCTGAGGCTGAAGAGTTGGTCGGGGAGGACTTCGAGGACGAGGAATAGGTCCTCCGCGCACGCGCAATAGGGCGGTCCCCAGGGGCCGCCCTTCGCATGCAATCTATGTGCACGAAGCACGGCGCGTTCATGCAATTCACAGGTCCGCAACGGAGGCTTGTATGCACTGAAGGCGCAGGCGTAGCATGGTCTGACCGCCACGCACCCGCCCGGTGCGAGGCGTGCCCCCCGGGAGAATGATGCTCACTCGTCCGAACCCACTTGCCAGGCTCGTCAGACATGCGCGCGGCTACAAAGTGGCCGCGCGCGACTTCTCGCACGACGCACGACACTACCTTGCGACCGTTGTCTTGCAGAATGCGGGCTACGGGATCCTCGGCACGGTCTTCGCGCTGTACGTGAAAGAGAGAGGCTTCTCGGAAGCGGTCGTGGGAGACGTGGAGGGGGCACTCGCCATAGCGGGGGCTGCGGTCTGCCTGATGCTTCCCCCGCTGGTGAATTCGCTAGGCTACCGCACCCTGTTCATCGTCGCTGCGCTGGCAGCTGGCGTGGCGCGGATCGGACAAGCGTTCGCCCCCAGCGCCGTGATGCTCGTGGGACTCGGGCTGCTGTTCGGCGTCGGCGACGGCATCATGCAGACGCTCTCGACAGCCTTCCTGTCCGAGAACGCAGGTCGGGCCGTGAAGACGCACCTGTTCACGACGGATTTCCTGCTGCGTGTCGCGGCGATGTTCGCCGGCTCGCTCATCGGCGGCCTGCTTCCTGCCGCGCTTCGCGGTTCCCTGGGGGAGGTCGGCGCATACCGCTGGACCATCGTGGTCGCCGGTGTGTTCATGGCCGGGTCCGCGATCGCCGCGCAGGCCATAGCGCATCGTCGCCCATCTCGCGAGACACCTTGGCGGGCGTACTCGAAGGCGATTCGCGCCTTCCGATCGTGGGGGCGTCTCGGCAGACTGTTGGTGCCCGAGACGCTCATCGCCCTCGGCGCCGGTCTCGTGATGCCGTTCGTCGCGCTGTTCCTCAAACACCGTCTGGGGGCCAGCGTCGAGCAGGTTGGCATGATCCAGGCGGTAAGCGCGGTCGTGATGGGCGTCGGCGCCTTCATGACCCCGGCGATCGCTCGGCGCTTCGGTCTAGCGGGGACAGTCGTGCTCACCGAAGTGCTCTCACTTCCATTCCTCGTGGCCATACCGATGAGCAGCTCGTTGCCGGTCGTCGCAGGTCTGATGTGGGCGCGTGGCGCGCTGATGAACATGTCCTGGCCGATATATAATCAGCTATCCATGGAAGGGCTTCCTGCAGAAGACAAGCCGCTTGTTGCCGGCTGGATCCGTTTCGGATGGAGCATCGCGTGGCTGATCGGAAGCTCCATTGGCGGCCGCCTCATGGAGAGCTCCTACACGACGCCCTACTACTTCACCGCTGTCCTGTACGCCCTTGGCGCGACAGCAACATTCCTGCTGCTGAGAGGCATCAAAGAGGAGGGCGCGGCAGCGAGTTCCGGCGACCGCGCCTCGGCCTGAGCATGATATCATCGCAACCGTGAACTACGACTCCCGCCCAGAAGCAGTGATTGCGAAGACAGCCGGTGTCACCGCCGTCCTCTTTGACCTTGACGGCACGCTGATCGACACCGTCGGACACATCCTCGCCTCGTTCCAGCACGCTACCGAAGTCGTTCTCGGCAGAGCGCTGTCCGATGATGTACTGATGCGCAACGTGGGCATTCCGCTGAAAGAACAGATGTGCGAGTTCACTGATGATGATGTGGTCGCCGCCGATCTCCTTCGCGAATACCGCGCGTTCAACCACGCATGCCACGACGAGATGGCGAAGCTGTATCCCGGGACCCTGAATGTACTCAAAGACCTTCATGGCCGTGGGATCCCGATGGGCATCGTGACGTCGAAAGGTACGCCGATGGCACGTCGGGGAATCGAGCTGTTCGGCCTGGAGGGCTACTTCGATGTTGTGGTGACGGCGGATGATGTGACGCGCTACAAGCCGGATCCCTATCCCGTGCAACACGCGGCGTCGCTTCTGGGCGTGCCTGCGACGCAGTGTGCCTATGTAGGGGACAGCCCTCACGACATAGATGCCGGGCGGGCTGCAGGAGCATTCACGGTGGCCGTGACATGGGGGGTCTCCGACACTCCACGACTGAAGGCCGCGAAACCGGACTTCATCCTCGACGACATCGAGGAGCTTCCTGCGCTACTGTTCGGTCGAAAGGCCGGCTAGGCGTTCTCGCCGAAGGTCGGCATTCGCCGTGCTGGGGTAAATTCGCATGAGTGATTACAGCTTCATAAGGAGGGCATCGTGTCCAAAGGCAGAGTGATCGCCGCAGTAGTGGCCGTCGTCGCGATAGTGGGCGCTGGCGCCGCAATCGCGTTGGGGGCGCAGACAGGTGCCCTCGAAGTGAGCGTCGAGACGGCGACCAAAGGCACGCTCTCGGTGGCTGTCAGCGCATCGGGTCGGATCGAGGCCAACGAGAAGGGTGACATCTACCCGCCCACGGCCGGCACCCTAGCGAGCATCGCGGTGACGGAGGGGCAGGAGGTCAAGAAGGGTGACCTGATCGCCACCCTGGACACCGTGCCACTGGAGCTACAGGTGGCTCAGGCGCAGGCGGCGTACGAAGGGGCGCTCGCGCAAGCGGATGCCATCAGCAAGACCACGCCCTCCTCGGCCGACAAGAATGCCGCATCAGCAGCTGTGAACGCTGCCTACGCTGCCTACGATGTCGCACTTACGCAATACAATGCAGCCAAAGTCGCCGTGCCGCCCCAGGCGGCCATCGACCAGGCCCAGCTGCAGGTCGACCAGGCCCAGGCGGCATATGATGACGCGCTCCAGGCGTATGTCGACTTCGAGATCGCGAATCCTGCTCCGCGAGACGGAGTTGCGCAAACCGCGCTTGTGCTGCTCGGTGTGGTTCGCGACCAAGCGTACAGCAACCTGGTCTCGGCGCAGGCCACACTGGCACAGCTGCTGGCGGCGCAGGACACCACCGCCGCTGTCGCCGCGGCGAAAGTGGCCAAAGACCAGGCGTGGGCGGGCTACCTCGCCGCGCTTGCGCAGCAGTCACAGCTCGACAAGGCATCGAGTACCTCGGCAGCTGATTCCTCGGCTGACGCAGGCGTTGCCGCCGCTCGGGCGGCACTCGACTACGCGATTGACAACCTCGGCAATGCGGAACTGCGCGCGCCGATGGACGGGACAGTATTGTTCAACTCGGCCACGGGCGGTATCTCGCTTGGCGGCGCATCGGGCGCTGGTAAGCCGACGGTCGGCTCTGCCGTGTCGCCCGCCAGCGCGCCGTTCAGTATCGTCTACTTCGATAGCCTGCTGTTCAACGCGCAGGTGGACGAAGCGGATGTGGCCAAGGTGAAAGAGGGTCAGGCTGTCTACATCACGCTTGATGCGATCCCGGCCGAGACGTTCGAGACGGTCGTCGAGCGCATAGACCGGACGTCGGTACTCACGCCGACGGGCGGCACTGCGTTCCCGGTGCTGATGCGCCTGAGGGATGCCGGAGACAGGGTGTTGCTCGGCATGAACGGATCTGTGGACATCGAGATCGATACGGTGCAAAACGCGGTCACGGTTCCGGTCGAGGCCGTTCTCGATGATGCCGGCGAGAGCTACGTGTTCGTGGTGCGCGGCGGCAAGGTCGAGCGTGTACACGTTGTCACCGGAAGACTCACCGACACACGGGCTCAGATACTCGAGGGCCTTGTGGCGGGCGATGACGTCGCGGTGAGCGGCCTCACCGAACTAGTAGACGGCGCTTCTGTGAAGGTGAAGTAGCCGGTGCCCCCGGAATCGGCAGAGTCGCGTACCGTTCTCGAGACACGGGATGTGACCAAGACATACTACCTTGAAGACATCGAGGTGAACGCGCTACGCAGCGTGTCCCTGGTGATCAGAGAGGGCGAGATGGTGTCGCTCATGGGCCCCTCGGGATCGGGCAAGTCGACCCTGATGCACATCGTGGGACTGCTCGACACACCCACGAGCGGGCAGGTCATCCTTGAGGGCGTCGATGCGAGCACCATGTCGGCGAATCAGCTGGCCGAGCTACGGAACCAGTACATCGGATTCGTCTTCCAGGCGTTCAACCTTCTGCCGAGGACCTCGGCACTGGCGAACGTCGAGCTCCCGCTCATCTACTCGGGCGTATCGGCAACCGAGCGGACACGCCGCGCGAAAGACGCGCTTGAGCGCGTGGGTCTCGGCAATCGCATGGGTCATTTCAGCAGCCAACTCTCCGGAGGGCAGCAGCAACGCGTCGCGGTCGCACGTGCGCTGGTCACGAACCCGAGCATCGTGCTGGCCGATGAACCCACAGGCAACCTCGATTCCCGTTCCGGTATCGAGGTCATGGCGATGCTCCAGGACCTGAATGCTCAGGGTATCACCGTGATCGTCGTTACACACGACGACCGTATCGCTCGCCATGCGCAGCGCGTCGTGCGAATCCTGGACGGGCGTATCCAGTCCGAGGAGATCGTGCGCGAACCCGTTCGTGCGGCGATCGAGCTGCGCGACCTGCCCCCCGAAGAGGTCGCAGGGTGAACTTCCTCGAGAGCATCCGCATCGCGTTTCGCGCGCTGGCGGCCAACAAGGCGCGCAGCCTGCTGACCATGCTGGGCGTCATCATCGGTGTAGCGGCAGTCATCCTGTTGGTGGGCATCGGCACGGGCGCGCAGAACGAGGTCACCGGATCGATCGAGGGACTCGGCTCAAACCTCCTGTTCGTGGTACCCGGCCAGTTCGATGCCTCCGGCACAGGTCAACCAACTCCTCCATCTCGGCGCTTCACGATCGAGGACGCACAGCATATCGAGCAACGTGTCGACGGACTCGCTGCGGTCGTGCCGGTGATTCAGGGCGGCGCCACTATCAAGTCGGGCAACCGCAGCATGCGCGTCGTTGTTGCTGCCGCAACCGAGAAAGGGAGCGAGGTGTTCTCGGCCACTCTTGCTGACGGCAGACACTATCGTCGCAGCGAGGTCCAGGCGGCATCGCGCGTTGTGGCTCTGGGGGCTTCGGTGGTCAAGCAGCTCTTTCCCGGGCAGGATCCGATCGGGAAGCCGGTCACGATCCAGGGCCAGCGATTCACCGTCATCGGTCACTATGTCGCCCAGGGCGGCGGCCTTGGGGGCGACCAGGACGCACAGGTCTACATGCCGGTCACGACGGCCCAGCGGGTCTTGGGTGTGGACGACATAGGCACCATCGTGATCAAAGTGGGCGATCCCGAAGGCATAGACCGGGCTAAGGCAGACATCATGCGTGTCATGAAACCTCGCTTCGGAGACGAGATCACGGTCTTCTCCCAGGAGCAGACTCTCGGCATCCTGTCAGATCTCCTGGGCACGCTCACCTACATGCTTGCGGGTATCGCGGGCATCTCGTTGTTGGTTGGCGGTATCGGCATCATGAACATCATGCTCGTGTCCGTTCAGGAGCGGACTCGCGAGATCGGTATCCGGAAAGCGGTCGGTGCGCGCACCTACGACATCTTGAGCCAGTTCGTGATCGAGGCCGTGGCGTTGTCGGTGATGGGCGGCGTTCTCGGCATCGCGATCGGATGGGGAGGCGCGAAGGCTTTGAGCGCCACGACGCCCGTTCCTTCCGAGGTCACGCCGTGGGCCGTTGCGATGGCATTCTTCTTCGCGTTCGGCGTCGGGGTGTTCTTCGGCGTCTACCCAGCATACAAGGCGAGCAAACTCGATCCGATCGTAGCGCTGCGCTACGAGTAGGGGAGCGCGATCACGAGGTGAAATCGCTCGGATCGACGTGTTCGAGGAAGTCGCGGAACGCCTCGACCTCCTGCTCCTCGTCGACGTCCTCGACGACCACGGCGGCTTCGTCGAGCACCTCTTCGGCGACGAAGATGGGACATCCCACGCGGACCGCAAGTGCGATGGAGTCTGAAGGACGCGCGTCGATCACAAGTTCGCGATCCTCGCCGCGCATGATGATGGATGCGTAGTAGGTGCCGCCGTTGAGTCGCGTGACTTCAACGCGCGAAATGGCGAAACCAGCCGCCTCGATGATGTTCGTCATCAGGTCGTGTGTCATAGGCCGGGGAAACGACGCTCCCTGTACTGCCAGGAGAATTGCTGTCGCCTCCGGGTGGCCGATCCAGATCGGGAGCATGCGAGCGCCGCCATCTACGCCGTCGTCGTCGAGCGGGCGCAGCAGGACAACCGGCTGACCGCTTATGGCGTCGGCGCTTACGCTCACGATGTTGACCTGGATCACGCGTACTCCCTTCGGCTTCTCACTACTACGGTACCACCCAAAGAGGAGTACTATACTCTCGGGGTCACTGGAAGTTATTTCTTGGGGAGGGGCGATGACCAAGTTCGAGCTCCATACCGTGGAACGTGAGCAGACACTGGATGTGACCGAGCAAGTGCGCCAGGCGCTCCGTTCGACTGGTGTGACAGAGGGCTGGGTGCTGGTGTACTGCCCGCACACCACGTGCGGTATCACGATCAACGAGAACGCTGACCCGGATGTAGCCACCGACCTACTCGAGGGCCTCGCGAGACTGATTCCGCGTGAGGGCCTCTGGCACCACCGCGAAGGCAACTCCGATGCACACCTCAAGGCGAGCTTGATCGGGTCGAGCGTGATGATTCCGGTTGCGAACGCGGACCTGATGCTCGGCACATGGCAAGGAGTCTACCTCTGCGAATTCGATGGTCCCCGTCGACGGTACCTGTCAGTCTCGGCGGTATCGATCTAGCGCCACGTCACGATTCTTGACGCTCTGGCGGCGCTGGGCTATGGTATCGGAGCGTTTCGCATGGGCCCGTAGCTCAGTTGGTTAGAGCGCACGGCTGATAACCGTGAGGTCGATGGTTCGAATCCATCCGGGCCCACCATGCACACACCTCGAAGCTCCCGAACGTCCGGGGGCTTTGTCTATTGCCGAGAAGTCCGGGTGCATTCAGCATCGGGCGCGGGCGGCGACCGACCCGGCTCCGATTCGGCCCAGCGCAATGGCCACCCAGGCCTCCAGCAATCTGAACGGAGCGGACGCTGGGACGGCGAGGGGCGAGAGTACCTCCCACGTGAGGGCGATGGAGAGCGTGAGGACGACGACCACAGGCGTTCCGAGCAGCGCCAGGAGCCACAATGGAGTGCGTCGGCCGGTGTCCTTGCGAGATCGGGTGAAGACCGCAATGAGCGCCATGCTCCAAAGGCCACCTGAGGCGAACATCAGGACGTGCTGTCCGTCGGGGTCGATGGCCCATGTCCCGATTGCGACCGCGCTTATGATGGCCCACAAGACCGCGAGCTTCAGTCCACTCATGTGATCCCCCCGAGAGTTCACTGCCGCGCACATCTCGCCTACGATGCTAGGCTCGCCCGGTACGGGGGTCAACGCGCAAAACGAGTGAGATTTCCCGCTTGACGCTCCACCACTTTGGTACTATACAATACGAGGTACCTAGCAACGTACAGTATATATGAAAGCGCGGATCCGGCGGGGAGAGCCATGGGGGACGACTTCGACAGCTACAGCGCCCAGCTGCGCAAGGGCGTCATCCAGATGCTCGTGTTGCAGGTGCTTTCTGTAGAGCCCCTCTATGGTTACGCCATTGTGAAGCGGTTGGAGGACATGGGGGATTTCGTTGCGGGGGAGGGTACGGTCTACCCCGTGCTTCGTCGCCTCGAAGCGGATGGGTTTCTCGTCAGCGAGTGGCAGCAGCCGGTGGACGGGAATGCGCGCAAGTACTACTCAGTCACGGTAGCAGGGACGGTATTCCTTGCGCGCTCGCTCGCGGAGTGGAAGCGGATCGACTCGGCTGTACGGTCACTCGAGGGGGAGTGAGCCAAATGGGGAAGCGAAGGACCGGGGTGTGGGACTCCGCAGGGGCACGCACGGCAAACCGCAGGTGGGTGTACATCGGTGCCGGGCTGAGCCTGGCGGTCGCGTTGATTCTGAGCGCTACATTCTGGCTGCCGTATGCGTGGACGTACGTGATGTGGGGTCGCCAACAGGCCGAGTCTGTGACGACCGAGATCGGTATCGCCGAGCCGGGGTCGGAATACGCTGATGTCGTTGCAGAGCTGGGGCCCGTGTCATATGAGATGCCGGGCTTCTCACGCGACGGTGTTCCGGATGCCGCCGTGTGCGTGTGGCAGAACACAGAGGCGGGGGAGATCCGGGGCCTGTTCATGAGCGGACGGCTCGTTGGGTCGCTGCTCGTGTTCGAATGATGAGACGGGGGGACGACACGATGGCCAACGAATTCGACAGCTACGCACGTGAGCTGCGGCAGGGGCTGCGCGGTCTTCCGCGGCCAGATATCGATGATATCGCCGAGGAGATCCGCTCGGACCTGCGGGAACGTATCGGCCAAGGTGACAAGCCCGAGGAAGCGGCGGCGGCACTCGGGCTGGCCGATCGGGTCGCTGCGGAGATCGTGCTGCGCCGAATCACGAGCGACACGGGCGGCACTCTACCGGAGGCCTCCAGGGGCCAGCGGGTGGCCGCCTGGTGTGCCGACGCCCTGGTCGGGGGTGCGTTGTTGTGGCTCAACCCCGCGTGGTTCTTCGTTCTGGGCGCCATCCAGGAGCGCTACTGGATGACGGAGGTTCAACGTGCACAGCTAGCTGCGATGCCGGAGTACGTCTCGATGACATCCGGTCTCGGTTGGGCAGTGGTCACGCTAATGGCGGGATTCGCGTGGGCGGTCTTCTACTGGCTGTATCTCAGGCGCGCCAGGAGCATCAGTCTTGGAATGCGCATGGCGGGGCTTTCGAGGATCGCGACACCCGACGGTGTGTGGGTAGTGCGTACCAGTGACATCGCCGAGAGCGAACCCGCCCGTATCGTGGCACGGCCCAAGTGGTATCTCGCTGCACCGGTGGTGGCCCTCACGCCGATGGCCTTGATCATGGTGATGGAACTCGTGTTCATGACCGTCGGATCATTCATGCAGCCGTTCAATCCGATGCTGCCTGTGAGCTCCGCCCAGGCGCAGGGCGAAGAATCGAGGGATGTCGTCTCGGCATTCTACGATGCCGTTATCGGTGGAGATGTGGATGCTGCCCGCGTATGTGTCGCCGAAGGAGCGGCGTTCGATGTGAGTGCGTTCATTGCCGATCGGGCGGAGGACGGAATCGAGTCCTGGGCGTTCGGTCCCGGGGTGCCCCCGAGCGAGTGGTACGTCGTCGAAACGCTCGACTCCGGAAAGCAGCGCACGGTCGGCATCTCGGTTATACGCGTCGAGGAGACCTCGGGTCCGGGTGACATCACCGTGCACTACCGGATAATCGACTGTACTGATGACCCGCTCAACAGAGGAGTCGTCGATCCCGAGTGAACCGCAGTGCACGATAAGAAGGCCCGCCGCGAACGCGGCGGGCCTTCTTGATTGCAGGACGCTGCGCGGCTTAGTCCTCTTCAGCCAATGCCGCTTGTGATTTCTTCTTCGCTTTCATGTTGGCCATGATCTTGCCCCAGACTTCGAGCTTCAGGTAGCCGATGACGACCACGCCGACTCCGATCAAGACCCACCAGTACCACTCCATCGCCGTCCCCTTTCTGCCCGCGGCCTGACTATCGAGCCGCCATCTGTGCTTGTACGCGACGGGCGACCATGCCCACAACGGGAATGAGCGCCACCGTGATGCCTATCGCCACAGCGAGTTCAAGCCAGACCTCGCTGATCGAACCGCCCATGACAGAGACCCGCCAGATCGGCTCGATGATCCAGTACAGCGGGAATATCTTGGCGATCCACTGAGGCCACTCGGGGAAGATGTAGAAGAGTGTCGGCGCGAACAAGAACATGCCGAGTCCTTTGATCATGCCGAACATGATCGTCGAGTCCTTGGCGAACGTACCCATAAGCAGTCCGATCATCGAAGACAACGAGGCCGCCACCACGACGACCACAAGGACCTGAAGCCAGTTCGTGCCGAGTGCCTGGTTGAGGACCAGCGTTGCGGTCGCCATGACCGTCGCGAGCAACGTGCCGAGAGCCCATTTCGCCGTAAGCACATCGCCGATCTTCACCGGTGAGACGAGCAGCGCCATAAGGGTGCCCTGTTCCTTCTCCTCGACCAGGTTCGAGCCTGGTACGAAGATGCCGGCCATGACAAGCGCGTAGAACACGATGACGGGGACCAGGCGTACGGACATCGGCAGTCCTACGGTGCCGAAGTTCACGACATCCACCACGACAGGTGCCTCGCTGCCCTCAAGTTTGCGCACGAGGTCGATCGTGGTGACCGTCAAGATGATCCGGTTAGAGGCGAGGCTCTCGCCACCGATGTAGAACTGCAGGTCGGGCTTCTCGCCACCCTTGACGGCCTGGTCGAACCCTGTCGGCAGTATGAGTCCCGCGTCGAGGTCGTTGGTCTCGACCTGGGTCTTGAGCTCCTCGGCATCATCGAGCAGCGTGAGGGTGATCCCGTCCATCTTTTCGATCTGTGCCGTGATCTCCGAGCTTCCGTCGTCGATGATGCCAAGACGCGGTTCCGGGTTGAACAGCGAACCGAACGCGACCTGCAGGATCAGCGTCAGGGCGAACGGCAGTACGATCATCCAAAGGAACAGGGGCGAGCGAGGGCCGATCGCCATGTCCTTTCGCAGGACCTTCCAGGTGAGTTTGGGACTCATAGCGATTCCACCTTCCGCTTCAGTGCGAACAGCCCCGCGACAAACAGGACCACCAGCCACACGGCTGCGTACGCCAGGGATCCTGCCGCCTCAGACCAGGTCATACCGTAGTTGAAAGCACCCACGAGTGTGTTGATGATCGGATACGTTGGGATGACTCTGACCCAGGCAGCCGCCGTGCCGGGGAACATGACCGAGAACGACGGGATGAGCAGGGGGATCGTGAAGAGCATGCTGTAGAACAGCTGCCCCATGAAGTCCTTGCCTGATGACCCCACATATAATGCGACGCCGGTGAACATCATCGAACCCATCAGCAGCACAGCAAGCACGAGCGACCAGTTCTCGGCAGTCAATCCTCCGACCAACACGAGGACGAAAAGACCCTGACCGAGCGACATGAGCGTGCCGAAGATCGTCTTGGCTATGAGGAAGTCGCTGGTCTTGGCTGGGGTCACCAGCACGGCGGTGACCGTACGCTGCAGCACCTCGGTCGAGACGAGTGACGCCATCGAGAACGTCTCCATCAGCAACACCATGAAGATGAGCATGGGCCGCAGCTTGTCCTTGATGCTGACCTGGTCGCCGGCCCTGTCTGTGCCAAGCATGATGCCCGCTTCATCGGTCATGGTGACCGGAAGCTGCTTTCCGGCGAGCTGGTAGGCTGCCTCACGTACGAAGCTGGTCATCGCGCCCTGGATCTCCTCGGGCACATTGGCGTCCGAGTAGACGGTTACCGTGACATCACTCTTGCCTGCGGCAACGTCTGCGATGAAATCCTTCGGGAACGCGATGCCGATGTCGAGGCCGAGCTTCTCGGCCTTCTCGGGCTTGTCCTGCCCCGCTTCAGGGTCACGTAGGATGAGCGTCCCGTCGTCCGCGCGCCATGCCTCAAGCGTGCCCTCGACGACCTTCTGCATGTCTTCCTCGTCGTCGAACTCGATGAGGAGCAAACCTTCCTGCTCCTGGCTCAGATCCGCATTGTCGAGTTCAGCGAGTTGCTCGTCAGTGGCGCCGATCGCCTTCGGCGAGTCCTTCGCATCAGTGACCATGGATGACACGGGTGGCGAGACGGCAAGCGTGATCGTCTCGTTCACCGTGGATGGCAGGAACGTATACGCGATGGGAATCGCTATTAGCACGAGCAACGTCAGGAACAAGTACACCTTGTCGCGCGAGTACGCTTTCAGCTCCTTCTTCAGGAGTGCCCGGATTATCGCCGGGCGCGAGACGACACGGCTCATCCCGCCAGCCCCCTGCCGGTGAGCTCGATGAAGATCTTCTCCAGCGTGGCCTCCTCGGTGTGGATCGTGAGGAGGTCGGGAGACACCGCCAGCGCTGCCAGTCTGGCCGATGAACCGTCGCCGCCCAGTTCGATGTGCTCCTCGCGCACCCCGGCGCCGTCGCGGAGACGCACCTTCACGGAGCGCGTGCCGTACTTCAGCTTGAGATTCTCGGCAGTGTCCAGAGCGACGATCTCGCCGTCGTTGATGAAGGCGACGCGGTCGGAGAGCTCGTCGGCCTCGAACATGTCATGCGTGGTCAGCAGGACTGCTGCGCCGCGGTCGGCCTCTTCCTTGATGGTCTTGCGAATCGACGCCGAGGTCACCGGATCAAGACCGTCGGTCGGCTCATCGAGGAACAGCACCTTCGGTTTGTTGACGAACGCGCGGGAGATCATCATGCGCTGACGCATGCCCTTTGAGAAGCTGTGCACGCGGTCCCTTGCGCGTTCGGCCAGGCCGACCCGGCGCAAGATCTCCATCGTCTCCGGCTCTTTGATGCCGAAGAGGGAAGCGTAGAAGTCCAGGTTCTCCTTGGCACTCATGTTAAGGTACAGATTCTTCTCCTCGAAGCAGACACCGATTTGCGCCTGCAGGTTTGGGTCGTCAGCAGAGATGTCGATGCCGAGAACCTGCGCCTTGCCACCCTTCGGGGTGATCTGGCCGGTCAACATCTTGATGGTCGTCGACTTGCCAGCTCCGTTCGGGCCGAGAAAGCCCAGGATCTCGCCTGGTTGTACGTCGAAGGAGATACCTTTGACTGCCTCGAGGTCGCCATAGGAGAAGCGGAGGCCCTCCACGTTGATGGCAGGTTGTGTCATCGTCCCATCCTTTCATCCCAGCGGTTCATGACCGCAACGAACTCCTCGGTGAAGAAGGAGTAGACCTCCTCCATCTCGGTCAAGCGTTCCAGCGCCGCAGGAGAGTTCGTGCCCTCCTTGGCCGCGCGCACGACCGTCGTGATCTGGCCCATAGCCATGAACTTCTTGCCGAGGATATCCCCCCACTTGCCCTTCAAAATGCGGTAGTGCGCCTCACGGGAGCCAGGCACACGGTATCGCTCCACCAACTCCACGCCGACGAGGAACTGCGTCGTGGTGCTCACGGTCGCCTTGCTGATGTCGAGTTCAGTCATCAGTTCGCTGGTGGGCAGGCCCTCTCCCGGCGCCATCGTGAGCGCGGCGTAGATACGCGCAATGGCGTGCGGGAAGCCCACCATTTCCAGAACGCGAGCCAGCCCCTCACGCAGGTCATCCCTGCGCTTCCCGGGGTCATCGACGACCATCGCGCCCTCCTCTCGAATCGTCCGCCAGCGATATCGTTCCCAACGTTCAGTATCTTCTAAACGTTAGATATGAACGTAGCACCCCAAAGCCGGAGATGACAAGAGCGCCCCGCTGGAACCCGCGAGACGCTCTTACGTATTCATCCTGTAGAGCACTAGTAGCGCAAGACTGCAGCAATGGTATCGCCTTGGGGCAGATCCTGGGCTGGCACCGCATAGACCTCGGCTCCAGAGAGCAGCGCTTCGAAAGCGGCGAGGTCGAGGAGGTCTTCGTCTCCCGAGTGTGGGTGGGCGTGTATCGCTGCAGTATCGGTCCCGAGGTCATAGTGGCCCCACAGTTCGCGGTCAGTGGCCACGAAGAGCGTGTCCACGCGCCCGTGTACGGCAGCCGGAACAAGTGTCTCAGGGTCGCTCGTCGTCCGGCTCGAGCCCCATGCCTCGGTGAGTCGGCGGGCGGCCTCGTCGCGGTTGCCTTCGAACAAGGGCATGACCACGTCCCACGCCTGCTGGAACAAGACCTCGGGATTCGTGTTCTCCGGACTGCCGGTCACGGCAGCCTCGGCGAGCGATGGGTGGCTGTTCACCTCGCGGTACATGGGAAGCAGATAGTCCACTCCGGCGAGAATGAGCGGGGTCGCATCACCCTGAAGGTACTCGGCCACGCCCTTGTCGATCTCACGGAAGTAGCGGACGAGCTCACCTTTCGGGTCCGTTTCACCCGTGCCGTGGAACACAGCCGGCCGCCTGCCTCCGGCACCGCTCGTACCCGTGTGGAATTGCAGCGACGCCTTCTCGAAGTTGTCCCAGCGCAGCGCCTCGGCCAGGTTCTCCGGCACTCCATCCAGGTCAACCTCTTCGAGCCCGTTTGCCGAGCCGCGCATCAGTCTGACGTGCTTCTGACTCAAGGCGAGCAGCCAGAAGTGCCTGTCCGAGCCGACTGTTGTCAGCAACGGCTTGAGGTAGAAGCGCTCGTCCACCACGACGCGCGTGGAGAATGTCTCAGGAAGCCGGAACGTGCGCATCCCGTCCGGGCCTATGAACAGCGCAAGCCCGAGATTCGCACGGAGCCAGAACGGCCTATCGTCCAGCAAGGCTACTGCCGGCGCCAGAATGGCGGCGGCATCCGGCGAACGCATCCCGCCTTCGACGAGGAGGCCTTCAGCCTCGCGCAGAGCGTTCTTCAAAGCGGTCTGATCGGCCTGCGTATCCGGTCCGAAGCGATGCGTCGGCATGTACACGGACACGCGGGGTCCTTTCCCTCGTACCGCGAGAGCGGTCATGTCTTCACGGGTGAGAACGTCCATGGACTACTCCTTTCCGAGCAAGGCGACGGGCCCGATGTCACCGGCCGAAGTAGCCGGTGATGGTGCCCGAGGCGAGTACGTGTCCTTCGACAGCGCGCTCTATCTGAGATCTGGACGGTTTGTCCTTGATGTCGGTGCTTGTGGTGTCGAGTGCGTACACGGTGATGACATAAGGGTGATCACCGCTGCCCGGCGGAGGAGTCGGGCCGCCGTAGCCCTCATCGCCGTAGGCGTTGCGAAGCTCACGCGCCGGAGCCGGCAGCGAGCCGGTCGCGTTGTCCGCAAGCGAGGTCGTCTGCGGCGGCAGGTCGACGATGACCCAGTGCACCCACTGGTTGGCGACGCGGTGCTCGTCGATCATGACGACGACGAACGACGCTGTCTCATCGGGCGCCCCGCTCCAGTCAAGAGATGGCGAGCGGTTCTGCCCGCCAGCGACACTGGTTCCGCAGTACTCGGCGGGGATGACCGCGCCGTCTTGTAAGGCCGAGGAGGAGAGCTCAAGCGCCTGAGTTCCCCCATACTGCTCGGGGACCTCAGACGCGGTACCAGGCGAATCCCCGGTCCGGGCGCATCCAGAAACAAGAACCAGCCCGAACAGGCAGCAGACAGTGCATCGAACAAGCGCTCCACGAAACCGTGGCATACGCGCTCCTTTCGCGCCGCGACATAGGTGGATATACCCACCTCGTGCGACCCGTTGCGCTTCACCTACGAGCAGGCCGACGAACCACCTGCATGACATCGATGCTTCCCGATCGGAATCCTGCCTGGCAGTAGGCGAGGTAGAAACGCCACATCCGCTCGAACCGATCATCGAAGCCAAGCGCCCTCACGCGAGCGACGGTGGTCGAGAAGCGTTGTTCCCACGTGTTCAGGGTCTGCGCATAGTCGTGGCCGAAGAAGAATGGATCTTCGGTGCGCAACCCTGCGCGTTCGGCTGTCTGTCGGAACGCCTCGGGACTCGGCAGCATGCCACCGGGGAAGATGTACCGCTGGATGAAATCAGGTTTCCTACGGTATGCGTCCAGGCGAGCGTTCTCGATGGTGATGACCTGCAACGCAGCCCGACCCCCATCCGCAAGGACATCGTTCAGTTTGCCGAAGAACGTCGGCCAGTAGCGTTCACCAACCGCCTCGAACATCTCGATGGAGGCAACGCGATCGTACTTCTCAGCGATGTCGCGGTAGTCCTGATGCCGGATCTCCACCTGGCTCCCGAGGCCCTCCTCGGCAACACGCTGCCGCGCCCACGCAAGCTGCTCCTCGGAGATCGTCACGCCGGTCACGCGCGCTCCCCGGGTCTTTGCCGCGTGTATCGCAAAGCCGCCCCACCCGCAGCCGATCTCCAGCAGTGACTGACCGGGCCTCACGTCGAGCAGATCCAGTAGGCGGTCCCACTTCCGCTGCTGAGCGGCCGAAAGGTCGGTGTCGGTGCCGTCGAACAATGCAGCCGAGTATGTCATGTCGGGATCGAGCCACAGGCGGTAGAACTCGTTGCCGAGGTCGTAGTGGAAACAGATATTGCGTTTGGCGCCGCGCTTGGTGTTGGTGCGCAGTGAATGGATCGCACGATTGAGGGGATTGAGCGGCGCCAGAAGCTTGCGGCCGCGTTCTCGAGCGGCATCCACGTTGGCGGCCGAGAACTCGAGCGTCGCAGTCAGGTCGGAAGTCTCCCACGCGCCCTGCATATAGGCTTCGGCAAGCCCGATACTCCCGCCGAGGATGGCGCGGCGCACGGCTGATGGCCGTATGACACTGACGGATGTTTGGGGGCCGGGGTCGGGGCCCCGGAAGACGAAAGTGCGCCCATCGCACCAGCGCAGCCTGAGTTCGCCGTACCGGACCCGCTCGAGTGACGCAAGCAGCCCGCGACCGAATACGTCGATGCCGCTCTTGCTCACATCACCCGTGAGGGACTGTGTTCTGCGGGTCAAGGCTGGTGTCCTCCTTGGGCGCGCCCAGGTCGTGGTAGAACCGTACCCGCTTCAACGCGAGTCGTATCGCCTGGAAGTGGATGAGGAGCCACGCTTTCAGCGGAACAGAGAAGTATCGGTGGTTGAGCTCGGCCATGGTCGCTGTGTCGAACGGACGTGCGGACAGCGAGACGGCGGCGATGAGAAGCAGCGAGCCTTCGACATCGTCATAGAGAGTGACGGCGATCTTATCGGCAGGCTCCGTGAAACGGAACCGGTAGCGCGCGTCCATCGAGATGAACGGCGAGACATGGAAGACCTTCGTTGTGTGCAGGTCCTCTTTGAAGCCCATAGGTTCGCCACCGCGATGCAGCAGGTAGTTGTGGTGCCCGCCGAAGGTATTCTGCACTTCCGCCAGAACCGCTCGTAGCGTTCCGTCCTGATGGAAGCAGTACCAGAACGTCACGGGATAGAACTTGCCGATAGGACCTCGCGCGAAAGACAGCAATCGCACGCTGCCGCCCTCGAGGTCGATCTCTGCCTTTCCGAGCAGACCCTCGATCCACGGTTGCAGCGGCGAACCATCCCGCGGCCCGTGGTCACCGTCATGAAAGCTGCTCCAGGCGCGCCGGTTGTGCCCGAATCCCCGTACCGTGCGGTCGAGTTCCGCTAGCTCGTCAAGGTCGACGTAGAGCATCCAGACGCTGTAGCGAAACCCGTTGCGTACCGGTCGTTTGCGTTCATGGGTGATGTGACCCTCGTAGAGGCGGCTGTTCACTTCGCGTCTCCCTCGGCAGTGATGCGCGTGTACCCCCGGGGCACCTCGTCGCTGTCCTGCTCGGGAAGCAACGTGCGACCCCATGGCGGGCGGATGCCGAGGCTTTCAGCGACACCAAGCGCGGACCACAGTCCGTCCTCGTGGAACCCGTATCGCTGCCATGCGCCGGCAAACCAGGTGCGTCGCACACCCTGGATCTCGCTCAGGCGAGCCTGCACGGTCAGGGCCGCGCGAGAGAACTGAGGATGTTCGGACACGAATCGTTCGACGATGAGCGTGTCGTTGATCGGGCGGACAGGGTTCAGAGAGACGATGACGCGAGACTCCACCGGCAGCTGCTGCAGCACGTTGAGCTGATAGTGCACGGCCACCGGTGCATCACCGTACCCATCCGAGACGTAGTTCCAGGCAGCCCATGCGTTCTTGCGACGGGGAAGGACCGAGGTGTCGGTATGCAGCACGGTATCGTTCGCGCTATAAGGGATCGCCGAGAGTACATCGCGCTCCGCCTCACTCGGATCCCCGAGCATGCGCAGGGTCTGATCGGCATGCGAGGCAAGCACCACGCCGTCGTAGTCCAGCACCTCTCCGTCAGAGAGTGTGAGTCGCACGCCTTCACCGGTGCGTTCGACGCGCTGCACGGCAGCGCCCGTACGCACGCGGCCGCTCACGCGCTCGGCTAACGCCTGAGTGTAGCGACGGGCGCCTCCGGGGACGCTCTTCCATGCAGGTTTGCCGGTCACGTGCAGCAGCCCGTGGTTGTCGCAGAAGTGCAGGAACGTGTCGGCAGGAAAACCCAACATCGCGCCCGTGGGAGTGGACCAGATCGCGGCCCCCATCGGTACCAGGTACCAGTCGCGGAACTCGCGTCCGTAGCGCTCACGATCGAGCAACTGCCCCAGGGTCATATCGCACGCATCCGGATCACGAAGGAGCCGTTCGGCATTCCGTGAAAGCCGAAGGATCTGTGCGAGCATCCGCCAGAACCCCGGACGCAGCGCGTTGCCGGGCTGTGCGAAGGCGCCCGCGGCGCTTCCCGCCCACTCGAGGCGGTCGGGCAGATGTTGGACCGAGAACGACATGTCGGCCGATTGTTCGTCGATGCCGAGATGCTCGAACATCCGGATGAGGTTGGGGTAAGTGCGGTGGTTGAACACCATGAACCCGGTGTCGGCTGTGATGGCCTGTCCGTCCACAGTGAGATCGACGGTGTGCGTGTGGCCTCCGAGTCGATCATCGGCTTCGAGCACATCTACCTCATGCTCCTGCGACGCCAGCCATGCACTCGCCATACCGGCAATACCCGAGCCGACCACGACCAGTCTCAAGGCACGCTCCTCTCGCGGTTCTTCCAGCGGGTATATACCCGAAGTGCTTCCAGTGTCAGGAAGCCTGAATCTGCCGAGAGGAGCCGCACATGCCTTCGATTCTTGTGACCGGCGTGAGTTCAGGAATCGGGAATGCGCTCATGCGAAAGGCCGTGGCCGAGGGTTGGAACGCCATCGGCACGGTACGGGATGACGTGAGTCCCGGTGCGTACGATCTACCGGACGGCGTAGCGCTCTACAGGCTCGATCTCAAGTACGCCTCGGCGGTGGAGAACTTCGCTGAACGGCTCATCGCCGAGCATGGCGTTCCGGATGTCGTGGTCAACAACGCGGGGTACACGCTCTATGCGCCTATCGAGGAGACCAGCGGCCAGGCCATGAGGGACATATTCGAGGTCAATGCGCTGGCGCCCATCACGCTCATCCAGTCGCTCCTTCCTGCGATGCGCGCGCGCGGCAGCGGTGTCATCGTGAATATCACATCCCTCGGCGGACGCCTGGTCTTCCCGTTCTTCGGCACGTACAACGCCTCTAAGCATGCACTCGAGGGTTTCTCGGAAGGGCTATGGCACGAACTGCAGCCGTTCGGTGTGAAGGTGAAGGCGGTTGAGCCTGGGTACGTCGATACGCCGATCTACAAGGCGATGGAGGGTCGCAGATCACCGAAGGGCGCCTACGGTCCCTACCTCGAAGCAATGAACCGCTTCAGCGAAGGAGTGACGAAACGCACCAGCCCCGAGCGCGCTGCGGACGAGGTCTGGGCTGCGATCGTGGATTCGTCGGATCGGCTGCGCTATCCGGTGGCGGCCTATGCGCGGGTGTTGCTGGCCGCGCGACGCGTCTTCGGCGACTTGTTGTTCATGCGCTTCATGCACAAGCGATGGATGGGGAAGTAGGCACGTATCTTGCCTGCATCTTGACGTAAGATTGAACTTCCGGACCGCCCGCACGCCTCCGAAGGGGACCGATGTCACTGCCTCTTCTGAACCGCAGATTCATCGCGATCGTCCAGGTCGCTGTCCTGTTGACGGCGGCGATCGTTGCCGTGCCTGCCGACGCCGCGCCTTCGGCGGCCCCGGCGACTGTCGACGGCGTTGTAGTCGTGTGGGCGAGCGGTGGTGCCCGGACGACATCGCATCGCTTGGAACTCGAGCGGCGTGGTTTGCACGTGCGGCGCACGCTGCTCGATGGTCGAGCAGCGGTCATTGACGCGGAGCCGGATGACGTCGCGGCGCTGGTGGAACAACTCGCGGACCTTCCGGGTGTGACGTCCGTTGAGCCGGACTACCCGGTCTATCTCGCCTGGGAGCCCAACGACGACTACTACAGTACCGGTGAGCAGTGGGCGTACTCCCGGATACAGGCGCCTGCGGCGTGGGATGTCGAGCGCGGTGACGGTGGGGTGCTCGTGGCGGTCATCGATACCGGCGCGGACCTGGCCCACCCCGACCTTGCCGGAAGGTTGGATACCGCAAACGACCGCAACTTCACGGTATCGACCACGAGCGCTGCGTACACCATCGCGAGCGACGATCACGGTCACGGCACGCACGTTGCGGGAATCGTCGCGGCACAGACGAACAACGTCATCGGTGTTGCGGGAACCGCTCCGCTGGTGCGCGTTCTCCCGCTCAAGGCGATAGACGCAAGGGGCGAAGGGGACTCGTCCGACGTCGCCGCCGCCATCAGCTATGCGGTGAGCGTGGGTGCTGATGTGATCAACATGAGCCTTGCGTTCGACTACGGAGTCCAGGTTCCAGTCGTCGAACAGGCGATTCAAGATGCCATAGCCGCGGGCGTGATCGTTGTGGCCGCCTCGGGAAACGGCGGCTCCTCCGGTGTTCGATACCCTGCCGCCTACCCTGAATGCATTGCGGTCGGAGCCACAACACCGGCCGATACACGGGCGCCCTTCTCCACGTACGGTCAGGAGTTGGATGTCGTTGCTCCAGGCGGGAAGGCGAGCGAACCCGACCCGATCGGAGACGCCGTCTTGTCAACGTACTGGACTTCGTCCGGCTCTACCTACGCATACATGGAGGGCACGTCCATGGCAGCGCCGTTCGTCGCGGGTGCGGCGGCACTCTTGCGCTCGTTCGTTCCCACGGCGACCGCCGGCGAGATCCGTTCGGCGATCGAGGTATCGGCCAAAGACATCTCGGCGGCGGGGTTCGACAACTACACGGGGAACGGACTTCTCCAGATGCGCAATGCGCTCGACTATCTGACGGGTCAGGACACCACTCCGCCAACGACGACCTCGAACGCGCTACCCGGGTACGAGAATGTCGCGCCCATAACACTGACAGCGAATGACGGCGCCGGCTTCGGTGTTGCAGCGACGTACTATCGAATAGACTCCGGCGCCTGGCGGAGGGGCACGTCGCTCAGCATCACCGGCTACGGACCCCACACAATCGACTACTGGTCCGATGACGTCGTCGGCAATCAGGAAGACACCAACACCGATACGTTCTTCATCGATGACACGAAACCGCCGGTGACGACGAGCAATGCTGTCGCCGTCTACGAGTCGACGGCGACAGTGGTCCTCTCGGCAAGCGACACGGGGGGCTCAGGCGTAGCGTCGACCTGGTATGCGGTTGACGGCGACGCGCCGGTGACGGGAGATGTTGTCACTGTAGGAACGATCGGCGTCCACACATTCGCGTTCGGGTCCGTGGATGTGGCGGGCAACCGGGAAGACACCCGCACGGCCGATTTCACTGTGCGCGGAGTGCCCATCGTCTCGCGGAGGTACGGAGCCAACCGGTATGCGACTGCGGCGACGCTCAGCAGCGGGACCTACGCAGCCGGTTCCGCGCCATTCGTGGTGATGGCAAGCGGGGAGACATTCCCTGATGCACTGTCGTCCTCCGGACTCGCGGGGGTGCTTGACGCGCCGCTGCTGCTGACCGCCAAGAACTACCTTCCAGTCGAGATCGTCGGCGAGCTCCAGCGCCTGGGCACCACGCGCGTGCTGATCGCAGGAGGTCCCGCGGCGGTATCCGGGACGGTGGAGAGCGCGCTCGGCGGGATGGGTATCACGGTCGAACGCGTGCAGGGTACTGATAGGTTCGCGACCGCTGCAGCAGTCGCCGTACGCATCGCCTCCGAGTCGGGGGCGACTCCTCCGCGGACCGCGTTCGTGGTTCGCGCGGACACGTTCCCTGACGCCCTTGCGGTCTCGTCGATAGCTGCGTCCCGGGGCTTCCCCGTGTTGCTCACCGGCTCGACTTCCCTTTCGCCGGCGTGCGCGCAGGCGATCGTCGGGCTTGGCATCACCGAAG
This sequence comes from Actinobacteria bacterium UBA2279, assembly GCA_002347365.1. Taxonomy (GTDB): domain Bacteria; phylum Actinomycetota; class Coriobacteriia; order Anaerosomatales; family Anaerosomataceae; genus UBA2279. The sequence goes on from DDWT01000022.1 coordinate 51,782, forward strand.
TCGTCATCGCGGGCGGCGACTCGGCCGTCAGCGCCGGCGTCGCGGCGGCCATCGACGCGCTGCCGGGTGTGAGCGTGGTGCGCCGCGGTGGTGTCGATCGCTACGAGACCGCCGCCGGGATCATCCGGTACGGCATTGCGCGCGGATGGCTGTCGACGGGATTCGTTGGCGTCTCGACTGGAGCCAACTTCCCCGACGCGCTCGCCGGTGGGGTGGTGGCTGCGGATCGCGGGGGCATGGCTTTGCTGACCGCCCCCCGGAGCCTGTCGTCCGGAACTGCAGCCGTGATCGACGAGAACGGCTCGGACCACCTGCCGATCTGGGTATACGGCGGGCCGAACGCCGTTTCCGACACCGTCGTGAACACTCTGACGGCCCTGCGCTTCTAGACTCGTTTGCAGCGGGACGGGCGAGAGCCGATACTCAGACGATGAACCTCCCGAACAAGACACGCCCTGTTCCTGTCGCCCTGATCGCGATCGCACTCGCTTGTGCGCTGACAGTGCCGACCACATCTGCGGCGTCCGGTGCTCCACGCGAAACCTCCCGTGCGGAGACCGTCATTGTGAAGTACCGAGCAGGGGTCGCCTCCACAGCGAACGTGTCAGTGCGCGTTCGCGGGTTGCGCGTCAGACGAACGCTGCTCGGCGGGGCCGGCGTCGTGGTGGAGGTGCCCGAGGGGCGAACCGCCGAAGACCTTGCGCGTGAGCTGACGATGCTTCCGGCTGTCGAGTATGCCGAGCCGGATGCACGCGTTCAACTGCAGTGGGTGCCCGATGACCCCGGCTACTCCCGGCAGTGGGCGTACTCCCACATCCAGGCACCTGATGCGTGGGACGTCACCATCGGCAGCAGTGATGTGGTGGTTGCCGTGCTCGATACCGGCGTGGACCTCGATCATCCCGATCTCGACGGCAACATACTGCCCGGCGGATACGACTTCGGCGATGACGACACGGATGTCAGTGACCACAACGGCCACGGCACGCATTGCTCGGGTATCGTCGCAGCGGAGAGCGATAATGCCACAGGCGTCGCCGGCACGGCTCCCAGGGTAGGCATACTTCCCGTGAAGGTCTTCTCCGACGGCGGGATCGGGACTACGAGCATGGTCGCCGATGGCATTCGCTTCGCAGCGGACGCGGGCGCGGACATCATCACCATGAGCTTGGGCGGCACCGAGACCACAGCCTATCTGGAACAGGCCATCGCCTACGCTCGCTCACAGGGTGTGCTGTTGGTGGCATCGGCCGGCAACGCATCGCAGGGCGTGCTGCTCTATCCCGCACGCAGTCCGGGTGTGATCGGAGTGGTCGCCACGAACGACTCCGACTCCCGGGCATCTTTCTCGAACTACGGGCTCGACGCCGATCTGGCTGCGCCGGGTACTGATATCTACTCGACGGTGGTGAACGGATACGCCGAGAAGTCGGGAACGTCGATGGCTACACCGTACGTCACGGGCGCGCTGGCGCTGCTACGCTCCAGCTCGTCGACGGCCAGCCCGGAGCAGCTCGTCGTGGCGTTGCAGGCGACGGCGAAGGATCTGGGCGACCCGGGTTGGGACAGGCTGACCGGCTACGGCCTCATACAGATTCGCGATGCGATCGAGCATCTCGGCGGAGAGTATTCGTGGGACGCGACGCCACCGGTCACCGTGAGCGATGCGGCGAGCTCGTACCTGCGCGTGGCGCATATCGTACTTCAGGCCACCGATGACGGAGGTTCCGGTGTCGCTACGACCCGCTATCGCCTCGATGGAGGGACTGAAGTCACCGGAACAGAGGTGGCCGTGACGGCGTATGGCCCACACACGCTCAGCTACCGGTCGATCGACAATGCGGGCAACGCCGAGAGAACCGTGACGGTGGCGTTCAGCGTGCTCGATTCCATCGGCCCCGACGTCGCCCGCATCTACGGCACCGGACGCTACGAGACCTGCGTGGCTCTCTCGGCGGCGACCTATGCGAGCGGCAGCGTGCCTACGGTGGTGATGGCCAGCGGCGAGGACTTCGCAGATGCTCTCTCGGCCTCCGCTCTGGCAGGCGCATACGGTTCCCCGCTGCTGCTGACCGCGAAGGCCGCTCTGCCGGCCGTGGTGGAGTCCGAGATCGGCCGACTTGGTGCCACGCGAGTGCTGCTGGTGGGCGGCACTGCTGCAGTCAACTCCACGGTGGAAGGGGCGCTTGTCCGCACCGGGGTCAGCGTCGAGCGTATCGTCGGCGCCGACCGTTACGAGACTGCCGCGAAGGCGTCCCGCGTCGTCCGTCAACGTCTCGGCCCGGCCATGCCCAATACCGTCTTCATCGCGAGAGGCGACATGTTCGCCGACGCGCTGGCGCTGGCGCCGCTGTCTGCAAGCCGGGGCATTCCTGTCTTGCTTGTGAGGCCGGCCGCGTTGCCTGCGGTGACCGCCGCAGCCATCGCCGAGCTTGCCGCAGACGATGTGGTGATCGCAGGCGGGACGAAAGCGGTGTCCGAAGGCGTTCGGCAGGCCATAAGCGCTCTTCCCGGAGTCGCGAACGTGACTCGTCTACCCGGCGCAGACCGCTATGAGACCGCGGCCGTGATCGCGAGGTACGCGATAGGGGCGCGGTGGGCGACGTCTGACTACATCGGTCTCGGCACGGGGATGGCGTTTCCCGATGCACTCGGCGGTGGGGTCGTCACCGGCGCACACGGCGGGGTCCTTCTGCTTACGCAGCAAAGCGCGCTGCCGGCTGCAACGCGGGACTTCATCACTTCTCAGGGCGAGATCCATGTAGCGGTGCGGGTCTTCGGGGGTACTGCGGCAGTGGCCGACCCGGTCCTGTCGGCAGTGGCCGCCATCCGCTTCTGACTATCCCCCCAGCAAGGTCACGATGATGGTGTGGCTCTCTCCGTCAGGGATGATCTCCACACGTCCGTCTGCAGCGATGCGTCCGTCGACCGTCACGTGTGAGACGCCCCGATTGACGCCGCGAGGGTTCTCGACGCGGACGTGATACGTCGAACCGGCGATCCGTACATCCATCTCGAAACTCGGCCAGTTCTTAGGGATGCACGGCTCCACCAGGAGATACCGTTCGCCGTTCTCGGCCACAATATCCAGCCCGAGGATGGCGTTGAGCGCGACACGGTAGAACCACGACGCTGAACCTGTGTACCACGTCCATCCGCCCCGTCCCACGTGAGGCTCGACGGCATACACGTCCGCGGCGAGCACGTATGGCTCAACCCGGTACACGTCGATCGCAGCGCGGTCCGCGGTGTGGTTGAGCGGATTGATGAGATCGAGCAGAGAGAGCGCTTCGTCACCATCACCCATGAGTGCGTAGGCGAGCACGACCCACAGCGCGGCATGCGTGTACTGTCCGCCGTTCTCGCGTACTCCGGGGACATAACCCTTGATGTAGCCGGGGTCTTTCTCCGTGTGATCGAACGGTGGGGTCAGCAGGCGAATGAGCCCGTCTTCCCAGCGCACGAGCTGCTCCTCGACCGACTCGAGCGCCCGCTGCGCCCGATCGGGGTCACCCTGGCCCGATAGAGCCGCCCATGCCTGCGCGATGGCGTCGATACGACACTCGTCGTTGACCGCGCTGCCGAGCGGGGTGCCGTCGTCGTAGAAGGCCCGCCGATACCAGGCGCCGTCCCAGCCTTCACGCTCGATCGCCGATACAAGCCCGGCGGCCCAGGTCCGATAGCCATCGGCCCGCTCCTGCTCGCCCTGCATCTCGGCGATGGGGGCGAACGCGCGCAAAGTCACGTCGAGGAACCATCCCAGCCAGACGCTTTCACCCTGTCCGCCGAGGCCGATGCGGTTCATGCCGTCGTTCCAGTCGCCGCCACCCATCAACGGCAACCCATGCACACCGACGGGCCGCCCGGCCTCGAGCGCAGCGACGCAGTGCTCGTAGACGGTTCCGAGGCGTACCGATGGTTGCGGCTGGAGGTATGCGTCCTCGTGACCTTCGACAATGCGCGGACCGTCGAGGAACGGGACCTCGACGTCGAGGATGCTGCGGTCTCCCGTCATACGGACGTACTCCGCCGTTATGTACGGCAGCCAGTGGCGGTCATCGCTGAATCGTGTACGAACACCGCGACCGGAGTATGGCTGCCACCAATGCAGGACGTCGCCCTCAGGGAACTGGTGCCGTGAGGCCTCGATGATATGCTCGCGCACCAGATCGGGACGGGAGTAGAGCAATGCCAGACAGTCTTGCAGCTGATCCCGGAATCCGAGGGCGCCCGACGATTGATACGTGGCGGTGCGTCCCCAGAAGCGGCAGGCGAGCGACTGGTAGAGCACCGGGCCGTTGAGCATGGCGTCCAGCTGGGCATCGGGAGTCCTCACGCGCACCGTGTCGAGGATCGCATCCCAGTGCGCGACAGTCTCAGCGAGCATCTCGGCAGGCACGCCCTCAGAACGGTAGCGTTGCACGAGGGCGTGCACAGCTTCGGCGGTGTCTGCCTGGCCGAGCAAGAAGACGACCTCAGTGCTCTCGCCGGGCTCGAGTGTGACTCTGCGCATGAGTGCGCCGCAGTTGTCGAGGAATCGGCCGGTTTCCTGGCCGAGAGAGCGACGCTCCATGGCGGCGGGGCTTCGCGGATCGCGGTTGCGCCCGACGAACTCGGTGCGGCTTGCGGTGTAGGAGTCCGTCTCACAGTCGCAGGCGAGAAACGCGGGGAGCCCGGGGAAGTCAGCATTGAACCAGTTGTGCGCGTAGAGCACGCGCTGACTGTCGTCCCACCAGGTGACCACGCGCTGCTGCGCCTTACTGCGCGAGTCGCCGACGCTCCACTCGATGAACTGTGTCACCGACAGCTCTCGCCTGCGCGTCGTGTCGTTGGTGAGGCAGAGCCGCACGACGCGGACCGGATCGTGCGGTGGTACGAACCGATCCAGTTCGTGGCCGATACCGTGCGTCGTGTGCTCGAAGCGCGTGTAGCCGCGTCCGTGGCGCACCACATACGGCGCGGTGTCCCGGACAGGCAACGGCGTCGGGCACCAGAACTCGCCCGTGAGCTCGTCCCGGACATAGAGCATCTCGCCCGAACCGTCGGAGACGGGATCGTTGTTCCAGGTGGTGATGCGGTTCTCGTGGGAGTTGCGCGCCCACGTACAGCCGATGCCCGCTTCGGAGACCATCGAGCCGAACACCGGGTTTGCCAGGATGTTGACCCAGGGTGCGGGCGTGGTCTCATCTCCCGTCAGCACGATCACATACTCGCCGGTCTTGGGGTCGAATCCGCCGTAGCCGTTGTCGAAGGTCAACGGAGGGCGAACGAACGGAGGCTGCGGGTCGTGAACAGGCGCCTCGGAAGGTATGAGCAGATCAGGCGGCGCCGGACGCTGCCCACGCTGGTTGAGCTGCAGCAGCAGCGGGCCGCTGTCGCCGCACAGCACCACGCGGGCGACGCTCTCGAGCAGGTTGGCGACGTCACCGGACATCTGGTCGGCCGTTCGCAGGAACACGCCGCCCGGCCGGTCGATGAGTTGCAGCGCGTGTCCCGTGCGCATGAGCATGCGCAGCCGGCCGTCGAGTTCTGAGGCGTACGCGCTGGGCATAGTGTTCAAGATCACCAGGTCCGCAACGAAACCCTTGGTGCGCCAGTACTGATGCGCGAGCAGTGCCTGGCGAACCAAGGGCGTCTCTTCGAGTCGTTCGACCTTCACGAGCATGATCGGCAGGTCGCCGGAGATACCGATGGACCACAGCCCGGACATCGCGAGCCGGTTCTCGATGTCGGTGAGTACCTTGAGTCGAGATGCGGGGTCGGTGAGTAGCAGCCTCGAGGCCAGTCGCTGGAAGGTCACGGCGTCTTCGGGCGTGACGCCCAGGTCGCGCAGTTCGATCTGGCTGGTAGACCACGCGAGGTCGGCGGCCCTTTGCGCGCTTCGGATGTCGTGGTACTTCTCGGCCAGAGCGAGCGCCCGTTCGCGACTGTGCGCGGCTCCGGTCACGAATGCCACGTGCGCGGTCTCGTTGGGTTCGATGACGAGCGTCTGCCGTATCGAGCAGATCGGGTCCAGCACCGCACCAACCGTGCCGGTCAGTCGGCCGTCGCCCCAGATGGCGTCTGCGTTGGTGGGCGTTTTCAGCCTGCCGAGGAACGCCGCGCGGTCGGTCTCGTAGCTCCACGCGCACCGGTCTCCCGGATCGCACGCGAGAGTGTGGAAGCCCCAGTCGCGCTGTTCTTCCGCCGAACGTGGACGACGCGTGAACAGCAGCGTGTCGAACGTCTCGACCGCCTCTGTCTCGAGGAACAGATTGCTGAACACCTTGTGTGCGTGATCGGCTCCCCGGTCGGCGAGCGTCACCTCGAAGTAGCTCGTGACCTCGAGATTGAGCGGCTTCGTCCCGTGGTTCGAGATACCGATGCGCCGGATCTCCGCGTCGTCCTCGGGAGAGACGATCACCTCGGTGTGCGTCTCGATCTCCCCGTCGTTGCGGCGGAACTCCGCCTTGTCTGCCGAGAAGGTCACATGGTAGTCGTCCGGCTCTGCCAGGGACGGCTGGTAGGTGGCCGACCACACGCGGCCGGACTCCACGTCTTTCAGGTAGAAGAACATGCCCCAGCAATCGCGGGTCACATCTTCGCGATAGCGGGTGACGGTCTTGTCCTGCCAGCGGCTGTACCCGCCACCGCCGTTCGTGACCATCACCGAATAGGTCCCGTTGGAGAGGAACTGCGTCGCGGGCGTGGGTGTATCGGCGAGAGGGTAGGCGCGCGTCACGGGCGGCGGGATCTCGCGTACCGAACGCACGAACTCGACCTCTTCGACACGCGGTGTGGCTAGTGTCACCCGACGCGGGACTCGCTCCTGGAGCAGCAGTTCGGCCGAGCGGACCACCGGGTCGGCATGGAAACGGTCCACCATGCGGTCGGCAGTGACCATGTTGCCCAGGGCCACCAGGCTCATCCCCTGGTGGTGAGCCATGTAGGCGCGCACGACGGCACGTTCCTTACCGGCCGGCACGCGACCCGGCGTGTAGTCGAGGGCCTCGTAGAAGCCGTACCGTCCCTCCGCGCCCTGCCTGGAGAGCGCTGACAGGTTCTCGAGCGCGGATCGCATGTCCACCGGCAGGGCGAGCACGGTCGCGTACGGTGCGACGACGATGTCGTCGGACAGCCCCCGCTTGAGTCCGAGGCCGGGCACGCCGAAGGCCTGGTACTGATATGTGAGCTCCACATCTTTCGCGTTGAATGCGGACTCCGAGACTCCCCATGGGACACCGCGTTGCTTGCCGTATTGGATCTGGCGTCGCACGACGTTGCGGTACGTCTGGTTGAGCAGAGTGCCGGGCCAGTCCCTCATCACCAGTCTCGGCATAAGGTACTCGAACATGCTCGCGCTCCAGCTGACCAGCGCTCTGCCACCCTCGGTCTGCGTGATCGCTCTGCCGAGACGGAACCAGTGCTCCTGGGGCACGTCACCCTTGGCGATCGCGAGATAGCTCGCGAGACGGCATTCGGATGCGAGCATGTCGTAGAAGGAGGCGTCCAGCTGGCCCTCGGCTGTGTTGAAGCCGATGGAGAAGACCATGCGGCTGTCGTCGAAAAGCATGTCGAAGTCGGTGTTCTCATACATCTCGTGGGCGATATCGCCATTGAGCCGCAGCTCTGCCAGCAGGCGGCCCGCGGCTGGCCGTCGCGCCCGGATGTTGGCGGCGAGAGCGGTCGCCCACTCGGCCGCAGGGCCACCGTCCTCGGCCAGGTCATCGAACGTGCTGAGAACGACGTCGAGCCCCTCGGCGAGCCCGACCAGGCTGGGCACGTTGTCCGTGAGCGGCGAGATGGCGCGTCGGACGCCGGGTCCTTCGAGGCCCTGGGGTAGCTGCTGGAGCAGCGCGGCCCAGGGCGCGTATGTCTCGATCATGTCGAGCGCCTGTCGAAGACAGTCGTGGACATCTTTGACAGCCTGCCGCACCCGGTCCACAGCGTTAGGTTCGCCACGCAAAGTGCTGAGCCGTCGGGGGAAGGACTCTGTGATTGAAGACAGGCCCCGGAGTATCGTGAGCCACTGGCCGAGGTTGACGGGACGCTCGTCGAGGTTGAGTCGGCGCAGCAGCTCCTCCAGCCCCGTTCGGATCTCGGCCACGACGGCTCCATCAGAGATCCGGTCTCTATCATCGAGCAGGTCCTGGAGTGCGACGCGCACGGTATCGGCGATTCCGTCGAGCGTCTGCGCGCCCACGATCGGGCTCTCGGCCATCTCAAGCAGACCGACTCGAAGCGCGACCAGATGCCCGGCCAGGTTCCCGCTGTCCACGGTCGATACGTACGTGGGCCGAAGCGGCTGAAGGGTCAAGGTGTCGTACCAGTTGTAGAAGTGTCCGCGGAACCGCTCGAGTCCCGCCATGGACCGCAGCGTCTGCGAGGAGCGCTCGATCGCTCCCGTGATTCCGATGTAGCCGAGGTCGTAGGCGGTCAGCATCGCGAGCAGCTGCAGTCCCATGTTCGTCGGCGAGGTTCGGTGGGCCACCTCGCCCTTGGGATCTTCCTGGTAGTTGTCCGGAGCCAGCCAGTGGTCCTCGGCGGTCACGAAGGTCTCGAAGAAGCGCCAGGTCTTGCGTGCCATGCGACGCATCGAGGCCCGGTCGCTCTGCGTCACTGCGGGAAGCTCCGGCTCGATCGTCTGACTTGCCCGCCATGCGGCATAAGGGGCGGATAGCCACAGGACGAGCAGCGGTGCGCCGGATGCGAGGGACAGCGGGTCGAGGACGGCGCTTGTCGCCGCGCCTATGAGCACGATGGCAAGACCGGGCCACATGCGCCGCACGAAGCCCTCAGCCGAGCTGCCGAGACGTCGCTCTACCTCGGCGGCCGTCTCCCATTCGAGCAGGTTTCGGCGAGAGATCAGCATCCGCCAGAGTGATCGTGCGATCGCGTCGGTCATCATCCACGCCTGGTGCGGCATCACAGCAAGAGACAACAGCGCCCGCACGGTATCGCGCCAGAAATCGCGCACGATAGAGCTGACGTCACCGCGTACACCGGCACTCCTCGGCCGGAAGAGCAGCGAGTCGACGATGCTGAAGTAGATGGGGAAGAACACGATCGCGAAGACCCCGAGGAGCACGTACCAGTCCGGGCCGGGCAGGAGGGTCCAGCTTGCGAAGATGAACAGCATCATGGCGGGCGGGAACAGCGAGCGCCTCAGGTTGTCGATGATCTTCCAGCGATGGAGCATCGACAAGGGATTGGGCTCGCGGCCTGTCGCGGTTGGGACCGTGGGCAGCAGCCAGGGAAGCGTCTGCCAGTCACCCCGAACCCAGCGATGCAGCCGTGCCGTGTAGGAACTGTAGCTCGCGGGCTGATCGTCGAGGACCTCGATATCACTGGCGAGCGCGGTGTGAAGATAGGAGCCCTCGATCAGGTCGTGGGAGAGCAGTGTGTTCTCGGGGAACCGGTCGCCGAGCACTGCATTGAAGATGTCGACCTCGAAGATGCCCTTGCCTGTGAAGCTGCCTTCTCCGAAGACGTCCTGGTACGTGTCGGACACAGCGCCTGCGTACGGGTCCATGCCTGTGGCACCCGAGTACAACCAGGCGAACAGCGAACGTTCAGAGCCCACAAGAGACATGCCCACCCGTGGCTGCACGAGACCGTATCCGCGCTCGACACGTCGGCGTGTGGCGTTGTACTGGGCTCGATTCAACGGGTGCGCGATGGTAGAGATCAACTTGCGCGCGCCGTCTCTCGGCAGGACCGTGTCGGAATCAAGCGTGATCACGAAAGTGACCCCGGCCAGGAAGGACGCGTCTCCTTCACGGATTTCGAAGCTCGTATCGGTTGCCCCGCGCAGCACTCTCGCGAACTCGGTGAGCGCCCCCCGCTTGCGCTCCCAGCCCATCCAGACGTCTTCGACATCGTTGAAGCGCCGTCCCCGGATGAACAGGTGGAACGGGCCGATGCCGTCGCTACCGTAGTGTGCGTTCAGAGTGGCGATGCCGTTGCGCGCGGCCTCGATGATCGTCTTGTCTCCGGGTGCATGCCGGTCGTCGCCACCCCGGAGGTCACCGATGAGCGCGAATCCGATGTTGGGGTCGTTGTTGGCCAGATATGCGACCTCGAGGTTGTCGATCACGTGCTGGGTGGCGGACTGCGAGGTCAGCAATGCAGGAATGATGACCACGGTGCGGTGCGCTTCGGCTATCGGCACGCGGAAGTCGATCTTCGGCAACACGCGCGCAGGCCATACGGAGGAGGCGACGCGGTTGACGATGTTGACTGCAAGATCCGAGACCGGGATCAATGCGAGCAGGATGATCGCGAGCGTTTCCCAGGTACCGGCGCCGCTCGTTGCGACGAGCCAGCCCATGCCGAACGCAAGCAGCAAAGTGGCCGAGGCGAGCAGTCCCCAGTAGATGAGGCCGCGACTAGCGAGCGGGCCACGATAGACCAGTTCCCGTTTCCTTGGCTTGTAGTCGATGCTGCGCTCGAGGCTGTACCGTCCTCCTGAGATCAGGTAGTACCCGACGTGTCCGGTCACCGGGCTTGCCGGATCGTGTGCGAGAGCATCGAGCGCGCAGCTCATCACCGCCTCGGCGACTTCGATCTCGCCGTGCGGACAGCGCTCGGCCAGACCCTCGATCGCGTGCCGGTAGCGGTCGCGTGAAGCGAAATCCATACGCGGGTAGATGCCGGACGGATCCTCCTGGAGAACGTGCTCGACAAGCGAGCAGTCCTCGAAGAAGTCACGCCACTCGAGCGCGCTCAGGAAGCGGATGCTCGTGATCGAGTTGGCGATAGAGATCTGATCGGAAGCCTGGACCTGGTGTTCGGCGATCACGAGCTGCTCGAGATCGATCTCGCGCTCACTCAAACGACGCTCGAGGTAGCCGACCACCGGTTCGAGAGTCGGGTCCTGGCCGCGGAGTCGCTGGAACAGGCGTATGACGAAGACGGGCTCCTCGTCGCGCCCGGAGCGCTCGAGCTCGTCCAGCAACGCGGGCAGTGTGCTCCCGTCACCAATGGCGGCCTCGAGAAGTCGATTCGCCCACCCGTCAGCGGCCGTTCCCGCCGCATGAGATGTGCGCACCCGCAGAGCGAGACGGCGAAGGTTCTCCACAAGACAGACACGCAGCATGATCGGAACAGCCCAGACCTCCCCGATGGAGAGGGGGGCCGTCTGCTGGTACGCCATCGTGAAGCGAACGAGATGCTCCCGGTCTATGCGAGCGTCCGTGTGTGTCACCAGCGCCAGGATCGCTTCGTAGATGCGCGGATGATCGTGGAGCGGTCCGGATACCAGGTGGGGAAGCTCCAAGCCGTAGTCCGGCGGCAGATCGTCCCGGATAGCGCTTATCTGCTCCTCGATCAGGTAGAAGTTGTCGAGCAGCCACTCTGTGGCCACTGAGACCGGTATCTGTGCCCGGATATCAGCAGCCATGGCCGAGTAGAAGGAGCGGAGAGACTCCTGGGCGCGGTCCGTGATGCCAAGCAAAGGTGTGACCCGCGGCCCGGCCTCGGCACGCCACTTCTGGGTGTGGCCGAGTCGTCTCGCAACGCCCTCGAGACGATCGGCGCTCAGCAGCTCGCCTCTCAGCGGCTCGTCACCGGTCGGGAGTCTAGCATCGTCGTTGTGCCCGGCGGCTGCCATCCCCCCACCTTCCCGGTATTGGCGGCCCGCATGTTCAAAACCCTATTGTGCCACGTATTCCCACACATGCGCCCGCTCAGCACAGAACAGGCACGGTGCTTGCTGATACCTGAGGGGGTATAACGTCAACATCCTCCGAGGAGGTCGTTCATGGCTCGAGGCAAGTGGGTCCTACTCATCGCTGTGATTCTTGCGCTCGCTGCGGTCGTGGCGCTCGCCACGTCGCCGTCCGCTCCCGGTACAGGTGATATCGATAGCGACCAGGCGCGAGACCTCATTGATGGCGGTATCAGACTGGTGGACGTGCGGACTCCGGCGGAGTACTCGATGGGACACATACCGGGTGCCGAGAGCGTTCCGCTGAGCGATCTCGCGTCCGTCTCGGCAGGCTGGGATCCGGCGCAGCCGGTCCTCCTCTACTGCGCGAGCGGCGATCGTTCGCTCACTGCCATGGATGCGCTGGTCGCTTCCGGCTTCACCCAGGTCTATAACCTGAGGGCGGGCATAGTGTCCTGGGATGGTGAGATAGTGAGTGGCGTTCAGACGGCCGCGCTCCCGACGGAGCCTCCCGCCGTGAGCGGGCTGCCGGTGGTCTACGAGTTCTACACCGATTGGTGACCATCCTGCCAGGAGATGAAGCCTGTGGTCGACAGGCTCAAGCAGGAGTACGAAGGTACGGTCGAGTTCAGACTCTACAACGTGGAAACAGATCCCGAGGGCGCCGAGGTCTCCCAGACCTACGGAGTCCAGGTGGTCCCCACGTTCGTGTTCACAAACGCCGACGGGAGCCTATCCGATCAGGCAGTTGGCGCGCTGAGCGAAGAGCGGCTGCGCGGGGCGATCGAAGCGTTGAGGTGACGCTCCCCGAGACAAGGTGACCGGTCGGCGATCGCGGCCCCGTTCGTACCCGGACGGGGCCGCAGTGTGTTGCACCGGCCGGAAGGCGGGTATAGTCCAGATAGGCGCGGGTTGTGCGCCTTGAAGGGAACCGACGCGCTATGCGGAGGTGAAGCCCGACACGTGGATACAGTAGAAGATCAGGTTTCTGCCGGGACGGCAGATAAAGGCTTCCGATCGTCTGTTGCGTGAGTTGGCTCGTGTTCAGTCCATCGTTGAAAGACGAAGATCTAGAGTGAGTACGCAAGTATCATGAAGGGGCACAGCAGTCGGAAGACCCGGGCGTAAGCTCCTGGATATTTCAGGGGTGCGGCCAAGAGGGCTTCAACTCACTTGGCCAAGAGCTCCCGAGAAGAGCCCGTCGCAAGGGCGCCTCGAGCGGTGCGAAGGCCGTCCCGGTCAGCGAAGACGAGGGCGGGTGGATTCCAAATCCATCCGCCCTCTTTGTGTTCCTAGATCGCTTCAGTGTCCGTTTCGCCAGTGCGCACTCGCAACACGCTTTCCACGGGCGTCACGAAGATCTTGCCGTCGCCCACATTGCCGGAGCGTGAGGCACCGACGATGGCCTCGATGACCGCATCCACCTGGTGATCGTGGACTACGGCAGTGAGGTAGAGCTTCGGAAGGAGGTCGACGACGACCTTCTCTCCGCCGACGTTGGTGACGACCCCCTGCTGGATGCCGTGACCTTTGGCGTCGACGACCGTCAGGCCCGCATGGTCCACGGCGACGAGGGCGTCTTTGACCGCCTCGAGGTTCTCCGGTCTGATGATGGCCTCTATCTTCTTCATCTTGACTCCTGTTGTCGGTCAGACTGAGGGTGCCGGCGTAGCTGAAGGGAGCAGAGCGGCTTCTTCGCTCTCTCCCGTACGTACTCGTATGGCTCGCTCGACCGGTGTCACGAAGACCTTGCCGTCGCCCATGCGACCCGTGCGCGCCACCGCTTCGATCGTCTCGACGACCTCGCGGACGTCAGACTCGGGCACAACGGTCATGACGACGGTCTTGGGCAGCAGGTCGACGACGTACTCCTGCCCGCGCCACTGCTGATGCACGCCCCTCTGCACGCCGTGTCCGGACGCCGAGTAGACCGTGACTCCGCTGCATCCGATCTGCTTCAGCGCCTGGCGCACGTCATCGACGCGTTCAGGTCTGATGATGGCCTCTATCTTCTTCACGCATTCGTCTCCAGTCCTTGTGGGCTCGAGTCCGGCCAACGATCTCACCGGGCCGCGATCCGATGGTATCGCTCTGCTGTTTCGAATCTGTTTCAGACGTGACAGCGCCTTGTGAAGATCGTGTCAGACGACGAAGAGGCGGGAGCCGCAGCTCCCGCCTCTCGGATACATCAGAACACAATGCTAGATGGCGCCTTCGCCACACTCGCCGGTACGGATGCGACAGACTTCCTCCACGGGGTAGATGAAGATCTTGCCGTCTCCCACCTCGCCGGTACGCGCGGCCTCTATGATCGCCTCAGCGATCGGCTTGGCCATCTCGTCGGTCACAACAACCTCGAGCTTGTACTTCGGCAGCAGGTTGACCTTGTACTCGCGACCACGGAACTGCTGAACGAGACCCTTCTGCTTCCCGTGACCCTCGATGCGGGTGAGCATGAGCCCGGGGCAGTCGAGGGTGTCGAGCACCGCTTTGACCGCGTCGAGCTTCTCAACCCGGATAACAGCCTCTACCTTCTTCACGCCACACACCTCCTTGATGAACTCATGTACACCCTACTCCTCGACAAGAAGGAAGTTGGGGTATGCGGATCCGCCGTGTTCCACGATGTCCAGGCCCGAGAGCTCCTCTTCCGGAGAAACGCGGATGCCCATGATGAGATCGAGCACCTTGAAGAGGGCGAAGCCGAGACCGAACGCCCATGCCATGACCGTCAGCGCACCGGTCAACTGTGCAACGAGCAACTCTGTGCCGCCACCGTAGAACAGGCCGGTGACGCCGTTATACGTTCCGTCGGCCCACAGGCCCACAGCGATCAGGCCGAATATGCCGTTCACGCCGTGGACGGAGAATGCGCCCACCGGGTCATCGACACCGAGGTTCTCAACGGTGAGGACCGAGATGACCACCAGCACGCCGGCGATCAGGCCGATGACGATGGAGGCGCCACCGCTGACCCATGCGCATGGAGCCGTGATGGCGACGAGCCCGGCCAGTGCACCGTTGATCCCCATGCCCACGTCCCAGACCTTCGTCTTGAAGTAGGTGATCATGAGCGCCGTGGCTGCACCAGCCGCTGCAGCCATGTTGGTGTTCACGGCGATGACCGCGATACGCAGGTCGTGTCCGGAAAGCGTGCTGCCGGGGTTGAAGCCGAACCAGCCGAACCACAGGATGAATGCGCCAAGTGCGGCGAGAGCGATGCTGTGACCGGGAATGGCCCGGGGCTTGCCGTCCTTGTCGTACTTGCCGAAGCGCGGTCCGAGGACGATGGCGCCCGCGAGACCTACGAACCCGCCGATAGCATGCACGACGCCGGAGCCGGCGAAGTCGAGGTGGCCCAGCGCGGACAGCCAGCCGCCGCCCCACACCCAGTGGCCGTAGATCGGGTAGATGACCGCCGAGAGGACGATCGAGTAGATCAGATAGACATTGAACTTGAGCCGCTCGGCGACCGCACCCGAGACGATGGTGGCCGCTGTCGCAGCGAAGACGACCTGGAACATGAAGTCGCGGTAGACCGTGACGTCGTAGTTCGCGCCGCCCATCAGAAAGCCGGTCGTGCCGATAAGCCCGCCCTTGTCGGCGCCGTACATCAGCGCGAAGCCGACAAGGAAGTACGCCAAAGATCCCATGACGAAGTCCATCATGTTCTTCATCATCAGGTTCGTTGTGTTCTTGGCGCGACAGAACCCGGCTTCCACCATGGCGAAGCCCGCCTGCATGAAGTAGACGAGGAACGCCGCGACGAGCATCCAGATGAAGTCGATCGGCGCTCCTGCATCCGCTGCCAGAGTCGCGACACCGCTGGGATCAGCAGCCAGCGCCACAGCAGGCAGGGCGAGCACCAGGGCGGCAACGAGACCGCCGAGGAATGCGAACGTACCCTTGCGCATAGACTTTACCTCCCTTGAATTCCCGAATACATGTGTGATGGCTGAGATCATCCTGTGTTGCACCTCCTTTGAGCGGACGACTGTGATAGCCCTTCAGACGACGCGTCGATACGTCGTCGAAACCATCGAACCAGCTGTAGGTTTCGGGGGCTGGAAACCGCAGTTTCGTGTTGGTTTCGTGTGTGTGTGGAGCGCGTGAGCGTTGCGTGTCGGATGTCGGGGGGCAGCGCTCGCGCGCGCGAGATGTTATACTGCGCGTCGCGGCAGAGCCGCACAGATGGGCGAGTGGCGCAACGGGAGCGCACCTGCTTTGCACGCAGGGGGTTGAGGGTTCGAATCCCTTCTCGTCCACCATTGTGATGTCTCAGGACATCGTGGACAGATGTGTCACGACATCGTGGACACGTTCGACTCCCCGATGGACTGATGGCTCTTGGTCGGATCGAGGGTGAGGTGCTTAGGCACCCCACCCTCTTCCGTCAGCACACGCGACCTCCACCACGTAGTGTGCCAGATCCATCGAAGACGCCGCTTCCGTAGGTGTCCACGATGTGGTGAACTCACACACCTCCCCAGGAACAGTCAGCATCACACCCTGAGGCAATCTGATGAACCACTCGGTGAACGGCGTAGACACACGCTGTAAGACTCTAGGAGAATCCCTCACAAGGTGGAGGTGACCGAACGGCCCATTCGGGGGGATGGGGCTTCGGTCCGTATGAGGGGGATGTCAATGCGGGGGGTCTCGTCTGCGGTGCGCCGCGCTCTTTCGGTTCTTGTCTCGTTCACGCTCATTTTCGGACCAGCTCTGGCAAGCATGCCTTCGGCCGCGTATGCAGCCCCGGACGCCGTCGAGACCATTCCGGGTGAACCGCC
>DDWT01000022.1:68355-70638 GCA_002347365.1 Actinobacteria bacterium UBA2279
CCACGGCCTACGGGCTGAGCGTCGGGCGTGAGACCGTCAGTGATGCGCCGGTCACGCTGAGCCGTGACGGTTGGAGCGTGGGGATCGACCTTGTCGGTGCGTCGGAGGGCAACGCGCTTGCCGTTGGAAGGACCGCACGCTACTCACGAGTCTCAGACGGGGTCGATCTGGTCTATGAAGCACAAGACGACGGCCTGAAAGAGACCATCGTTCTCGACTCGGCGGATGCCGGTTCTTCCTTCGAGTTCTTGCTTCGTACCGACGGCGTGACCGTGAGGCGCGACTTCGTCGGCGGGTGGACGCTTTTCGATGATGCGGGCGATCCGGTGATGGGCCTCGGTGGCCTGTGCGTGTTCGATTCCTCGGAAAACGAGGCCGGAGATCCTGCCTATTGCGACGGGGCGAGCATGGACGTCGTGCCCACCGACGGCGGGGCCCTTGTGACCTACACCGTCCCCCAGGCGTGGCTGGATGACCCCGGGCGGGTGTTCCCGGTCTACGTGGACCCGACGCTTTCTACGATCAGCAGCCTGGACACGTTCGTCTCCTCGCGCTACACCACCACCAGCTACAACGCCTCCACCGAGCTCAAGTGTGGCTACTACGACTCGACCACCGGACACAACCGCACCCTGGTCAAGTTCGATACCTCCTCGATCCCGACCTGGGCGCGGGTGGATTCGACGGTCTTTTCCATCTACCAGTACCACACCTACTATGTGTCTTCGGCCACCACGACCTACCTGGGCAAGCTGACGAGCAACTGGGGGACTTCGACGACCTGGTCCACCCGGCCTTCTTTCGCCAACATCTCGGCGAAAAGCGTGTCTGGCCGAGGGGTGTGGGTGAATTGGGACTCAGCAGCCGATGCCGACATCAAGACGACCGTGGCCGGCTGGGTCGCGAGTCCGGCTGCCAACTACGGGTTCATGTGTTACCAGCTCGAGGACGGGTCACAGAACACCACGCACTGGCGCAAGTTCTACTCACGCGAGTACGCCACGTCCACCTATCGTCCCAAGCTCGTGGTCAACTACACCTCCGCGCCTGATCCGGTGACCACCCTGGCCGCCTCGAGCGACAAGCGGGCACTTGAGTGGTATCGAGAGGTGGACCGCAACGGCGACGGTGTCAGTGATACGCCGAACGACCTTCCCGGCGTGGGCCGTGGTGCCGTCGATCTGTCATGGAGTGCGACCGCGCGCGCCGCAGGATATGACGTGTTCATGTATGACGGCGACAGCTATGAGAAGGTCGGCACGGTGTTCGGCTCGACCTCGACCACATGGACCAGCGAAGGCTGCGGCATCTACCCGACCGACTCCGAGATCGCTAGCTGGAGTGTCGCGTCCCGGAACATGCTGACGCGTGCCGCATCGCCCAGAGCCAACACCAAAGACGATCAGATCACGGTCCCTGGTCAGAGCGGTGCGGGGTTGGTCACGACAGACGGCACCTACCTGTATGTGCGCCGGTGGGGGAGCTACGCAGGACCGTCTGCGTGGATGCGCGTGGGCACGGGGCTCAACGGTACCGTCAAGGGCAAGGACTACGGCACGATAGGTCCCGACCTGTCGACGCGCAACGCGATGTCAGCGTTCTACATGGACGGTTTCATCTACGACGGGTATGCAACGTCACCCACGACCATCGAGGGTGTCTGGAAGGGCGCTCAGGAGGGCTCAGCCGAGACGAAGACGCTTGCCTTCACGTCACCGCTGATGGACCGTGCGACGGGGAATGCGTTGACCTCGGCTTCCGGTCAGATTCTGCTAGCGTCGGATGGCGAGCGTATCTACAACGTGGCGTACGGCATCAACGGCACCACGAACGCCGGCTACACCATCAAGGTGTACCAATCCGACGGAACGTACGTGGAGACCAAGACGATCTCGATGGCCTCCGACTACCTCGACGGCGTGCTATGCGATGGAGATGCCCTGTACCTGCAGCAGTGGAACAACACCGACAGCGCACACGTGACCAAGGTGCGCACAAGCGACCTCAAGATCGCCAATCAGTGGTCGATCAACCAGGCCGCAACAAGCGTCATCAGCGGCTGCTATGACCCGTCTAACGGCGTCTTCTGGCTCGGGTCGCTTCTCACCGGCACCGTCTATCGCTATCTGGGTCCCGGACTCGATTTGCGCGACACGCCCGAGCCGATGTATGAGAAGGGGACCCAGACCGGCTATTGGAACAACCAGAACTACTGGTTCCGCGTCGTACCGTTCAACGTCAACGGCGAGTCGGCGGCCCTTGCGAGCTGTGACGCGTATATGC
>DDWT01000020.1 GCA_002347365.1 Actinobacteria bacterium UBA2279
CACAGCTCAGGTACGGACGCGAGCTGCACCAATCGTCGCTGCCACACCAACAGCCCGCACGGTGTCGGTGTGTCCAGCTATGCGCTGCTCGGCGGCAAGCTCATCAGCGACCAGGCTGACCCGATCATCGCGGCTGCCCTCGCAAAGGACACCGACGCCGATCGTGGCTTCAACGCCACCGACCTGAACCAGGTCGTCGGTGACTTCGCCCTGACCGCCGGTGAGAAGTCCGCGCTCGTCGCTGGCTACACCTGCAACCAGGCCGACTGCCACTACAACTCGACGTTCGCCGTCCTCGTGAAGAACTGGGACGAGAATCGCGACGCGATGTACCCGCTTCCGGCAAACGAGGTCGGAGCACCGGGCGATGGCATGATGTACAAGACGGGTCACATGACCTCTGCGGTAGCCACTGAGACCCACGCCTCTTACGTCCCGGTCAACAGCTGCGTAAGCTGCCACGACCAGACCGACGCTGCGACCACCTCCGGCTACACGTTCCCCCACTCGCAGACCGCGTACGGCGCCACCAACCTGGCCGGTCGTGCGTACCTGTGGATGGGCTATGCCGGCTACGCTGGCGCCACGCTCACCTCGGTGGGCTCCGGCGACAAGGCGTTTGACGGTACCTGCCTCAAGTGCCACCGCAACAGCACCGATGACGCAGGTATCGGTCTCAGCCAGTAGGGGCAGCGGCGTTGCCTTGGGGACGGCATGCGATCGATCGGGCGTCGTTCGCGTTGCGCGAGCGGCGATTCTAAGGGTTCGCAAACCTTAACGAGACATTCTGAAGCTGAAGCGTACCCCTGGCACACCTGATGCTGCGTGTCGCTATGGTAGAGTTTCTAGGTACCTCGAACTCCTCATATTCCGTGTCGTTGTAAGGGCGGGCTACATGCAACGAGTCTCTCCGGCTGCGCGCCGGGTGATTCTCTGGCTCATCGCTGTGATACCCGTCTCGCTGGCGCTTGCCGGTGGGGTGTACAGCGCTGTCGCGTTGCCGGGGTGCGCCGCTTGTCACGATGAGGCGGCATTCGTTTCAGGTACCCGGGATTCGGCACACGCGGCGGTTGACTGTTCCGACTGCCATGTCGGCAAGGCTCTTGGCGACCGTGTGGCCTTCGGTTTCCGGGAGGCCTACCACATGGTATTGCCTATCGTCGGTGGGCAGGATCGGGACTGGGCGCAGGTACCCGACTCCCGGTGTCTAGCGTGTCATGAGGCGATTGAGACCGATGTGACGTCTGCCAACGGGCTTCGTATCGCACACGTGTACTGCGCTGCGTCTTCGCAGTGTTCTGACTGCCACTCCACGACGGCACACGGTTCCGCGACTTCGTGGGTGCGCGTGTACGACATGGAGACCTGCCTCGCATGTCACGTCTCGGAGTCCTCTACACAGTGTGACCTTTGTCATGAAGGTCGTTTGCCGTCCAGTCGTGTGACATCCGGGGTGTTTGCCATCACGCACGGCCCGGAATGGCAGCAGACGCACGGGATGGGCAATGCGTCCACGTGTACCGTGTGTCATACCGCGGCCACTTGCGAGAAGTGCCACGGAGCGGGTCTCCCGCATGCGCGAGGATTCGTCAGGGAGCACGCCGGGTTCGCGGCCAGCGATGCGGCGCGGTGCGACACATGTCACGAATCCCGTTTCTGCGATGACTGTCATGGTCTTGAGATGCCGCACCCCAAGGCGTTCACGCGAAGCCACGCGAACGCCGCCGCACAAGACGAGGCGTTGTGTCTGAGATGCCACGCTGATCCCGACTGCACCCTGTGTCACGAGACCCATGTCCACCCCGGCGGAGCCATCGGCACACTCGGCTCGGGGAGTGGTCAGTAGTGGAGACACAAGCCACTAACATCGATCTTCCTGCGCTGTGGCAGCAGATCCTCACCTTGCTCAATGAGCCGGCGTCGAACCTGACAGCTGCCTTCGTCTTGTACGGAATCATCACGCTCGTCCTGCTCCTCATCGTCGTCGTGGCGCTGATCTTCCTCGGTTCGACGACGGAAGATGATGACGAGGACGAGCTCGGAGAAGTGGACATCGAGGTCGAGCCGCTCGAGGTCGAGCGGGCCCGCGCTGCCATCGATGCCGCGCCGAGCGGCGAGGTCGTCGAGGGTATTCCAGATACCGCATCAGCGTTGCCTCGACGGAGCTCTCGGGCGACCACTGAACGCGTGAAGGCGCCGAAGGTCCCACAGACACCACGCGCGAGGCTGATCGCGGCCGGCATCGGTATCGGTGTGGTGCTCGTCGTCTGGGTGCTCACGGGCATGTCCACCTCGGCCAACGCGGTGTGTGATGGCTGCCACGTCATCACTCCCCACAACTCGCTCGCCGAGGGGACTGCTGACCCGCATGCGGGCCGCTCCTGTGTGGCCTGTCATGAGCCTGGCGGTGGCTTCGGACGCTACTTCTCGGACGTGCCCGCTCGACTGCTGCATTTTGTCGACCGCGGTATGACACTCGGCGTTCAGGGAGAATACGGGCGCATCGAGCAGTCGGCGTGTCTGTCGTGTCATCGGGACATTCTTGAGGGCGTGCAGCTCAATGAGGATCGCGGCATACGCATGTCGCATGCCGAACCGTTGGCGGCAGCAGTCCGGTGTCTCGGGTGTCATGCGCCCGCGAGCGGGGTGGTCGGTGCGCACAAAGTCGGAATGAATCCGTGCTTGCGCTGTCATGACTCCAAGAGCGCGTCAGCGGAGTGCGAGACATGCCATGACAAGAATGCCTCCGCTGCGGCGCGTGTTCGCACTGCTTCTTTGGCATCGCGGCAGATCAGGGAGATCTCATGCGGCGGCTGTCATGACGAGAAGAAGGAGTGCGACTCATGTCATGGTCTGCGCATGCCGCACTCACTCACATTCAAGCAGTCGGCCCATGCGCGCGCCGGCGCGGTCGACTTCTGGTTCAACGGCGGAAGGACGTGTGGCAAGTGCCACACCGCCACCAGGAATCCGTGCCAGAAGTGTCACGATCCGTCGCTCGGCAAAGGTCATCCGGTCTCACTCGCTAAGGAGCACACGGTTGCGACCGAGGCGGCGTGCGACAAGTGTCATCAGCAATGGCAGTTCCAGAAGGGTCGGGATTTCTGTGCTGATGTGTGCCACACGCCTGCGGCCATCGAGCAGAGCCCGCGGTAGCGGCCATGGGTACTGCACGCCAGAGCGGACGCGCTATTGACCCCGGGTCGCGTGCGTCGAACGTGTCACCTGCCATTCTCGTCGTGCTTGCTTTCATCTCGCCGGGAGCGTGGCTGATCACGCGGCTTCCGCCGGTGCCGATAGCCATGGCGCTGAACCTGGCGACTGTGGCGGTCTGGTTGCTGGCGGCCGGCCTGGGACTGCTCCGGCTATCGCGCGTCGATAGACGGGTGCTCGTGGCGATCGGGGCTGTCGGCGCCTCGATCCTGGTGTCATACGTCCTCGGAGGCTCGCTGCTCGAAGTCGCACTCTACGACCTGTACGGAGACATGTCGTTGCTTCAGTGGCTGACGTTGCCCGCAGTGTTCCTGCTCGCTGCGTCTTTGAATGCAACCGTTGTGTCCGTGCGACGCGGCCTGGTCGTGGTCGTTGCGTTCGCGGCATTGCTGGGTGGCGTGATGACCTTCCAGTCGATCACCACGGGCGCGACGACGGTGTTTGGCAGCACGAGCTACAGCGTGCCTGCGCTGGCCTGCACGATCCCGCTCGCTGTCGGACTTGCCGGTGAGGCCCGGGGCGCCATTCGATTCGCACTGTACGGCGCGGCGGCGTTCGTCACCGTTGCGCTCGGCGTATTCTCGGGCTCGACGATGGGCGCGGTAGCCGTGGTCTTCGCGGTGACGCTTGCGCTCGCGATGAGCCTCTCCTCACGCTCGCCGGATGGTCGGCCCGGCTGGATACGGTTTGCGGCGTTCGGGATCGCGGCGATGATGGCCGTGGCTCTGCTCATGGCGCAGACCCCCGTTCTCGCAGGCAGGTGGGTCAATGCCGAGACACTGGGCGGCTTCGACAGCAACGTGATCACTCGAGCGTACCTGTGGGAGGGTGCACAGGAGATGGTGGCAGTTCGGCCTGTGTTCGGATTCGGCCCCTCGGGATACCGGCTTGCCGCCGCCGAGTACCTACCGCTTGGAGTCCACGAGTACGGACCGGGGGCACTGGGCGATGTGGATCCCACGGCGTACAGCCCCCAGTCACCGCACTCCGTGATGTGGGACATAGCTACCCGGCTCGGGTTGGTGGGGCTTGCCACCTTCGTGGCTCTGTTCGCCGCATGGGCTCTTGCGCTGCGCCGGCGCATTCTGAAAAACGACGCAACCGCGCCGCTGCGCCTCGCGCTTGCCGCAGGGTTCGGATCGGCGTTGTTCGCGCTTACCGTGAACCCCTCGGTGTTCGCCATTGGTTTGCTCGCGCCGGCTGTCGCCGGACTCGCGATCGCACCGCTGCGGCGGGAGGAGGGGACATCCGGTCGAAGCATGACTCGCAACAACGAAGTGGCGCCTGCCGAGGTGTCCAAGGCTGCCAGGATCGTGCTCACGGTTCTGGGGGCTTGTTTGCTTGTCCTGAGTGCCTGGCTTGGAACGGGCGAGATGCAGGCGCGAGGCGTCTCCGCCGAAGATCCTGTCTCGGCGCTCCGGGCGAATCGCGAGGTCCTGCGCATCATCCCCGGATACCCCCAGACCGTACGCAAGGACCTCGAACTCGGGCTGCTCACAGCGGTTGATGATCAGGCGCTGAGTCAAGCTCAGCAGGCGGTGGACGATGCGCCCGCACATGTGGCCGCGTTCGCACCCAACCTGGTGAGCATCGCAGCGTATTCGCTCGTCCAGGCCGACCGTACCGGTCGGACTGATGTGGAGTGGGAACGCAACATGCTCACACGGGCCGCCGAGGCGTTGCCGATGGTGCCGTCGCTCGCCGGCGAGCTACTCCACCTGGCGCTGATCGAGGGCGACAGGGACACGATTGCGGGAGCCCTGAGGGATGCCGAGCGGTGGGGGCGCGCCTACGCGCTCACCGAAGGCTACATCCAGCGAGCCGGGGAGCTTCTCGGCTCTGACGGATGATGCCACCCGTGGACACTGGTAGCCGGATGGGGTGTTCCCGGTGAGCGCGAAGCAGCGGCGCCTGAGGTCTGTCGGAGCGGCCGTACTCGGTGTCGTTCTCGCTCTCGTCGTGTGGAATGTGGTGGCCGGGCTCACCTTGTGGCGTACCACCGGCTACGTCTCTGATCCCGAGTTGGGCAGGATCCGCAAGTCCGGACTCTACGTGCATGGGATCGAAGGATTCTCATGGTCCCACATCAACTCGTTGGGCATGCGTGGCGAGGAGATAGGCTCCAAACAGCCCGGTGAGACACGGGTGCTTTTCTTAGGCGACTCATTCACTGAAGCGTTCCAGGTGCCGGGGGACGATACGTTCGTGGAGATCGTCGGCGATGAACTGGGAAGCGACGGCTACCAGGTGCACGTCATCAACGCGGGCCGGAGCGGAGCGTCACCGGCTGACTACATCGCACTGGCGCCATGGTTCGCCGAGCGGATCGCGCCCGATGTCACAGTGATCCAGTTGAGCGACCAGGACTTCACAGATGACCTGACCGGTCAGGGAGAGCGCAACTTCCGCATCGAGAAGACGGGTGGCGGATTCTCGGCGGTGCTGGATCCCGAGTTCCGGAGCGCCACGCCGCTGGTGCAGCGATATCCCGGGCTGTCGCCGTTGCTCCAGATCCCGCTTGTGCGACTCGCGGGCGAGAACCTCTCACGTACTCTGAGCGAGAGAGGGGAGGCACCGGAGGCCGGTGAGCCGACATCATCCAGTGCAGTGACGGTGTCGCCGACGTACGACGCTGAGCTTCTCGCGTGGGTCCTCGACGAGCTTGCGAACCGCTACCAGCATCTTGTGATCCTGTACGTGCCGGATATCTCGTTTTCCGACGACCGAGGATTGCGGACAAGCGAGGTCGAGGCCGCTCTCGAATCGGGTGCCCGCGAGAGAGGCATTGCATTCGCCAGCCCGCGTGACGATTTCGTCGCCTCGTTCGAGCGCGACCATCGTGCCCCCACCGGTTTCGCCAACAGTAGACCAGGGACGGGCCACCTGAACGTGGTGGGTCACGCTCTCATTGCAAGACGCCTCGTGCCGCTTATCGAGGCGGAGGTGGTCAGATGATATTCTCAACCCCCACCTACGTCGCATTCCTGTGCATCGTGCTTGCGGTGCTGGCGTTGTCACGTTCTGCGCGTTTCAAGCGTGTCTTCCTCCTCGGCGCAAGTTATGTGTTCTACGCTTGGTGGGATTGGCGATTCACCGGCCTTCTTCTGGGGCTGACAGCGCTCAACTACGTTGCAGCGCGGATCATCCGTCGGCAGGCCGTGCGCCGACGCGCTCGACAGATCCTGGCACTAACGATCGTGACCGACCTTGGCGTGCTGGGCTTGTTCAAGTACGCGAGGTTCTTCACAGAGTCCGCGAATCACGTGCTCGACGCGATCGGCGTGCGTATTCCGCTTCTGGACGTCCTGTTGCCTGTAGCCATCTCGTTCATCACCTTCGAGGTCATAAGCTACGTGGTCGACGTCTACCGAAAGGACCTGGAGCCCGCTCCGTTCCTGGATGTGGCGATGCTGGTCGCATTCTTCCCGCACCTCATCGCGGGCCCGATCTTGAAGCCACGCCTGTTCTTGCCGCAAGTCAGGCGAGATATCCGCTTGAGCAGGGCCGATGTCGGGGCCGGCGTGCAGTTGTTCGCGCTCGGGCTCGTGAAAAAGGTGCTGATCGCCGATCGGCTTGCGATGTTCATCGATCCGGTGCTTGCCAAGCCGGGCACGTATGACGCCCTCACCCTGTGGCTCGTCGTCCTCGCGTACGCGGTACAGATCTACGCGGATTTCAGTGGCTACTCGGATATGGCCATCGGCTCGGCGCGCTGCATGGGCTTTGACATACCGCCAAACTTCGCGGCCCCTTACGCCGTGCGCAACATCGCCATCTTCTGGCGCCGCTGGCACATCTCACTCTCCACCTGGGTTCGTGACTACCTCTACATCCCGCTTGGAGGGAATCGACGCGGACCGACGAGAACGGCGGTCAATCTGTTCGTCGTGATGGTGGCGGTCGGGCTCTGGCACGGCGCGGGCTGGAACTTCGTGCTGTGGGGTGCGTTGCACGGTGCAGCGCTTGTGGTGCATCGCCTATGGTCCCGCAGTGCGGTGCCGCGGCGATCCGGCGTGCTTCGTCGACTGGCCCCGGCACTATCGTGGGGCGCAACGTTCGGCTTCGTCACGCTTGCCTGGGTGTTCTTCCGTGTGGCGGATCTCACCGAGGCGACTGACATCCTGATGCGGATGTTCGGGTTTGCGGACGGCACGGGGATCGCCTGGTACGCGACTTCCGCCTTGTTGCTGGTACCGATCGCGTTGGCGTACGACGCACTCACGAGTGGCCTGGAGGGACGCGTGCCGGTGCTTCAGCTGGGGACCGTTCGGGGCGGGTTCGTCATTGGATCGCTGGTGGTGTCGCTCCTGCTGTTCTGGCCCACCTACTCGGCGCCGTTCATTTACTTCCAGTTCTAGCGCGCCGATCACACCGAAGGTCAGGCCGTTCGACTCGCACGATCGGCGAATCCCGGATCCAATCGCTCGATCGCCTGGCCCAGCGCCTGGCGATCGCCGGCGGTTGCGGCAGTGATGAGCGCTGAGATCGCCGTCGGGAAGTCCTCATCCACGCTGACGATGCGCCCCACGCGCAGGATCTTCTCGCGCCCGGTGGGCGACAGATGCTCCGCGTCCGAGATGAGCATCTCGTGCAGTTTCTCGCCGGGCCTGAGCCCTACGTACTCGATATCGGCTGGAACGCCGGCGAGTGCGATCATCTTGCGCGCGAGATCGGCGATCTTGACGGGCTCGCCCATCTCAAGGACGAAGATGTCGCCGTTCTCACCGATCGCCTGCGCTTGCAGTACGAGCCGCGCTGCCTCAGGGATCGTCATGAAGAACCGGGTCGCCTCGGCATGCGTGACCGTGAGTGGTCCTCCGTGGCGTAGTTGCTCCTCGAAGATGGGCACGACCGAGCCGCGGCTGCCCAGCACATTGCCGAAGCGGACCGCGACAGCGTTCAGTCCTTCTCTGCGCGCGGCGTCGAGCATCAGCCGCTCGGCGATCGCTTTTGTGAATCCCATGATGTTGAGCGGAGCTACTGCTTTGTCTGTGGAGATGAGTACGAAGCGGGCCACACCGTGGCGCTCGCAGGCCTCCAGCACGGTCTGCGTGCCGAGGACGTTCGTCTTGACCGCCTCTTCAGGCTCGAGCTCCATGAGAGGCACATGCTTGTAGGCTGCGGCGTGCAGGACGACCTGGGGATGCGTAGCCGAGAAGACGCTGTCGATCTTGATGTGATCGCGTATGTCGCACAGGTGCATCTCGGCGATTCCCGGCGCCAGTGTTTCAAGCTCCAGGAGCAGTTCGTACAGGCGCGTCTCGTCAATGTCGATGAGCAGGAGCTTGCGGGGCTCCAATCCGACGATCTGACGGCACAGTTCGGAGCCGATCGATCCTGCAGCGCCAGTCACCGCGACGACCTTACCTGAGATCGTCTCACGCACCTGTTCGGTGTCGATCGGTGTCGGTTCTCTGCCGAGCAAGTCTTCCACGTCGACCGGCCGCAGGTCGCGCAGGCTGACCGAGCCCTTGGCGATCACCAGCGCTGGCATCACGCGTGTCTGGATTCCCAGATCGGCCGCTGCATTCAGTAGCTCGCGTACGCGCTCGCGCGGCGCCGCAGGTAGTGCGACGACGATCTCCTGGATGCCAAGACGTTCGACGGTCTCGGCTAGGTCGGTCGTGGCTCCCAGTACCGGTACGCCGTTGAGCGTACGGCCCTTGAGCGCAGCGTCGTCATCGAGAAAGCCCGCTACGGTCAGGCCCAGGTCCGGACGGTTCTGGATCTCCCGCAGCAGCAGCGATCCTGCGCTTCCGGCGCCGATGACGAGCATACGGCGACCCTCGGCGGTGCCCATGACGCGCAGATGCATGAGGACACGGGCGGCCAGACGCGCAGCCGACGCGCCAAGGAACACGAGGACGGCCTGGATGAACAGCACGCCGAGAGGAACCGGGCGCATCTCACCGCTGAGGGGCATCAGAAGATCGACTGCGAGCAGGGCGGCGAAGCAGAGCGCCACTGTGGCCGCCAGCCGTAGCAGCGTGTCCACCCCGACATAGCGCAGAACGAGTCTGTAGAGTCCGGCGATAGCGAAGGCGGTCAGATAGAGCACCCCGGCAATGCCGATGAGGGGCGCCAGCCAGCGCATGAAGGGCTCGGGTACAGGACCTTCGAATCGCACGAAGTAGGCGATAGCGGTGGCCGCCGCAACCACTCCGGCGTCAAGCACGACGAGCACCGAGTTCCACAGCCGACCGGTGGCGCGCACGCGGGCGAACAGACTCGACTCACTCACCCGGCAGCCACCTCCATCACGCGCCTGACAGCTTCGACAGTGTCGTCGATGTCTCGGATACCTAGCGTCGGATGCACGAAGAACGCGATCGATGTGTCGTTGAGCTCAGCGGCGACGGGCAATCTGGCTGCAGGTCCCAGCCCCGCTCGTACGAACGCCTGCTCGCGGTAGATCTCACCGCAGCTGCCATGCTGGCAGGCGATACCCTCGGCAGTGATCGCAGCAGTGATGCGGTCCCGGTCCCATCCGGTGGCAAGGGCCGACGGCTCCACGTGGGCGTACAGGCGATAGAAGGCGTGCTCGAATCCTGTCTTCGGCGAGGGGACGCGCAGGCCGGGTGTGTCGGTCAGCGCGGCAATGATTCGCTCTGCGTTGCCGGTGCGAGTCGAGTGCCACCGGGGTAGCAGATCGAGCCCCACCCGGACCAGGGCAGCCGACAGCTCCGGCAGGCGCCAGTTGCTGCCGAAGCTCTCCACGAGCCAGCGGAACGACGGTCCTGAGCCCGCAGGCGGCGGGGTGAGCGCTTCGAGCGACTTGCCGTGATCTTTGTACGACCATGCGCGCTCGAAGGCGTCATCGTCATCGAGGACGAGCACTCCACCTTCTCCAGCCGGGACGATCTTGTCGCCGCAAAAGGAGAACGTCGCCCCATGGCTGCGTCCTGAGCCGATCGGCCCGAAGGGAAGCGCGCCGCCGTGAGCCTGTGCGCAGTCTTCGATGACCACGAGCCCTCGTTTCTCAGCGAGGTCGAGGATCGGCACCATGTCGACCGGCCATCCGCCCAGGTGCACGGGGATGACTGCGCGGGTGCGCGGGGTGAGCGCGAAGCGAACGGTATCGACCGTCACGACCCCCGAGTCACGCTCGACGTCGGCAACGACCGGCGTGGCTCCCACCGCGACCACGGCGCTTGCCGTTGCGATGAAGGTGCGGGCCGGGACGATGACCTCGTCGCCGTGGCCGATGCCGAAGGCCCGCAAGCCGAGTTCGAGAGCGAGCGTGCCGTTTGCCACCGCGACTGCATGTCTACGACCTAGAGCGGCGGCATACTCGGCTTCGAGGTGACGGCCCTCGGTGCCGGCCCAGTAGGTGAGCTTGCCGGACTCGAGGACTCGCCCGACCTCGGCCCGGTGCCGATCGTCGTAAGACGGCCACATCGGTAGGGGCTGCTCGCGCACGGGCGTGCCGCCATCCGCGGCAAGTGAAGGGCGTTCGCTCACTGTCCGACCTGTCGAACAGGACGAGCGGGCACTCCCACGCAGACGGACTGTGCCGGGAGGTCGCTGGTGACGACTGCGCCTGCTCCGACAATGCTCCAGGCCCCGACCCGCTTGAGCGGGATCACGCTGGAGCCGACGCCCAGGACGACGCCCTCACCGATCGAGGAGGCGCCGCACATGCTCACGTTGGGCCCCAGCAGCGAGTGGTCACCCACGCGGCAGTCGTGGTCGATGGTGCAGCCATGATTCACGATCGTGTTCTCGCCGATGTCCGCCGAGACGCTCACGATAGCGCCTGCTGCGACCAGAGAGCCGGCTCCGATACGAGCTCGTTCGGCGATGATCGCGGAGGGGTGTATGACAGAGGCCGGAGTCATACCACGGTTGCGGTATGCGGCGAACATGTCGGCTCGTACGCGGTTATCTCCGATGGCGATGATGAACGCATCGGAGGACACGCCATCGGGGTCGGTCGACACCGGGACACCCAGCACGTCCGCCGGGTCGCCGCTTCTGCCGATGATGCCGGCAATCTCGAAGCCAGCCTTGCGGGCCGCGTCTACCACGACCTTCGCATGCCCGCCTGCTCCAACCACCAGCAGTCTCACGATTCCTCCTTGTGCGCACCGACATCAGAACTCCGGGGATCGAACGGCTCCATTGTCGCATGATTCCCGGCCGAGACTCCCGTACGCCGGATGACTCCGGCAAACGTCATGCCGAGGATACGGAGATCCAATGGAAGGGAGCGGTTGTCTACGTACCAGACGTCCATAGTGAGCCGTTCCTCCCAAGGAACGGCATTGCGACCATGTACTTGTGCCCAGCCCGTGATGCCGGGGCGAACCTCGTGCCTCCGGGCTTGCTCGGGTGTGTAGCGGTCAAGGTACTCAACGAGGAGCGGCCTGGGGCCCACCAGGCTCATCTGGCCAACCAGCACGTTCACCAGGCTTGGCAGCTCATCGAGGGAGCTTGCGCGCAAGAACCGCCCGAAACGGGTGAGGCGAGCCGCATCGGTTGCGACCGCCTCTGTGTCACTGGCCCCGTGCGGCGCCTCGGCCATCGAGCGGAACTTCACCATGGTGAATGGGCGGCCATTCCTGCCCGGCCGCTGTTGCATGAATAGGACGGGGGCGCCGAGTCGCACCCTCACGATGAGTGCGACGACGGCGAGGATCGGCGAGAGCACCACCAGAAGCAGCGCGGCGACGAGTAGATCGCCTGCGCGCTTCACTGCGTCATACGCGCGATGCGAGTGCTTCACGATACAGCTCCTCATACTGGCTGATGATGTGAGGCAGGGCGAACCGGGCGACCGCGCGTTCGCGTGCTGCGCTTCCGCGGCGTGCCGCCTCGGCAGGATCGCTCGCGGCGGCCTTGATGGCGGCAGCGAGGGCGAGCGCGTCATCTCGGGGCACGATCCATCCGACTGTGGCGTCCACGGCGTCCGCGATGCCTCTCGTGTCCGTGCCGATGACGGGTCGGCCCATCGCCATCGACTCGAGCATGGAGCGGTTCAGGCCCTCTCGCTCGCTTGTGAGTACCAGCGCATCTGTTGCGGCGAGGACGGCGGGAACGTCTCGGCGGTAGCCCGCCCATCGGATCCGGTGTTCGATGCCAAGGACACGGGCGCGTGTATGAAGCTGCGCATCGAGGCGCCCTTCTCCGACGATCACGAGGACAACGCGCCCGTCGTCGACGCGAGCGAGGGCCTCGAGCAGCAATGCGTGTCGTTTGACGGGCGCGAGTTCGGCGACGATCGTAAGCACGAACGCGCCTTCGGGTACTCCAAGGTCCCGGCGCACGCGTCGGGCGTCTTGTGTCGAGACGGCGTCAGGGGAGAAGCGTTCGGTGTCGACGCCGATGCCCGGAATGAGGCGGACCCTCGCGGGGTCGAGGCCGGGCAGAGCCGAGGCCTCGCGGAAGTCCTCTGCGTTCACCGTGATGAGATAGTCGGTCCAGGGCGCCGCGATCGTCTCCATCGTCCGGAAGAACGTGTGGGGAAGCGCCGCCTGTCCTTCGTAGAAGTGAAAGCCATGTGCTGTGTATATGATGGCGGGCCGGTTCCTCTCGGGCAGTGACCTCAGCGCGTAGCGGGTGACGAAGGCGGCGATCGGAGTGTGCACGTGGACGATGTCGTATCCTCCGGCAGCCACCACGCTGCGCACCTTCGCTGGAGTCCCGAGGACGTTGCGCGGGTCGAAGGGGTTCCGGCTCCAGGAGACATCGAAGCGCCCGTCGAACGAGCCCTCCAGCGCGACGTGTCTGCGCGCGCCGTTTGCGAGCGCATCGATCCGCCAGCCATCGGCCCGGAAGTGCGCAGCGAAGGGAACCAGGAATGCTTCGAGCGTGATGGGGACCGTTGTCACGAACAGGGCGGAAGGGCTCAGGGCGTCCGCCTCCTCGCGTGTCGGATGGGTGTTCGAGCGGGCATCGTCTCGCGTCTAATGATACCGCAAGGGACGTTCGACCAGCGGGCCCCGCAAACTCGGATAACACCCACTTCACGCTGGGATGTGCTAGGATTCCTGCCCAAGCAAACAAGTCCCGTACGAGTGCAGGAGGCGGATCACCGTGAAGTTCCACGGCACAGTCCACAAGTACGGTCGTGACGTCGATACCGATGTCATCATCCCCGCTCGCTATCTCAATACGAGCGTGCCCGAGGAACTGGCGAAGCACTGCATGGAAGACCTCGATGCCGGCTTCGTGACGGCCGTGAGACCGGGCGACATCCTTGTGGCCGAGGAGAACTTCGGCTGCGGCTCTTCTCGTGAGCATGCTCCTATCTCGATCAAGGCCGCGGGCGTGAGCGTCATCATCGCCAAGAGCTTCGCGCGCATCTTCTACCGCAACGCGATCAACACCGGTCTGCCCATCATGGAGGCCCCGGAAGCGGTGGACGGCATCTCCAACGGGGACACCGTCACGGTAGATGCCGACACCGGCGCGATCATCAACGAGACGACGGGCGCGACCTATCAAGCGCAGCCGTTCCCGCCGTTCATCAAGGACATCATCGAGACGGGTGGGCTCGTGGAGTCGGCACGGGCCAAGCTTGCGGGACGCGGGGGCGAGAACTGATGTCTGCCGAGTACCGCATCTGTCTGCTTCCCGGCGACGGCATCGGGCCCGAGATCACGGCCGAGGCCGTCAAGGTCCTCGGCGCCATCGGCGCGCGTTTCAACGCGACCTTCACGTTCACCAGCGCGCTCCTTGGCGGTGCGGCTATCGACGCGACCGGATCTCCGTTGCCCGAGGAGACGCTCCGCAAGGCGCACGAATCCGACGCGGTCCTACTCGCCGCGATCGGCGGTCCCAAGTGGGATACCACCGATCCGGACAAGCCCAGGCCCGAGCAGGGGCTGCTCGGCATACGGAAGGCGCTTGGGCTGTACGCGAACCTGCGGCCCGTCAAGATATTCGAGCCGCTCAAGGGTGCGAGCACGCTCAGGCCCGAGTTCCTCGACGGCGTCGACATGCTCATCGTCCGCGAACTCACCGGCGGGCTGTACTTTGGCGCCCGGGCGCGCGAGACGGGTGTTGCGGGTGCGGCGACCGGCGGTGGCGAGGGCATGCGCGCCTACGACACGATGGAGTACCGCGAATACGAGATCGAGCGCATCGCGCGGACCGCGTTCGACGCAGCGCGCCTGCGTGGCGGCATGGTCCACTCGGTGGACAAGGCCAATGTGCTTGAATCCAGCCGGCTGTGGCGTGAGGTCGTACATCGCCTGCATGCTGCGGAGTTCTCCGATGTCGAGCTTCTGGATCAGCTTGTCGACAACACAGCGATGCAGCTCATCCGGCGGCCATCGCAGTTCGACGTCATAGTCACCGAGAACATGTTCGGCGACATCCTTTCAGACGAAGCGTCGATGCTCACCGGGTCGCTCGGTATGCTGGCGAGCGCGTCGCTCGGCGACGGGACCGCGCTCTACGAGCCGAGTCACGGCTCGGCTCCCGACATCGCCGGGCAGGGGATCGCGAACCCGCTGGCCATGCTTCTGTCGGTGGAGATGATGCTGCGCTACAGCTTCGCGATGAACGAGGCCGCCGACGCGCTGTCTGCCGCGATCGAGGGAGTGCTTGCCGAGGGCTGGCGGACCCGCGACATCGCGGATGAGACCACGCTTCCGCAGAAGACCGTAGGGACCGGCGCCATGGGTGATCTGGTCGCCGAGCGGCTCGCGGCCGCGCTCACGTAGTAGACTTATGTGATACGTCACGCCGAGGCGGACGTTTATGGAGGGGAGCAGCCATGGCACTGCCTGAAGTGGACTTCATTTGGATGGATGGCACACTCGTGCCCTGGAAAGACGCCCAGGTCCATGTCCTGACGCACGCGCTTCACTACGGTTCGGGCGTATTCGAGGGCATTCGATGCTACGAGACCGCTGACGGCCCGGCCGTCTTCAGGCTCACGGAGCACATGGAACGCTTCGAGCGCTCGGCCAGGATGCTTTTCATGGACCTCGGCTATTCGGTGGCCGAGATGGTCGACGCCGTCAAAGCGACGATCCGGGCGAACAAGCTGAAATCCTGCTACATCCGCCCGCTTGCGTTCCGCGGGTATGGCGTCATGGGTCTGGACCCGATTCCGGCACCCGTGCAGGTCATCATCGCCGTCTGGCCCTGGGAGACCTACATGGGCGAAGAGGCCCTCACCAAAGGCGTCGACGTCGGCGTGTCGTCCTGGCGCCAGCGCGGCATCAACTCGATGCCGCCCGCGATCAAGGCGACCGGCAACTACCTCAACAGTTCGCTCGCGCGTATCGAGGCCAATCGCCACGGCTACAACGAGGCCGTGCTGCTCAACGAAGAGGGCAAGGTCTGCGAGGGAACGGGTGAGAACCTGTTCATCGTCCGTGACGGCGTCATATCGACGCCGCCGGTCTCGGACGGATTGCTTGAAGGCATCACTCGCGATTCGATCATGGTCATCGCGGACAGCTTGGACTACCCGGTGCTCGAGGAGTCACTCGTGCGCACCGACCTCTATATCGCCGATGAGATGTTCATGACCGGCTCGGCTGCTGAACTTGTTCCAGTCCGCTCTGTGGACGGTCGCATCATCGGGGACGCCGGTCCGATCACGCTCGAACTGCAGAAGATGTTCTTCCGCGTCGTTCACGGTGAAGAGCCGGACTACGAAGAGTGGTTGGAGCGCGTGTAGCATGATCACCCTGTACGACACGACGTTGCGCGATGGCACCCAGCGCGAGGGGCTCTCCCTCTCGGCTGAAGACAAGCTGCGCGTGGCGATGCGTCTGGACGACCTGGGCATCGACTACATCGAAGGCGGTTTTCCCGGCTCTAACCCCAAAGACATCGAGTTCTTCGAGCGCGCCAAGACACTCGTGCTCTCGCACGCGAAGATCACGGCGTTCGGCACCACGCGGCGCAAAGACATCACGGCCGAGGATGACGAGAGTCTCGCCGCTTTGCTTGAGACCGGCTGCGAGGCACTGTGCATCTTCGGCAAGACCTGGCCGTTGCATGTCACCGAGACCCTCCAGACCTCGCTCGAGGAGAACCTTGCGATGGTGGGCGATTCGGTGCGCTATCTCAAGTCGCAGCGCCGTACGGTGTTCTTCGATGCCGAGCACTTCTTCGACGGCTACAAGGCGGACCCCGCATACGCCCTCGAGGTCTGCCGTACGGCCGCCGATGCCGGCGCCGACGCGGTCGTGTTGTGCGACACCAACGGTGGCACGCTCCCTCACGAGGTCGCACGCATCGTGGCCGAGATGGTCGCTGCGCTCGACGTCCCGCTCGGCATCCATGCGCACAACGACGCCGCGTGCGCGGTGGCCAACTCACTGGTGGCGATCGATGCGGGCTGCGTGCACGTGCAAGGCACCATGAACGGCTACGGCGAGCGGGCAGGGAACGCCGACCTGACCTCGATCATCCCGGCGCTCACACTGAAGATGGGTGCCGAGACGGCCGTGGATGCCGATCGCCTCAGGCTGCTTACCGAGGTCTCCCACTTCGTGGCGGAGACCGCGAACCTCTCGCCCTATCCGCAGCAGCCTTACGTGGGCGGGAGCGCGTTCGCGCACAAGGGCGGCGTTCATGCGAGTGCTTCGGCGCGTCTTGAAGCCGCCTACGAGCACATCGATCCGGCGCTTGTGGGCAACCTTGCTCGCGTCGTGGTGAGCGAGCTCGCCGGACGCGCGAGTCTCACCATGAAGGCGAAGGAGATGGGCATCGACCTCACCGGCGACCAGGAGACGGTCGGCACGGTTCTGGACAGCATCAAGGAGCTCGAACACCACGGCTACTCATTCGAGGCAGCCGATGCCTCTCTCGAGATCATGCTGCGCAAGAAGCTCGGCACCTATGAGCCGTTCTTCGCACTGGAGTCGTTCCGCTGCATCATGGAGAAACGCGAGGACGGCAAGGTGATGACCGAGGCGACCATCAAGATCCACGTGCATGGCCATCGCTATATCGCTACCGCCGAGGGAAATGGTCCGGTCAACGCGTTGGACAAGGCGTTGCGTATCGCCATCGGCAGTTTCTATCCGCACCTGGATGCGATCGTGCTCGACGACTTCAAGGTCCGCGTGCTCGACGAGAAGAAGGGCACCGGCGCCGTCACGCGCGTGCTCATCGAATCGGCTGACGGCGACAAGAGCTGGGGCACCGTAGGTGTCTCGGAGAACATCATCGAGGCCTCATGGGAAGCGCTCGTCGACTCCGTCGAGTGGGGACTGTCACATCCCAGGCAGGAATCTGCGCGTCAGTAGTTGAATGAAGCTCAGAGAAGGTTCGTTCACGCCTGCACGGGAGCGCTCACATGAGGGTCGTACGCATCTACCAGGATGAAGACGTACGCTACGGACTCGCCGACGACGCGACCGTGACGCTGATCTCCGATGAACCGTTCGCCGCGTGGGAGGCAGAGGGCATCGTCCCGCTCTCACAAGCGCAGCTTCTGGCGCCGGTGATCCCCACGAAGATCGTGTGCGTTGGCATCAACTACCGCGCGCACGCCCGGGAGATGGGCCACGATCTTCCCACCGAGCCCATCATCTTCCTGAAGCCCCCGACTTCGATCAACGGCCCGCACGGAGAGATCCGCATCCCTGAAGGTGCTGGTCGCGTGGACTTCGAGGGCGAGCTCGCCGCAGTCATCGGGCGACGCACACATCGGGTGTCGCCGGGCGAGGCCATATCGCACATTCTCGGCTTCATCTGTGCCAACGACGTCACCGCGCGTGACATCCAGGCGCGTGACGGCCAGTGGACGCGTGCGAAGGGCTTCGACACCTTCTGCCCGGTGGGTCCGTGGGTGGAGACTGATATCGACCCGCTCGACCTCAAGATCGAGACGTATCTCAACGGTGAACTCAAGCAGTCCTCGCGCACGTCGGACATGATCTTCAACGTCTACGAGCTGGTCAGCTTCATCAGCGGCATCATGACGCTGTTGCCCGGCGATATCGTGCTCACGGGCACGCCGAGCGGCGTGGGTCCCATGCAGCATGGCGATGTCGTCGAGGTGCGCATCGAAGGCATCGGCAGCCTCGTGAACCGGGTCGCCTAGTCTCACTTGACCTACGTCATGGCGGAGCGGTCTTCTCGCGCCTAGGATGGGCCCGAACGCACACCCCTGCCGAGGAGCCCTTCATGACGCAGACGCCCGTTGCTCAGCCCACACTGCGAGAATCCTACTCACTGGTGTACGCCTTCACGCTGTTGATCTATCTGCCGGCGATCGCATTGCTCGGCACGCAGCGCTACTACTCCTACACGCCGGGCTACCTCGCCATCATGGTGGCGCCGCCGCTCCTAGGCATGCTGGTGGCCGTACGTGTCGGTGAGCCATCGGCGCGCTGGCGCACGGTGCTGCTCCGCTCTGCTGTCGCCGGTGTCGGGGGGATGATCGTTGGCGGCGCACTGTTCATGACCGTCAGCTTCCTGCTCGCGTTTCTCGGCCCCGCATTCGAGGCGCACGCGTTCGGCGCTCTGACAGTCGGTGTAGGCGTCGTGTTGCTGCTGCTCGGAGTGCCGCTCGCACTCACTGCCATTCGCCGGTTCGCGACGCAGGGACTGGCCGCCAAGGTGGAGGCTGTAGCGTGTCTGGCGGCGATAGTGGCCGTTGCGCTGGTGGGCGTGCTGGTGCTCAACGGGGAGCATTCGCTTGTCGGTGCCATGCGCAAAGACCAGCTCTCGTACCTGGTCGGAGGAGTGCTGTGGTACACGCCCGCCTACGCGCTGGTCGGCTCGGTGTGGCGACTCATCGGCATCGTGTAGAGGGCTTCGGCGGCGCCCCCCGGCAGGCTGCGCCGCCTGTCGGAAAGCCCGTTCCGCTCGGCCTCGATCGCCCCAGGATGTCGCCTCCGAGTGGTAGGATGGACACATCATCTTGTGTATCCGCCACGACCAGGGAGTCCGCCGCCGATGTCCTCCGATCGCGTCCGCACGCCTGAAGTGGAAGCACTTCTCGAGGCGTTCCTTGCGCTCGAGAACGCCGATGAAGCGTACGCCTTCCTGCAGGACGTGTGCACGATCCGCGAGATCGGCGACATGGCGCAGCGTCTTGCCGTTGCACGCATGCTCGCCGCGGGTGAGCATTACACCCGCATCCAGGAAGTCACGGGCGCGAGCAGCACCACGATCTCCCGGGTGAGCCGAAGTCTCAACTACGGCGCAGACGGGTATGCGCGCGTCATCGAACGTCTCGGCACGACGGACGAAGGGGACGGCGCCTAGGATGTCGGGTTTCGTCCACCTGCACACACACTCCGAGTACTCCCTCCTCGACGGTCACGCTCGTGTGGAGCGGCTGGTCGAGCGTGCCGCTGAGCTCGAAATGCCCGCACTTGCCATCACCGACCATGGCGCGATGTACGGCGCGGTGGAGTTCTACCGCAAGGCCCAGGGCAAGGTGAAGCCGATCATCGGCTGCGAGGCGTACTTCACCCCCGATTCGCGCAAGAAGCGCGACGGCAAGCCCAACCTCTACCACCTGCTGTTGCTCGCGAAGAACGAGACCGGCTACCGCAACCTGATGGCGATGATCTCCGAGGCTGCCATAGGCGGCTTCTACTACAAGCCGCAGGTGGACATGGAGCTTCTCGAGCGCTACCACGAAGGCCTTATCTGCACTTCAGCGTGCATGTCAGGCATCGTCAGCAAGAACATCGAGCGCGGCGACGTCGATGAGGCTCGGCGCTGGGCCGAGACGTACGCGGGCCTGTTCGGCGAAGGTGATTTCTTCCTGGAGATCCAGGAGCAGGGAATCACCGCCGACAACGGCGTGACCCAGAAGCAGCTCAATGCCGCGATCGCGGGCATGGCGTCTGATATGGGCGTCGGTCTGGTCGCCACCAACGATATCCACTACGTCATGGCCGAAGACGCGCCCGCTCAAGACCTGCTGCTGTGCATCGGTACCGGTTCGACGGTGGAAGAGCGCGATCGCATGCGGTTCTCCTCGGACCAGTTCTTCATGAAGACCGCCGAGGAGATGACCGAGAAGTTCGCCGAGTACCCCGAGGCGATCAGCAATACGGTCGCCGTTGCGCAACGCTGCGAGCTTGCGCTGGAGTTCGGGCGCATCCTGCTTCCGGTCTTCGAGGTCCCGGAGCGCGTTCAGGTGCAGGCCGCTGACGGTGCATATGATGAGCAGGCGTCTTTGAACGCGTACCTTGAGGAACGGTGTCTGGCCGGTCTGATACGTCGCTACGGCGATCCGGTCCCGCAAGACGCCCTCGACCGGCTCGAGCACGAGCTGACCGTCATACGCGACAAGGGATTCGCCGGCTACTTCCTCGTCGTCGAGGACTTCGTGACGTGGGCGAAGGACAACGGTATCGGTGTCGGTCCCGGCCGAGGTTCGGCCGCAGGCGCGATCATCGCCTACGCCCTTGGCATCACCGCGCTCGACCCGCTGGAGCATGGACTGCTCTTCGAGCGCTTCCTGAACCCCGAGCGTACGGACATGCCCGATATCGATATCGACTTTGACGACGCACGTCGCCTGGAAGTCATCGAGTACGTCCGCAACAAGTATGGCCAGGACAAGGTCGCACAGATCATCACGTTCAACACCATGAAGGCCCGTGCGGCGGTGCGCGATGCCGGTCGCGTGTTGGGGTATCCCTACGGCGTGCCCGACAAGATCGCCAAGCAGATCCAGGAGGGTCCGGACGCCACGATCGCCGGCTCTCTGAAGGAGAATCCCGACCTCAAGGCCGAGTACAACGCCGGCGGGGACACCAAGCGGATTCTGGACGCCGCGCTCTCACTGGAGCACATCGTCCGGGGCGAGGGGGTCCACGCCGCAGGAGTCGTGATCTGCCGCGACCCGCTGCATTTTCACACGCCGATCAAGCGCGACACCAAAGGCGACGCCATCGTCACGCAATACGAGGGCACGCTTATCGCGGAGCTGGGCTTGCTCAAGATGGACTTTCTCGGCCTCAGGACGCTTACCGTCATCGCCGACGCGGTGCGAGAGATCAAGGCCAGCCACAACGTAGACATCGACATCGAGCACATCCCGATGGACGACGCCAAGACCTTCGAGCTGCTGCGCCGTGCCGACACGGTCGGTGTGTTCCAGGTCGAATCGGCGGGCATGCGGCAGCTGCTCAAAGATCTCAAGCCCACCGTCTTCAGCGACCTCGTGGCCATCCTTGCGCTCTACCGGCCGGGTCCGCTCGGCTCTGGCATGGTCAAAGACTTCGTCGAGCGAAAGCACGGACGCCAGAGAGTCACCTACTATGACGATCGCATCAAGCACATCCTGGAGGAGACCTACGGCACGATGGTCTACCAGGAGCAGGTCATGCGCCTGTCCATGGACATGGCCGGCTTCTCGGCAGGCAAGGCCGAGAAGCTCAGAAAGGCCATGGGCAAGAAGAAGCAGGAGATCATCGATGCCCTGCGCACGGAGTTCGTCGAAGGTGCGGTCGAACATGACTACAACCAGAAGGTTGCCGAGCAGGTCTACACCGACATCGAGAAGTTCGCGCAGTATGGCTTCAACAAGAGCCACTCGGCGGCTTACGGCCTGGTCACCTACCAGACGGCGTATCTGAAGGCGCACTATCCCACCGAGTACATGGCCGCAGTCCTCACGAGCTATGTGGGCAAGACGGACACTATCGTGAAGTACGTTGCCGAGTGCAACCGTTCCGGCATGACGGTCCTGCCGCCGGATGTGAACTCCTCGGGGCGCAACTTCACCGCCGTGGGCACCAACATCCGCTTCGGCCTGTCGGGCATACGCGGCGTGGGCGAGGCGGTCGTCGGGCACATCGTCCAGGTACGCACCGAAGGCGGTCCGTTCACCTCACTGCACGACTTCTGCGCGCGAGTCGACCTCAGGCAGATGAACAAGAAGACGCTCGAAGCGCTGATCAAGGCAGGCGCATTCGACTCGACCGGCTACACCCGCAAGCACCTCCTCACGCTGATGGACTCCTGCGTGGAGTCCGCACTCAAGCGCCAGCGTGACCAGGAGAGCGGCCAGGTCTCGATGTTCGATCTATTCGACGCCGAGGAACACGGCATGGACGACACCGTGCCGGCACCGGACGGGGACGAGTGGGAGAAAGGCATCAAGCTTGCGTTCGAGAAGGAGATGCTCGGGATCTACGTCTCCGACCACCCGCTGAGCGGGGTGCGTGACGTCATCGAGCGGGCGCGCACATACTCGCTCGGCGACAGCGAGGAATTCGCTGACGGGACATCGGGCTGGTTCGCTGGGATCCTGGCCAAGACCGACAAGATCGCCACGCGTGCGGGCAAGCTCATGGGAACCATCGTGTTGGAGGACCTCGAGGGCAGCATGGAAGGTGTGTTGTTCCCGCAGGTCTACGAGAAGTACCGCGAGGTGGTGGCGGAAGACGCCATCGTGCGGGTGCGCGCGAAGGTGGAGTACTCGGATCGCGGACGCAAGCTGATCGTGCACGAAGTGCAACTGCTCGCCGATGGTGGGCGCTTCGAGGCGCCGCCGCAAACGCTGTGGGTGCGCTCGGACGTGCGCATGCTCACGAACGGCCGCGGGGCGCGATTCAAAGAGATCCTCGCCAAGCACGGGGGTCGGGACACGGTGATGCTCGAGCTCGTCAATGGGGGAGAAGCACCCAAGAAGGCCCGGATGCCCGAGGAGTTCCGGGTCGACGCCGCAAGCCCCGAGCTGCATGCCGAGCTCAAGGAGTTCTTGGGCGAGGGTTGTGTGTGGGAGGCCTGAAGGTTGACCTCCTGCTTCACCCTGATATACTCCAGTACTGCAGCACTGTAGCGTAGTAAAGTACAGGAGGTGGGTACTGGTGCGTCCGGTGACCCCAAGAGGATTCCGTGATGTGCTTTTCGCCGAGGCGGCCGAACGTGAGGCCGTGTCTTCGGCGATGAGTGCTGTATTCGATGCGTGGGGCTACGGTCCGGTGGAGACACCCGTGGCCGAGGAGTACGCGACGCTGGAAGCGGCAGGAGTGCGGTCGCTGGAGCAAACGGCGTTCCGGCTGTTCGATATCGATGGCTCGCTCCTGGCGCTCAGGCCCGAGATGACGGTGCCGATCGCTCGGCTGACCGCATCACGGCTCTCCGCGACGCCCGGGCCGCATCGTTTTCGCTACGTCGCGCCGGTCTTCCGCGAGCACGCATCGTTGCGCGGCCAGTCTCGCCAGTTCACGCAGGCGGGCGTCGAGCTCGTAGGCGCCTCCGGTCCTGCCGGCGACGCCGAGATCGTCTCGGTGCTTGTCGACGCGCTCAATGCCGCCGGTCTGGGCGTCTACTCGATCGTCGTCGGCACCGTGGAGCTGCTTCGCGCGCTTATCGAGGCTGCCGGGCTTTCCGAGTCGTGGGGCAAGGCGGTACTGGACGCCGCGCACGAGCGTAATCTCGTTGAGATCGACCGTCTTTCGCGTCGTGAGGGCGTCGCGGTGCAGATCGGTGAGGCTTTGCGCGCAGTCCCGCGTCTCCGCGGAGGGGCCGAGGCTATCGAGGTCGCCGCCAAGCACGCAGCTGCGTGCGGCTGTGCCGGAGTGCTCCGCGACATCCGCGACACGTATCGCATCCTGGAGTCGACAGGCCTGGGCGACGTCGTGACCGTGGACTTCGGCATCATGCGCTCGTTCGACTACTACACCGGTCTGGTGCTTGAGGTGTACGCGCCGGGTCTGGGGCTTCCTCTCGGTGGTGGAGGCCGCTATGACGGCGTGCTGGCCGGGTTCGGTGCGCCTGCACCGGCTGCGGGCTTTGCGCTGGGTCTCGAGCGGATCATGATCGCGCTGGCCGAGCAGGGTGCCACGCCGCGGATCCGTCCGTTGGACGCGGTGATCGGCGGTGCGGTGGCCGAGGAGGTCTTCTCGGCAGCATGTGCATTGCGCGCGGCGGGCTGGCGCGTGCGTATGGCGCTCGCCGCCGCTGGCCTCGAGCTTGTCGCGGAAGCCGAACGGGCGGATGCCGAAGAGGCGCTCGAGGTTGCCGGCGACCGCATCTACCGCCTCGACCGGGCCGGCGAGAGGGCTCTTCCGCTGGAGAAGCCGCTTCCTGCGGCGCCCACGCTGAGCTGGGCCGCGGCTCGAGAGGGGGGATCGCGATGATCGCTCGCAATCCGGCGTCTCGCGCTCGGGGCGGCAAGCTCCGCATGGCGATTCCCAAAGGTGCGCTGTTCGACGACTCCGTTCGCGTGCTGCGTGAAGCAGGAGTCAACGTGGGCGATCTTGCCGCCCCGGGTCGGCAGCTGATCGTCTCCACCGACGAGATGGACTTCATCATCGCGCGTCCCACAGACATCCCGGTCTACGTCGCCTACGGTGGCGTGGATGTGGCGATCGCCGGCAAAGACGTTCTGCTCGAGGCGGACCTCGACGTGGTCGAGCTGCTCGATCTCGGTTTCGGCGGCTGCCGCTTCGTGGTTGCGGAACCCGAGGACGCGCTCGGCAATATCGACGAGCTCTACCGCCATCTCGGGGTCATCCGCGTAGCCACGAAGTACCCGCGTATCACCGAGAAGCACTTCGCCGAACGCGGCGTGCAGGTGGAAGTCGTGAAGCTGCACGGTAACATAGAGCTCGCCCCGCTCATCGGGCTGGCCGACCAGGTCGTGGACATCACCGCGACCGGTACCACGCTCGCGCAGAACCGTCTGCGTATCGTGGACGAAGTACTCGCTTCCACAGCGCGATTCGTCGCCAACCCGGCGAGCATGCGTACCGAGTCTGCCCGTGTCACCGAACTTGCCGACCGTGTCGCGGCCGTCGCGCCGCATGCCGGAGGGGATGACGCCTCATGATGCGTCGTATCGAACTTGGTCGTGGCCGTCGTCTCACGCCTGCCGATGTCGCCCGTTCCGGCGGCATCGATGTCGAAGTTCTCGGCGTGGCGCAGCGCATCATAGACGACGTGAAGGCGCGCGGGGACGAGGCGGTCTTCGAGCACACCGCACAACTGGACAAGGTGACGCTCACGGAGCTTCGAGTGACCGACGAGGAGATCGAGGCAGCACTCGCGATCGTCGGGGATGACTTCAAAGAGGCCATCGCGCTTGCCGCCGCCTCCATCGAGTCGTTCTGCCGACGCCAGGTGCCCCAGAGCTGGTTCTCTGCCGAGGAGGGTGGCGTCTTCCTCGGCCAGAAGGTCACGCCGCTGCGCCGGGTGGGCATCTACGTGCCCGGCGGCCGTGCGTGCTACCCGTCATCGGTGCTGATGAACGCGATCCCTGCGATCGTCGCGGGAGTCGATGAGATCGCGATGGTCGTGCCGCCTGCCGCCGACGGGAGCGTGAACCCGTACACGCTCGCCGCCGCCGCAGAAGCCGGTCTCACCGAGATCTACAAGGTGGGCGGTGCGCAGGCGATCGCCGCGCTGGCATACGGCACCGAGAGTATCGAGCGAGTCGACAAGATCACCGGCCCGGGGAATGCATATGTGACCGCGGCCAAGAAGCTCGTGATGGGTGAGGTCGGCATCGACATGCTGGCGGGCCCGAGCGAGGTGCTGGTGCTTGCCGATGAGACCGCAGAGCCGGCGTTCGTGGCGATCGACCTGATGGCGCAGGCCGAACACGACCCGCGCGCCGCCACGTATCTGGTAACGACCGATCCGGACCTGCCTGACGAGGTCGAAGAGGCGCTCGCTATCCTGCTCGAGGACTCCCCGCGGGCTGAGGTAGTGGAGCGCTCGCTCACCGACAACGGGGTCATCGTCGTCTGCAGCGACCTGGACGTGGCGCTGGACGCCGCCAATCTGA
Organism: Actinobacteria bacterium UBA2279; assembly: GCA_002347365.1. Lineage (GTDB taxonomy): Bacteria > Actinomycetota > Coriobacteriia > Anaerosomatales > Anaerosomataceae > UBA2279. The sequence continues at coordinate 25,892 of DDWT01000020.1, forward strand.
TCGCACCCGAGCACCTCGAGGTGATGATGGCCGACCCCTTCGAGCTTCTCGGCTCGATCCGCAACGCCGGTGCGATCTTCCTCGGCCCGTGGACGCCTGAGAGCGTGGGCGACTACATCGCCGGTCCCAACCACGTGCTTCCCACCGGTGGCACGGCCCGCTTCTCAGGTCCGCTGTCAGTCGACGACTTCGTGAAGAGGTCCTCGGTGATCAGCTACTCGCTCGAGGCACTGGGGCTGGACGGTCCCGCTGTGATGACCATCGCGAACGCCGAGGGACTCGATGCGCACTCGCGTGCCGTGGGTCTGCGACTGGCCCTGGCGCTCGGTATGGAAGACGAGGAGTCATGATGGACCGTCTGCGACCGCCCCGCCCTGAACTCGAAGAGCTGGTGCCCTACGACGCTAAAGACGTGCGCGCCGAGGTCATGCTTGCCTCCAACGAGAATCCCGACAACCTGCCCGGTGAGTTGCTCGAGAAGCTCGCGGATCGCGTACGCGATATAGAGTTCAACCGCTATCCCGACCCGCTCTGCGCTCACCTGCGTAAGCTGGTCGCCGAGGCGAACGGGCTCGAGCCCGCCAACGTCTTGGTAGGCAACGGCGGCGACGAGCTCATCTTGGATCTGCTGCTGGCATGGGGCGGGCCCGGTCGGAAGTTGCTCGACTTGCCGCCCACGTTTTCCATGTACGGCATCGACGCGCAGATGACGGGTACCGAGATCGTGCGGATCCCGCGTCGCGCGGACTTCCGCGTCGACTCGGACGCCGTGCTCGCGCGCGTCGCCGAAGGGGATATCGACATCGTCGTGGTATCCAACCCCAATAACCCCACCGGCGACATCAGCCCTGAGACGCTGCTCATCGACATCCTCAACACCACCGACGCGCTGGTCGTCATCGACGAGGCGTATTTCGAGTTCAGCCGTCACACGATGCGTCCGCACATGGAACGGCACCCCAACCTTGTCGTGCTGCGCACCTTCTCAAAGGCGTTCTCGCTGGCGGGTCTTCGCGCGGGTTACCTGCTCGCGCACGAGGACGTCATTCGCGAGCTTACCAAGGTGCGCCAGCCATACTCGGTCAACCGGTTCACCCAGGTCGCGGCGTCGTTGGTCTACCGGGAGCGCGTTGTGTTCCAGGCGGGCATCCACGAGATCATGCGCAACCGTGACACGCTCATCCACGGCCTGTCCGGGATGGATGGCGTCACCGTCTTCCCGTCCGAGGCCAACTTCGTGCTCTTCCGCGTCGAGCATGCCTCGGCACTCTGGCGCGACCTGCTGCACGACCACTCGGTGCTCATCCGCGACTTCTCACGCACTCCAGGACTGGAGGACTGTCTCCGCGTCACGGTGGGCACCGACAGCGAGACGCGGCGCTTCATCGTGGCGATGGAGGAGATACTGGCTTCACGCCACGCATCCAACATCTTCGGCCTGTCAGCAGTGGCCGAACGTCACCAGAACGGGGGCGCGTCGTCTGATGAATAGGATCGCCGAGATAACACGCACGACCAGTGAGACCGACATCACCCTGCGCCTCGATCTTGACGGTGACGGCAGTGTTGCGGCTTCAACGGGCGTGCCGTTCTTCGATCATATGCTCGATGCGCTGGGACGTCACATGCGCGTCTCACTCGGGGTGGAGGCCACAGGGGACCTTGAGGTCGACGCCCACCACACCGTCGAGGACGTCGGCATCTGCCTGGGCTCCGCGCTGGCCGAGGCGTTGGGCGACAAGCACGGCATCCGCCGCTTCGGTTCGGCGGTCGTGCCCATGGACGAGGCGCTTGTGCTGGCGGCTGTAGACATCTCCGGCCGCGGACAGCTGCACTATGCCGTGGATGTGCCCATCGAGATCATCGGAACATTCGATACCACCCTGGCCAAGGAGTTCCTTGTGGCGTTCGCGGCCAACGCGGGCATCACGCTGCACCTGCAGAAGCTGGCGGGGGACAACGCACACCACATCATCGAGGCCGCCTTCAAGGCCGTCGCCCGCGCGCTCTACGAGGCTGTCTCAACCGATCCGCGTGTGAGCGGCGTGCCGTCCACGAAAGGCACCCTGTGATCGCGATCCTCGACTACCGTATGGGCAACCTTCGCAGCGTGCAGAAGGGTTTCGAGCACGCCGGCGTCACCGACGTCTTGGTCACCGACGACCCGGCTGTCGTCTCGACGGCCGACGGCATCGTGCTGCCCGGCGTGGGCGCTTTCCGGGACGCTTCGGCCAACTTGAAGGAATCGGGGCTGTGGGAGCTTGTGATCGCGCGTGTGGCCGAGGGCGCACCGTTCCTGGGCATCTGCCTCGGAATGCAGCTTCTGGCTGATGCGGGACTCGAGGACGGCGAGTGGGAGGGTCTTGGCCTCGTGCCGGGCTCCTGCACCCGGCTTGCTGCCGGCGTGAAGATCCCGCACATAGGGTGGAACACGGTGGCATACCCGCGTGAGTCTCGTCTGTTCGCCGGTATCCCGGCGGAAACGGCCTTCTACTTCGTGCATTCCTATCGTCTCGAACCGGCCGATCCATCCTGTATTATCGGCCTTACGGAGTACGGTGTTCCGTTCGCGGCCGCCGTGCAGACCGGCTCCGCCTATGCGGTGCAGTTCCACCCGGAGAAATCCTCCGAGATGGGCTTGCGGCTGCTGGCGAACTTCGGTGACATCGTGAAGGAGACGCGCCCGTGATCATCTTCCCCGCGATCGACATTCTGGACGGCAAGGTAGTCAGACTGAGGCAGGGCCGGCTGGATTCTGTGACCGTCTACAACGACGATCCGGTCGACCAGGCGAAGCAATGGGCTGCGGCGGGTGCTGAGTGGATCCACGTGGTGGATCTGGACGGCGCCGTCACCGGCGAACCGGTCAACCTGCCCATCATCGAGCGCATCGTAGACGAAGGAATACCCGTGCAGATGGGCGGCGGCATTCGCTCGATGGCAATGCTCGAGCGCATCTGCAACGCCGGCGTGAAGCGCGCAGTCCTCGGCACCGCGCTTATCACCCAGCCGTCGCTGGTAGCCGAGGCCTGCGAGCGCTTCGAAGGTATCGTCGCCGGCGTTGATGCGCGCGATGGCAAGGTCGCTATCCAGGGATGGCGTGAGGGCACCGAGTACGGTGTTCTGGAGCTGATCCGCGAGCTCGAGATCCTCGGCGTCCGCCGTTTGGCTTACACCGACATCGCCCGGGACGGCTTGCAGACGGGCGTGAACTACGGCGCCTACCGGGCACTCGCGTCGCAGATCGATATCCCGATCATCGCCTCGGGCGGGGTCTGCTCGCTCGACGACATCATCGACCTCCTCACCATCGGCCCTCAGGTCGAGGGCGTGATCATCGGCCGCTCGCTCTACGAGGGCGTGTTCACGGTCGAAGACGCGCTTGCCGCCGCACGCGATGGGGTGTCCTGACCTGTGCTGACCAAGCGCGTCATCCCGTGCCTCGACGTACACGCAGGGCGTGTCGTCAAAGGCGTCAACTTCATCAACCTGCGGGATGCGGGCGACCCGGTCGAACTTGCGGCAGCCTACGACAAAGAAGGCGCTGATGAGCTGGTGTTCCTCGACATCACCGCTACGCACGAGGAGCGTCCCCTCATGCTGGATGTGGCGCGCCGCAGTGCCGAGGAGGTGTTCATCCCGTACACCGTGGGTGGAGGCATGCGTTCGTCCGATGACATCAGGGCGATGCTCTCCGCGGGGTGCGACAAGATATCGATGAACTCCGCCGCAGTCAACGCGCCCGGTCTCATCACTCAGACGGCGCAGATCTACGGAGCGCAGTGTATCGTCGTGGCGATAGATGCGCGACGCGTGCCCGGGTCGAGCCCGGCCCGCTGGGAGGTGTTCGTCTCAGGAGGTCGCACGAACACGGGACTCGACACCCTTGGGTGGGCGGTAGAGGCCGAGAAGCGCGGCTCAGGTGAGATCCTGCTTACGAGTATGGACTGCGACGGCACGAAAGACGGTTTCGACATCGACCTGACCCGCGCGATCACCCGCGCGGTGAACATCCCCGTGATCGCCAGCGGTGGCGCAGGGGAGCTGGACCACTTCGCAGAGGTGGTCATCGAGGCGGACGCGGATGCGGTCCTGGCTGCGAGCGTGTTCCACTTCGGGGAGTTTTCGATCAGGCAGGTCAAACAGCACATGGCGGATGCGGGAATCGCGGTGAGACTGTAGATGCAGATATCGAATGGAAGGCGTAAGCCGTGGCCGGTCGTTGCGGCCGCGTTGGCGGGCTCGGTGCCGGCGCTTGTAGCCGCCTGGTTCATGTGGGCGATCAACGGCGGAGCACTCTCTGAGTTCGGCACGGTCGGGTTCGGCATCAGCATGCTCATCATCATCCTGTGGTGGCTCTGCGTGACCATCGGCGTCATGCGCGCGGCGCTCTTCGCCGATCGGATGTCCGCTGGTGTGCTGGCCGGGATCTTCTCGGCGGTCGCTTTGGTCACGGCGTTGCTGCTTTCCCAGTCGCCGGCCCATCGGGCATCGACCATCAGCTCGCCGGGCGCCTGGCTTGGTGCGCTCGTCATCATCGCAGTCCCGTCCGTGATGGGTCTGCTGTTCGCCGAGAAGGAGTTGCGTCGACGTAGGTAGGACCGCGGGGGAGAGAGGACGTCACATGGAGCTGGCGAAACTCACGTTCGACGAGCGCGGGCTGATCCCTGTCGTCGTCCAGCAGCACGACACGCTCGAAGTCCTTATGGTGGCCTGGATGGATGCCGAGGCGCTTGACCGGACGATCGAAAGTGGTCGGGCTTGGTACTGGAGCCGCTCGCGACAGGTGTATTGGATGAAGGGCGAGACCTCGGGGCATATCCAGGAGGTCAAGGAGATCCGCTACGACTGTGATGCCGACACGCTGCTGTTATTCGTCGACCAGGTCGGCGTCGCCTGCCACACAGGCGAGCGCACTTGCTTCTTCCGCTCGCTGTACCCGGTTGCCGACCGCGATGTGCCTGCGACGACCCACGATGGAGACAACATCCCGCTGTCATAGACGAGGAGTGAGACTGTATGACCGAGATCGATCCGCTCGGCGCGCCCCAGCCGGTGAGCATCCCTGATCTGGGAGAGGTGCTTGCAGAGGTGTTCGACGTACTGGAGCAGCGCAAGCGCGACATGCCCGAGGACAGCTATACCGCCAAACTTCTGCTCGGCCCACAAGACAAGCTTCTGAAGAAGATCGCCGAGGAATCGGGCGAGGTCATCATCGCGGCTGCCGAGCGCAACGTGACACAGCTTCGCTACGAACTCGGCGACCTGCTCTATCACATGCTCGTGGTCATGGTGCGTGAGGGGATAACGCTCGACGACATGGCGGCCGAGATGGCCGACCGCAGGCGCAAGTAGCACTCATGGGACGCCCGTCAGGTATGACAGGGCTCACGTTGCCGCCCGGCGTACGCGCCGAGCGGATCGAGACGCTGTGGAAGCGCGTCGACGGGAACAGGGTCAGATTCGTCGCGTTCACGACTCTGTTCATCGGCATCGTGTCGCTGTTGATCAGCCTTGTGGTGGCGTTCGGCGCGGCGATCGCGTTCATCTGCGCTATCGCGGAGACAGGGCCGAATGCCGTTGTGGCGCTGCCGGCGCTGGCGGGAGGGTCGCTTCTGGTCTCTCTGTTGGCGACCACGCTGTGGGTGATCGTCCGTCTCTCGCGCTCGGAGCGATGGCTGGTGGGGCGACTTGGTGCTCGAATCACGACGAAGGGTGAGTTCGCGAGCGTCAAAGGCGTGCTCAAAGACATCACGCTCGCATCCGGATTCAAGCACTCACCGCCGCTGTACTTCATCGATACCAATCGGGTGAACGCATTCGCTCTCGGAAGATCGCACGGGCGGGCGATGCTCGGTGTCACCCGCGGCTTCGTTGAGCGTCTGCATCCGGAACAGCAGCGAGCGGTCTTCGCCAATCTCATGGCGCGCATCATCACCCTGGACACACTGTGGGCCACCGCGGTGTCGGCTTTGATGGGTCCCATCTGGGCGATGCGCGAGCGGGACCTTGTTCGCGATGACACCAACCTGGTCCTCACGGACAACGCTCACGTGGCGGCGCCAATGCCTGTGGCGCAAGCGTCCTCAGCAAGCGGCGCTGCGTTCGCGGGGTTTGCCGTCTACGGCGTCGCGGTCATCGTCACCGAGCTGCTCGCCTGGTGGCACCAGAGGGCGGCATGGATGGCTGCCGAGAAGGCCGATGCCGAAGGCATGATGCTGCTCAAAGATCCGCGCTCGATGCTCTCGGCACTCGAATACGTGCTCGACTGCAACAATCACGTACCTACGGCGGGTGACGCTTACTCGCAGCTGTTCTACTGCTGGGCCGGATTCGGGTTCGCTCCCGAGGACGACCCGGAGTACCGGCGGGTCGCTCACCTGCGCGAGGTGCTCGGTGCCGAAGGACTGGCCCAGAGGCCGGCACCCAACCTGCCCGGATGGGCATGCCCGCCTCCGCCACCACGGATCGACGACAGAACGGGGGCGTGACGGAGAATGAGCGCTGAGCGCGGGGGGCGGCGAGGCGTACCAGTCAGACGGCGACGTGTGTCGGCCGGACGCATCGCGTGGGCGGTCGTCGGCGCGATCGTGATGGTCGGCGCTGCGGCGTTCATCGGGTTGCGAGTGATGGATGTGGGCCCGGGTCTGCCGGCGATTCCTCACACGGAGATCCCCGACCTGGCATCCGTGCTTGAAACGGTCACGGTCACACTTCCCGAGCCCGTCGGCGCCGATCCCAACGCAGATGGCATCAAGATCGCCACGTTCCTGGGGGATGAGACGCGCCGCTACTACGGTGAGGGTCCGGTTCCTACCAAGCTCGAAGTCATCTGGAAGGCCAAGATCGGTGGCGGGACGACCGGCGGCACCGGCAAGGCGCCAGCCAGCACTAGCGGGACCGCGACGGCTCCGACAAGCGGTCTTGTGACCTGGTATGGCACCGGCTGGACGGGGCAGCCTGCGCTCGTGCGCGAGAACGGCAAGCTCTACCTGCTGGTGGGCGGATTCGATCACAACCTGCGCAAGATCGACGCCGAGACCGGCGAGACGCTGTGGAAGTACGAGTTCCCTGATGTCATCAAGGGGAGTCCTACCGTCTTCGCTGACCCGTCCGCGCCTGGCGATTTCGGCCGCTACACTGTGATGGTGGGCTCGAGGCGCGGGTTTCCCAGCAGCATCTCGGCACCTGACTTCGCGCCATTCCGCGCAGTGGATTACATGACCGGCAAAGAGCTGTGGCGGCTGCCCGTTCCGCACACCAAGAGCTACAGTCGCGACGCTGACGGCAGCGGTTTCGTGCTCGGCGGCAAGGCGTATGTGGGCGTTGAGTCCGGCGACATGTACATCCTCGACCCGTTCTCAACCGAATCCTGGAAGAGCTGGCAGAAGCCCAAGGCGCTTGCGCACCAGCTGCTGCTCGGCGATTCGCGGGCATCCAGCCACGGCGGCAACCTCGTGCTCGAGGCGTCGCCTGCTCTGATCGGCGACCGCGTGTACGTCGCTTCAGGTTCCGGGCATGTGTACGGCATGAACAAAGAGACACTCGAGGTGGAGTGGGACTTCTTCACCGGCTCCGACCTCGATGGAACGACTGTCGCCACCACTGACGGCTACCTCATCGTCGAGGTCGAGAAGCAGTACATCAAGGGTCATGGCGGTGTGTACAAACTGGATCCGTCCAAGCCCGCGGCCGAATCGGTCGTGTGGTACTACCCGACGGGAGACCGCAACTTCGCCGACTGGCTCGGCGGCGTCATCGGCTCATCGAGCGTGAATGACTCCTACAACCCCGGCAATCAGATGCCAGGTCTGGTCGCATTCACGGCGATCGACGGCAACTTCTACGTGGTCGCCAAAGACGATCTAGCCTCCACGACGGTACCTGGCCCCAACCTGGAGCCCAACCTGCCCACGCCGGTGATGGTGTTCAAAGACAGCATCGGCGGGGCGATATCGACACCGATCATCGTCGGGGACCGCATTGTCGCATGCGGCTACGATGCCACCGTCCACGTCTACCAGATCACCGCGTCGACCGATGTCGCGACCGAAGGCGTGCTGCTGCACAACAAAGCCGGGGTCGCCTACAAGGTGAGCATCGCCGAGGCCGCCTCCTTCAAGGCGGGAGGTACCTATGAGTCCACGCCGATCGTGTGGCAGGGCCGCATCTATGTCGGCGCTCGCGATGGCTACCTGTACTGTATCGGCGATCCCGACTACGTACCGGGTGTGGAAGCGCCGACGGTACCTTAGGCTACGGCATGCCTTGCACCTCGCACGGTGAGGGTGCTAGAGTGTCTCCCAATCGAAGACACGGCCTGTGAAGAGGACGAGTACTTCGAACGTGAAGCATAGAGAGCCGGTGTTGGTGGAAATCCGGCGTGAACGTTCGGACGAATGGACCTCGGAGGCTCCGGGACAACGGCAAGCGCCTATTAGTCCCGGCGGACACCCACCGATACAAGGGACCGGATATCGGAGCTGAAGCAAGTTCCCGTATTGCAGGACTAAGTGGGCCCGGGGCAGTTGCGGGTCAACAAGGGTGGTACCGCGAGAAGACCTCTCGTCCCTTGAGGATGAGGGGCTTTTGTCTTTTCCAGGGCCAGAAACGGAGTTGCGAGAGTGATACTGCCGAGCATGGAGGAGTTCATCGCACTAGCCGTCGACCACGACGTGGTCCCGGTCGCGCGAGAGCTCTACGCTGACCTCTCCACACCTATCAGCGCATTCCTTTCGCTGGCCGAGGGCGCTGACTACGCCTATCTGCTCGAGTCTGTCGTGGGTGGGGAGCGGCTGGGCCGCTACTCCTTCCTCGGCATCGGTGCGAGTGAAGTCATCTCGGCAAGCGGGGGGTTGACCACGATCACCGAACGCGGTCATGCCCGCACGGTCCCCGCGCCGGACCCGCTGCGACCGGTAGCCGAGCACCTCTCGGCGGGCACGGTGGCGCGCGTGAAGGGTCTGCCGCGCTTCGTCGGCGGCGCGGTGGGCTACGTGGGCTACGAGGTCGCGTCCGGCTTCGAGAAGGTCCCGCGGCACGAGAATGACGAGCTGGACGTGCCGGACCTCGCATTCATGTTCACCGACGTCATCGTCGCGTTCGATCACGCCCGCCGCATCATGCAGGTGATCGCGCCTGTGCGGCCGGGCTCTGAGCCGGCAGAGGCGTACGAGAAGGGTGTCGCGCGAATCGATGCTGTGCTCGAGCGTCTGGCCGAAGGACCTGCGGGGGCGCAACTCGGCCGCGTGGGAGTGTCCGCGCCGGTGCCGCTGAAGCAACACACGTCGCACGACGACTTCATCGCGCAGGTGCAGGCCGCCAAGGAGCATATCGCGGCAGGCGACGTATTCCAGATCGTGCTCTCGCAGCGCTTCTCGGCACCCTTCGAGGGTGACGGCATCGACCTGTATCGCGTCTTGCGAGCGGTCAATCCGAGCCCGTACATGTTCTACATCCGTACGCCCGAGGTGACGCTTGTTGGTTCGAGCCCCGAGCCGCTGGTGCGTGTGGAGGGTGACCAGGCACTCACCCGTCCGCTGGCGGGCACACGACCGCGAGGTGCTGATATCGCCGAGGACGGCCGGCTGCGTGCCGACTTGCTCGCCGACGAGAAGGAGCGCGCCGAACACGTCATGCTGGTCGACCTGGGGCGCAACGACCTCGGCAGGGTGTGCAAGCCCGGCACCGTGCGGGTGGACGAGCTCATGGAGGTCGAGAACTACAGCCACGTCATGCACATCGTCAGCAACGTGACGGGCACGCTGGCCGACGGCAACGACGCCTTCGACGCTCTGCGCGCCACATTCCCCGCCGGTACGGTGAGCGGTGCTCCCAAGATCCGCGCGATGCAGATCATCCGCGAGCTCGAGCCGGCTGCCCGCGGGCCGTATGCGGGAACGGTCGGCTATATCGGCGTGGATGGTGCGATGGACATGTGCATCACCATCCGCACCGTCATGATCACGGGCGGCATGGCGTATCTGCAGTCCGGTGCCGGCATCGTGGCCGACAGCGATCCGGAGAGCGAGTACGAGGAGACGCTGCATAAAGCGCGGGCGCTGCATCATGCGCTCGAGCTCGCCGCGGGTATGAGCACCGGGGAGGTCGCGTCATGATCCTCGTCATCGACAACTACGACAGCTTCACCTACAACCTCGTTCAGCTGCTGGGCGCTCTGGGTGCCGACGTTCGCGTCGAACGCAACGATGCGGTGAGCCCGGGCCAGGTCGTCGCGATGTCGCCGGCGGGCGTCGTGATCTCGCCCGGTCCCGGCATGCCGTCGGAGGCGGGTGCTTCCGAGGCGGTCATATCAGCGGCTGCTGAAGCGGGCATCCCTGTGCTGGGCGTGTGTCTCGGACACCAGGCGATAGCCGAGGTGTTCGGCGGCCGGGTCGTGCGTGCGCCGCGTCCGGTGCACGGCAAGACTGCCGACGTCTATCACAGCGGGACCGGCCTGCTCGAAGGCATGCCCAACCCGTTCACCGCTACCCGCTATCACTCGCTGGTCGTCGACTTCGACAGCCTGCCGGTGGAGCTCGAGGTCACGGCCAAGACCGACGACGGGCTCATCATGGCGCTGCGCCACCGCCAGCTGCCGGTCTTTGGCGTGCAGTTCCACCCGGAGAGCGTGCTGTCTCCGGAAGGCACCAAGGTGCTCGAGAACTTCCTGACGCTCACGGGAGAGATCGGCGCGGAAGGCGCGGGGCCACAGGGTCCGGCGCTCACACAGTCCTCGCCGGGGCCCCTCACCACCTCGGAGCGCTCTACGCGCTCCCCGGCGGCTTCCCCGGCTGCGGAACTCGCGGCGGACTCTGTGGCCCTCGCGCCCGTCGCCACGCTTCCTGCGGCGATCGATCGCGTCGTCACCGGCGGGTCGCTCGGCGAGGAGGAAGCGTATGCGGTCATGGGGCTCGTCATGGACGGCAAGGCCACCTCGGCGCAGATCGCGTCGCTGGTGACCGGCATTCGCATGAAGGGCGAGACCGTCGACGAGATCGTGGGCTTCGCGCGTGCGATGCGCGAGCGCGCGGCGGCGGTGCGACCCACAGTGGCAGGCTACATCGACACCTGCGGTACCGGTGGCGACGGTCTTGCGACCTTCAACATCTCCACGACTGCGGCGTTCGTCGTCGCTGGCGCAGGCGTGCCGATCGCCAAGCACGGCAACCGCGCGGTCTCCTCACGCTCGGGCAGCGCCGACGTCCTCGAGGCACTGGGCGTGCGCATCGACCTCACCCCGCAGCAGATGGCGCGCTGCATCGACGAGACCGGCGTCGGCTTCCTGTTCGCACAGGCGCTGCATGCGAGCATGCGTCACGCTGGCCCCACACGCCGTGAGATCGCCATCCGCACCGTCTTCAACATCCTCGGCCCGCTGACCAACCCGGCGGGCGCCAAGCGCCAGCTCCTGGGCGTCTACGACCCCGCGCTCGTTCCCGTGATGGCCGAGGTCGCATCTCGCCTCGGTGCCGAGAAGGTCCTGGTCGTGCACGGGCATCCGGGTTTGGACGAGGTTTCTGCCTCCGGTCCCACCGAGGTGGCCGAGGCGACGCCGGACGGCGTGCGTCTGTATGCGATCAGCCCGGAGCAGTTCGGCATCGCACGCGGTTCGATCGCCGACCTCGCCGGTGGCGACGCCACGGAAAACGCCGCATCGATCCGTGCGATCCTGTCCGGCGAGCACTCCGGTAAGCGCGACATCATCCTCATGAACGCCGCCGCAGCCTTGGTCGCAGCGGGCAAGGCAAGCGACTTTGCCGAGGGCGTAGCTCTTGCACGCACCTCCGTCGACTCCGGCGAGGCGCTCGCCCGCCTCGAGGCGCTCATCGCGGTCAGCCAACGACTCGCAGGGGAGGCGAGCGCGTGAGCGGCTTTCTCGCAGACATGATCGTGCGCCGCAAGGCGCGCATCACTGCGGAGTACGGTGAGCTGACGCCGGCCGACCGCGAGCGCCTTGCGTGCTGCGCGAGACCGGTACGCGATTTCGAGGCGGCCCTCGACGAGCGCGACGACGTGGGCATCATCGCCGAGGTCAAGAAGGCGTCCCCGTCGGCGGGCGCCATCGCCGCGGAGTGCGAGGCGTCCAAGCAGGCGCTCCACTATCAGCACGGCGGCGCGGCAGCGATCAGCGTGCTCACCGAGCCGGAGTCGTTCGGCGGTTCGTTCGCGGATCTCTCCGATGTTGCAGACGCCGTTGACGTGCCTGTGTTGTGCAAAGACTTCGTGGTGGACCCGGTGCAGCTGTTTGCAGCCCGCGGTCACGGTGCGGACGCCGTGCTGCTCATGGTAAGCGTGCTCGGCAATGATGTCGGCGAGTACATAGACCTCGCCGAGACGCTCGGCCTGGTGCCGTTGGTCGAGGTCGCCGGACCGTCAGAGCTATTCATCGCGCTGGATGCCGGTGCGCGCGTGATCGCGGTCAACAGCCGCGACCTGCACACGCTCGAGGTGGATGTCGAGGCGGCGAGAGCGGTGGTCGCGGAGGCCAAACGGGCGGGCGCGATCGTGGTCGCTGCGAGTGGCGTGAAAGGTCGCCGAGAAGTGCTGACCGCTGCGGCGGCAGGTGCCGATGCGGTGCTTGTCGGGGAGGCGCTGATGAGGGCGTCGTTCCCGGAGGACGTGCTTGCGGAACTGACGGGCGTTGCCAGGCAGCCGCTCGCGGAACAGTAGGGAACACGCGGCGTCGCCACACGGCTGGCCGCAGGATTTCGGGGCAGGCGCCCCGGGAGGGAGATCGACATGGGAAGCGACAAGACGAGGTTCGGACTTGATGAGACCAGGATCCCTGAGGCCTGGTACAACATCATGCCTGACCTCAAGACCCCGCCGGCACCGCCGAAGGTGGTCGCGCCCGACGGCACGGAACTCAGCATGGATCAGATCGGCGAGCGGCTTGCCATGATCTTCCCGATGGAGTGCATCAAGCAGGAGATGTCCCCGGATCGCTGGATCGACATCCCCGGCGCCGTCATCGACGTGTACAAGACCTACCGGCCCTCGCCGCTGCTGCGGGCCAGGCAGCTCGAGCGGGTCCTGGGGCTGCCGACGGGCGTGAAGATCTTCTACAAGTACGAGGGCGTGAGCCCTGCCGGTTCGCACAAGCCCAACACCGCCATCCCGCAGGCGTACTACAACAAGCAGGAAGGCATCACGAAGATCTCCACCGAGACCGGCGCCGGCCAGTGGGGAAGCGCGCTCGCGATCGCAGGCGCGCTCTATGGCATCGACGTCGAGGTCTTCATGGTGAAGGTGAGCTACGAGCAGAAGCCGTACCGCCGCATCCTCATGGAGACGTACGGCGGAGTGGTGCACGCCTCGCCCACCAACCTCACCGACGCCGGGCGTCACGTGCTGGCGATGGACCCGGACTCGACCGGCTCCCTTGGCATCGCGATCTCGGAGGCGTGCGAAGTGGCCGTCAAGGACCCCAACACGCACTACTCGCTCGGCAGCGTGCTCAACCACGTGTGCATCCACCAGTCGATTATCGGCCTTGAGGCCATCGAACAGATGGCACTTGCCGAGGAGGAGCCGGATGTCGTGATCGCGTGTGTGGGCGGCGGTTCCAACTTCGCCGGTATCGCGTTCCCGTACTACCACCGCAAGCTGGAGGGCAAGAGCAATGCGCGCCTGCTCGCGGTGGAGCCGAAGGCGTGCCCCACACTCACGGCGGGCGAGTATCGCTACGACCTCGGCGACGAGGCCGGCATGACGCCGCAGATGCTCATGTACACGCTCGGCCACGACTTCGTGCCGGCCGGCATCCACGCCGGTGGCCTGCGCTACCACGGCGACTCACCGCTCGTCTCGCAGCTCGTGCACGAGGGTGAGGCCGAGGCGGTGGCCGTCGACCAGACCGCATGCTTCGCCGCCGCCGTGCAGTTCGCCCGTGCCGAGGGCATCCTGCCGGCGCCGGAATCCAGCCACGCGATCCTTGCGGCGATCAACGAGGCCAAAGATGCGCAGGCCGCCGGTGAGGACCGCACCATCCTGTTCAACCTCTCGGGTCACGGTCACTTCGACCTGGCTGCATACGCTGCGTACAACGCTGGCGAGCTTAGGGACTACGACTTCGCCGCCGGTGCCACGCTCTGCGAGAACGAGTAGCACCGGACGGGGGCGGGTGCCGGCCCGCCCCTCCGTTCCTCGAAAGGGATGGTCACCACGCAACGCACACGCATCAAGATCTGTGGCATCACCACCGCGACTGACGCCGCTATGGCGGTCGAGGCGGGCGCTGACGCCCTGGGAGTCGTTCTTGCCCCCAGCTCGCGTGAGGTGACGCTTGAGGACGCCGAGAAGGCACTTGCGGTCGTGCCACCGTTGGTGGCCCGCATCGGTGTGTTCGTGGACGCCGATCCCGGGTTCGTAGCCGATGCCGTCGCTCGTCTCGGCCTGACGGGGGTGCAGTTCCACGGTGACGAGACGCCGGAACGGTGTGCGTCGGCGCCGGTGCCAGTCATCAAGGCGTTCAAAGTCGGCACGACCTTCGCTTCTACCGCGTTCGAGCCCTTCCGGGGCGCGGTCGCCGCGATACTGCTCGACACGTACGTCTCGCAAAGAAGCGGCGGTACTGGCGAAACATTCGACTGGCAGACTCACTCCGCGGCACTCCCCGGTTGGGCTCCACTCATCATCGCCGGGGGGCTGAGTCCAACAAACGTCGCGGAAGCCATCCGGCTTTTCCGCCCTTTCGCAGTGGATGTCTCCTCGGGGGTCGAGGAACGCCTGCGACACAAGGACCGCCTGAAACTGAACGCGTTCGCTGCCGCGGTGCGCGCGGCTGATGAGGAGGATCTCTATGTCTGAGGTGTTGCTGCCGTCCGCAGAGTCAGCGTACTCAAGCCCCGATGCTCTCGGCTTCTATGGTCCCTACGGCGGTACCTTCGTGCCCGAGACGGTCGTTCCCGCACTTGCGGAGCTGGCCGAGGCGTACGAAGCGGCCATGCGTGACCCGGAGTTCCGTGACGAACTCGGGTATCTGCTGCGCGACTACGTGGGCCGTCCCTCACCGCTCTACAAAGCAGAGCGTCTGGCCGAGGCTGTCGGTATCGGCACGGTCTACCTCAAGCGCGAGGACCTCAACCACACCGGCGCACACAAGATCAACAACTCGCTTGGCCAGTGCCTGCTGGCAAAGCGCATGGGGAAGAAGCGCGTTATCGCCGAGACGGGCGCGGGGCAACATGGTGTGGCCACGGCAACCGCCGCAGCGCTGATGGGCCTGGAGTGCGCGGTCTTCATGGGCGTGGAGGATATCCGCCGTCAGGCGCTCAACGTCTACAAGATGAAGCTCCTCGGCAGCGAGGTCGTCCCGGTGGACGAGGGCGGCGGTACGCTTGCCGATGCGGTCACTGCGGCGCTGCGCCACTGGGTGGAGCGTGTGGAGGACACCTTCTACGTCATCGGTTCCACTGTGGGACCGCACCCGTACCCTGCTATCGTGCGGGAGTTCCAGTCGGTCATCGGCGAGGAGACGCTCGCGCAGCTTCAGGTGAAAGGCGTCGGGCATGTGGACGCGGTCATCGCCTGCGTGGGTGGCGGGTCCAACGCCATCGGCATGTTCTACCCGTTCCTACGCCGTCTGCCAGAGGGCTCACGTCCGTTGCTCGTAGGCGCGGAAGCCGCAGGTCTCGGAGTCGAGACCGACAAGCACGGCGCCGCGCTCACCAAGGGGTCGCCCGGTGTGATGCACGGTTTCTACAGCTACCTGCTGCAAGACGACGCCGGCAACCCGCTCGAGGCCTACTCGATATCGGCCGGGCTGGACTATCCCGGTGTGGGTCCGGAGCACAGCAATCTCAAGGACGCGGGTCTCGTGCGCTACGAGGCGGTGACCGACGCCGAGGCTCTCGAGGCGTTCGCGCTGCTGACGCGCGCGGAAGGCATCATCCCCGCGATCGAGTCGTCGCATGCGCTTGCGATGCTGCCTCGCCTGGCGGCCGAACTCGGCCCGAACGCAGTGGTGATCGTGAATGTCTCCGGACGGGGCGACAAGGACATGGACATCGTGCGGGAGGCCGGTCTTGGCGTCGACTGAGACACCGTCGCGTCTGGAGGCCGCCTTCCGACAAGGGAGGCCGGCGCTGGTCGCGTACCTGATGGGCGGCTACCCGGATCGCGCCGGCTCACTGGCGGCATTGCGGGCAGTCGCCGAAGCCGGTGCTGACGTCATCGAACTCGGCGTGCCTTATGCCGACCCGCTCGCCGACGGGCCTGTCATCCAGCATGCCGCGGAAGTGGCGCGTGCGCAGGCGGGCGGTTTCGGACTCTCGGAGACACTCGACCTCGCAGCGGAGGTCACAGCTATCGAGGGCATGCCGCCGCTCGTCATCATGACCTACCTCAACCCGATGATGCGGATGCGCTTTCCAGTGCTTGCCGGGAGGGCGGCCCAGGCAGGTGTTGCCGGTTTCATCGTGCCCGACCTGCCACCGGACAACCCCATGGCGGTGCTGTGGACACGGGAAGCCGCTGTGCTCGGCGTCGACACGGTCTTCCTCGCGGCGCCGACATCGACTCCCGAGCGACTCTCGTTGGTGGGGGAACGCTCGTCGGGTTTCGTCTACCTTGTGAGTTCTCTTGGCGTGACGGGAGAGCGTGCCGAGTTGCCGGTCGAGCTTACCGACCTCGTCTCTCGCGTGCGCGCAGCAACGAGGCTGCCGGTCGCGGTCGGTTTCGGCGTTTCGACGCCCGAACATGCAGCGGGTGTTGCGACCATCGCCGATGGCGTCATCGTGGGTAGCGCGCTGGTTCGCAGACAAGACGATCCGGTCGCCTTGAGCGAGTTCATAGGTGCGCTCGTGTCAGCTGTCCACATCGGTCACGCCGGGACCCGCTTCTGACTAGAAGCCCAGGTACACGTCCAGCGTCTCGCCGTCGACGCTGTAGACCTTCCATCCGTCGTCCTCGATGACCTCGAACTCGGTCCGGATGGCTTCCTCTTCTGATGACGTGTCGTCCCAGTCCAGGGCGTACAGACTCGTTCCGCCGTCAGAGGGCGGATAGATGCGGATGTAGGACACGAGGCCATCGGGATCCTCGAACGACATCAGGAGTGTCTCGCCGTCCCACTCTGAGCTCAACAGTACGGATGGGTCCCAGTTCTCCCCGTCGGATGCGAATGCCTCTTCTATCAAGGCAAGCTCATCGTGGACATCGGCCTGCGTGACGCTGCGCAGTTTGTCGAAATCGAGCGTGCCGAGCCCAACGGCGAATGTCTCGATCGCCTCAGCCTTCGCCTTGTCCGCTCCTGCCGCGCCTCCGTTCGAGTTGAGGACGAGCCACGCACCGGCTCCGCAGCAGCCCAGCAGAAGCACCAGTACTGCGATGACGATGCCGATGATGAGGCCGGTCTTCCGTTTCTTGGGAGCAGGCTGCACGCCTGCTGAGGGCGGCGCATACTGCTGCGGATACTGAGGGGGCGCAACCGGAGGTGCCTGCGGCGCTGAGTATGGCGGCGGCTCCGGTGCGGTGTACTGCTCGGGCGCGGGGGGCGTGATCGCTGTTCCGCAGTCCGGGCAGAACTGACTGCCTTCCGGTACCTGTGCGCCGCAGCTCGGGCAGGTGCTCATGGGGACCTCCTCATGCGGACGGTCGTGCGACACCGTGTGCCCCATGACGCGTCATCGACTCGTGCCTTGTCGTGATGATACCAGCTGGGCCGTGCTCAGCAGCATCTGTGCTAGCGCGTTGCCGCCCACGCTCTCACGGGCTCGAAGTCCGGCATGCCCGCGAGTGCGGGGAGTCGCATGTCGAGGGCTGCGAGCGAACGGTCGGCGATGCCGAACAGGGCCGCATACGCGAGATAGCGGTTCCACACGAGGACAGACGCCGCAGGTTCGTCCTCCAGGGTGCCGAAGTCGTCGAGGTAGCGCTCGAATGCACGGTACTGCGCCAGCGTTTGCGCGCCGTCAACGGTGAGTGGCGATAGCGCGAACGCCGCGATGAGCGCGATGACCGCTCCGATCGCAGTCGCTACGAGAGGCTCAAGCCCCGATGCGACCATCGACGACAGTGCCCCGAGCACGATCGCTAGCACGGCGACGGTGATGAGCGCCCAGCGAGCGGTGCGTGCGCTTGTGCGCAGCAGGCCCAGCGCACCCGCCTGCCTGTCAACCGATGCCTGCCAGCGGGTGATACCGCGTCGCAGGCTCTTCGTCCTTGCCCGCGCGGCTGCCTTGAGCTCCGCGATACCGACACCGCCGTGTCCGCCGATAGTGTCGACCAGCATCGCGAAGAGCTCTCGCTCGAGGGGCGCCATGCGTTCCCATGCTCGTTCGGCGAGCGAGAACTCGACAGTGTTGATCTCGGCTCCGCCCGTCAGGCCGGTGATACGCCGTCTGGCAGCTCGTGCGTTCAGCTCCCCGCGTGCAGTCAGATCGAGCAGTGTTGCGGCGATCTCGGCTTGTCCGATAAGCCCGCGCCTGTTCAGTGCCCCGATGACTGCCAACGGCAGGTCATCGGGCACCTCTCGAAGGTACTGCGGTGCGTCGGCGTTTCTCGGTCGGTAGAGCATGAAGACGAGCGCTGCGGTGAGGATACAGATGGCAGACACGCCGATAGAGAAGACGATCGCACCGCGGACGAGTTCAGCGTCGGTGACCATCTCAGTCGAAGTCGATGCTGTCGTTGTCGGTCGGCCTCGAGAGTGCCGCAGCGACGCCCAGGTTCGCCTCGGCGACCATACGGTCAGGTCGCAGCAGTGCGCGGTTGTAGGACTCATAGACTTCCGGCGACCATGCTTCTGCCAGGAAGTCGAGCCAGTCCGCATTCCAGACATTGCCGTGCCCACCGTAACCGCCGCGGGTCAGGACGCCGGCGCCCACGAACTCGTTGGAGATGCGGTCGAGCAAGGGTATGAGTGGTGAGTCGTCCAGAGGCATGAGGCGATTCATGATGTCGATGACGCTGGCGTCCTGCCAGTTGGTGGCTTTGAGGAACTCTCCCGTGAAGCCGGGCGCCTCCGAGTATGTCGCCCGTACCATGACGACTTGTCGCTTGCCGAGCAGGGCTTTCTTCTCGTCGGCCCAGATCTGCGCGTAGCCGTTATGCTCGAGCCAGTCGAGGGTGACGAGGACGACGCCCTTGCCGAGCGTTCCCAGGTGAACCTTCTGGCCCTGCGGAGAAGGGTATCCGGCGATCATGCCTGCCTGTTTGATGAACCTGTTGGAGCACAGGTAGAGCTTGGCCGCCGCTGAGAACTCAACGCCATTCGGCGTCTCGATGCCCATGGTTCCCCCTCACGCCGTTCCCCTGAGGCGATTCTAGTGCCGGCCGAGAGGTTGCGCCACTGTACGGGGTTCACAGCGGCCGGGTGGGCCTATCTCATGAGCTGCTCACTCCAGGGCATCAAGTGTCTTGCGCAACGTGGACTCCGATGCGAGCCCGACTATGCGATTCACCTCTTGTCCGGAGGAGTCCACGAACACGAACGTCGGCACGAACTGCAGTCCCAATTCGTTGGCGAGCGCTGCGCCTTCATCACTGTTGTCCACGTCGTACAACTTGAACACGATACGGTCCTCGTACTCGTCCCTGATCCCGTCCACGACGGGTGCCATGTCGCGGCAGGTGGGTCAACCCTGGGTGAAGAATTCATAGAACACCGGTCGACCCTCGGTCGAGACCCCTTCTCCCACTGTCACAGGTGCGCTATCGCCAGTACTGCTGCCGCATCCGGCGAGCAGTGTGAGGGCAAGCGCGGTCACGAGAGTGAGGACAAGCAGGCGTTTCATATGGGTACCCTTTCGCGGCTGCGGGTCAGTCTGTTCATTCCCGGTGGCGGTCGTACCGAACACCTGCCGAAGATAGCAGAACCCGGTACTACCCGGGTTCTGCAACTTCCTTGCCGATGTCACCTGTCAGTGCTTGGTGCCTGCGCCGATGGCGATGTGGTGGGCCTTCGGCTCCTCCAGGGCGTTGGCGCTGGGAATGGTGATCTCAAGCACGCCGTCAGTGAAGTCTGCGTGGATGGTCGAGGCGTCGATCCCCTTGGGCAGGCTGATCCTCCGCTCGAACGAACCCCACGATGACTCACGCATGACGTAGTCCTCATCGTGCGTTTCATGCTCTTCAGTGCGTTCACCGCTGATGGTGAGCATGTTGTCGGACACCGAGATGTCGATGTCGTCCTGCTTGATGCCGGGTAGCTCTACCCGGACGACCATGTCGTCGCCGCGGCGCATCACGTCCATGGTCGGGACCAGGAGCTGGATATCACCTTCACGGGTGGTCGTGCGAAGGGGCGCACGCGGCCACTCCAGGAGGCGATCCATCTCCCTCGGCAGTGCGAGGAGGTCGCCAAAGGGATCCCATCTCATGAGCGATGCCATCTCTTTCACCTCCAGTTCACGGGCCCCGGTCAAGGCGCCGATCGAGGCCGCCTACAGTACTTAGTGTATGTACCCGCAATCTTGGACCCTGGATGGCCGAGATGGGGCTCCGGAAGAGGCGAATTCGCGACATTGCGGTAGACTTGTGACGCAGCGCGTAGCCCGGCAACGGTATGCGGAAGGGTGGAAATGATACTCGCACTCGCGCAGGTCGACCCGACCGTTGGCGACATCGACGGAAACACCGCGCGTGCCGGCGAGATCGTTGCACGTGCGGCCGCCTCGGGGGCAGACGTGGTGGTCATGCCAGAGCTCATGTTGACCGGCTATCCACCTGAGGATCTGCTCGCCAAACCTCACTTCGTACAGCGCAATCTCGATGCTCTCGAACGACTGGCGACCTCTTGTGCGGTGCCCGTGCTCGTGGGTTTCGTCGATCGGGACAGTGACGGGAATCTGTACAACGCCGCAGCACTCCTCGGCGGCGGGCGGGCTCAGCGAGTCTACCGGAAGGGCAATCTTCCGAATTACGGCGTCTTTGACGAGGAGCGCTATTTCGAGCCGGGTGAGAATGATGAGATCATCGCGTTCGGCGACACGATGATCGCGCTGACGGTGTGCGAGGACATCTGGGTTCCGGAGACCGTGTCCCGCCTTGCGAGCCAAGGTGCCCGGGTCGTGCTCAACATCTCTGCGTCTCCGTTCCATGTGGGGAAGGGAGTGGCCCGAGAGGAGATGCTGCAGGCGCGGGCACGCGACAACGGCGTGTGGGTGGCGTACTGCAATCTGGTCGGAGGCCAAGACGAGCTCGTCTTCGACGGGCGTTCTGCGGTCATCGCTCCCGATGGCACTGTCGTGGCGCGCGCGGCCTCGTTCGCCGAGGACCTGTTGTTGGTCCGGATCGACCCCGACGCGACGAGTGTCGGCGAGCAGCGAGTAGAGCCGATGGGCGGCGCCGAGGAAGAGGTGTACGGCGCGCTCACGCTTGGCCTGCGGGACTACATGAACAAGAACGGTTTCCACGATGTCGTGCTGGGCCTTTCGGGGGGCATCGATTCTGCGTTGACGGCCGCCGTTGCGGTCGATGCGCTGGGCGCGGAGCACGTTCACGGCGTGCTGCTCCCGTCGCGTTACTCGTCGGAAGGCAGTGTCCAAGACGCGCAGGCCCTTGCCGGCATGTTGGGCATCGAGACGCTCACGCTTCCCATCGAGGAGCCGTTCAGCGCGATGCTGGCGACGCTGGAGCCGGTGTTCTGTGACATGCCGGCAGATGTCACCGAGGAGAACCTTCAGGCGCGCGTACGCGGTACGTTGCTCATGGCCTTGTCGAACAAGTTCGGCTGGCTTGTGCTCGCAACAGGAAACAAGAGCGAACTCTCGGTCGGGTACTCGACGCTCTATGGCGACATGGTCGGTGGCTTCGCACCGCTCAAAGACGTGCTCAAGACCCGGGTGTATCGGCTGGCCGTATATCGCAACACGCTGGGACCGGCCATACCCGAGGCGTCTATCACCAAGCCGCCGTCAGCAGAGCTTCGACCCGATCAGGTCGACCAGGACAGTCTTCCGCCGTACGACGAACTCGATGCGGTTCTGAACTCCTACGTCGTGCTGGATAAGGGGCTCGAGGCGATCGTTGCCGAGGGGCACGATCCGGCGTTGGTGTCCCGGGTCATCCGAATGGTCGACGCCGCCGAGTACAAGCGGCGTCAGGGTCCGCTCGGAATACGCATATCGCCGAAGGCCTTCGGTAAGGACCGGCGAGTCCCGGTAACGAACCGGTTCGGCGGATAGGATGACCGACATTCTGCTCGTGTGGATCGAGACGTCTGACCCGCGCATGCTCGAAGTCAACGAGCTGCGCCACGTAGCGCTGTTCGAGCCGTTCGGGATCCCGCGTTGCGACACGTGGAACGACGACATTCCAGGTGTGCACCACCTGATCGCGGTGGTCGGGGAGCGAGTAGTGGGCTACTCCTGCCTGATCGTTGATGACGACGAGGGTCAGGTCCGGCAGGTGTGCGTTGCTCCGCGCCAGCGTGGGGCGGGCATCGGCCGCGCGCTGATGTCCGAGGTCGTAGACGAGGCGGCACGGCTTGGACTCGGCACCGTCTGGCTGAACGCCCGCGTCAGCGCGGAGGACTTCTACCGGAGACTCGGCTGGGTCACTACCAGCGGAGAATTCCCCTTCGGCCGCACCGGTGTCCCGCACGTGCGCATGGAATACCCGCAGGACTGATCCCGGACTGTGACGGAGCGCACGTTCCCGTTTGAGGGTGAGCGATACGCTGCCGATACACCCTCTAGTACTACCGGGGTCGTTGACGACTCCTCGACAGGAAGAGGTATCGGTTTGTCCAGCCGGCTGCGCCTACTCGTCCTCACCGCTGCTCTCGCTGTGGTGATGGCCGTTCCCTTGACCGCGTACGCGTACGTGATGCCGCTGTCGGTCGAGCAGATGGCCGATATCGCGGATACCGTTGTGGAAGTGCAGGTGTCCGGCTCCGGTGCGCGGTGGACTCATGACCCGATGACGCGAGAGCGTCGGGCGATCGTCACGGACGTACGCGTCAACGTTGTCCGCGTCTTGAAAGGCGAGTCTCGCTCGGACATCATCCTCACGCAGTTCGGCGGCGCGGTGGGAGCCGACAACCTCCGGGTGAGTGACCTTCCGGCGTTCGCCCCGGGAGAAAGATGCATCCTGTTCATCGACGAGAACGGTGTCGTAGGCGGTGCCCAGGGCAAGCTCGTGATCGAGGGCGGCCGGGTACCGTCGCTGGGCATGTCTGTTGCCGCCGCCGAGTCGTTCATCGTGGAAAGCGCGACAGGGTCCGCTGTCGCCGTGACATCTCCAGACGCGCTAGTCAGTCCGATGTCGCTTGCGATCACAGGTCTGGTCCCTGCGACGGTGAATGCGGGTATCGGAGACACCATCACTATCACAGGGTCCGGATTCGGTGCGGTTCAAGGCACGGGTTCGATCGGGTTCTTACGCGGCGATAGTGGCACCGGTTTTCCGCGAGTCAACGGATCGGTGGTGGCATGGTCTGACTCGCAGATCGTCTGTCAGATACCGCGCTTGGCCGAGAGCGGCCAGGTGCTGGTCACTTCCAACGATGGCGCACAGCAGTTGACTCCGACAAGTCTCAAGGTGGGATACAGCGACAGCGGCCGTCGGTGGTTCCCCGGGACGGTGACGTACCGGATCAATCCCAACACGGCTGATCTGACCACTGAGGTCACAGCCATCCAGCGAGCGCTCGCGACCTGGACCGGTTGCGGTGCGAACGTCTCGTATGTGTATGGTGGTGCGTGCTCGTCCACCGCATACACGCCGAACACCGATGACGGGTATAACGACATCTACTTCGTGGCGAGCGGGATGCCCACCGGCGTCGTTGCTCAGAACTACATGCATTGGAACGGCTCCGTTGGTGAGTCCGACATCGTGTTCAGCGATACCTACCCATGGGCCGATGGGCCCGCCGGAAGCGTGAGCGGCATCGATGTTGAGAGCGTTGCGCTCCACGAGCTCGGCCACACGGTAGGACTGGATGACCAGTACGGCGACCTGGATGAAGTGATGGGTTCGGCGAGCTGGGGAACGACGCGGCGCGACCTGTCCTCCTACGACCTGGCCGGCGCTCATCACATCTGGGGTTCCGTGTCCGACACGACACCGCCGAGCGCGCCCACGGTCTCCTCGGCAACGCATCCTTCTCAGAGCATCTGGTACACGAACCCGAATCCCTCGTTCACCTTCGCCGCCAGCGATCTTGGCGGTATCGCCGGGTACTCCTACGTGCTCGACACCTTCGCGACGACGGTACCTGACACGACCTCCGAGGGCAGCTCCACATCGAAGTCCTACTCCGGGATCGCCGATGGGGAGTGGTACTTCCACGTGCGTGCCGTGGATATGGCCGGTAACTGGGGAGCGGCTGCCCATTACCGCGTACGCGTTGACACGGTCGTGGAAGTGACCGTGCTCGAGGTGCAGGGTGCTTCCCGCTTCGACACCGCGGTCCGGGCATCGCAACTCGCGTATCCGTCCGGAACTGGCACGGTGTTGCTGGCCACAGGCCGCAACTGGCCCGACGCACTCGGCGGGGCCGCGCTTGCCGGTGCGGTGGACGGACCGATCCTGCTGTCCGAGGCGACAGGTCTTCCTGACAGCGTGAAGGCTGAGATCGCCCGGCTCGGCGCGACCCATGCCATCATCCTGGGCGGACCCTCCGCACTGGGTGCGGGTGTGGAGCGGGACCTTCGCGCCGCAGGTGTGACCTTCGAGCGACTGGGTGGCTCGAACCGCTTCCAGACCGCAGAGCTTATCGCGCAGGCGACGATCTCCCGTCTCGGCACCTTCGATGGAACGGCACTGATCGCCACGGGACTCAACTTCCCCGATGCCCTCGCCGCTTCGCCCATGGCTGCAGCCAAAGGCTGGCCGATCTTCCTGACGAGCCGCACCGAGGCGCCCGCCGCACTCGTGGCGCGGCTCAAGGCGTACGGCGTGACATCTGCAGTAGTCCTGGGCGGCCAGATCGCCGTGTCAGACGCCCAGTACTCCGCGCTTGCAGCCGGTCTTGGCTCGGCCACGAGATTGAGCGGTGCCGATCGCTACAGCACCTGCGCGATCATCGCGCAGTATGCAGTCGACCATGCGGGGATGTCGTACGACGGGCTGGGTGTAGGTGTGGGGACCAACTTCCCCGATGCTTTGGCCGGCGGCCCGTTGTGCGCGAAGGCCGGCGGTGTGATGCTCCTGAGCACCCCCACCTCGCTTCCGGGTCCGGTACAGAGCCTTCTACTCGCGAACAAGGCCGAGATAGGGACGGTTCACTTCCTCGGCGGTCCGTCCGCGCTCACTCCGGCCGTCCGAGCGCAGGTCACTTCGATCCTCAATTGAGTGGCGCGAAGTCTCGTATTGACCTAACCTAGTCGGTGCGTATTCGACCGCGTTTGACTGGGGAGGGACCATGCCGAGCATCACCCGTGAACAGGTCCGCGTGCCGGCCGACGTGCCCGCAGAGGCGCGCGAGACCTACATCGACAACTACATGGCGGCAACTCGTGGTACCGGTAGATTGATGCTTTTCGCCTGCGACCAGAAGATCGAACATCTCAATGATGACTTCTTCGGTGAAGGCATCTCCGCCGAGGACAATGAGCCGGAGCACCTGTTCCGCATCGGCTCCCAGGGGGTATGCGGCGTACTCGCAGGCCAGCGAGGTCTGATCGCCCAGTACGCACTCGACTACCCCGAGATCAACTACCTCGTGAAGATGAACTCCAAGACTCACCTGATCAAGACGTCGGCGAGCGATCCTGCAAAGCACCAGGATGATCCCTACAGCCCGCAGCTGTACGACATCCAGACCGTGCTCGACCTGCGCGATGCCGGCGTGAACGCGGTCGGCGTAGGCTACACGATCTACCTGGGCTCGGAGTA
Organism: Actinobacteria bacterium UBA2279; assembly: GCA_002347365.1. Lineage (GTDB taxonomy): Bacteria > Actinomycetota > Coriobacteriia > Anaerosomatales > Anaerosomataceae > UBA2279. The sequence goes on from DDWT01000020.1 coordinate 51,680, forward strand.
CGAGTCCCAGATGATGATGGAGGCCGGCCAGCTCATCGCCGACGCGCATTCCATCGGCCTTGTGGTCGTGCTGTGGATCTATCCTCGCGGCAAGGCGGTCAAAGACGAGAAGGACGCGCATCTGATCGCCGGCGCAGCCGGCACGGCACTGTGCCTGGGCGCCGACTTCGTGAAGGTCAACCCGCCCAAGGGCGATGATGCGCAGTCCTCTGCCGAGAAGCTTGTCGAGGTCTCCAAGGCCGCCGGACGCACCGGGCTGGTATGTGCAGGCGGTTCGACCGTGGCTGCCGAGAAGTTCCTCTCGCAGCTGTGGGAGCAGATCCACGTGGGCGGCGCCAAGGGCAACGCGACCGGGCGCAACATCCACCAGCGTTCGCTCGATGAGGCCGTCCGGCTGACGAAGGCCATCTCGGCTATCACGCTTGCTGACTGGAGCGTCGAGGACGCCCTGGCGGTATTCAACGGCGAGAAGGACTTCGCACTCTAGGGTATATCCCGACCGTTCGACGGACGCGGCATCGCTCTCCGGGCGGTGCCGCGTTATCCTGTACACTTGATGTCACCCGAAAAGACATGGGAGTCCCATGCCGATCTCTGATTGGTTCAAGGCACGGGAGGGTCGCAAGTACACGATGACCTCCACCGACGCCCCGGGCGAGCTGCCGGACGGCGTGTGGGTGAAGTGCCCCTCGTGCAAACACACGCTGTATCAGGGCGATCTTGATCGCACTGCAGACGTATGTCCGCACTGCGGGCATCACTTCGACATAGACGCACCCCGGCGGATCGCCTTGCTTGCCGATGAAGGCACCTTCGAGGAGACCGAGGCGACGCTGAGCTCCGTCGACCCGCTACGCTTCAACGCGGCCAAGCCCTACACCGAGAGCCTTGCGAAGGCAAAGGCGGCCTCGGGCATGCCCGAGGCCATCGTGACCGGACGGGCGTTGCTCGGCGGACATCCCGTCGTTCTCGGCGTCATGGATTTCCGCTTCATCGCGGCTTCGATGGGTTCGGCTGTGGGTGAGAAGATCGCACGCGCATTCAGGTTGGCGGAGCGCGAGCAGCGCGCCGTCATCATGGTGACCCGTTCCGGCGGCGCGCGCATGCAAGAGGGCATGCTCTCTCTCATGCAGATGGCCAAGACGGCCGCCGAAGCCGAGCGGCTTGCGTCTGCGGGTCTGCCCTACATCTCAGTGCTCGCCAATCCGACGATGGGCGGCGTGACGGCAAGCTTCGCTGTTCTTGCCGACATCATCTTCGCCGAACCCGGAGCTCTCATAGGCTTTGCCGGGCAGCGGATCATCGAACAGACCATCCGGCAGAATCTGCCGAAGAACTTCCGTACGTCCGAGTACTTCGAGGAGTACGGCATGGTCGATGCGGTCGTTGCCCGCGATCAGCAGAAGACCGCCATCGCGCTTGCGCTCGACTATCTCGGCGCGCCGGGCGTGCCCGATGCGGCCGAGGGCGCCGCGTGCGCGATCGTCCCTCCGGGTGGTGATGTGTGATGGCCCGGTTCGTGATGGAGTTCGAACGGCCGTTGGTCGAACTCGAAGACAAGCTCGTCGAACTCAAACGTCTCGATATCGCTGCGACGCCTGAACTCGCCGATGAGATCGCGGAACTCGAGGCGGAGATAGAGCGACTGCGCGAGACGCTCTATGCCGCGCTGTCGCCGTGGGAGAAGGTGCAGGTATCGCGTCATCCCGAGCGACCCAAGACGCAAGACTACGTCGAGATGCTCTTCGATGACGTCATCGAGCTTCATGGTGATCGCGTGTTCGGAGACGACGAGGCGATACTCACCGCTCTTGCGACTCTGGAGGGTCGCAGGTGTGTGGTCATCGGACATCGCAAAGGCAAGAACACCAAAGAGAACATCAAGCGCAATTTCGGCAGCCCTCATCCCGAGGGATTCCGCAAGGCGCGCCGTGCGATGAAGCTGGCCGAGAAGTTCGGATTGCCCGTCGTCACGCTCATCGACACGCAGGGTGCGTTCCCCGGCCTGGAGGCCGAGCAGCGCGGACAGGCATGGGCCATCGCGGAGAACCTCGCGACGCTTGCGGCTCTCAAGACGCCGGTCGTGGCGGTGGGGATCGGGGAGGGCGGAAGCGGCGGAGCGCTCGCGATAGGCTTCGGTGACCGCCTCATCATGCTTGAGAACGCGTACTACTCGGTCATCACACCTGAGGCATGCGCTTCGATCCTGTTCAAGGACGCTACTCGTGCACCCGAGGCGGCTCCGTGTCTGGCGATGACCGCGGACGACCTGATCCGTCTGGGTATCGCGGACGAGATCGTTCGCGAGCCGCAGGGCGGGGCACATCGGGATCCCGCGATCGTCTATGCGTCGGTGGCGCGCTCGGTCACGCGAGCGCTTGACGAGCTGTGCGGGAAGGATATCGATGACGTCTTGGCGAAGCGCTATGAGAGACTAGCCACGACAGGCGTCTACACAGAGGGGGAGTAAGCGCATGACGACACCCCGCATCGCAGTGCTCACGAGCGGCGGCGACGCTCCGGGGATGAACGCAGCGATCCGTGCTGTCGTGCGCATCGCCATCTCGCATGGTGCCGAGGCAATGGCCGTGCGCCATGGCTACGAGGGGCTGATCGATGGCGACTTCTCCGAGATGCAGCTCGGTAGCGTCGGCGGCGTGCTCGACCGCGGAGGTACGTTCATCGGGACATCCCGCTCGGAACGTATGTTCACGGAAGAGGGCCTTGACCGTGCCGCGCAACAGCTGGCCGATCACGGTGTGACCGGACTGGTGACCATCGGCGGCGATGGCACCTACCGCGCGGCGGAGGAGCTCGACAAGCGCGGCGTGAGCGTCATCGGCGTACCCGGCACGATCGACAACGATATCGCGGCTACCGACACGACGATCGGCTTCGACACCGCCCAGAACACCATCTGCGATGCCACGTCGAAGGTCCGCGATACGGCGTCCAGTCACGAGAGAACGTTCATCATCGAAGTCATGGGCCGCCACTGCGGCATGCTCGCGCTGTACTCGGGTCTGGCAGCGGGCGCGGACTGTATCCTGGTGCCGGAAATCCCCTGGAAGCTCGAGGACATCTGTGTCTCGGTCAGGCAGGGTATCGAACGCGGCAAGAAGCACTCGATCATCGTGATGGCCGAGGGGGCCGGGCATGCGTTCGGCGTCGCCGAAGACCTGTCACCCTTGTGCGGCCATCAGGTTCGGGCTGTCGTGCTCGGCCACATACAGCGTGGCGGAGCGCCGTCAGCGTTCGATCGCACGCTCGCCAGTCGCATGGGCGCTGCAGCGGTGGAGGCGCTTCTGGACGGCGAGAGCGGCAAGGCAGTCTGTCTGCGCAACGCCGACATGGAGCTTGCAACGCTGCAGGACTGCTACAGCCGCCACCACGACATGAAGAAGCACATCTACGATCTCGCGATGGTGCTTGCCCGATGATGACCATCTCCGAGGAGCTGTTCGCGTCGTTCAAAGACACCGGCCGCGACCTGTTCCTCACGGGTGCCGTGTCGAGCCACGGCGGCAACTTGAGTGTCCGTATCGGCGACCGCATCCTTATCACCCGAAGCGGGTCGATGCTCGGCAGGCTCAGCCGAAACGACATCGTGGAGACGGGTATAGACGCGTGTCCGGAAGATGAGGGCTGCAGTAGGGAGCTTGTCGTACACCGCGCCATCTACCGCGCCACGGATGCGCGCGCGATCGTACATGCGCATACCGTTCACACGATCCACCGCTCGCTGGTCTCTGAGCTCATCGTGCCGCTCGACAGCGAGTCAACGGCCATCCTGGGGGCAGTGCCGGTCGTCTCGGCAGCACAGACTATCGCCTCACCCGAGGCGGCCGAAGTGCTCTCGGCCCAGCTGCGCGATCACAAGGTCGCGGTGTTGCGCACGCATGGCCCGTTCGCGAAGGGTGCGACGTTGGAAGAGGCGTTCTACCACGTGAGCTGCCTTGAGGCGAGCGCACACATCCTCGATATCTCCGACGCTTCGGGCTGCTAGTCCCGGGGTCACCACATCGCCTTGATTCCCTCGCGAATGCGTGTGGTTGTCGCTTCGATCCCCCCGGACTCCGCATCGGCCTCATCAGAGGTCGGACGCGCCTGTGACTCTGCGAACAGCGGCCTGAGCGTGTCGGGCACGAAGCGGGTTCGCTGCGCGTAGCCGTATCTGTCCGAGAATCCCCGCCCTGCGGCGTAGTAGCGCAGTGGGTGCAGCACGTAGAGGTGATCTTTGGCACGAGTGCACGCGACGTAGAACAGCCGTCGCTCTTCCTCGATCTCTTCGGCACTTCCGCAGGCGAGATCGGCCGGGATATTGCCGTCAGCTGCATGGATGACGTATACCGCGTCCCATTCGAGTCCTTTTGCGGAGTGGATCGTGGACAGGATGAGGAAGTCCTCGTCCAGAGTGGGCGGCTGGGCGAAGTCACCCGTCCAGTTGGGAGCATCAAGGGTCATCTCGGCCAGGAAACGGGCCCGGTCGTTGAATCGTGAGCCGAGCATCTCGATCTGCTCGAGGTCGGCGAGACGCGCAGCAGCATTGTCGTAGCGCTGCTCGGCAAGTGGGGCGTAGAAGATGCGCGCCGCGTGAAGCTGGGCGGACACATCGGTGGACGGGGCATGTGCCAGGTTGCGCATGAGCCCCACGAAGTCAGGCCAGGTCTTGACGCTGATCTCAGGCGGTCGCCACGAGACCCATGTATCGAAGTCCCCGTTGGCGTCACGCAAGGCATCCATGAGTGCCGCGGCGATTCGCGGCCCGACGCCCGGTATCAGCTGCAGAACGCGCAGTCCTGCCATGGAGTCGAGTGGGTTCTCGGCAAGGCGCAGGAACGAACTCAGGTCCTTGACGTGGGCCATCTCGACGAACTTCAGTCCACCGTACTTGTAGAAGGGGATGTTGCGGCGCGAGAGCTCGAGTTCCAGTGCTGCGGAGTGGTGAGCCGCGCGGAACAGCACCGCCTGCTGCTTGAGCGCCAGGCCTTCCTCGCGGTGCCCGAGGATGCGCTCGATCACGTAGTCGGTCTGTTCGACTTCGTCTCGGCACGTGACGAGCGCCGGTCGTGCGCCACCGTCGCGGTCGGTCCACAGCGTCTTGTCGTAACGCTGAGAGGAGGCGGCGATGATCGCATTCGTGGCGTCAAGTACCGGTTGGGTGCTGCGGTAGTTCTGCTCGAGCGTCAGCACGGTGGTCCCTTCGAAGCGCTGCGGGAACTCGAGGATGTTGCGAATCGTCGCGGCCCGGAAAGAGTAGACGGCCTGCGCGTCGTCGCCCACGGCTGTCACGCCGGTACCGTCCGGGCGCAACAATGCCACGATGTCCGCCTGGAGCGCATTGGTGTCCTGATATTCGTCGATGAGTACCGCGTCGAACCGCTCTCGAACGCGATCACCGGCAGGCGAGTCGAGCAGACCGCGCCAGAACAGCAGCAGGTCGTCGTAGTCCAAGATCTGGCGGCTCTCTTTGGTGTCCGTGTATTCAACGAACAGCCGGCGTAGATCTTCGGCGTCCTCCTTGCACCAGGGAAAGACGGTGCGCAGGATGTCTTCGAGAGGGAGTTGCGCGTTCACGCACCTCGAGTAGATATCGAGGCACGTGCCCTTCTGGGGGAAACGGCGCCCCTGCTTGCCGAGCGCAAGCTCCGTCCGGCACAGATGCATCAGGTCCTCAGCATCAGCGCGATCGAGGATGGTGAAATTGGGTTCCAGTCCGATGTCCCGGCCGTGGACCCGCAGCAGGCGGGCCGCGACGGAATGGAACGTGCCACCCCAGACCTTCGCACCGGAAAGCGTTTCAGGTAGCCGCTCGTCGCCGGTGGCAACTCGGCGCAACAACGCGTCGACGCGACGCTTCATCTCACCGGCGGCGCGCCGGGTGAACGTCAGCAGCAGGATGCGGTTCGGGGTGATGCCGGAGGCGATCAGGTAGGCGACGCGGTGGGCGAGTGTGTTCGTCTTGCCGGTGCCCGCTCCGGCAACGATCAGGAGCGGTCCCGCGCCGTGAGACGCGGCTGCGCGCTGCGCCGGGTTGAGGCCTTCGTGGACGCGTTCGGCGACCTCGGGTGCTATCTGGGATGTAGTCATTGCGACCTCCGTGGCCGAGAGGACACCACGGAAGTGATTCTATCAGGTCCAAACATGAAAAGCGAACAGGTGTTCGCTACGAACGGGTGTGCGCTTCAGCGTATGCATCGACCTCGGACACAAGCTCTGCCTTGCGGTCTTCAGGCAGAAACGAGGCTTCAAACGATGCCTTTGCGAGTCTCACCAGGTCAGCGTCGTCAAGGTCGAGCGCTTCGGCCATTGCCACGTAGTTGTCTGTGAGGTATCCGCCGAAGTAGGCAGGGTCGTCCGAATTCACGGTGACGAGCAGGCCCGCGTCCATCAACCTGCGGAGCGGGTGGTCTGCAGCCGTGTCCACAACGCGAAGCCTGATGTTGGACAGCGGGCAGACGGTCAGCGGGATGCGTTCCCGGGCGAGGCGCTCGACCAACGCAGGGTCTTCGAGACAGCGCACACCGTGGTCGATTCGCTCGACATGAAGGATGTCGAGCGAATCGGTGATGTAGCTCGGTGGTCCCTCCTCGCCCGCATGTGCCACACGGCGGTAGTGCTGGTCGCCTGCGGCGCGGAAGACGTCCTCGAACAGAGCCGGCGGAAAGCCGATTTCGGCGGAGTCGAGTCCGACTCCCGTGATCCGCGAGTGGTACAGGTGTGCCGTGCGCATCGTGTGTATCGCGTTCTCGACCGGCAGATCACGCAGGAAGCACATGATGAGGCGGAAGCTGACGCCGAACATCTCGTCGGCATCTTCGAGGGCGCGGAGTATCCCGGCGATCACAACGCCGAAGAGGACGCCACGGTTCATGTGGGTCTGCGGGTCGAAGAACGGCTCGACGTGACGGATGTTCTCCTGGGCGGCTTTGGTGATGTAGGCCCAGGTGAGGTCGTAGAAGTCCTGTTCGGTCCGAAGTACTGCACATCCGGCGTAGTAGAGGTCAAGGAAGGATTGGAGGTCTGAGAAATCATAGGCCGCGCGAGCCGCCTCGATTGTTCGATACTGGAGGTCGACGCCATTGCGCTCGGCAAGCTCGAACATGAGCTCTGGCTCGAGCGTGCCTTCCAGGTGCAGGTGGAGCTCGGCTTTCGGGAGGCCGAGTGCGAACTCGTGACGGTCGTCAGACACGGGTCTCCTTTCGCAGGTTCTTGGGGAGCATCTACCCGTAACTATCATCGCATGCACCGATCATCCGGGTACGGCGCAGTCCGCATGCGGAGAGCGCGGGCGATCTCGGTGGGGTTGCAGCCGGGGTTCACTCCAGCGTCACGACGATTTCTCGGGCGTGGGCGTCAGGTGGCGTGCTGCTTGCTCTTGTAGTGTCGACATGTAATCTCGCGGGTCGCACGAACAGGCGTCAGCATACCGAGGGGCCGGTGTGCCGGGTTATGCGACTCTGGATAAGGCGTGGTCGATCTGAAGAGCAGGACCGTTGTTGCCCCACTGTTTGTTGCGCTCAGCTACGTCGTCATCGGCGTTGCGAGTTCGCGTATCGTCCAACCCCTGTACGCCGGTGAGCTGCTCTGGTTACCGGGCGGCTTCGCGCTCGGGATCGCGGTTCTGTACAGTCGCACAGCTCTCCTGGGTGTCGTACCGGGTGGTTTCTTGCTGGCGTTGTGGCTGGGTTTCGCCCCACTGCCGGCACTCGTGATCGGGCTCGCATCTGCGGTCGGGACGTGGATGGGCGCGACTATCGCCCCCAGGTCCTGGCGGAAGCGCGCGGCCCTTCGCTCCCTGGCCGACGTTCGCGCGATCTGGTGGGTATCTGCTGTCACTTCGGGTGTGACGGCGGTCCTCGTGGCGCTCAACCCGTTCGCCGCGAACGGTGACCTCGCATCCCGGGTTGTCTATGCGGGCGAGTTCCTGCTGGCAGACGTGCTCGGGATAGCACTCTTGTTGCCTGTCGTGCTGGCTGTTCTCGGATCCAAAGATCGCTCTGAGCGGACCGGCACGGTCGCTGAGTTGGTCACGGTCTTGGCGCTGCTCGTGATGGCGACCGTTCTCAGTTACGCGGTTGGGTTGCCTCTCTCCTTCGAACGGAGCATGCCGTACCTGCTCGGACCTCTGTTCATACTGCTGGTCCTTCGATTCGGGTGGCGCGAGGTGTCGTTCGCGGTGATTCTGATGGCGCCGGTTGCCTTCGCGAGCGCGAGCCGCGGTGTTGGTCCGTTCTCCGGAGGTGACGTACACCAGTCGCGCCTGCTGCTGCAGCTTGTCTTCATCGGCGCGACGATGCTGGCGCAACTCATCGTGGTGCTGACGGGCGAACGACAGCGCATCATCAGAGAGCTCGAACTCTCGCGCGACGAACTCGAGCAGCGGGTCAGCCTGCGTACCGCCGAGCTGGAAGCTGCGAATCGGGTTCTTGCCTCCGAGATGCTCGAGCGCGAGCACGCTGAGGCCCAACTCCAAGACCAGCAAGCCAGCCTCGAGCGCATCGTGTACGAGCGAACCTCAGAACTTGAAGATGCGAATTGGCAGCTGACATCGGCCATGCACGTCAAGAGCCAGTTCTTGGCCAATATGAGCCACGAGCTTCGAACGCCCCTGAACTCGATCATCGGCTTCACTGATCTGCTGGGGCTTGGCATGGCGGGCGAGCTGACAGAAGAGCAGCTGCATCAGATCAAGCTTGTGAACTCCTCCGGCAAACACCTGCTTGCCCTGGTCAACGATGTCTTGGACATCACCAGTATCGAAGCTGGTGCGGCGCGACTGGTTCTGTCGTCGTTCTCGCTCAGGCCGGTTGTGCAGCAGGTGCTGGAATCCGTCCGTCCGCTGGCTGCGGCAAAGGGACTGACTCTTCAGGTTGAGATCGGTGAGGATCAGTTGGTCTGCACCGATAGGACCAAGCTCGAGCAGATCTTGATCAATCTGGTGGGCAACGCAATCAAGTTCACTCCTGCCGGTGGCGTGCGAGTCTCGTTCGAGGCCTCGGGAGCCACGCTCGACGTGCACGTCTCCGACACCGGGATCGGCATCGCGAGTGAGGAACTGACCGACATCTTCGAGGAGTTCCATCAGTCGCGTTCCATCGAGGCGGGAAAGCCGGTCGGAACGGGACTCGGGCTTGCCATATCACGACGGCTCGCGCGGATACTCGGCGGGGATCTGGTCGTCGAGAGTGAGATAGGTCTTGGATCGATGTTCACGCTGTCACTGCCCGGCGCATGCGTCCTGGATGCGGGCGAGGAGCCGGTTGAGGTGACGAGCGGTTAGGTGGTGCCCGGGGCGGGAATCGAACCCGCACGATGTTTCCATCATCGGTTTTTGAGACCGACGCGTCTGCCTGTTCCGCCACCCGGGCCCGAGTGGAGTCGCTCGACGGATTATAGCCGAGCGAGCCGTCTACAGCACGTAGTTCAAGTCGAGCAATGTGCCGAGGTTCCCTGCGACCGACCACAGGTTCAACATCGTGAAAAGCGCGACCAGCACGAGTAGGGTCGTGCTTATCCCCAGGCGGCTGGCAAGCTTGTGTGCCGCGTCAGCGGTGCGCTCACCAACGATCGCCTGCTCTGCGTCGATATCGGACAAAGCCCGCGCTTCTTTGGTTCCGCCTGCTGCGAGCATGACGCTGGCTCCGATCGCGACGACTGTGATCGCCACCCACAGTGCGTTCGCCATACCTGCCCAGTCCTGATTGCGGAGAATGGCCGAGCCGAGGAAGATGCTGCCGACGATGTATGCGAGGGGGAGCAGCGTCGCCAGCTGGGCCAGGTCCACGAGTCGCTGCCCGTGGCCGACATACTCACGCGCGAGTTCCAGAGCGGGACGACCTTGCGGGTCTGCTGACCTGCCGGCTTTTGAAAGCCCGCCACTCGTGCGGAAGGCTGTGACAGCCAGCGTCGCACTCGATACCAGGTAGGCGAGCGCGAAGGCGATGTATGTGTAGACGTACGTCGACGACGTCACTGGCAAGATCCCCTCGGCATGCTTCTCGGAGTGAACACCCATGAGTTCTGGTCGTAGAGAGACACCCCTGCATGATACCGATTGCCGCGACGCTTAACCAGCCTTCAGCGACTACACGAGACCTGCTCAAGCAACGCTGCGGCCTCCGTGTCCAGGCTGCCGGTGCGACCGCTGCTGTGGCCCACGATCTGCGCGAGTGCGTCGACGGCAGTGTGGTCGTAAGCAGTACCAGAGGCTCGTCTGATCTCGGACATGGCCTTCTCGGAGGAGAGCGCCTGGCGGTAGGGCCGAGGCGATGTCAGTGCGCTGTAGGCATCACAAACGGCGATGATCCGGGCGGTCAAAGGTATCTGGTCGCCACGGAGTCCCGCCGGGTATCCTGTACCGTCCATCTTCTCGTGATGGGCCAGAACCGCTTGCTCGATCTCCGCCCCGAATCGGGCGTTCTTGACGATCTGTGCTCCTGAGGCGCAGTGCCGCTGGACCGTCAGCGTCTCTTCGATCGTAAGTGGCCGGGTGGCTCCGAGGATCGATGTGGGTACGTCGAGCATGCCGACGTCATGCAGCGTGGCGGCGATCCGTACTCCGGCCAACTCACGCTCACTCATTCCCATGAGGAGTCCGACACTCACGGCGTTGTCGGCGACAGCAGAAGAGTCACGCACGTAGTCGGGGCTCCGCAGTTCGACGAGATGCGCAAGTGCCGTCAGAGTGCCCTCCAGTTGCGCCCGCAGACCCTCGAGCAGGTCCCGGTTCTCCATACTCATCTCGATGATGCGGGCGACGAGTTGCAGCCCCTCAAGCTGGTCTTCGGCGAACTCTCCCTCTTGGCGCCACAGGCAGCATACGGACTTGAGCTGACCTTCGACACGCAGTGGCACGGCGAGAGCCGAAGCACCGTTCTCGGCGCCGGCGACCGAAAGCGCCTTGCCAGCGCGGACGGCATCCAGGGCGACCTTCATGATGGCGCGGTGGGCGTCGGCGTGCGAGATCGTCTCGGTCGAGAACAGGTGAACGTCGTCACCCACTACTGCGGCTGCATCAGCGCCGAAGTGGGGGAGTGACTCGAGCAGTACCTGATCCAGGCCGGTATCGGCGGTGAGCGAGGCCATGAGCTCTGCGGCGTGATGCGAGAATGACAAGCGATCGTAGGCTGCCTGGACATCGCACTTGGCCTGTTCGAGATCTGCGTGGATGCCCACGAGTTCTTTGCGAAGCCGACCGTGCTGATCGACCAGATAGAGGATCAACATCAGGAGCAGTCCGGTGGCAGCGGTTCGTACGATCTCGTTGTTCAGGAGCCACCAATCGGGGAGTTCGACGTTCGCGAGCAGGGAGAACAGCAGGACGCCCGCCAGTGCGACGAGGGCGATGATCATCGTATAGGAGATGAGATTGAGTTGACCTTCGCGTCTGACGACTCTCTTGATATCGGTTGTCACTGTCCATGCCGCCTTCCGTATTGCTGTCCATGTCTGAATCGGTCATTGGACGACAGAAGGTTATATGTAAGCGACAAACGGTAGCAGAATACCAGTAGTGACTCTAAAGGGTGGTATCGGCGACCTGAAAGGCCTACTTCGGCTCGCCGCAGCGGCGTGACGCACGACCAGGCGGAAAGCGTATACTCCTGGCATGGAATCGCAGGTCAAACCATCAGATCTCCCCCAGGGCGCTGCCAAGGCGCACCTGGACAACGTCATGGGCAACCTCCAGTTCGTGGCCGATCTGGGGTACGGCGACGTCGCGTTGGCGGTCCCCGTGTCCGAGGGACTGCTCATCGTCGCCGATGCCAGACCCATGACAGCCGTGGCCGCGGTTGCGTCGAGTCGCGTCGGGCAGGTACTTGAGCCGGATCTTGAGGCTGAGGCGTACCTTGTTGCCGCCCAGGGCGGAGTAGCCCACGGTGAGCGCAGGCGCAGCACGCGCGGGATCTCGTATGCGACATCCGCCTATGCCGTTGGTCGCGGCGAGCACCCCTACGGTGTGATCGTGCGGGACCTCAGCCAGTATGTCGTCGAGGCACCGGGCAAGATGGAGCGCGTGTTCATGTCGCTTGCCGAACGCGTCGTGGATGCTCTGTGCCAGGGTCCACTCGTGGATATCGACGGCCAGACCCCGTTCACCACGACGCGTCGGGCCGGGGATGGTGTCATCGAAGTCGATGTCTCGGGCATCGTGACCTATGCCAGCCCCAATGCTGTCAATATCATGCGTACCGCCGGCGTTGACGGCGGACTCGACGGCCGCAGGGTCGTGGAATTGCCCGGCTGCTCGATCGTGGTGGCGCCCGTGCTGGGCACCGGCGCCGCGCATGCAGCTACCATCGAGGTCTCCGGTCGAGTGCTCTCCGTGCGCACCATCGACCTCTTCGAGGGCTCAGTCGTGCTGGTCGAAGACGTGACGGACGTTCGCCGCAGAGAGCAGGAACTGCGCGTCAAAGAGGCGACGATCCGCGAGGTCCATCACAGGGTGAAGAACAATCTGCAGACCATCGCCTCGCTTCTGCGCATCCAGGCGCGTCGTACCAGCAACGAGGAGGCGTCACGCTCCCTCGAGGAGGCCGTCGAGCGCGTGTCATCGATGGCGGTCGTACACGAGATGCTCGCAGCCTCTACCGAGGAGCGGGTCGACCTTGCTGCTGCGGCTCGCGTGGTCGTGGATATGGTGCGGCAGGGTCTTGCAGGCGAGGACAGCACCGTGGAGGTCACCGTTGAGGGTGAGACGGGTCTGGTCCCCGCCGCTGTGGCGACATCGATGGCTTTGGTGATCGCAGAGCTCGTTCACAACGCGATCGAGCATGGGATCGGCCAGGGCCGGGATGGGCATGTGAGTCTCGGCATGCGCCGCCTGGTGGGCGAACTGCACTTCGCGGTACGTGACGACGGCGTCGGTCTGCCCGACGGCTTCGACGCGGCCACGGATGCACATCTCGGCCTAGCCATCGTCCGGACGGTGGTCGAGGACGACTTGCGCGGCACGCTCGACCTCTCCGTGGCGCGTGGCACGACCGTGACCGTGCGCGTGCCGGTTCCCGAGATCCCGGAGGAGGAGTCGTGACGCCGCTCAGGGTACTGATAGCCGAGGACGAGGCGCTGATCCGCATGGACCTTCGCGAGATGATCGTCGAAGAGGGCCACGACGTGGTCGGCGAGGCGCGCAACGGCGATGAAGCGATCGCACTGACCCGCGAGCTGCGCCCCGACATCGTGTTCATGGATGTGAAGATGCCGGGGACCGATGGCCTGACGGCTGCCTGTGTCATCGCCGACGAGCGGATCGCGCCGGTAGTCATGGTGACGGCGTTCTCTCAGTCGGTCTACGTGGAAGAAGCGTGCTCGGCCGGGGCCATGGCCTACATCGTCAAGCCATTCACCAAGCGTGACATTCTGCCAGCGATGCAGATCGCCGTCTCACGATTCGCCGAGACACGCCTGCTAGAAGGTGAGGTCGCCGATCTGGGCGAGCGGCTCGAGACGCGCAAGGCACTCGATCGCGCCAAAGGCGTGCTTATGTCGAAGGGCCTGACTGAGCCGGATGCGTTCAAGCGACTCCAGAAGCTTGCGATGGATAAGCGTATGGGTCTTCGTCAGGTGGCCGAGGCGATCGTTCTTGCCGCGGAGGCCGAGAAGTAGCCAGCCGCGTGTTTCGCGCACGTTTCGCCACACTGGAATCGCGGCACGATTCCTGCTAGAATCCCCCTCACTGGCACAACGGCGTGCCGGTCAACTGAAGTAGCGAGCAATGGCGCTCACGACGAACCTATCGGGTTCGAAGTGGGCGTTTTTCGTTTCTCGGCAATGATTCCAACCGTCTGTGAGGTACGCATGAAGGATTTCGCGGTCTTCTGGGGATGCACGATCCCGGCGAGGTTCCCCTTCATCGAGAAGGCGACCCGCCTCGTCTTCGATGACCTGGGAGCGACGGTGCACGAACTCGAGGGCCACACGTGTTGTCCCGAAGGTGTGCTTGTCAAAGCGAACGACGAGAACGCGTTCTACACGGCCGCCGCGCGCAACCTCGCCATCATCGAGAAGGCGGGCTTGGACGTGGTGACGCCGTGCAACGGCTGTTACTCCACGTTCAAGGAGGCGTACAGCCATCTGGCCACCGACTGGCGCGCCAAGGAAGCCATCAACGAGCGGCTTGTCCGAGAAGGGCTGCACTACGATGGGCAGCTCAAGATCGAGCACTTCGCCGAGTGGCTCGTCGACGAGATGGGCACCGGCCTGGTCGCGTCCAAGATCACCAAGCCGTTCTGGGGGATGCGCATCGCCGTCCACTACGGTTGCCACCTCTTGCGCCCGCAGCCTGCGGTGCGTTGGGATGACCCGATGCATCCCCGTAAGGTCGAGGACATGGTCGCCGCTCTTGGCGCACGCGTGGTCGACTATCCCACTAAGATGCAGTGCTGCGGCGGCGCTCTCGACCGCGTGGGCGAGCGCGAAGGTTCGCTCGCGTTCGCACGCCGCAAGCTCACCGATCTCATGCGCGAAGAGGTCGATGCGCTCGTCGTCGTCTGTCCTTCGTGTTTCCAGCAGTTCGACCTGAACCAGGCAGCGCTGCAGCGTGCCAAAGAGGACATCAACGTACCCGTGTTCTTCCTCTCCGAGCTCATCGCGCTCGGTATGGGTCACTCGCCCGAGGAGATCGGCCTGGACATGCACCGCGTCTCGGTGCAGCCGTTCCTCGACAAGTGGAGCGATCGGGAGGCCGACAAGGCGCGATTGGGCGCCTTCTTCGATGTGTCGCTGCTGGGCAAGTGCTCTACGTGCACCGCGTGCAAAGACGACTGCCCGGTGTGCAAGGTCGACCCCACGTTCCAGCCCACGGAGATCATCGGCGAGCTCGTGCGCGGTCATCTCGACGACGTGCTTGCCGAGGGTCAGCTGTGGAAGTGCCTGGAGTGCTACACGTGCCAGGAACTCTGCCACTCCGACATCGGTATGGCCGAGACGTTCCGCAAGCTCAAGGAGCTCGCAATGGCAGCCGGCTCCGGTCCCGAGTCCGTCTCGGCGGCCTACTCCGAGTTTCTGAAGTCGGGTGTTCTCGGCAAGCCGAGAGAGTCCGCACGCAAGAAGCTGGGGCTCGCGCCCCTTCCGCAGACCGGTGGTGACGCTGTCGCACGACTGCTCACCGATGACGTTGAGGGAGTTGAGTAACGCATGAGCACCCGACCCCGCTACCGCGAGGAGTCGTCGTTCAAGATCCATGGCGGCTGCGGCCTGATGGGTATCTGCGACGAGTCCGGCGCGCTCATGAGCGGCGAGGACGCCATCCTGGCGATGGCTGTCCAGCATGATCGCGGTAATGGGCTGGGCGGTGGATTCGCCGGCTATGGCATCTACCCCGAGTTCGCCGATCACTTCTGCTTCCACATGATGTATCACGATCTGCGCGCCAAAGAGGAGTCCGAGGCGCACTTCGACAAGCACTTCCTCGTCGACCTCGCCGAGCCCATGCCCACGCGCCCGGTCAAAGGCATCACCGACGCTCCGCTGCTGTGGCGCTACTTCATGCAGCCGTACCCCGACAAGCTTGAAGAATCCGAGATGAGCGCCGAGGACTACGTCGTCCACGCGGTCATGGCGATCAACTCCACGATCGACGGGGCGTTCGTCGCCTCCTCGGGCAAGAACATGGGCGTATTCAAAGGCGTTGGCTACCCCGAGGAGATCGGCCACTACTTCCGTCTCGAGGAGTACGAAGGCCACACGTGGACCGGACATAACCGGTTCCCCACCAACACTCCCGGCTGGTGGGGTGGCGCGCACCCGTTCGCGCTGCTCGACTGGACGATCGTGCACAACGGTGAGATATCCAGCTACGGCATCAACAGCCGCTACTTGGAGGCCTTCGGCTATAAGTGCACGCTGGGTACCGACACCGAGGTCGCGGCATACCTGTTCGACCTGCTGCTGCGCCGTCACAAGCTTCCGCTATCGCTAGCGTGCAAGGCGCTCGCGTCGCCTTTGTGGGATGACATCGACCGCATGCCCGAAGACGAGAAAGCCGTCATGCGCTCGCTTCGCGCAGTCTATGGGCCCGGTATGCTCAACGGCCCGTTCGCGATCGTACTCGGCTTCAACGGCGGAATGGTGGCCCTAAACGACCGCATCAAGCTGCGCCCGCTCGTGGCGGCGCGCAAGGGCAGCACCATCATGGTCGCCTCGGAAGAAAGCGCGATCCGCGCCGTCATCCCTGAGCCCGACATGCTCTGGACGCCGAAGGCCGGCGAGCCGGTCATCGCGCGTGTGAGGGGGATGGACTGGCCGATCCACGGCGACCTGCATCTGGCGCCGTCCGAGATCTCGTGTGCGGTCACCGGTACTGAAGTCTCCTGCGACACCGTGGAGGTGAACGCATAATGCCTACGTCACTCATCCAGCCCGAGTTCAAGGTCAAGATCGACTACGACAAGTGTCACAAGTGCGGGCGCTGCGTTCAGCAGTGCGGTTGGGGCGTCTACAGCTTCAACGAGCGTCCCATCCCTGATGACAGCAAGTGCCGCGCGTGCCACCGCTGTGTGACCTACTGCCCGGCGCACTGCATCACCATCGAGAAGAGCACTCTTGCGTATCGCGACAACGACAACTGGTCGTCGGATGCGCGCAAGGCCGTCTGGCGCCAGGCCGAGACCGGCGGCGTGCTGCTCACCTCGATGGGCAATCCTAAGCCCTATCAGCGCATCTTCGACCACCTGGTCCTGGATGCCTGCCAGGTCACCAACCCGTCCATCGACCCCCTGCGCGAGCCGATGGAGCTGCGCACCTACCTGGGCCGCAAGCCCGATAGCGTGAAGGTGGAGTCCGACGGCAACGGCGGTTACAAGCTGGCCGAGGGCGCGGGCATGTCTAACAACGTCAAGCTCGATACCCCCATCATCTTCTCGCCGATGAGCTACGGTTCTGTGTCGCTGAACGTCCACAAGTCGCTTGCGATGGCCGCGACGCGCCTCGGCACCGTGATGAACACCGGCGAGGGCGGGTTGCATGCGGATCTGTATCCCTACCAGGACAACGTCATCGTCCAGGTGGCCTCGGGCCGCTTCGGCGTCAACCCGGAGTACCTCAACCGCGGCGCTGCCATCGAGATCAAGATCGGCCAGGGCGCCAAGCCGGGAATCGGCGGGCACCTGCCTGGCGAGAAGATCAACAAGGAAGTCTCGGGCACGCGCATGATCCCGCAGGGGACCGACGCCATCAGTCCGGCGCCGCACCACGACATCTACTCCATCGAGGACCTGCGCCAGCTCATCTACGCGCTCAAGGAGGCCTCCGGCTACAAGCCGGTGGGCGTAAAGATCGCCGCGGTGCACAATGTAGCCGCCATCGCGTCGGGCATCGTCCGTGCAGGCGCCGACTACGTCTACCTTGACGGCTTCAAGGGCGGCACCGGTGCTGCGCCGCAGGTCATCCGCGACCACATCGGTATCCCTATCGAGATCGCCATCGCCGCGGTGGACCAGCGTCTGCGCGACGAAGGCATCCGCAACCAGGCGTCGATCATCGCCGCGGGCTCCATCCGCTCCTCGGCGGACGCCGCCAAGGCCATCGCGCTGGGCGCCGACGTCGTGGCGATCGGCTCGGCGTCGCTCATGGCGCTTGGCTGTCACCTGTGCCAGAGCTGCCACACGGGCTGCTGCTCGTGGGGCATCACTACCCAGAAGCCTGAACTCACCCGTCGTATCGATCCGGAGTGGGGTGCCGAGAGGCTCGTGAACCTGGTGCACGCATGGAGTCACGAGATCCAGGAGATATTGGGCGCGCTGGGCGTGAACGCGGTCGAGTCGCTTCGCGGCAGCCGCGAGCGTCTGCGTGCGATCGGGCTGGACGAACAGACCTGCAAGATCCTCGGTGTCAAACCGGCCGGGATGTAGGGGAGGACGGTCATGACGCAGACGAAGTACGCGACAGAACCCATCGAGGGTTACCTGCACGTAGCGCCGAAGGTGAGCGTTGAAGGTGACGTCACGGTGATCGACAGCAACGCTGTCTACTACAAAGAACTCAACGAGGCTATCCGCGAAGCGGTGAACGGCGGTGCGAAGCACCTGCGCATCGAGAACGTGAACGGTCAGCGCTACATCGGCACCGGCCTTGCCGGCAAGGACGTGAAGATCGAGGTCCACGGCACAGCGGGCAACGACCTGACGATGTTCATGGACGGACCCACCATCGAGGTCTTCGGCAACGCGCAGGACGGCGTGGGCAACACCATGAACGCCGGTCGCGTCATCGTCCACGGTGACGCAGGCGACGTGCTGGGCTACGGCATGCGTGGCGGTCGCGTCTACATCAAAGGCGACGTAGGCTACCGGGTGGGCATCCACATGAAAGCGTACGAGAGCCTGGTGCCGATCATGGTCATCGGCGGCAACGCGCGTGACTTCTTCGGCGAGTACATGGCAGGTGGCATGCTCGTGCTGTTGGGCATGAACACGCAATTCGCCGACCAGCCGCTCGTGGGAAGCTTCCTTGGCAGCGGCATGCACGGCGGGACGATCTACATCCGCGGCACCGTCGAGACGTGGCAGTGCGGCAAGGAAGTGGGTATCGCCGAGGCGACCGAAGAGGATATGGCCGAACTGACTCCGATCCTGACCGACTACTGTGAGGCGCAGGGCATGGACCTCGACGAGGTGTTGTCGCAGCCGTTCCTCAAGCTGACGCCGTTCAGCCACCGTCCGTACGGGAAGCTCTACGCACCGATGTAGGGGAGCGTGTGGCGTGGGCGGTTGGCGCGGGCGATAGGCGTGCATATCGAGACTGCATAAGGGGCGGACTTCCGAGAGGAGCCGCCCCTTTGTGATGCCAGCGAGAGGTATATGATGGAAGCGCTTGGGGGCAGTCTTGGGGGATACGCAGACTGCGTATAGCGCGCGTATCAAGATATGCGGGGTGTAGAATCAGGGGTTGGGAAGAACGGCTCGGGTGCGCTGCTGCCCGTCGCCTCGCGTCTTCACTAGCTCAACCTGTTGGGAGACGCGAGGCGACAGTGTAGCGATCACGTAGTATGACAGGCGTTGCAGCAGAAATAGCAGCCGTTTGACTGCTTGTAGTGCTTCTTCGCCTCCCTGACCGCGTCGGCGCAGTTACTGAACTCGCCCAGATACTTCTTGTCGCCCGGCAGGAACGAACACGCCTTGGTGCGAACTTCGTGGTCGCCGTTGCTCTGGGCGTTGTTGTTGACGTAGTAGCTGGTCATCTTGTGCTCTCCTTCGAATCCGAAACCGAGCCCTATCCCCTTGGAGGGAAGGGATCGCTGCCATGGCTGTCGCGTCGCTGAATGGTCCCGTCCTTTCGATGCACCACAAGTTCGGCACCCTGGTTCACTGCAATCGCGCGGCCTACGGTCTCCGCTTCTACCTTCGTGTGGTGCTCGGAAGTCACGCGATTGCTGCCCTCCTTTCGGACCGCCCACCCGCCATCGTGCGGAACAACGTGCTGTGCTGGCTTCTTCGCCATCTTCTGCCCCTTTCCGATCAGCCCGTGTGGACCGATCTAGTTGCCGCTCTGTAAGTCAGAGCCGATATCTACATGAGGAGTGTAGCTATCACTTACACGGGTGTCAAGATTGCTTACATCTGTTGTTGCTTGTCGAGATTGCTTGAATGCCGTAGGATGACCACATGGCTACCACTGAGGAAATCGGCAAGCGAGTTCGCGAGGCGCGAGAAGAGATGGGGATGACCCAAGGCGACCTGGGCCGACGCTGGGGTGGGCGCTCACACGCAGCGGTCTCAGACATCGAGCGGGGTACGACTCGTTTGACGGCCTCGGGACTGGCTGAACTTGCTCAGATCTTGAACAAGCCGGTCACGTTCTTCTATGGCGAGAAGACTTCTGCGCAGTACTTGCGCGGCGGGCGCGATGAGGATGGGGCTATCTCGTCCAGGCCTGGAGCAGAGGATTTCAGGAAGTTCCTGCTTCAGAAGAAGAAGGAGCGCGAGGGCGAATGACGAGATCGACCCAGGCGCGCGTGCGTGCGCAGGCGATCCTTGACATGTTCCATGTTCGGAGGCCGCCCGTGGATGTCGTACGCATCGCGGATGGACTGGGCTTCGAGGTTCACGACTTCGCCTTTCCGGACGAGTCTACCTCTGCAGTGTTGATCATTGATGACGACGTCCGCGGTATCGGTGTCAGCGAGACATTTGCGCCCACGCGGAAGCGTTTCTCGATCGCGCATGAACTGGGACATTATCTACTGGGGCACGGCGACTTTGCAGACAGCAAGAAGACGTTCGAGGACGGCACGTACAACTACCTTGACCCACAGAATCGCCAGGAAAGCGAAGCAAACGAGTTCGCCGCCGAATTGCTGATGCCCGAGAAGTTCCTTGGTCGGGATGTGGCAGAGATGGGACTCGATGCTCGGGCGCTAGCGAAGAGGTATCAGGTGAGCGAGCAGGCGTTGTGGATTCAACTGATTAGCCTGCATCTTGCCTCGAAGGACGATACCTAGGAGGTCAGCCGGGGCGTTGGCCGTCCCGAGGCCGTCTTCCCAACCCGCGGATCAACCTGACTCGCTTCGCTCGCAGGTTATCCGCAAACACGTTGATATGAGATGGCCGGTCAACCCGCAATCGTTCACGGTCCTCTCAGTTGACGCGTCGGTGCAAGCGGGCGGGCACATGGGAACGGCGCTCGACCATGCTGATATCTATGGGATTTCAACCCCACATCTCGGTCGGACCGGAGCCTGCCTCAAACTAGGCGCGCGCTTGCACGTGTCGCATAACGTGATCGAGGATCTCTCCGGAATGTGGCGCCCGCCCGCGTGCATGACTGACTATCGCGCAGGGCCGAGGTTGTCGGTCATAAGGCCCCAGATGAATCCTGTGAGCTCACGCGCGATTCGCTTCTGCGTGGGATGAGCGAGTGCGCGATCACGTCGCAGTGAAAGCCGAGACCGGTGATCAGCCGATGCGTGTCGTAGCCGGTCGGGCCGGCCTCGTAGCATGCCTGGGTGAGATGCGGCTCGTGGGATCACCCGTTCGTCGACCTCCGTGGTGCCGGGACGCAGCACCGCAACCGCGATCGTGTCCTTGTGCACGTCGAGCCCGATGTGGGTACACTCGTTCATGGCCGGTCCCTCCGTTCCGGGGCCTGTTCCTCGGGGACGAACCACGTATACACCGGATCGGGCCGGCCATCTCATAGTGACTAGGCGGGGTCACAGCGACCACCCTCAGCCTAAGCAGGGGTACCTGGGCTCGCGGTGGTGTAACGGTTCGCACTAGGGCAAGAGAAGCCAATGGATACATCGATTCAGCCCGACTGGTCCGGCTCACTCCGGCGTGTTGCCGACTACATTGGCAGCATCGTTGAGAGCGATGGTGTTATCGCCCCGGATTCGCAGCCCGGCTTGACTGTGGCAACCGTATTGGCTACTCGGACTGCACGGAACTTGCGTGCGATTGACCTTCTCGCTGGAGCCGGATTCGACATTGAGAGTCATGCTATCGGCAGGATGATACTCGAGGACATGTTCGACCTTGGTTACATCGCCGCAGGTCCAGAAGTCCGCGCTCAGGAGTGGTGTGATCACTGCATGGTTCGCAGGGTCTTCTATGCGCGAGACTCTCTGACGTACGACCCACAAGTCCACATCAGTCCTGAAGTGGTAGCCGCGAATCAGCGCATCAGTGATGAGGACCTGGCGTCAGGACGGAGCCGCAGAAGCAGAGACTGGAAGCTCTGGCCGGATGTGCATCGCCGGGAGCGAGCACGCCAAGCCGGACTGGGTGGCATCTATGACGACGAGTACGTATTCCACTGCGATCTTGCTCACTCAAGTGGACTGGCAATACAGCTTTACTCGACCACGGCAGACGAAGACGGCAGGGTCCCAGCACTCACCCCTCAAGGGGTGATAGCGGCCTTTGCGGCGCGATCGGCCCTGGACGCAGCGCTGCGGCTCTGTGCAACTGCACGGCGCCTGGGATTGCCTTGGGACCATAGTGATGCCTGGGGACTAGTCGACATCAGTCTATGGAGCTACGGAGATGATACTTAGATTCTGCGGAGATGTGACCTGCCTGAGTTCAAGTTTGAAGTGCA